>JBAUMF010000001.1:0-2170 GCA_049578545.1 Thiobacillaceae bacterium
CCATTACAGCGGCGGCGATCAGCGCTGCGGTCAGTTGAGCAACGTTCATTGGGACTCTCCTATGAGTTGAAGCGGTTGGGGGGTAAAAGGAAACGAATTCAGTATTTGGTGTGCTGGAATATAAATATACGCAGATAATTCGGATTAATCCATTAGTTCAAGACATAGCAATCATGTAGGAGTGTCGAGCTGTTTTGATCGTTCAAACTACGCTCGAACTCACCCAGATGATTCCAATTTCCATAAAGAATCTTGTCGCCAGAACACGTCAGAATGGCAACGTGATGAATCCGGGCGTCAGCACCGTCCAGGCTGGATAGGTAGGCTCACATAGTGCTGCAACGCAAAGCATATCCATAGGCCCAGTTATTCAAACAGGGTGAACCGGCAGTACTTCGCCCGGCTAGTCACGGGCGTTGGGGTGTGATGGACAGGGGAAATAGCGGATCAGCGATTTCAACCTTGCATCGGTCTGCCGGGGGCCATGACAATCACGGGATCTTCATCACGAGGAGTGCAACAACCAGGCAATCCAGTAAGGTCTTGATTTCTTTCCAGCGAGATTGCCACCTTCCACGGCATTCGGCTCGCGGGTAAAGGCTAAATCGGTCGCAGCGGCCGAGCAGCAAGAATGAATCAGCGTTCTTATGGGTAGCGTACGAACCAGGAGCACACAGAAGACAGGGGCAGACACCCCTGCTCTCCGTCGATACGCGACAAGGAATTACTTGCTGGCAAACTCCTCCAGCTTCCTGGCGCGGATGACCTGGCCATCCAGGCCGGCCTCCTTGCCAGAACCGCCATAGGCAAGGGTCATCAACTGGCTGTAATACAGCACGGGGATGTTGAACTTCGTGTTGTATTTCTTGTTGATGTGGCCCTGATAGATTTCCACATTGGCTTGGCACAAGGGGCATGGCGTGACAATCATTTCCGCGCCATGGTCATACGCGGATTCAACGATATCCTTGATCTGGGCCTGGGCCTTGTCAGGTTCGGAAAAAGCCAGTGCACCACCACAGCACGTGACTTTCTGGTCGTAGGGTACAGCCTCCCCTCCCATGGTTTCGATGATTTTGTCGAGGTACATGGGGTTCTCGAAGTCCTCGCCGGCAATGCCGAACGGCCGGTTGGTCTGGCAGCCGACATAGCCGGCGAACTTCATGCCCTTGAGCGGCTTTTTGACGTGGCGGCCCAGCTCGTCAAAACCGAAGTCTTCCACCAGCACTTCCGCCATGTGGCGAATCTCGGGCATGACATTGATCTGCAGACCGGCTTCACGCAGCGCTTCCTGGGTATCGGCCAGAAGTTGCGAACTGTGCTCGATGCGTTCCTTGGATTCCTTGGCGCCCAGCCAGCAGGCGGCGCAGGTTGCAACGATGTCCTGCCCGGGCAAATTGGTTTCGGCCAGGGCAAAGTTGCGTGCATTCATCACATGGCGCGGCAGTTCGCCTGCTTCGCCATAGCCGATGGAAGCACCGCAGCAGTTCCAGTCAGGGATTTCCGTGAGCTTGATGTCCAGTGTCTTGCACATTGCTTCGACGGAAGTCAGATAGTTGGAGGCGGATGCCCCTTTCTGGGACGAGCAGCCGGGGTAAAAGGCGTATTGTTTGGTTGCCATCTCTAAAATCTCCTTAAGCCTTGATCGGCTTGCGCTGGTTTTCCAGCTCCCTGGCCTTTTTCAGCATCGCCGCAATGCCTTTTTGATCCTTGCATTTGTGGCCGCCGAAAATCTCGAACGGGTTCAAGCGCTTGGCCTTCAACAGTCCAATCGCAACATTCTTCATCTCCAGGCCCTTCTTGATGCCCTGGCCAATGTTGATCTTGCCTTCCGCATCCTTGAAATACAGGCCCATTGAAAGCTTGAGTTCATTGACACGGCCGGTGTGGATGCAGTTGTTCCAGAATAGTTTGGAGAAGGCGCGGGTCGGCTGGTTCTTTGGCGCCACTCCAAGACGGTGAGCGTAATTGGCCAGGCCGTGCATGATGTGGGTGATAGGGATCTTGCGCGGGCAGCGCACGATGCAGTTGTAGCAGGACGTACACATCCACATGGATTCCGATTTCAAGACTTCATCCCGCTTGCCGGCCCGGATCATCATGAAGATTTCCTGCGGCGGATGATCCCAGCCCGGATGGAAATTGGTCGGGCAGGAGCCAGAGCACACGC
>JBAUMF010000002.1:0-23711 GCA_049578545.1 Thiobacillaceae bacterium
GAAAATGATGATGCCCTGGATGGCCCAGGGCATGCACATGAACATCCGGGATGTGATGAATTACATGACCACCAAGTACAAAGCCAAGCCTGGATTGAGCTTTGATGACGTGGTGGAATCCATGAAGTTGCGCGCCAATCAGTTGAACTTCAAGCTGGTGGGCACCAATCCCATGTGGAGAGACATCCAGGCGGTACTGGGCGACACCACATCGCCGCGCATGGAAGTGTTCCAGTACTGCGATATTGCGGCCGGTCGTGAGGTCATGAAAATGGCCCCCGAGGCGATCGCGTTTCTGCCTTGCCGCATCGCGGTCATGGAGGATGCGGACAAGAACATCTGGGTGTTGACCCTGGACTGGGACATTGCCTGGCTGGACTCCGTCAACGGTTCCATGGGCCTCTCGCCCGAACTGGCAAAGATGGCGGTCGACATCCGGGACAAGATGGATCAGATCATGCGGGCCGCTGCAAATGGTGACCTATAAAAGCAAGCGCACGGTGAGTTGAAACCATGACCATCGCTTTGTTGTGACTGCACAGCAAGTCATAAACCAACCCTCGAGGAGATAGTATGAAAGTCCATGCCCTGCCCATTCTCACCCTCATCCTGGCAAGCGGTTCTGTCCAGGCCCAAAATGGTTATGAACCGATGATGAACCCCATGGCCTTTATGAATCCGACCGGCATGTTTAACCCGTTGACCATGTTGACGCCAATGCTGGGGGCCGGCATGATGCCCAACCCGCAGCAATTCACAAACCCTTATCTCAATCCCTACATGAACCCAACGGGTGGCATGGGCAATTCCTTCATGAACCCGATGGGCGGCATGGGCAATTCCTATTTGATGCCACCCCAGGTTACCCCGGCTCAGAGCCCCAGCTTCTTTTCGATGATGCCATTTCCGCAACAGGCCCCGGCTCAAGGCTATGGCGTTCCGGCTTATGGCGGCCCTGCCGGGCCCGCTCAGAGCCCCAGCTTCTTTTCGATGATGCCATTTCCGCAACAGGCCCCAGCTCAAGGCTATGGCGTTCCGGCTTATGGCGGCCCTGCCGGGCCGGCTCCGAGCCCCAGCTTCTTTCCGATGATGCCATTCCCGCAACAGGCCCCGGCTCAAGGCTATGGCGCCCCAACGGGACCCACCCAAGGCAGCTTCATGCCATTCTTCCCGGCCGCACCGGCACCTCAACAGGCCACAGCCGCCCCGGCTCCGAGCCCCGGCTTTTTCCCGATGATGCCATTCCCGCAACAGGCCCCGGCTCAAGGCTATGGCGCCCCAACGGGACCCACCCAAGGCGGCTTCATGCCATTCTTCCCGGCCGCACCGGCACCTCAACAAGCCACAGCCGCCCCGACGCCAACCCCCCAGCCACCTGCCCCCAATATGTTTGACCCGTCAGCGTGGATGAAGATGTTTCCCAACTCCATGCCACCAAATCCAGCGACAAGCGGGGCGCCCCAACCTGCTCAGCCGGCGCCGGCAGCTCGGTAATTCGGGGAAATGGAGGAACGGATTGATAAACGCCTGCTCCGCCTGAATATGGGTTTCATGAGCGACACCGCATAAAAAAGCCGGGTTTCCCGGCTTTTTTTGTTCGTGCAACTTCTACCATTATTTCATATGGGCAAACGCTCGGTCTGCCGCGTTAACGGTGGCAGCGATGTCCGCCTCGCTGTGAGCCGCCGAGACAAACCCTGCTTCGAAGGCCGAGGGCGCAAGATAAACCCCTTCCTGAATCATGGCGTGGAAGAAGCGGTTGAAGCGATCCTTGTCGCATGCCATCACTTCGGCATAGGTCCGCGGCGGCATGGGGCTGAAGTACACGCCGAACATGCCACCGACACTAGCCGCGCTGAAGATTTCTCCCGCTTTGGCAGCTGCGCCGGCCAAACCTTCAACCAGATTCAAGGTGCGTTCAGCCAGCCGATCATAAAAACCTGCTGCACGCGTGGCCTTGAGCGTGGCAAGCCCCGCTGCCACAGCGACCGGATTGCCTGACAGCGTACCGGCCTGATAGACCGGCCCAACCGGAGCGAGCCGGTCCATGATATCGGCCCGGCCGCCGAACGCGCCGACCGCCATGCCGCCGCCAATAACCTTGCCCAAGGTCGTCAGATCCGGGACGATGCCATACAGTCCTTGCGCGCCTTGCGGCCCAACACGGAAACCCGTCATCACTTCGTCAAAAATCAGCACCGCACCGTGCCGGGTGCAAAGATCGCGCAGACCTTCGAGGAATCCGGGTGCAGGTTGCACCAGATTCATGTTGCCTGCAACGGGTTCGACAATCACGGCAGCAATTTCGCTGCCGATTTTTTCGAAGGTGTGCTCCACCCCGGCAAGGTCGTTGTAGTCCAGCACCAGAGTTTGTGAAGCCACTTCGGCCGGCACCCCTGCCGAGGTCGGATTACCAAATGTCAGCGCCCCCGAACCTGCCTTCACCAGCAGGAAATCGGCATGGCCATGGTAGCAGCCTTCGAACTTGATGAACTTGCTGCGGCCGGTATAACCGCGCGCCAGCCGGATGGCACTCATCGTCGCTTCGGTGCCGGAAGAAACCAGGCGAACTTTTTCAAAGCCCGGCAGCAGACCGGTCAGCAGTTCTGCCATCTGCAATTCCAGCTCGGTGGGAGCGCCGAAGCTCAGTCCCAATGCCGCCTGCTCCTGAACCGCACGCACCGCATCCGGGTGCGCATGCCCCAGAATGGCGGGACCCCATGAGCCGACATAATCAATGTATTCGCGACCATCGGCATCCCATAGGCGTGACCCCTGACCACGCGCAAAGAAGCGCGGGACGCCACCCACCGATTTGAAGGCACGCACCGGGGAGTTCACCCCACCCGGAATGACTTTCTGGGATTGTTCAAAAAGCTCGTGATTACGATCCATTAGTTTTCCGATTCAATTTCAAAGAGAGCATTCAAACCATGGGCGGCTGCTTCCACGTCGGGCGCTTCGAACAAAGCCGAAATCACCGCGATGGCATCCGCCCCCGCATCAATCAAATCCCCGGCATTTTCCAGGGTAATTCCGCCGATCGCCACAATGGGCAGGGAGATTTCCCGGCTTGCTGCCAATAACAAAGACACATCCGCCCGCTTGGCCTGCGGCTTGGTCAGCGACGGAAAAAAACTGCCAAACGCGACATAATCTGCGTGCTGGCTTTGCGCTTTATGTGCCAGTTCCAGGCTTTGGTAACAGGACATGCCAACAAGCTTGCCTGGGCCAAGAATGATCCGTGCCTCATGCAGCGAACCATCATCCTGACCAAGATGCACGCCATCGGCACCAATCAAATCAGCCAGCCGCAAGTCGTCATTGATGATAAACGGGACACTGTACTGTCCGCACAGTTCCAGCAATTCACTGGCCTGCTCGTGACGCAGTGCCACATCGCCGGTTTTTTCCCGATACTGCAGTACGGCCACACCCCCCTTCAGCGCAGCTTCACACAATGCCATCAAATGCTGTGTATCTGGAACTGCGGGTGTAATGGCATAGACGCCGCCAATACTTGAAGCGCTCAAGAACTTCCTTCCGCCAACGGCTCACGGGCCCAGAAAAACCGCTCGGGAATATATTGCCCCATGCCAGGCCGAAATGCGGCTTTAAGGCTTTCATAGGTAAACTCCTGTGCCTCCCAGGCCGCCTTCGAGATGTCCTGACCGAAGGCCAGACTGGCCGCCAGCGCCGAAGCGAGGGTACAGCCGGAGCCGTGATAACTGCCAGCCAGGCGATCCCAGTTGTCCGTGCGAATCACTCCCTCATCCCCATGCAGCGTGTTTATAACGCGCACGGTGTTTTCATGTGTCCCGGTGATCAGTATGTATTCGCAGCCCAGGGCAAGCAGCCGTTTGGCACAGACATCAAGCGCCGGGTCATCTTCATCATCGTCCTCCCAGGCAAGACGTCGGGCTTCCATGCTGTTGGGCGTCAGCACTGTGGTTTGCGGCAGCAGCATATCCTTCATTGCAGAAATCATGTCCTCCGATGCCAGTTCATCCCCGCGACTGGAGGCCAGCACTGGATCAAGCACCACCGGGATGTCGGGATAATCCGACAACACCTCTGCAATGGCCGCTATGGTCTCAATGCTGCCCAGCATGCCCAGTTTGAATGCATCCACCCGCATGTCCTCCAGCACCATCCTGGCCTGATCGGCCACCCATTCCGGGTCGATGGGCAGGACGTCATCGACCCCACGGGTGTCCTGAATCGTCAACGCCGTAATCGAGGTCAAAGCATGACAGCCCATTGCCGACAAGGTCATCAAGTCAGCCTGAATGCCCGCGCCTCCGGTAGGATCAGAAGCAGCAAAGGAAAGCACAAGCGGTGGTATGGATTTCATGGCGGCGCCGGGAAAAGACCCGGTAAAATGCGAGCATCAGTTTTGGATTTTATCCGATTCACGCCATTACCATGACCGAAACGCCAAAATACAAATCCTGGATGTGTCTGCTTTGCGGCTATATATACGAAGAAGATAAGGGGGTCCCTGAAGAAGGCATCGCCCCCGGCACCCGCTGGGAAGATGTGCCCATCAATTGGACCTGCCCGGATTGTGGTGCTCGTAAAGACGATTTTGAAATGATTGAAATCTAGGGCCGGTTCACCCTGTCCGGGTCCAGGGAAACGCTGATTTACCGGTCACTCCGAGGAATTCAACGACGGATGAACCCGGTCATGCATTGATTTCGGTCTGAACCGGTTTGCTTTCCCCAGCGTCACGCTCGCGGTCACAATGACGGGGAAATGCATGAACCCGTGTTTCCCAAACCTTCCTTGTGCAGCATCGTGCGCATGCAGCTCTGCCGCATCTGTGCACCAACTCTCCGACGAAAGGCAACCGGGCAAGACGGGATCCACCTAAAGTAATAAAACTCGACGCCGTTATGAGTACTGTCTCGTCAATAACGGTGCAGAGTGGATTATGGATGAAGTCAAAGGCCTGAAAGGCGTCAAGGTAATGGTGATTGACGATAGCAACACCATACGTCGTAGTGCGGAAATTTTCCTCAATCAAGCCGGATGCGAAGTGATTCTTGCCCATGACGGGTTTGATGCGCTGGCCAAGATAGCGGACCACCAACCTCATGTCGTGTTTGTTGACATCATGATGCCCAGGCTGGATGGTTATCAGACCTGCTCGCTGATTAAACGCAATACACGATATCGCGCTACGCCTGTTGTCATGCTCTCCTCCAAGGATGGACTGTTCGATCGGGCCCGTGGCCGGATGGTGGGTTCGGATGAGTATCTGACCAAACCCTTTACCAAGGACACCCTCTTGAGTGCCGTGCGCAATCACGCCAGCTCCGGAAGGGCCGCTGCGTAAGCGTTAATAAATATGATTATCTGACGTGGGCTGCTCATCACCCATTCAGTAAGCGGAGAAGATGATGTCTATCAACCGAATTCTCGTCGTCGACGATTCACCCACCGAACGTTTCTTTCTTTCTGAATTATTGGTCAAGAATGGCTACCTGGTTAGCATGGCCGAAAGCGGCGAAGAAGCAGTAGCACAAGCCAAGGCCTCCCACCCCGACCTCATCGTGATGGATGTAGTCATGCCCGGCATGAATGGTTTCCAGGCCACCCGGGCTCTTTCCAAGGAAGACACCACAAAGAATATCCCGGTCATCATGTGCACGACCAAGGGTCAGGAAACGGACAAGGTTTGGGGGATTCGCCAAGGCGCAAAAGCCTACCTGGTCAAGCCCGTCAATCCGGAAGAACTATTGGGCCAGATCAAGGCCCTGGCCTAACAATTGGTGCCTTCATGTCCAAGAATTTCAGCCTAAAGGATTTTCAGAACCAGCTCACTCACCGACTGCAGACTGCGAGCAAACAGCCCGCAACCAGCTCCAGGCTGGGCTTCAAGGTGTCAGGTCACAACTGGCTGGTTAATCTGGCGGACATCAATGAAGTCCTTCCCGTTCCCATCATTTTGCCTGTTCCCGGAGCCCGCAGCTGGTTTCGTGGCATAACCAATATCCGCGGCAACCTTTATGCCGTAAGTGATCTAGGAGACTTCCTGTTTGGCAGGCCGGCCCAGGAATCCGCACGAAATCGGTTGTTGCTGGCCCATAACAAACTGGGCGTCAATGCAGCGCTTCTGGTGGACCAAACCCTTGGCCTGAAGCACCTTACGCAGCTTACTGCGGAAACAAATGCGAGCGGATCACGCTATACCGCCGGCCAGTACAACGATACGGATGGGATAAGTTGGGTCGAACTTCACATGGCAACACTCTTGGCCGACGCGGACTTTATGGCAGCAGAAGCCTGACACATTAATCCAGAACACGAAGCGGGAACTCACATGGCAATCTCTCTACCCAGTTATAAAGCCCTGGCCGGGCGCAGCAGCGAAAAATCCGGCAATGAGCAACACACCACGATGATCATGCAGAACCTGCGCACGACTTCGGATCCGGAACGGGGCAGAACCCCTCTGGTCGGGCACCTGCCAATCGAGAAACAATACCTTTACACAAGTGTTGCCCTGGTTTTGGCCCTGCTCACGACCGTTGGCTTCACCCTGTACCACCCGGATATTATTGGCTACTCGGCTGCCGCCTTCTTCGGCCTCTTCGCGATCGGCTTGCTGTTCCTGCTTGGCCAGATTGGCATCAATGAGTCCAAAGCCAAAGTCAGCAAGAGTGACGCTGAAAACCGGCGCACCCAGGAAGCCATCCTTCGGCTGATGGACGAATTGGGCCAACTGTCCGAAGGCGACCTTACCATGCAGGCAACAGTCACTGAAGACATCACCGGTGCCATTGCTGACTCCATCAACTTCACCGTGGATGAACTGCGTGATCTGGTGCGAGGCATCAACAACGCCACGAACCAACTGGATGCGGCGGCTCACCAGGCCAACGAAGTTTCCGACAGACTTCAACAGGCCACACAGCGCCAGGTCAAGGAGATCGAGAAAACGTCCCAGGCTGTGGTCGAGATTTCACAATCGGTGCAACAGGTATCCAACAGCGCTGCGGAATCCGCCCGCGTTGCGAAGCAGTCCCTGACTGCTGCCGAGAAAGGCCAGCAGGCCGTACAAAATTCCATCTCCAGCATGAACGCGCTGCGTGAACAGATCCAGGAAACGTCGAAGCGGATCAAGCGGCTCGGCGAATCATCCCAGGAAATTGGTGAAATCGTTGAACTGATTTCCGACATTACCGAACAGACCAACGTGCTGGCCCTTAACGCCGCCATTCAGGCGGCCTCTGCCGGTGAAGCGGGTCGCGGCTTTTCCGTGGTTGCGGAAGAAGTACAACGGCTGGCCGAACGTTCAAGCGAAGCAACCAAGCAGATTGCCGCTATTGTCCGCACCATTCAGTCAGACACCCACGACACTGTAGCTGCCATGGAAACGTCTACCCAGGGTGTGGTGGAAGGCGCCAGATTGTCCGATGCGGCGGGTCAAACCCTGCAGGAAATCGGCCAGGTGTCGAAGAAACTGGCTGGCCTGATCAATGACATTTCCAATGCCACCCACAGCCAGGCAGATGCGACAGCCAAAGTGGCGGAGACCATGCAGGACATCAAGAACATTACCATGCAGACAAGCGACGGCACGCAGCAAACTGCCAAATCCATCGGCGGTCTGGCCAAGCTGGCCGAAGATCTCAAGGGTTCCGTTTCCGGCTTCAAGCTGAGTTAATCCGGGTTCGCTTACTGACACTCCACTAGGAAAATGCCATGAGCACCATGATGGAATACGATACGGGACCACTGAACTGGGTCCGGGGAGAAATCGACAAGGCGCTGAAAGCGGCCCAGGAGCGCATTCAGGCCTTTCGCAGCGATGCCACACTGACCAATGCCCTGCGCCTGGCCCGCGAGGAATCGCACCAGGCCGGTGGCGCACTAAGACTGGTTGGGCTTGAGGGGGCCGCAACCGTATGCAGCGCAATGGAAGAAGTGATCTTCAGCGTTGAGGACGGGAGCATTCAACCCGAGCCAGGACTCAATGCGGTATCCAGCGCTCTCGACGGTCTCGCACGCTGGGTAGCCCGCATGGCGGAAGGCCGTGGTGAAGGCGAACTGGCTCTGTTCCCTTTTTACCGTGCTCTGCGTCATCTGCAGGGTGTGGAGCGGGTGTTCGAGGGCGAGTTGTTCTTTCCCGATCTGCAAGCCCGTGCTGCGTCATTCAAGCCGTCCTACGAACCCAGCCCGGAAGAATTCACTGCACTGGTGAAGTCCGCCCGCGGAACCTTCCAGCGCGGTCTGCTCGCTTTCCTCAAAGGTGTCGGCGCTGAAGAAGGCCTGGGGCAGATGCGTAACGCATTGTCGCGCATCGAATCCGCTGCGCCCAGCAACTCATCAAGAACATTCTGGTGGGCCTGCACCGGCTTCATTGATGCCTTGCTCGCCCATGGCGTTGAAGCGGACTTCCATGTAAAGCAACTGCTTGCCCGCATCGATCTGCAAATGCGTCGTCTGCTCGAAGGCTCGCCTCAAGTAGCAGAACGCCTCATGCGCGATGCCCTTTTCTTCATTGCAAAGAGCGAGTCACTGGGCAGCCATGCCGAGGAAGTCAAATCGACGTTCCGGCTTGACCGCTATGTGCCGAAAACAAATATTGGTGTCGAGAAACTCATTCAGCTTCGCCCGATCCTTGAAGGCCTCAAGGAAGAACTGGTCAGTGCACGCAATGCCTGGCACGATAACACGGGGGGCAAGGCCGATAGCCTGGCGCACTTCCAGGCCTCACTAAACAAACTCAGCGTCCAGGCTGGCAGTCTTGGTGTGCCCGCCCTGCAGAACCTGTTGAAAACCCTTCAGCAGAGTGCGTCGGCTGTGCCCGCTGCGATTCAGCCCGAAACATTGAACCTCGAAATTGCAACCACCCTCCTGTTTCTGCAGCAAGCGGTGGAAAGCGAAGATGTATTCAACAGTGAATTCGCAACCCGGTCTGATGTTCAGTGCCGTCGCCTGACGGCTGCTGCCGGCGGCGAGGCGATGCCGGACAATTCCGTGTCGCTGATGGATGAAGGCTCGCGCCAGGCTCGGGAACATGCCATCCTGACCCAGCTGGGTCAGGAAATCAGCGTCAATCTGCATCGCATGGAAGAAATCCTCGATTCCTTTTTCCGCAATCCGGAGAGCCGCGATGAGCTGCCGCAACTTGACCAGCTTGCGCAACAGGTGGGTGGGGCGCTGTCCATTCTCGACCAGCAGTCTGCCAGCCAGTTGCTTGAAGCGGCCATGGATAACATCAGGGCCTGCCTTGATGGAAATACCGGCGTCGCCGAAACCGATCAGCAGCGTATTGCCGACGCGCTATCCAGCCTGGGGCTATTTGTCGATGCGCATTGCGCTGGCCGTGCCGACGCACTGAACATACTGACCCCGGTAAGGGTCGGCTTCGGCCTGATGGCTGCTCCCGCCCCAGCGGAAGAGCCACATGAGGCTACCGTCGAATCGGGCCTGCTCGACCGCAAGTCTGCCATTGCCGGCGCTTATCTCGATTGGACCCTGGATCAGGGAGAAGACTCAAAAAAAAAGTTGATTGAAACCCTGACCCACCTCGGTCAGGATGCGGATCTCATCGCTGACGGCCAACTCAAGGCGATGGTGGAGGAAGCCACTGTCACCCTCCACAGCCAGGGACTCGGCCAGGAGTTATCTGCCAGGTTGAGCCAGTTAACCGGCCACGAACTGCCGTTTGCCGAAGACGCTGTCGAAACAATCGCAGCGACCCTGGATGAAACGGCGAATGAATCATTTTGCCCGGTTACCTTCAATGAATCGTTTTGCCCGGTCACCTTCACCGAATCGTTTTGCCCGGTCACCTTCTCGGGAATCAATCCGGATCAGGTGCGGAATGTTGAAGATGTTGTTCCTGACCTGCCTGAACTCCCGCTCTCAGACAAGCGCGCCGAGAACGAAAGCGTCGACAGGAATGCAGTAGCAACCGGGCAGGCCGATGAAGCCGGCGCTGTACCTGAGCCCGCACCTGACGAAGATTCCAGCCACACAGAGCCAGCGGCAATGCCTGAAGTGGATCCGGAGTTGCTTGAAATCTTCCTGGAAGAAGCCGAGGAAGTGCTGTCCAACATGGCCGAAGCAGCAGACGCCTGCAGAAAAAAATTCGACGACAAGGAAAATCTCACTGTCATCCGCCGTGGTTTCCATACCCTGAAGGGTAGCGGTCGCATGGTTGGGCTGACAGACTTTGGCGAAGCGGCCTGGGGTCTGGAACAGATGATGAACAGCTGGCTGGGCGCGGACAAGCCCGCCAACTCCAATCTGCTGGATGTAGTGGGGGATGCCAACAAGCAATTCGGTCACTGGGTCAATGCCCTGCGCGAAAACAGGCCTGCCTATCCGGACATGAGCAATGTATTAGCCAGGGCATCTTGTCTTGCCAGGGGTGAGCCCCTTGACCAATGTGAACCGCCTGTCGTTGCTGAAGCGGTTGCCGAGGCAGCTCCCGAACCGGCGCAAGCCGAAGAAATACAGGTCGGCAGTATCAGCCTGTCGCCCGGGCTGTACCAGGTCTTCACACAGGAGGCCGGTCAGCGCCTTGATGCGCTGCATGAAGAAATGGCCCGCCTGGGAAATGATCCGCAAAGCCCGATCAGCGAACCTGCTGCGCGCGCGGTCCATACGCTTGCCGGCATTGCAGGTACGGCCGGATTCAACATCATGGCTGATCTTGCCCATGTCCTCGAACTCTACTGGGGCAAGCTGGAAGGTCAGGCTCAACCTCTGGAAGCGCTCGCCGTCGTTCACGCGACAGTTGATCGGCTCGACAACATGGTATTGGATATCAGGCAGATGATTGAGCCTGTCCCCGCTCTGGACCTGATCGAAGCCCTGGCCCGGCTGCCCATCACTGAACCCAGCCTGCCCGCCGGCGTCGCGATTGCGGACGAGGAATTTGAAGAACCGGCGGCCATACAGACAGCGGATGAACAGGCTGTTGAAGAAACTGAAGGCAGCCTGCAAGTCGAGATCACACGAGCAGAAACCGGATACGAGGAACCTGTCGCGTCAGTTGAAGAAGAGGCTGTCACACAGGATATAGCGCACGAGTGGCATGAGATTCAGCCGGGGCGGATGGAGGAAGCGGAAATTGAGAATGAGGGTGCGAATTCTCCTGCCCAATCCGAACATGCGGAAGTTGAGCCTGTGCCTGTGGCAGAAGCCATTGCAGACCTGGTTGAAAGCGTCATCGCGCAAGCCCTCGCCGACAAGCCGAGCACGCCTTCCCCGGTATTCGAGCAGCGTGTAATCCATGATGAAATCGATGCAGAACTGTTGCCGATCTTCCTTGAGGAAGCCGATACCCTGGTGCCGGATTCAGCCGCCAGTCTGCGCACATGGAAAGGCAATCCCGCGGACAGCAGCGCCCCTGCCGCACTGCGTCGGACGCTCCATACGATCAAGGGCTCCGCGCGCATGGCAGGTGCCAACCGCCTGGGTGAGCTGACCCACCAGATGGAAACCCGGGTGCTCGATGTGCTGGAAGGCCGCAGCCAGGCCAACACCGAAGTATTTGAATCGCTCGAGTCCCTGTTTGACCGCCTGGTTGACACCGTGGAAAGACTCCATGCCGGGCCGGAGGCAAAGACCTCCGTCACCGTTGAAACCCCGGTTACTCATGCAGAAGTCATGTTGCCGCAGGACGTTGCCGAGGATATGGAAGGAGTCGAGGACGACACCCAGGCCGCTCCTGTGCCGACTGCCGTTCCGGGAAGGAACACTCCCATGCTGCGCGTGCGCGCCGACTGGGTGGATCGCATGGTGAACCAGGCCGGCGAAGTCGCCATCGCCCGGTCCCGCATCGAAAGCGAAATGTTTGGGCTCAAACGGCATGCTGTAGAACTTGCTGAAGCACTCTACCGCCTTCGTACTCACATCCGCGAGGTTGAAATCCGGGCCGAATCGCAAATGCAGGCCACATTCCAGACAACCGGCAATACGGAAGAATTCGATCCGCTTGAATTCGACCGGTTTACCCGGTTCCAGGAAGTCACACGCTTCATGGCGGAGAGCGTCAACGACCTCTCGACCGTGCAACACGCTCTGCTGGGTCGCCTTGGCGAAACTGAAGCGGCCCTCACACAGCAGGCCCGGATGAGCCGCGAACTGCAACAGGATCTGCTAAGGGTTCGCATGGTGCCGCTCTATAGCATTTCCGAGCGTCTCTATCGTGTCGTCCGTTTGACTGCACGCGATTTGGGCAAGCGCGCCCAGATCGACATCCGCAACGGCGAACTGGAGATGGATCGCTCCGTTCTGGAAAAGGTCACCGCGCCGCTCGAACACCTGCTGCGCAACGCCATTGCCCACGGCCTTGAAACTCCCGGGGAGCGTGAAGCCTCGGGCAAGCCCGAATTCGGCGAAATCCAGCTCGCCGCGCGCCAGGAAGGCAACGAAATGGTGCTGGTCATGAAAGATGACGGTGCCGGTCTTAACATGGAAAAAATCCGCGCCAAAGCCCTGGCCAATGGCTTGCTGTCGCCCGGCATGGAACCTTCCGACGCCCAGTTGGCCCAGATCATATTCCAGGCCGGCTTCTCCACCGCTGACAAAGTCACCGAAGTAGCCGGGCGCGGCGTCGGCATGGACGTGGTAAAGAGCGAGATATCCGCACTGGGTGGTCGTATCGAAGTGGCCAGCGAAACCGGCAAAGGGGTGACATTCACCATCTGCCTGCCGCTGACCCTGGCTGTAACCCAGGCAGTCATCATTTCAGCTGGCAAACAGGAATATGCGCTGCCCGCCACCATGGTCGGCCAGGTACAGGAACTCAAGCCGGAACAGTTGTCAGCTGCACTTTCCGCAGGTGCGGTGGAATGGCGTGGAGTGCGTTACCCGCTGTTCTATCTGCCCCATCTGCTTGGCCAGAACGAGATGGTTCACGAAATCCAGCGTTACAACCCCGTGCTGCTGATGAAAAGTGGTACCAGCTATGCTGCATTTCTCGTCGACAGTGTACTGGGCGCACGCGAAATCGTGGTCAAGAACATCGGCCCGCAACTGGCCCGCATTACCGGCATCGCCGGGGCTACCGTACAAGGCGATGGCCGCATTGTGCTGATTCTCAACCCCGTCCCTCTGGCCCTGCGCGCACTTCAACAGGGAGTGACCCGCTACCAGCCACAGCCGGTTTTGGCCGAAGTCGAGGAAGATCAGAATCAGGCACCCCTGGTCATGGTGGTCGACGACTCACTCACCGTGCGCAAGATCACCGGCCGGCTGCTGACGCGCGAAGGCTATCGCATGGAAACGGCCAAGGACGGCATCGATGCACTTGAAAAAATGCACGACCTGACGCCCAACGTTGTGCTGCTGGACGTGGAAATGCCCCGCATGGATGGCTTTGAGCTGGCCCGCGTCATGCGCAGCGACCCCATCCTCAAGCATGTGCCGATCATCATGATTACCAGCCGCACGGCCGAAAAACATCGCAACCGTGCAATGGAAATCGGCGTCAACATGTACATTGGCAAACCCTATCAGGAAGCCATGTTGCTTGACCACATTGCCAAGCTGCTCGGCGAAAAACTGCTGCAGCCTGCGTAACCACGGCGAATTGTTGTCACAGGGGCAACCTGGTGAGTAGTCATTTCTCCACGTTGCCCATCCAAGCCGGCATTGTCGCCTTGCCGCCGCCAGAGATTCCTGATCCGACGCGCATCTATCTAGAAGTATGTCTTCATGAACCGGATCGCCACCGCCTTATGCCGGGTGATTCCGCCCGTAAGCGCGAGGCTGCGACAGGACGCAATCCGTAATAAATCACGCGGACTCAATCGCCCGCTCTAACGGCGCCACGCCGCCTTCCAGGTCCGGGAATAAATGAGGGCTATCCACCCATAAAAGCTTCTTCGTGCCTTGCCCCTGCCAGGCCGGTAGAATTGATCGTCATTCCACATTCGATTTTTCAAGGAGACCCTCATGGCCACCCGCGATACGCTTTCTCCCCGGGAAGCCGATTGTTCCACCGGCGCCGACTATGCCGTGCTGGCGCATGAAGCGCTGCAGGAACCGGCCGACAAGGCCTATGCCAAGGAACTGATGGACCGCGTGGCCGACGACTGCCAGTTCACCAAGGACCTGGCCGCCGTGGCAATTGTTTACAAGGAACTGGGCGAACAGTCCCGCGCCGAGGAGCTGCTGCGGACCGCGGAAGACTATTGCATGAGCGGGGAAGAGCAGGTGTATCTGGCCGAAGGCAAGATGAAGGTACTGGGCGACAAGGCCGCGGCCAGCGCTGCCATGGATAACGCGCTGAAGGAAACCAACAACCTCGACCCGCTGATCGAACTGGCGAAGAAGGCCATGGCCATCATCGGCGACAACGCGGTGGTGCGCAAGGTGCTGGACAAGGCCATGGGCAAGGCCAGCCGCGCCACGGAATTCACCAAGCTGGCCGCCGGCGCCGCCGATGCGGGCGACAAGGACTACGCCAGCACGGTGTTTGAGAAAGCCGGCGAAAAGCTGTCCAGCGTGCCCGACCTGCTGGCCCTGGCCGGTGAAATGACCAGGACCCTGGGCGACCCTACCCGGGCCAAGGCCCTATATCAGCGTGCGCTGGATGGCGCCGCCGACTTCCCCGCCGTGGTCAAGCTGATCGATGCGGCGAAGCAGGTTGAAGACTCTGCCTTCATGCAGGCCGTGTTGAAGAAAGGTGCTGAACTCGCCACCGCCACCACCGAGCTGCTGGATCTGGGTTTGGGGCTGATCTCCACGGGCGACAAGGGCGGCGCGAAGGCGTTGATGGAAAAGGCGGAAACCGCGGTCAACAATCTGGATGAGTTGCAGAAACTGACCGACGCCGTCAAGGCGCATTTCCCTGACGACAGCACCTGGGTGGGCCGCGTGGTGAGCAAGCTGGAAAAGCGCAAGGCCAACCAGGCCAAGTATGTCGAGCTGCAGAATCAGGAACAGCAGGCCGACACCGTGAAGAAACTGCTGGCGCTGGCGGACCGCGCCATGGCCGAACTGGAAGACCCGTTCTACACCGCCAAGCTGCTGGGCAAGGCCGAAGCCATGCTGGGCGAGACCGACTACCAGTTCCAGCGTTACCGCCCCATCATCCTGGCGGTGGACAAGCACCTCAACGACAAGCAATGGCTGGCCCGCCTGCTGGATGAAGCGGCTGCCAAATCCACCGACTTCATCCGCTTCAAGGATGTGATCCACACTGCCGCAGCGGAAATGAAGAACGTGGAAGTGGGCCGTGAGAAAGCGCGCACCTACCTCAAGACGCGCGAAGCCGAACTCAAGGCGAATGCCGGTGCCACGGTGTATGACTACACCAAGCTGGCGCAACTGGTGATCAGCGACCTGCAGGACAAGGACTGGGGCGCGACGCTGCTGAATGACGCAAAAGCGAAAGCCGAGGATCACTTCGCCCTCGCCCATGTCGGCCAGCTCGCGGCCCAGGCCGGAGATGCTGCCGGTGCACAGGCGCTGTATGAACAGGCGGCGCAGAAAGCAGGCAGCGCCCAGGGTTGCATGCAGCTGGCGGATCGGCTGCGCAACAGCGGCGTCGCTGCCGAAACCGTCAAGACGGTTTATCGGGCCTGCGGGAAAACCCTGTCTTCCCCGGCTGAAAAACTGTCCTGGGTGGAAGGCATCGTTGACGTATTGAAGGACAAGGCCTGGGCGTCGCAGGAATATGCCGCCCTGGAAGGCTCATTCAGCGGCGCTGCCAACGCCCGCTTTGCCCAGTCGCGCATGAACCGCGTGGGCGATGAGTTTTATCCCTATCGCAAACACGCCGCGTAGCGAATCGGCATTTTTCCAGCGGCCCACGGAGGAATTCTCCCTGGGCCGTTGTGTTATTGCCTGACTGGTTTCTTTAGCAACTTTCTCTGCAACGTCCGGCGATGCATGTTGAGCGCGCGCGCGGTCGCCGAGATATTTCCGTCATGCTCAACCAGAACGCGCTGGATATGTTCCCACTCCAGCCGCTCGACGGACAGCGGCTTGGAATCTTCCATCACCGGGCTTGCGTCGCCTTGCGTCTTGTACAGCGCCGCAAGGATGTCGTCCACAGTTGCGGGCTTGGCAAGGTAATTGACCGCGCCGAGCTTCACGGCCTCCACAGCTGTGGCAATGCTGGCGTATCCCGTCAGCATCACCACACTCATCGCCGGGCAGCGCATCTGCGCCTCGTGTATCAGGTTCAAGCCGCTGTCCTGTCCCAGTTTGAGGTCGACGACCGCATAATCGGGACAGGCTGCAGACCACATGACTCTTGCATCTTCAGGGCTGGATGCGGCCAACACCTCCAGCCCGCGGCGCGTCAACGCACGGGCAAGTACCTGGAGAAAATCTTCATCGTCATCGATCAGCAGAATACGGGGCATTATTCGCCCCCTGCCGGCAAACGTATCGTTATGACCGTGCCACCGCCTTCACGATCCGCGATGTGAACCGTACCGCCATGCCGTTCAACATTGCTGTTGGCCAGCATCAAGCCCAATCCCATTCCGGTCCCCTCCGCCTGCGCTTCACGTCCCGCCCGCTTCTTGAGATCGTCATTCATGCCCGGGCCGTGATCGGCGATGCGTATGTAGGCTTCGCGAGCGTGCGAACCCACAGAGACATCAACCGGCCTGTGCGAGGCCTGCCAGGCATTGTTGAGCAGATTGAGCAGCGACTGCCCCAGGGTGTCGTCACAACGGATCCAGATGCCGGAAGGAAATTCGCCTTGCACATTGAAAACGGCTTCCGGCCGCATCCAGCGCCAGTTTTCCAGTTGGGTCCTGAGCCAGCCCTGCAGTTCAACCCGTTCCATCTCGCGTGCCTCACCACGCGCTACGGCCGACAACTTCGCCAGCATGGCCTTCGCGCGGGCGACCTGATTGCGCGCCAGTTTGACCGTATCTTCATCACCCTTCCCCGCCAGTTCTTCGACCGCCAGCGCAAGCGTATTGAGCGGCGTCCCAAGGTCATGTGCCGCACCCGCGGCAAGGCTGGCTACCGCGATGATCTGTTCGTTGCGCAACGTGTCCTCGCGCAGGCGCACCAGCTCCGCCTCGCGCTCGCGCAGCGTCTGCGACAGGCGATAGAGAAAATAGGCAATCAGAAAGGCGCTGACAATGAAGTCCATCCACATTCCGGACAAATGCAGGGCGAACGCCGCGGGACCGGCAGGCAGCCCAAGCGCCTGGTAGTTGAACATCAGGAGACTGTAGGCCAGACCCGCAGCAAATGCGATACCCGCTACCCACATAGCGGGCATGACGCCGGCTCCGATCACCACAGGAAGCAACAGCAGGGAAATGAACGGGTTATAGGCACCGCCGCTGAAAAATACCAGAACGCCCAGGGCGGCAACATCCGCCAGCAGTTGCATGCCGAGCTCGACTGAACCAATTGCCGCCCGGCTCTTCACCCGTAGCCAGGCCTGCCCGGTCAGGATCAATGCCAATGCCAGTGCGATAAAAGTCGGCACCAGCGGGATGGCAATTTGCAGAAATTTCCAGGATCCCAGCGCCACAGCGCACAACCCCAGATAGAGATACAGACGCAGCTGGACGAGCCGTCTCAGCGCATCTGTCAGGTTGGGCGGGTTAGCCTGAAGCATGGCGTATTCTATCTGCAGCCACGATCCTGTCGCCTGCGACAATATGTCGCATTGTCGAATCGCGGCTTATTGTTCAAACTGCGACAGTGCGTCGGGAAATATCTCGTGTTGCACCCGCCTGGTGCGGGTTTGATCTTGCTCAGCCAGGTGAAAATAACAGCAGCTGTCTTTGTTTGGACCAGCGTGCCTGCGCAGCCAACCCACGCATCCATTCTCCTGCGGCGCGGTTGAGCGCAAAACGCGGCCTGACTCTCGGGTTGCAGCAGTCGTCTCAATTCGTTGGCTAGTTTCCATGAGGTTAAATATGAATCGCCTGATCCCTTCCATCATTGCCACTCTCGTTGCCCTGCCTCTGTATGCGGCAAACCTGAAAGTCGAGGACGCCTGGGCTCGCGCCACCGCACCCGGCCAGCCTGTGGCGGGCGCTTTCATGAAACTGACCAGTGACCGCAACGCGCAGCTGGTTGGCGCTTCCAGCCCGGTTGCGGGCATGGTCCAGGTCCACATGATGAAGATGCAGGACGGCGTGATGATCATGCGGGAAATGAAAAGCCTTCCACTGCCCAAGGGGAAAACCGTTGAGCTCGCCCCTGGCGGCTATCACATCATGTTGATGGAGTTGAAGCAGCCTCTCACAGCCGGAAAGAGCGTACCGATCACGCTCAACGTGAAGACCGGCAGGAAGATCCAGAAGGTTGAGGTGAAGGCAGAGGTTCGTGACCTGCTAGGTGGCGAAGGGGAGCAGCATCCTCATTGATTCTGTCGTCTGACCGGGCAGGCTGATCCAGGCTCCCCCCAGCAGCCCTGATCCTGTTTGCATGCCGGAAAACCTCATGCCGAAGCAGGCCAGGAACGCGGTATTGAAGCAGAGCCACCCGTTGCAGCGAAATGTCCCGCCCGCGACCTTTTCACCGGGTAACGCAGTGGTGAAGAAGCACGCTTGATGACATCAAGGCACGCTCACCCTGCGGCTTTGCGGGAAACGGATCGGGTGATTTTCCAACGGACGAATGTGCCGACGGCCTCAATGATCGGCAGGCCCCTGTTCCTGCAATCTGGTCGTGATGCGGGTTCGTGCCTGCTCGGACAGCCGCCCTTCAGCTTCTTCCCTGCGCAGCCATTCGCGTAGCAGATTCATCTGGCGGACAAAGCGGGCGCAATTTACGCAGACGAAAAGATGGATGCGCATGGCCACGCGATCCTTCACAGACAAAGGCCGGTCCCAGGATCGGGTCACCAGCTGGGAATTTTCCCGGCAATTTATGAATAGTCCCATTCAAGGCCTCTTTGGTCTAATCCCCCGCTGCGACAAACGCAATTCCACCAGCCAGCCAGGCGCGAACCGCACCCCTGTGCCCGTGCGGCACGCCGGACGCAACAACGCCGAGCGCGGGAGCCCGTCCTATATCCGGGCATCCAGACATTCGCGCAAGAACAGCTTGGCTCGGTGAAGCATGACCCACACATTCGTCGCCGTGATGTTCAGCTCCTTACAGATTTCCTCGGTCGCCATCCCGGTAAGCTCCGTCAGTGAAAAAATGCGGGCAAGGTTGGGTTTCAGGCTGTCCAGACAATCCTGCAGCGCCTGGCGCAGCCGGCTGGTTTCCAACTCGGTCTCGGGAGTTTTCCACTCGCGGATTGGCTCGCTCCAGTGTCCGGTGTGATCGAACAAGGCTTCCCAGTCCTGCTCATCCTCTTCACCGCTGCCCCCCGGCGCCGTTACCTCGCGTGCCTGCTGGCGAATGATATCGACCACCTTGTGCTTGAGGATGCCTGTCAGCCAGGTGCGTTCCGAGCTGCCGCCCTTGAACCCGTCGTGCGCCTTCAAGGCTGCCAGCAGGGTTTCCTGGACTGCGTCTTCGGCCAATTCAGTGGACATCAAACGGCGACGGGCGTAGCGAAACAGGTAATCGCCGTGTTGCGCAAGCCAGCGTTGCGGGTCCAGTCCAGTCACTCGGCCTCCGTTGTTTTAGCGAAGCATAAATCCATTATGGATTTTATCTGCATGGTCATAACCCTTTTTATTGCATGGCCTCTTGAAATATCCATACCAGTGCCCAACTACTTACCATGCGCGGGAGATACCCGCATTTCTTAAACTTGGAGGAATTCATTATGGCCAACCTGACTCGCTATGAACCGTTTGAACTGGGCGTGGAGCCCTTTGATGACCTGTTTCGCGGCTTTTTCCGTCCGGTGCGGTACGACAAGGAACTGCCCCAATTCAAAATGGACGTCAAGGAAGACGACAAATCCTATACCGTCCATGCCGATCTGCCGGGTGTGAAGAAAGAAGACATTCATGTCAGCATCGATGGCAACATGGTGATGGTTTCTGCCGAAACGCACCGCGAATCCGAACAGAAGGAAGGCGAAAAAGTGCTCAAGCGCGAGCGTTATTTTGGCAAGGTCAGCCGGAGTTTCAGCCTGGGAACTGATGTGGATGAAGCAACAGCCAGCGCCAAATACGCCGACGGCGTGCTGGAACTGAGCCTGCCGAAGAAGGCGGCCTCGACGCAAAAACGTGTGGAAGTGCGCTAAGCGTTCCCCCTTTCGCAAAGGCGGCCATGGGGCCAGGGGCTAAGTTAACGTGTTGCTAAACGCAAGGCTATACCGGGCATCCAATCAAAAGTTGCCGGTGCGTGATTCACACTCTTGAGCCCCGACTAACGCTTGACGCTGCCGAACAGGCGCCACTACCTGCCTGTTGCGTCGAATGGGGCCACGGACTGCTCGAAGCCTATGTGCGCGTCAACGCTCATGCTTCGGCGTCCTCCTCCGCTGAAATTCTGGAAGGGCAGGGCTTCACTTCGGATCAAGCCAATCGTCTGTATATCGCAGCCGAGATACTCCATGCCCAACTGACCAAACTCAAAACCGTTTAACGGCCAGCCCCTTCGCCTTCGCGTTTTTCTCCAGGTTGCCGTCCGCCGTCGCAATACTGGCCGACCTGGCCTCGATGGCCATCGCCAGATGAAGAGAGTCGCCGGAACGCAGACCACTGGGAACATGGCGCGCAAGCTGGGCCGCATGCTCGAAAGCTTGCCTGCTCACGGGGATAAGCCGCAATCCGGATCGGCTGAAGTTTTCGAAATCCTTCCATGCCATTTGCGCCTGGCCCTGTTTGAGTTCGCCGCGCCGCACCTTAATTGACAACGCGCTGGCGAACTCCGTCAAAATCCAGTCAGCGGAAATTAGCGGTTCATCGCAAGCTTCAAACCATGCATCCACTGCATCGCTTGCCGGCTCAGGAACGAACATGGGGATGGCAGCGCTTGTATCGAGATAGATCATTAATAGCGCTCATCTTGGCGCATGGCTTCCACCGTGGGAGAGGTCATCGGCATCCCTGCCCGCAGCCTGCGCACCTTTTTGAGAAAGGCAGCTTTGTTGAACGGTTGCGCCGGGATTAGGGTGATTGCTCCTGCCACGCTGATTTCACCTTCAACGCTATCGCCTTCCTTCAATCCGGTAATCCGGGCATATTCCGCGGGAAGGCGCACCGCCAGACTATTACCCCATTTCGCCACGCGTAGTTTCAAGATTCACTCCTTGAAGGATATCCATGTAGATACACTATAGCACGAAAGAACAGGCAGGCAGGCATGCAAGCAATCAACTGACTGCCCGGTTTCTCTTCTCTTTCGCGCCTTCGATTGGCAGCCCCCGCCTTGGTGAGCGTACCCTCAACGATGAGCACGGCCTGCGTCGCCCTTGCCATTGAATCAAACACGGGGCCACTGGCAAGGCCTGCATAAGCCAGGATCGATGAGACCTACGGGAGCGATACCGCCCCCCTGACGGAAGCGGCGCTATTCTGCGCCAGCCGCCGGGGAGTTCAGGATTCCATCAGGCGGCGCACACTGGCGTGACTTGGACTTGCTGGCTGCACAGCGTCTTTGCTACGCAGAAAACGCACCGCAGCGCCCGAAGGCAATGCGGCGCTGAATAAGAGTTCGCAACACGTTAACTTAACCCCCAGGCCATGGGGCCGCCTTTTTTATTGCTAAAATCAGGCGAATTTCCCAATCGAGTCCGCCATGACCGACTTCTCCCCTGCCGACAAGGCCAATATCCTTTCCGAAGCCTTGCCGTACATCCAGCGCTTCTACGACAAGACCATCGTTATCAAGTATGGCGGCAACGCCATGACGGATGCCAGGCTGATGGAAAGCTTTGCCCAGGACGTCGTGCTGCTGAAACTGGTCGGCCTGAACCCCGTCGTCGTCCATGGCGGCGGACCGCAGATCGCAGACGTGCTGAAGAAGATCGGCAAGCAGAGTGATTTCATTCAGGGCATGCGCGTCACCGATGAAGAAACCCTTGATGTCGTGGAAATGGTGTTGGGCGGGCTGATCAACCAGGACATTGTCACCCTCATCAACAAACATGGCGGCAAAGCCGTCGGCCTGACCGGCAAGGATGGCAATTTCATCCATGCCAAGAAGATGCTGGTGCCAAGCAAGGATGAAGCAGGAAAGTGGCTGGATATCGGCCAGGTTGGCGAGATCACCGGCATCGACCCGGCCATCATCGAATTACTCGATTCCAAGGACTTCATTCCGGTGGTTGCACCGCTGGGAACCGACGCCGAAGGCAACGCCTACAACATCAACGCCGACGTCGCCGCCGGAAAACTGGCCGGGGTGTTGAAGGCGGAAAAAGTCATCTTCATGACCAACATACCCGGCGTGCTCGACAAGCAGGGACAGCTGCTGACCGGCCTGACCCCCAAGCAAATCGACGAGCTGACCGCCGATGGCACCATTTCCGGCGGCATGATCCCCAAGGTCGGATACGCGCTAGACGCGGTCAACAGCGGAGTAAAAACGGCACATATCATCGATGGCCGCGTCGATCATGCCCTGCTGCTGGAAGTATTGACCAAGGAAGGCGTGGGCACGCTGGTCAAGGCACATTGACTGTCGGACCTCTCGCCCGACAGCCCTCACTGCTCAATCACTGGCATGCGCTACGGGCCGGGCAATGCGCATCATCGAAACAAAATCGCCCCAATGCCCTGTATTTTATGGATTTTCGGATATACGTCAGTCGCTCAGGTTGTCGGTATCCTGGCCTGGGTGGGAATCTGGGTGCGACTACCCTCGCCTGCGCGGTCACTACCATCCCACTTGGTCGGCTGCTCCCTATTGATAAAGCCTCTGTCATTTGACTACAAATTGGGAGGATGGGTCAGCAGATCGGATGCCTTTTCCAGCGAGTCTTCTTTGGGCACTGTGATCTTGTTCGGTCTGTTTGCGGGTAGTGCCTTGGCCGTTCCTGTTATGGATCTGTCAACGGGCACCCATTTTGACGGCAGCCTTGCGGCGTGAAGAACTGGACGATCCAGGCGATTGGACTTGACCGCGGGGTGCACAGGATCGACCACCAGCGTAACGCCCTGCACTTCCCGAAAGGGATTTCCCCCCGCATTCTGCGAAACGAACTGGCCGGGTGAAAGTCGCGAACTGTGTATGACATGCCTCGGGGCTTCCCACGGAACTCCACCACAGGGCCCCCGCGGGGGCATCGAGGCATTCCTCTCCCTAGCCGAGGAGCTGCCCTTTCTTGTGGTCTTTCTTGCGCAGGCGGAGGCCCACGAGGACGACTCCCACGAGCAGCATCGACCAAGTCTCGGATTCTGGGACCATTGCCGCCTGTAAGGTTCCACCATAGGAGCCTCCCTTCGTCCCGGTCACCTTACCTGTCACTTCAAACTTGTAATTTCCACTGCTTAACGATGGGTCGAGAAAAAAACCATCGACGCTTGTTGTGTCGTTCCAGCTCTGATTATTTGAAGTGTTGGTTAGGGTTATTCCTGATATATCAATGCCAACTCTCGGCAGGATGCTAAATGAACTTGCCCATCCAATGAAGTCCGAACTCGAAGTCAATGAAAACGTATAGTCGTTTGTAAAAGAAGTCGAGGAAGAGAATGTCCTGCCGATATCGATGGAAGTATTGTCAAGAGAGCCTAGGAATCCCGGACCAACTGCATTCGCATTGACGCCAGCACAGAGCTATGGTCGAAAGTGGTGTACAGGCTGACTTGGAAGTGAGTGGTTGAGGCGGTGGAGATTTTTGTTGGACAATTTGATTGTCGAGATCGAAAGACCAACGAAAGGCAACCTCCACCATGGGT
>JBAUMF010000003.1:0-4423 GCA_049578545.1 Thiobacillaceae bacterium
GGCCGATGAATTGCCGATCATACGAGCCCAATGACAAGCAGCTTGCTGAGCTATTCCGTTCGCGCCGCAACACTCTTGCTGCACCCAACTGGCAACGATTCATGGTCACTCGTGACAATCCTTTTCATTCAGGTTGCCGCACATCTGGTCAGTGATCGTCACGGTAACGTGCTGACAGGGTCTCTGAATCGCCCCGGGTTTTGAGGAGGCTTCAACTCTTGAGAGAATGAAGCCATGATGAGCAAGAAAGCTACCCCTCAGTACTCCCCTGAAGTCCGTGAACGAGCCGTCCGCATGGTGCATGAGCACCGTGGCGAGTATCCCTCGCTGTGGTCAGCCATCGAATCGATTGCCCCGAAGATTGGCTGCGTGCTCCAGACCTTGCATGAATGGGTCAAGAAGCATGAGATCGACACGGGTATGCGCGATGGCATCACCAGCGACGAACGCGAACGCCTGAAGACCCTGGAGCGCGAGAACAAGGAATTACGCAAGGCCAACGAGATACTGAAACTGGCCAGCGCGTTTTTCGCCCAGGCGGAGCTCGACCGCCGACTCAAGTCCTGAGCGATTTCATCGACCAGCATCGCGACACCTACGGGGTCGAGCCGATCTGCAAGATATTGCGGATTGCCCCGTCCGGGTATTGGCGCCATGCAGCCCAGCAGCGCGACCCCAGCCTGCTCTGTGCGCGTACCCAGCGCGATGAGGTTCTGATTCCCGATATCCAGCGGGTGTGGCACGCCAACCTACAGGTCTACGGGGCTGACAAGATCTGGCGCCAACTCAATCGCGAAGGGGTGTCGGTGGCCCGCTGTACGGTCGAGCGGCTCATGAAGCGTTTGGGGCTGTCCGGTGTGAGGCGCGGCAAGGTCGTGCGGACCACCGTTCCAGATTCGGCTGTGCCGTGCCCACTGGATCGGGTTAACCGGCAATTCAAGGCGGACCGTCCGAATCAGCTATGGGTGTCGGACTTTACCTACGTCTCGACCTGGCAAGGCTGGTTGTATGTGGCGTTCGTGATTGATGTGTTTGCACGCCGCATCGTCGGCTGGCGGGTCAGTGTTTCGATGCGAACGGACTTCGTGCTGGATGCTTTGGAGCAAGCCCTGTACGCCCGGCAACCCGAACGCTCGGATGCCTTGGTACATCACAGCGACCGAGGATCGCAGTACGTCTCCATCCGATACACCGAACGGCTTGCCGAAGCCGGGATAGAACCCTCGGTGGGCAGTCGCGGCGACAGCTATGACAACGCCCTGGCCGAGACCATCAACGGCCTGTACAAGGCAGAACTGATCCACCGCCGGGCACCCTGGAAGAGCCGGGAGGCCGTCGAGATCGCCACCCTCGAATGGGTGGCCTGGTTTAATAACCACCGGCTACTCGAACCCATCGGCTATATCCCTCCGGCCGAGGCTGAGGCAAACTACTACCGTCGGCTCGCCGACAGAACCGTGGAAGCCACTTAACTTAAACCAAACAGCCTCCACAGAACCCGGGGCGATTCACTCCGCGATCTGCTGCATCTGCTGTCTGAGCGCCTGGGGTTTCACTACCTCAACCTTGTCCCCGAAGGCCATCAGCCACCATTCCAGTTGCGGTGTTTTAGCCAGGGTAGCGGTCACCCGAACACGTGTCTCGTCAATGTGAACAATTTCCTGATCGTCGCTCAAGGGCGCCTTGTGCAGATGATCGGCCGCGTCCTTGTGAAATATCACTTCGAGGTGAATAAGTTCACCATCACCAAACCCCAGTGCCCCCGAGGCGATGTAGCGGTCGATATTGAAATCCGCTGGGCGCATTGATCGTTCCTTGAGCACTGTCACCGCATGCATCCGGTGCAGCACGAGGAGCCGCGGGCCCGGATAATCGAACAGGGTCGCTACCAGATACGTGACAGGACCGCGCTGCACCAGGGCCAGTGGATGAACCCGGTATTCGTTGAGCGTCGGATCAGCACGCCGTTGATAGAGGAGTTGCATCTGCTGTTCAAACAGCAGCGCATCGCTTACCGCCTCCTGCACCTGGGGATCGATCCAGGGCGGCTTCAGGGTCTGATTGGCACTCACCACCCTGACCTTGTCGGGCCAGGCGTGCACGGGGCTGTCTTTGGCTGGGGCCGCGAGCCGACGCTCTGCCATGCGAAAGTAAGGGGCGAGCTGGACGAGGGTGGCGTGCGGCATGAGGCCTTCGAGGAACTGCTCGACCAGCTTGAAGGCCAGTGCCTCGCTGAGACTGAGGCTCGGTACCTCCAACGCCACCGCGTCGGCCTGCCAGCTCCAGCCATAGGGCTTGGCACGTTCATCGACCATCAGCGGGAAGGCCTGCGAGAGCGCGGCCAGATCGCGATAGACGGTGCGCCCGCCGACTGCTATGCCGTTGTCATTCAAACCCTTGAGGATCGACTGAATGGTGATCTTCTTGGGATAACGGGGAATCATCCTGAGCACATGCCACTGCCGGCTCAGGGCGTCCAGGTTGCGATCCATCGAAATACCCTTACCTGTTCTTGTTCTTGGGAGAATCGCAGCACGAATCATTCCTGAGTGTTTGCCCAACCCTCCGCTGGTTAGGCCATCCCCGCCGCTCAGGGGCAACTACCCACTCGCCGGAACCCGTGATTCACTTTTGAGGGGTGATGTTTTCATTTGTCATTAGGTGACAAATGGGTGTCGTACCATGGTCTGGCACAAACAATCCCTGGAGCCTGCATGAACCAATTGCCGTTGTTGCCCCCACCGGAATTCCCGTCCGCGGGTTGGATCCGGGCCAAGCGCTGATGGCAAGCCTCCTCATCAACCCAGCCGAGCTGGAGCAGCTGGCAGGCCTGCCTCATTCAGCCGTGGCGCTCTATCTGGTGCTGCGGCGTCTGATGGACTACGCCACCGGCCTGGTCGGGGTGACGCGCGGGGTGAGCTGGCAGGGCTTGCGCGAAGAGCTCTACGTCGAAGGCCGGCAAGGGATGTCCTCCCGGTCTGTCAGCCGCGAGCAGGTGAGGCGCATCGCCGGCCACCTTGAGCATGCCGGTCTGGTGGAACGCCATTCGATTGAAATGGAGCGCCTGATTTTCTTCCTGCCCAAGGCCCAGACGGATACGTGCGCGCGAAAAAAGTCCGACACAAGCCCGACACAAGCCCGACCGCCCAGGGCCGACCGGGTAGCCTCCCCTCCCAGCCCGCAGAAATCAATGTTTTTCGTGATGGAGAGGGGGGAAGGCCGACCCAAGCCTACCCAGGCGGAAATGGCGAAGCCCGACACACCTCCGGTATCCGGATTTATAACCCCCCTCACTTCGTTCGGGGGGAACGCGCCGCCCGAAACCGGGGGCGCCCCCCGGCTGGATTCCGGGACTGATGCCATGCGGACGGTGTGTGCGGAAATCTGGCGGGCCTATAGCGAAGCTTACCGGATGCGTTACGGCATCCCGCCAATCAGGAACGCCAAAAGCCATGCCCAGGTCAGGCAACTGGCGCAGCGCATCGGCGTTGACGAGTCCCCGGGGCTCGCCGCCTGGTTCGTCTCGCATGACGGGAACTGGTATGTGCGGCAGGGCCACCAGATCGGTTCCCTGCTCGCCGATTGCGAGAAGCTGCGCACCGAATGGGTGACGGGCCGACGCATGACTGCGACCCGGGCCCGGCAGCTGGACCAGACCGCAGCCAATGTGGGTGCGGTGAGCGAAGCCATGGAAATTCTGGAGAGAGCGAGGGTGAAGCATGCGTGAGTCGGGCGAACAGCAATACCTGCTCACCCTGTTGCAGGCGACGGCCGAAGCAATGGGGAGCGAACTCAAGCCAGCCACGCTGGCCCTCATCGCACACGACCTGGAGCCCTACTCCTTCCCTCTGGTCGAGACCGCGCTGGCACGTTGCCGTGCAGAAATCTCCGGGCGGCTAACCCTGGCGGGAATCCTGGACCGCCTGCAAGGGGCAGATACACGCCCTGCTCCCAACGAGACCTGGGCGATGGTGTTGAAGGCGCGGGATGAGAACGAGACGGTGGTGTGGTGCCACGAGATGGAAATGGGCTGGTGGGCATCAGTGGAAATACTGCGCAATGGCGACAAGATCGGGGCGCGGATGGCGTTCTTGGAAGTCTATACCCGCTGTGTAGCAGGCGCCCGTGTTCATAAGCGTCCTGCCCAATGGACGGTGAGTCCGGGGCATGATCCGGAACTGCGCCGAATCGCGATCGAGCGCGCCTGTGAACAGGGACTGCTAACAGATGTTCAGCGCCTCGCGCTGATTTCGCCGGTGGCAGCAAACACGGTTGAGATGATCTCCAACATGCGATCGGTGGAGGGCAGGCGACAGGCTCGCAAACTGCTATCCAAACTCAATGCCCAGCAGCGATTGGAAGCAAGGCGGGCACGGGCAGAACAGGAGGAGAAGACGTTGCAGAACCAGTTGCAGCGTGAGGC
>JBAUMF010000004.1:0-24133 GCA_049578545.1 Thiobacillaceae bacterium
GGCCTGACGGTCCTCGGGAAAGATGGCGACTTGGGACGCGCGCTGGTTCGCGCCTTCCAGCACCTCGATGGTCTTGCACCAGGCCGAACGCTGCGCGTCGTTGATCTCGCCCAAATACAGCACATGCCGCTGCACGACCTTGCCGTGCTTCGTTCGACAGTTCTCCACCACGCTCCAATAGCGGTGGGTCTTGCCGTCCTTCTTGCGTGTCTTGCAGCGTAAGAACATGAACCCACTATTGCCCAGCTCCCGGCACTTCGCAAGGACCCAGGTCGGCACTACAGCCGTCTCTTCAACCCTCGTCCCCAATCGTCATCCATCACATCAAGACCTTATCGACCGGCACGTCCCAAAATCGGCCGTAAATCAAATCGAAATTCAGCTGAATAGCGGAAGACGGGCTAGCAACCTGGAAGAAACCTTCCTGCTGTCGTTCGTTGCCGTGGGCGCAGGGAGCAGCGATGCGCCCACGCGTTATCAACCTCGATCTGTTTATGGCTAACCGGCATTGCATCGAACTGCAGGGCGGAAATAGCAAGCAGAGGCAGGCAGCATGGGTCAAAATACCAGGAGCGCAAGTTTTTCCCCCTCCCCGCAATTGCTCTGAAGCCTTGAGATGACGCTGCCAGAACAGCCATGATCGCCCGCACCAATAAAGTCCCTTCGTCAGCTACTTGGGCGCCTCTGCATCACCGGGTATTCCGGATGCTGTGGATCGCTTCAGTTGCCTCAAATATCGGCAGCTGGATGCATGAGGTCGGCGCCGGCTGGCTTATGACCTCGCTTGCACCCAGTCCCCTGATGGTGGCGCTGGTTCAGGCGGCCACGACGGCACCGGTATTTCTGCTGGCGCTGCCGGCAGGGGCGCTTGCCGACATTGTTGACCGGCGGCGCTACCTGATCGCATCACAGATGTGGATGATGATTGCTGCCGCAACGCTCGGTGTCCTGACGCTGTCAGGCGCGACGACAGCGCCTATCCTGTTGGGCCTTACTTTTGCTCTCGGTATCGGAACCGCTATGATGATGCCAGCCTGGGGCGCGATTACGCCGGAATTGGTAGAGCGAAACGAACTCCAGGCGGCCATCGGCCTGAACACCATGGGGATGAACGTATCCCGGTCGGTCGGCCCGGCACTGGCCGGGTTGATCGTGGCAGCTGCCGGACCCGGCATGGTCTTCATTCTGAATGCCATCTCTTTCCTTGCCGTCATTGCAGCCCTGAAAAGCTGGCAACGCCCGCCAGGCGCGAGCGAATTGCCTGCCGAACGTGTATTCGGCGCAATTCGAGCCGGATTGCGTTATGCACGGCATTCACTGGAATTGCGCGCCGTGCTTGCAAGGGGGGCGGCCTTTTTTGTATTCGCAAGCGCGTCATGCGCGTTGCTGCCTCTGATCGTTCGGCAGGAACTGAAAAGCGGTCCCGGCACCTATGGGCTGTTCCTGGCCTGCATGGGTACGGGCGCTATTGCAGGCGCGTTGATGTTGTCGCACCTTCACGGTCGCATATCGCGGGACAGGATCGTGGCGGGTGCCACCGTGCTTTATTCGATCGCCATGCTGGCCCTTGCCCACAGCGGCAACGTCTATGCGGCCGGGGCGGCTATGCTGGTTACGGGAGCAGCCTGGATCAGCGTCGTATCGTCACTGATGACGGGCGCCCAGATCGCCTTGCCAGCCTGGGTTCGTGCACGTGGTCTGGCGCTCTTCTGGGTTGTCTTCATGGGAGGCATGGCTGCGGGCAGCGCACTTTGGGGACAGGTCGCCTCATGGGTTGGCATTCCTTATGCACTGACACTGGCAGCCATCGGCGCAGTGATCGGAATTGGCGCGTCATGGCGATATCGGATCGGACAGCATGACATGCAAGACCTTACGCCATCGATGAGCTGGCCGACCGCGATGATGCCGGATGAGCTTGAAGCTGATCGGGGGCCGGTAATGGTGACAGTAGACTACCGGATTGACCCGGCAAGAGTGCGCGAATTCACCAGCGTCATGTATCAGATGCGCAGGCTTCGGCGACGTGATGGGGCGTTCATGTGGGAACTGTTCAACGATATTGAGGATCCGGGGCGCATGGTGGAATGCTTCATGGTCGAATCGTGGCTGGAACATTTGCGCCAGCATGAACGGGTTACTGTTGCTGATCGTGATGTCATCGAAAAAACACGCGCATTTCATCTTGGCAGCGAGCGTCCCAGGGTAACCCACCTGGTGGCCGGGAGACGTTAGCACATCAATGCCAAGGATCCGGGCGATCGGACAATCCCCATCTACAGCATGACCTGGGTGCCAAGTTCCACGACCCGGTTCGGCGGCAGATTGAAGAAACTGGCAGCACTTTCCGCCTGGCGCATCATCCAGGCATAAAGTGCAGAACGCCAGGCGGGCAGTGCACCGGGACCTTCGACAACTGTCGAGCGGGCAACGAAGAACGTGGTGGTCATTGATTCGATCTCCAGTCCGAATTTGGCGGCTTGCTCCAGTGCCTGGCTTACATCCGGTTCCTCGCGAAAGCCAAAGTGCATGGCAACGCTGAAGATCGATTGTGCAAGCTCCTGCACCTGCAAGCGGTGTTCCGGGCTGATTCGTGGCACGTCCTCGCTCAGGATATTCAAGAACACGATACGCTCATGCATGACCTTGAAATGCTTCAGGTTATGGAACAGGGCACTGGGCACCAGGGATGGATCGGAAGTCAGGTAAACGGCCGTCCCTGGAACACGCGGCACGTCGGGCAGAGGGCCGTGCAGAAAATCCTTGAGTGGAATATCGATCTTGCGCCGTTGTTCGGCGACCAGCCGGCTGCCCTCCTTCCAGGTGGTGAGCAGCAGGAAGATGACTGCGCCCAAAGCAAGAGGCAACCAGCCGCCGTGCAGAACCTTGGTCAAATTGGAGCCGAAGAAAAACAGTTCGAGCAGGCCGAATACCGCCAGGGCGAGCAGCAGGCCGATACGTTTGTATCCATGCAGCATGTAAACGATGACGGCCGCAAGCAGGGTGGTGATGATCATGGTGCCCGATACGGCGATGCCATAGGCGGCAGCCAGCCCATCGGACGATTCAAATGCGAGGACCAGCAGGATAACGGCTACGAGCATCAGCCAGTTCACGCTGGGAATATAGATCTGGCCGCGTTCCACATCGGAGGTATGCAGGAAGCGCACGCGGGGCATGTAGCCGAGCCGCGATGCCTGCAGCGTCATCGAATAGGCGCCGGTAATGGTCGCCTGAGAAGCGATGACGGTGGCGGCGGCCGCCAGTGTTACCAACGGCAACAGAAACCAGTCCGGTGCCAGATAATAAAAAGGGTTATCGATTGCCCTGGGCGAGCGCAATATCAATGCACCCTGGCCAAAATAGTTGATCAGCAATGAGGGGAAAACAACGCCATACCAGGCAAGTCGTACCGCCTTGGCGCCAAAGTGCCCCATGTCGGCGTACAAGGCTTCGCCGCCGGTGAGGGCGAGGAACACCGCGCTTAATAGCAGGAACATCGCGCCCGGACGATCTACAGCGAAATCCAGAGCATGTGCCGGGTTGAGCGCCTGCAGCACGACTGGCGTTTGCACGATGCTCACTGCGCCCAGAACAGCAAGGGTGAGGAACCAGACCACCGTCACCGGACCGAACAAGCCGCCCACCCGTCCGGTGCCATGTCGCTGGATGAAAAAAAGCCCAAGCAGGATGCCGATGGTGATCGGAATGATGAGGTGCTCGAAGCGCGGCGTTGCAATGCTCAGTCCTTCAATTGCGGACAGCACCGAAATTGCCGGCGTGATGATTGCATCGCCATAAAAGAGCGCGGCAGCGAATACGCCTGCACCCATTACAAACAGCGACCAGCGCGGCGTCTTGTGGGTGACGCGCTGGGCCAGGGCGGTCAGTGCGAGCACGCCGCCTTCACCCTCGTTGTCGAACTTGAGCACGATCCAGACATACTTGATGGAGATGATGAGCGTGAGCGCCCAGAAGAACGCCGACAGCGACGCCAGCACATTGGGCTCTGTCGGCGCCAGGGCGTGATGGCCGGAAAACGCCACCTTGAACGCATAGAGCGGACTGGTGCCGATGTCCCCATAGACCACACCCAGCGCGCCCAGGGCGAGCACGCCAAGCCGCGAGGAACTGGGGGAAGTGGGTTCACTCATGTTTTGGTTCCCGGATCGCGCCAACTCAACTCTGAAACCGATAACCGACACCGGTTTCGGTCAGGAAATGGCGCGGCTGGGTCGGGTCGCGCTCCAGCTTCTGCCGCAAATGGCCTACATAAATGCGCAGATAGTGATTACTTTCGACATAAGACGGCCCCCATACCTCCCGCAGCAGTTGGCGATGGGTCACGACCTTGCCGTCATTGGCGATCATGGCGCATAACAGGCGATATTCGATTGGTGTCAGGTGCACGGCCGCGCCGTCCCGCGTCAACTGCCTTCGGGTCAGGTCAACTTCCACGTCACTGAAACGAACGATTGGACTTTCCACTTCGCTACGCCTGCTGCGCCGCAACAGGGCGCGGACGCGCGCCAGTAGTTCGCCCACGGCAAAGGGCTTGGTGAGGTAATCGTCCGCACCGGCGTCGAGCACGCCGATCTTGTCGTTTTCGGTTGAACGCGCGGAAAGAATCAGCACAGGCAGGCTCGCCCAGGTGCGCAGATCCTGCACAAAGCGCACGCCGTCGCCATCCGGCAGACCGAGATCGAGAAGGACAAGATCCGGCTTGCGGGTGCCGGCTTCGATGAGGCCCTGTGCCATGGTTTCCGCCTCGGCCACCCGACAGCCCTCATCCTCCAGCGCCGCGCGGACAAAACGGCGAATCTGCGCCTCATCTTCGACTACCAGTACGAGTGGCGCGGGTGCGTTCATGATGCCTCTCCTGCGATCATCTCGCCTTCGATCTGCGGCGGTATGCCGCGCGGCAGGCTGAAGCTCACGCAGCTTCCGCCTTCTTCAGGGTTGAATGCGCGCAGCGTGCCACCATGGGCCTCGATGATGGCGCGACAGATGGCGAGCCCCACCCCAAAACCGGGTACCGCGGATTCGGCATTGCCGCGCTCGAACAGGTCGAAAACGCGCGCCAGCTTGTCCGTCGGGAATCCGGCCCCTGCGTTACAGATATTGACTTCGACCTGCGCATCGCCGGCCTGCGCACTGAGTTCGATTCCAGTTGCACCGGCAGAATATTTCGCGGCGTTTTCCAGAAGGTTGCAGAAGACCCGCTCGATCAGCACCGCATCGAATTCAAGCAGCGGCAGATCAGCCGGCAAGCGTACCTTGATGTCATGGCCTTGCAAGGCGGAACCCAGCAATTTGATACTGGCACCAATCACTTCTTCCAGTGGCTGCCATTCCTTGCGCAGTCTGACCTGTCCGGCCTGCAGGCGGGCCATATCGAGCAGATTGCCAACCATATTGTTGAGGCGCAGTGCCTGGTCACGAATTGCCTCCACCGTTTCCTGCGCTGATTTCTGCAACGGCGGTTTTGAGAACGCGAGGGAGTCGGCCAGACCATATATTACGGTCAATGGCGTACGCACATCGTGGGACAGAGCGGAAAGAATGGAACTGCGCAGGCGTTCTGAGGCAACCTGCAGCTGAGAGCCCTGCGCCACCTCGACAAAATGCAGACGTTCAATCGTGATCGCCACCAGCGAGGCGATGGTCTGTAGCAAGGGGCGCTGGCTTTGCAGCGTGACCATCTCGCCAGGCGCGACTGAGACGGCGAGGACGCCGCGCATGCGCGTGGAACCTTTCAGCGGGAGCAGCAGGCTGCGGCCCTCCCCACCGGCAATGTCGTCTGCTTCGGCAACGTCGCCGGTGTCGAAGACCGCGCGCGCGCTGTAGCCACCGGTCAGCGAGAGTGCAGCCGATGGCCCGCCAAGCACGAGCAGGTTCTCGTTGGCGTTCGGTACCAGCAAGGAGGCATGGGCGCCAAAATTCTCGCGCAGAAATGCAGCGCTGGCCTCCTGCACCTGCTCCTGCGACAAGGCACCTGCCAGGGCCTTTGCCAACTCATAGAGTGAACGGGTTTGCTGCTCACGGCCCCGGGCATCGCGGGCCTGGCGCGCCAGCCCTGTGGTCAACTGACTGATCAGCAAGGCTACAGCCAGCATCACGATGAAAGTCACCAGATACTGCACATCGCTGACTGCAAACGACAGCCGCGGCGGCACGAAAAAGAAATCGAACAGCGCAACGCTGCAGAATGCTGCGACAATCGCCGGCCCCCGGCCCAGCCATGCTGCAACCAGTGCAACCGTGAGCAGAAACAGCATCACCGTGTTCGCCGGGTCGAGGCGCTCCCGCAACGGCGTCGCGATCAGTGCGGTCAGGCCGCAGGCGGCAAGCGCCAGTAGGTAGGATTGCCACCGCCGGGGGGATGGTTTTTGCATGGGAAGCAAAGTGCGTGTCATTGTCGTCAAACTCGCCAACTGACCGAAGCATAGGTCAGGCCGAGTAAAGTTCGAGACAATTTTCCCCGGTGCGGCGTAAAAATGATGTAAAGACGGGTGTCAATCACTCCGGAGAGAGTCAATCGGGCCGAGCTGGCTTGTAAAGATCGTGCATCCGGGAGGGGCGTTGGGCGTGACAGGTGTTCCCTCCGCGATCCAGCAGCCGTCGCATTCGTGCGGAGCCCGCTCTTGGGTCTCGGTCGGAGGCAGCGATTGCTCTGCGTAGCCAGAGCGGGTCATTCCGTCAACTGGCAGCATGACCTTAAACGTCCGTTAGTGCACTAAAATGTTGACATAAGTCCATTATTGGACTATCTTGCAAATCAAGGATTAACCGGGGAAACGCGGAATGAGACGTCATTCGGGGTCGCGTACGACGTGGGGCAACTCAGTTGGGCATAAACCACGCCTCGCTGGATTGCTTCGCTTCGCTCGCAATGACAAGAAGGAATAGGCCAGCGCTTCCCTAAGCTAAGGAAAGAACAATGCCCGCTGCCGCACGCGCCGCGCAGACAAAAATCAAGTCCAGCAGCCGCGCTATGTCCGCCGCCGGCCTGCGCGCATTCTTCAGTATCGCCCAGGCCTGGGGGCTCAGTACAGACGAGCAGATGGTTTTGCTCGGCACCCCCGGCCGCTCCACCTTCTTCAAGTGGAAGTCCGCACCGCAAGCCGCCGATCTCAAGCGCGACACGCTGGAACGCGTGTCATACATCCTCGGCATCTTCAAGGCGCTGCAGGTTCTGCTTCCGGATCCGGCCGCGTCCGACGGCTGGGTGAAGAAACCCAATACTGCGCCCCTGTTCGGCGGAAAAAGCGCGCTGGATCGCATGCTCGGCGGCAACATTGGCGACCTTCTGGCGGTGCGCCAGTATCTTGACGCGCGGCGCGGGGGCTGGGCTTGACTTGGCCGCGCATCGAGCTCAACTGGAGCCCGGCCTGCCGCGTCATCCCCACCCGCTTTCCTGCCATCAGCCTGTTTGAGCGCGTTGCCAGCCCGGAGGATTTCGATGCCCTCTACGCGCTTGAGGCCATGACCAATGACCGCATCCGGGATGAAGTGGGAGACATCAGCCTTGTCCCACCTGATGAGCGATTGTTCGGTGAAGGCAGCAGCCCCATCATGGCCGCGTTCACCCACCTGAACCAGCAAGGCAGCCGATTCAGTGACGGCACCTACGGGGTGTTCTACTGCGCCCGCAAGAAGCAAACCGCCATTGCCGAAACCCGACACCACCAGGCACTCTTCATGGCCGCCACTCAGGAGCCACCCATCCGGCTGCAGATGCGCCTATACAGCGTCAATGCCAAAGGCCATGTGGCCGACCTGCGCAAGGCAAGCCGCACCGACCCGCGCATTGTTGATCCGGACAACTATGGCTACGCCCAGGGCATCGGCCGTACCCTGCGCAACGAAGGTGCGCCGGGCATTCTGTATCCATCGGTACGGCACTCAGGCGGCCAGTGCCTGGCTGCATTGAAGCCCAGCCTGTTAAAAAACTGCGTGCACGCTGCCTATCTGGAATACCACTGGAATGGACAGGAGATTGATGCGGTGTTTGAAGTGAATCAGGTGGAGCTTGACTAGGGCCTGTTCGCACTGATTTCGCCTGTGCGACGGAGGCGATTTGCGCCGCTCTGCAACGCGCGGACTGTGCCGCTGTGCCAGCACAGCAAGCAGGACGCAACACCGCAGACGGCGGAAATTCGCTCCGTCCCTCCGGGTTGCCGCGAGAAGGCGCGTCCGCTGCGTTGCGCTCCTCGCCAATGCGAATAACCATTGGACTCGTCGCGCGTCTTGCATCCATCACCTTCTCGCGAGCAACGCATCATGTGAAATAAGTGTGAACAGGCCCGAGCTTGTCCGGATGTTGTTTCTGTTTAGGCTCGGGTTATTTGGCCTCAAGCTTCTGAATGCGCTCAGACTCAGCCTGCAGCATTTCTTGCAATTCCTGAATGTTATCTTGCACCCGCCTGGAACCTAGTTGTGCCCCTTTATTTATTAATTCGGGCATCTTCTGCAGTGCCTTCTTCCCTATCGGCGTTTTGTAAAACTCATTCAGCTCTTGAAGTTCTTGCGCCGTGAATGCAGCTGCATACAAGTTGATTAGGTCGGGTTTCAGACTCTCATAACTCATGTGCTTTCTGAGAAAAGTGAGCATTACCTGTTTGTAGGGCACAAGTTCCGGTTTTTCTGCAAGTTGAGAATCCAGGCTTTGTGACATGGTCTGTTCCAACAGATCTTCGATGCCAATTGTGTTGAGCAGCGTTTCTGCCGCGTGCCTGGCGCCGTCATCCGCAAATGAAAGGCTACACATGAATAAAGAAAAAACAAACAAAAAAGTCTTTAACAGGTTCACGATGCTTTCCTTCAGAAATGAAACCTGACGATCAGCGCAAGGACGCGCAGGCAGGCCGCACACGTATCCGCTTCAGCGCCTTGGTTTAAGCGCGGGCAGACAATTCTAACTTATCTCGAATACGGTAAGTCTGACGCTTAAGCAAGAGGTCTATCAATACGGTACTTTCTGCTATTAGAGACACGTCCGATGATGAAGCCCTTAGCCTGTCAAAAGCAAGAATCATTTGCAAGGCTGTGCGCGTTTTCTGTTGGGCACGATTCCACTCCAAGGCAAATCACATGCCGCTTGATTTGCCGCTCCAGAAGCCGGGGACAAACCTTGGCACCACAAAGGCTGCGCGTCCGCGCCGCCTGGATTCGTCACTATCGGCCATTGTTGTCATTTCACACCGTGATGAGGCAGGCCATCTCAGTGATTCCGCGGCATTTCATAGCGCCAGGTTCGGAGGTTGAACGGCACCACGAATCGGTCAACCACGGGTTTCAGGCGCTTTCCCCTCACCTCGCGTTGCTTGGTTACGATTAGGGGAAACACGCGCCGATCCGATTTCGAGGAATCGAAAGCGATATCGTAGCTGTGCGCCTGGTCGTCTTCGCGCATTACGGGAATGGTGCTCACGTCGACGAATTTGTCACCGCGCGGCGCAAGGATGTTATAGGAGCCAACCGAGATCCCTTGCCAGGTCCCGCCGCTCGAGAAAACCCAGGCGTAATAGTCGGATGGCCCGATCGCGGTGAGCCGTGCACTACGCGCTCCGGAAGCGCCAAAGCTGCCAAACATCAGCGCATCCGTCGCGGCCAGATACCTGGGCTTGCCATCCAGTCCCTTGACGAGCGCGAAGGCGCCAACCAGCCCGGGCAACACGTGGGCGGGCAGGTCATCGATGGTCCCGTCGGCATTGATGGGCACACCCGACGTCAGCAGGTATAGCCGTCGTCTGTCACCGGACTCGACCCATTCGGACTTGAGCGGTTTCACGCAATAGCGCCCGTATTCCTTGTCGACATATAGCCAGCAATGGCGCGCTGATACGTAGCCGGCCACGTAGCGGCCTTTCATCACCGCACTTATCAGATCATCAGCCGGCGCGCCGCGGGCCTGGCCGGCGAAGCAAGTCAGGATCAGAAGCGCTACGGCAAAAGTGGGAGATGTCATTGTCACATCCGGTCAGTCCTGCTGGACACATTCCAAATATAGCCCAGACGGGTCCTCACCGGCTGTCAGACGAATGGATCAAGACCCTGGGTAATGCTTGATAGACTTTAGCAACATTGCGGAGCACGCCATTGCCCTCGCATGGCGAGTTAAGCAAGGTGTTCGAGGACGGAGTGGAGCTTTTCTTGTGAGGGAACGTGAATCGCCCGGCGGATTGATCCCTTTCATATCCTGTTTCATATGAGCTGCGCCCTGATTTTTGGGACGGCATCATGGACGAATTGGCCAGGCATGGTTACGAGAGTAAATGATGAGTAATTTTCAGGATGGGCAACACATATTGCTGGAACTATTGCGAAGATTGAAACCTTCGGACATGTCCATTCTGGAAGCCACCTTGGCGACTCCCGACAGTCAGATTGCAACGGTGCGGAACAGCGCCAATGACATACTCTGGTCCAAATTGGCAGAGTTGGGATTGGCAAGGGTGCTAGCGCTTGAAGTGAAGTTCCCGCCGGAACTAACAAATTTCCAGCCAAAATCATTCGCGCTGACTGAGCAGGGAAGGGCGGTCATGCCGGAACTGCTGAAACTGCTGCGATGAATTTTCATGCGGAAAACAAAATCCAGATCGCCAATTCAAGCCCTAAACGGTGGACAAGGTCGCTCGTTAAATGAAATAAGGCTGCGGCTTTTCCGGGGGGGCTTCCAGGGCTTGACCTATGGGATGGACAAGCAAAATCTTCTGATTTCGACTGAGAGAGAAGGAGAGTTTCACAAAGCGGTACCAGCATCTTGCGCATACGCGGTGGGACTGCAAATGCCAGCCAGTGCGGCAGCGCTATCCAAGGCTATTTCGCGGAGACTGCCAGTCATACCGTTTACCAAAGTGCTGGCTCCGACGCAGGCGCACACGTCATCCGGGGCATCACGTTATGTTGGCGTGCGTGACCTTCAAGCTGACCAATTGCCCACACGGGGAGCCGTCGGTGTGTCTTAAGAAACGCGGGGTACGTAGTGCCCGCGCCTGCATGTGTACAAGGGAGGCTGACGCGATCTGGGAGCGCGATCGCGCCCGCCAACTTCCTACGAATAAATAACCCAGTACCGGATCGGGGTTTATGTGCAAATCAAGGGTGCGGCGCGGTTCGCTCTGCAATGCTTATGAAGCCAGCATCCGCAAGACCGATCGATCGAGCGCCTGCACGTGTTCAGCATACGCCTTGACGCGCACGCAACATTTGCGCTCCCGGTCGTTGCGCGCATCGCCCATGCAGTGGTGCGGCGGAACCGGTGCCCGCCGGGCACTTATATGCGTTTCTCCCTTAGACGGTCGCTGGTGCGGACCAAGGTCTGAAACAGGAGTGCTGGCAACAAGGACGGCAGGAGATACTTCAGGTCCGCTGCTCTCCAATACCGCTTGAAGAACGCATGACGAAACAGGATTTGCGCATCGACCAGATGACGCTGCCAGTAGGAGCGATAGGCTTCTCGCAACAGAAATCCATCAGACAACTCGATGACCCTGTCCCTGGACAGATGGGCGACCTGGTCAGGATGATGCTTGACGAAATCCCGCCGCACCTTCAAGGCATCCAGCACCTGCTTCCATTTGGTTTCGGAACTCTGCTCCTTGCCATGCCCACGGTGAAATGCCATCACCTCAGGCACCCGCACGATCTTATGAGTGTGCGCATAGAGTCGAAGCCAAAGGTCGTAATCCATAGCGGAGATGCAGCGCTCGGAAAACCCTTTGACTGCATCGATGGCCTCCCGTCGTACCAGCGCGGCATGGATGGGCCACGGGCACGACCGTAAGAACTCCGCAACGGTATCCATCTGGCTGTAATCCGGTGGTATGTGAGGGTCGGTTCCGGATGCACCGTCCGCCGTGTCTTGCCAACCGCAGTAGGCGATGTCGGCTTGATGTTCATTCAATCCCGTAGCAAGTTTTTCCAGTGCGTCTGAGGTCCAATAATCGTCAGCATCGAGAAACGCTACATAGCCACCCTGCGCGTGCTCCAATCCAAGATTGCGCGCAGGGTAGAGTCCCATGCGGCCTTGAAACAACAAGGTGAGACGCGGAGCATGCTGTGCAGCAAGCTGCTGCAGAATATCGATGCTGCCATCGGTCGAGCCGTCGTCCACGACGATCAGTTCGACTTCTGGATAAGTTTGTTGCATCACACAGCTCACCGCCTCTTTGACGCAGGTGACGGCGTTGTAGCAGGGCATGATGACGGAGATCAGTGCGGGATTAAAGTTGTCCATAGGTTGTGTGCTCTGCCCTGTTCCCTAACCCAATCAGCTATTTGCGCCACGATCTCGGCAGCCGGTGGGGCAGCATGTATTTCCGATCTTCGAGTGTGCCTTGGAGGTATGCGTACATGTTACTGCATTGTTGAGGAAATCCCGCAGCGCGGCGTTCGAGCCTGTCAGCGCCTGCATCAAGCGCGCACTGCCGACTTCGGTCGGGTCCACGCGATTAGCCCTGCGCGAGCCGAACTCAATGCTGTCTCGCTTTATGTCACGAAGTTAAGTAATCGGTTTGAATGCCTTAATTGCGCCCGTTGACCCATGTCGCTCTTGGGCTGGAAATCGCCAGCCAACAACCGGCAGCCACCGGCCAACAACCGATGGTCAGGAAGAACGAAAGCTGCTCTGTGAGCCACCCGGTCTTTGCCATTCAGGAGACATTTGGGGAGAGCGGCTTGGTGATGGCACCCCGGCCATTAGTCAAAATGCGCTAGCAGGCCCGGTTGCAGCATATCGGACGTGCCGAAGAAGATCATTGAAAGAGCTTGAATCAACCTAATTGGATCTCCCCCTAAAGGCATTCTGGGACAGGGACCAGAAGAAATTTGAGGTCGCGTTCAAGAACGTTCAGGACTGCCGCAACGACTGTTGGTGACACACGCGACATGCCGGCGCCTTAATCGTCGCTTAATTTTCACCCCTCATCCTTGGAGTCCTAGAAATATGATCCAAGGAGAACCCAATGCGTTTGCTCGTATGTCTACTCACCCTGAGCGGACTTAGCTTGCCTGTACTGGCTGAGACACCCGCTGACTTTCTTTCTGCGTATGCAAGGGATGCAAAGGCCGGTAATCCAGCCTTTGCCCAACTGTCTTCCGAACGCGGCCGGCAGTTTTTCTTTCAGACCCATGGCAAGGAGTGGAGTTGCACTTCATGTCACACCCCCAATCCTGCGGCTGTCGGGAAACATGCGGTCACCCACAAGACGATTGACCCGATGGCTCCTGCAGTCAACGCAGCCCGTTTCACCCACATGCACAAGGTCGAAAAATGGTTCAAGCGCAACTGCAACGATGTGCTGGGCCGGGCCTGTACCGCCCAGGAAAAGGGCGATGTGCTGACCTATCTGTTAACCATTCGCTGAAGGAATGGCGATGAAAAGTTCACAGATCAGAACACGACACTTTCTTCTGCCCGGCCTCATTGCGGCTGGCGCAGGTCTGTTAACCCCTCCGGCGCAGGCCGCAGGCTACCGCATAACGATCAACAACAGGGCGCTGCAGCAGGAGTGCGGCTCCTGCCATGTGATCTACCCACCCCAGCTGCTGTCGGCGGCATCCTGGCGCGCCGTGATGAATGGCCTGGATAGACACTTTGGCGCGGATGCGAGTGTGGACTCCGCGACCCGGGAGGAGATTTTGCGCTATTTGCAGGCAAATGCCAGCAGGAAAGACGCCTCTTCAGCTGGGAAGCCATCGCTGCGCATTACTGATACACGCTGGTTTATTCAGGAGCATTCGGAAGAGTTGCCACATGCGATCTGGAGCAGCCCGGCAGTGAAGTCCCCATCTAATTGTTCGGTCTGCCATGCGGCCGCCGGGAGGGGTGATTATTCGGAGCGAACGCTTCATGTACCTGGAGGAAAGAAGAGATGAAAAGCCGCATTCTGGTTTGGGACGTCCCCACTCGCGTGTTTCACTGGCTGCTCGCATTGAGCTTTGCCGGAGCATGGATCACTGCTGAAAGCGAACGCCACCGCGACGTGCATGTCATGCTCGGGTATACCCTGCTGGGGCTGATTGCCTTCCGTCTGGTGTGGGGCCTTGTCGGCACGCGTTACGCCCGCTTTTCCGACTTTGTCCGTTCGCCTTCGGCAGCCATCCGTTATCTCAAATCGATTTTGTCAAAGCAGCCGGAGCATCATGTCGGACATAATCCGGCGGGAGCCATCGCCATTCTGCTGCTATTGGTGCTGGGAATTGCTTCAGGCATTTCGGGGTGGATGACGTTCAACGAGCTGGGCGGTGAATGGTTGGAGGAAAGCCATGGGCTGCTTTCCAATCTGATGCTCGCTGTCGTTGGCATGCACATCGTGGGGGTCGTGGCGGGCAGCCTGATTCATCGTGAGAATCTTGCCCGCGCCATGGTGACCGGCCGGAAGGACGGCGAGCCGATTGAAGGCATCCGGAAGAAACGTCTGATCCCGGCCCTGGTGCTGCTGACGCTACTGGCCGGTTTCTGGGGACTCTGGTTTAATGGAAAAATCGACCTGGGTGCCTCCGGCCAGAGTGCAATTCAACAGTTAGGAGGAAGGCAAGCGCCAGAAACTCGATGATTGAACTCAAACGACAGGGTTAAGTGGCGTTCTGAATATGCGCGTACTGGTAGTGGAAGATGATGCCTTGCTGGGCGACGGTATTCAGGCTGGGCTCAAGCAGCAAGGCTTTACCGTGGACTGGGTGCATGATGGTGTGGCCGCAGAACATGCGATCGACGCGGAACAGTACGCGGCAATTGTCCTTGACTTGGGGCTACCGCGGCGCTCGGGACTGGGAGTGCTGAAGCAGTTGCGTCTCTCCGGCAACGCGGTGCCCGTGCTGATCCTGACAGCACGGGATACGGTCGAGGATCGCATCACAGGGCTCGATACCGGAGCGGATGACTATCTCGTAAAGCCTTTTGATCTGGGGGAATTATCCGCCCGTCTGCGGGCTCTGATCCGTCGGGCAAGCGGCAGTCCGGCCGCCATATTGAGCATAGGTAGCCTGAGCCTGGACCCGGCGGGACGAACCGTAACCTTTCGCAATGAACGAAGAACCCTTTCTGCCCGGGAGTTTGACCTTCTTCAGGTGTTCATGCTGAATGCCGGGCGGGTGCTGACCCGCGATCAGCTGATCTCCAGCCTCTATGCCTGGGGCGAGGAAATCGAATCCAACGCCATTGACGTACATCTTCACCATTTGCGCAAAAAGCTTGCGCCGGAAATAGTGCAGACCATGCGCGGGGTTGGCTACATGTTGCCCCGGGATATCCAATGAGCTTGATCATTCGCGGCAGTGTGCGCCGCCGTTTGCTGATTGCACTGCTAAGCGGGGTCTTGCTGGTTTGGCTAGCTGCCGCGGCCGTTACCGCCTGGGAAGCGCGCGTCGAGATGCAGGAACTGCTGGACGCTCACCTGGCGCAAAGCGCGTCGTTTCAGACCGCGCAGATTGGGCATGAGTTTGACGAGATCGAGCTTGAACACGCGCGGTCCAAGCATAAATATGCGCAAAAGGTCGCCTTCCAGATCTGGCGACAGGGCCACACCCTCTTGCTGCATTCTGCCGATGCTCCTTCAACCCGGCTTTCCGAGGTGGACGAAGGCTTCTCGGATACGCGCTTGAATGGGAACCTCTGGCGCGTGTTCAGCGTGTGGGATGCGCCGCACGAATATCTGGTACAGGTGGGCGAGGCCGCGGATGCGCGCGAACACCTGGCCGATGAAATTCTCAGGAAACTGCTTCAACCGCTCTTTGTTTCCCTGCCTCTCCTTGGCCTGTTGATCTGGTTTTCCGTGGGTACTTCCCTAAAGCCGATCGACCGCATTGCATTTGATCTGGCGCAGCGCGACCCCGAATATCTTGCCCCCATCGGCGGAGAAGTTCCAACAGAAATCGCCTCCATGATTGAACGCTTAAACAGCCTGCTTGAACGCGTTCAATCATCGCTTGAAGGTGAACGCAGATTCACCAGCGATGCGGCCCATGAGCTGCGTACGCCGCTGGCTGCGCTCAAGGTCCAACTTCAGGTGGCGCAGGACGAGGTGGATGATGTAGCACGCAAGCGTGCCATGAATCAGGCCTTGGCCGCCTGTGACCGGGCCACTCGCCTGGTTGAGCAGCTGTTAACCCTGGCCCGTCTGGAGCACGATGCCTGGCAAACTCAGGGAGAGGTGGTCGACTTGCATCAACTGGCGGCTCGTGTTCTTGCAGAGGCAGCGCAATTAGCGGCCAACAGACAAATCCGGCTTACCCTGGAAGGCGAGCCTGGCCTGACCGTCAGGGGGCATGCCGGTCTACTGTCGGTCCTGATCCGAAACCTGGTGGACAATGCGCTGCGCTATTCTCCACCCGACACAGAAGTGCGTGTACGGACAATCCGTTCAGAACGTGGGGTGACCTTGGAAGTGGAAGATCAGGGACCAGGGATTCCGGCTGCCGAGCGCGAACAGGTCATGCACCGCTTCTATCGGCTGGAGGGCGAAACGGCACCGGGTAGTGGGCTTGGGTTATCCATCGTGGCGCGGATTGCGCAGCTGCATCAGGCCAAACTGCTGCTTTCAGATGGGGCTGTTGGGCGGGCCCTTAAGGTGAGTGTCGGATTTGGACAGTGTGAGTGAGTGTGGAAATCTAAGCGCGTTGCCCAGAATAATGAGTGTGTCACCCATTTGACTGATCGAAACGTTCTAAACTTGGTAGTTGCCACATCAATAAATCGACAATTGACCCGTTCCACATACTGCCCAATTTATCAGGGAGGCCGCAATAATGAAACGACCGCTAATCGTGTCAGCCTTGGTAACCTTCGTATCCTTGTCAACTGGGTTCGCGTTGGCAGCTGACTCAGACCCGCCAGGCCAAGTTGAGACACGGCGCACAAGCAAGAAATAATCCGTGGCAGTCAACTGATGAGCCGTCATGATGAAGCCACAACATGGCAGACGTATTCGAGCGCCTTCTTTGTTCATGCAGTAGAGAAAGAATAGCCGAACGGCCGGGTCCGGTAACGTATTGGCAAGACGAGTTCTGACATGCCACAGATGCAAAGCAAAATCGATGAATCTGTATTTGCTGGCTTCCAGCGGATTCTGCGCAAGGGCGTGCTGATCTTCGCAATAATCATCGTGATCCTCCTCGCCATGATCTTTTATCAGCACCAGCGGTCGGCAGAAGGTGTCCGCTCGGTCGATCACACGCGCCAGGTCATTGCGTACATTGACGCGCTGCGCACTTACCTGCTTAACCTGGACACCGCGGTTCGCAAGTTCGCCGATTCGGGAAATCACACCTTTCTTGATCCCCACCTGATATGTCACGAATCGGGCTGTCCCAGTGCCGAGCAACTGATAGCTCTGGTCCAGGCTGACCGGGTTCAGCTCGCTGGTCTGGCGCCGCTACCGGGACTGCAATCGGCGTTGGAGACTGGATTTAACGCCCTCCAGCAACAGGGACCAGGGAGTGCTGACACCACGCCCGCGGCGCGTGACCTTGGGGGATTCGACAAGTCCGCCATCGAGCAGATCCACCGCATTCTGATTGAGACCGAACGAGAAGAGCTGAACCAGCTGGAAACGCGCGAAAAGGCGCGAATTCATGACCAGACTCTGTCGTCCGCGCTGCTGGCCATGGCCGGACTGTGGACGGGATTGGCACTTCTTGGACTGTACCGGGAGACCGTTCGCCTGATCAGGGCTGGCATCGATGCCGAGCAGACCATCAGGCAACTGAGCCTTCGCGATCCGCTGACGGGACTGGCCAATCGACGCTTCCTGCAAGAAAATGAAAGGCATTTGATCGCCGGCGCGAAGCGCTCACCAATACAGATGGCCGTCCTCGTCATCGATCTGGACGATTTCAAGGCGGTCAATGACCGTCACGGTCATGCGGCTGGCGACGACGTTCTCGTGACTTCGGCAGAACGGATGAAGGAGCTGGTGCGCGAAGCAGATGTGATCGCCCGTTTCGGCGGAGACGAGTTTGTCATCGTGCTTGAACAGGTTGAGAATGCCGAGGCTGCACGTGACGTTGCAACGCGGGTAGTGGAAAGTCTAAGTCAGCCCATACCTCTTGCCGGCGGTGGGACGACACAGATCGGGGCATCGGTGGGAATCGCCATGTGCTGCTCGGCCGGCGAAACGCTCGATAACCTGCTCAAGCGGGCGGACGCAGCGCTTTACGCTGCCAAGCGTGACGGCAAGAACACCTACCGTGAGGCCGACCCGTAGGCGCCTAAAGTCGCTCGCTGGTCCGCACCTTGAGACTGGTGATGTCTCCTGCCAAGAACAGTTTGTCGCAGTGTTCCAGGCAGATGACTGAGGTCGCCTAATCCTAAGGAGCCTGCAAAGGCCGACATGTGCAGTTGTCCATGGCGCTCGAAGCTCTTGACCGCTTTCGATCGCCGAACGGAGCGTCGATGTATGTGCCATGAAAGGCGGTTCAGGTTCTAGACCAGGAGTTCCCGTGCGCGGGAAGGCCGTATCACCCACGGCCTTCCAAGTTGGCCCTTGGCTTAATCCCCTCTTCCCTGGCGGGCAGAAGGTGAAGTTTGGGCCATCTATCGGGGAAAGGCCTTGCCCAGCTGCCTTAACGCGCGTTCCAACTCCGCCCTGGGCAGTCCGACGTTCATGCGCATGAAGCCGCTGCCTTCCAGACCGAACTGAACTCCAGGGCTTAACCCCAAGCCTTCGGCGGTGAGGCGCTGGCGCAGGCTGGCGTCGTCCAGCCCGAGCTTGCGGCAATCCAGCCAAAGCAGGAAGGTGGCCTCGGGGGCGCTGCATTTCACCCCTGGCAGATGTTGGGCGATGTGGGTGGCGGTCAGGTCGGCGTTGCGCTTCAGGTAGGGGAGCAGTTCAGCCAGCCAGGGCTCGCCTTCCCGATAGGCGGCCTTCAGCGCGGTCAGGCCGAACAGGTTGGGGCCTTCCAGATGCAGATTGTGCACGGCGCCATGGAGCCGGGCGCGCAGGTCGGGATCGGGGGTGATGGCGTAGGAGATGTTGAGGCCGGCCATGTTGAAGGTCTTGCCGGGCGAGTTGAGGGTGATGGTGTGGGCAGCCAGTTGCGGCGAGAGGTTGGCGATCGGCAGGTGCTTGCTGCCGGGGAAAACCAGGTCGGCGTGGATCTCGTCGGAAATGATTATGAGGCCGCGGTTCAAACAGATATCGCCCAGCCTTTCCAGTTCGTGCCGGCGCCAGACCCGGCCGCCGGGGTTGTGGGGGCTGCACAGGGTGAAGAGGCGGGTGTGCGCGGTGAGGGTGGCTTCCAGCTGGGCCAAATGCATTTCATGGCGCCCGTCAACCCAGAGCAGCGGGTTGCGGATCACGCGCCGGCCGTTGCGTTCTGCGCTCTCGAAGATGGGGTTGTAGACCGGCGGCTGCACCGCCACCGCCTCGCCGGGCTCGGTGAGTGCCTGTACGCACAAGTCGAGGCTGGGCACCACGCCGGGCAGCAGGGTGATCCATTCCTTTTCCACGCGCCAGTTGTGGCGGCGCCACTGCCATTCCATGATGGCTTCGAACACGCCTGGGTCGGCCAGGGTGTAGCCGTAAATGGGGTGAGCCGCCCGCTGGGCCAAGGCCTGCTGCACGCAAGGCGGAGCTGCGAAGTCCATGTCTGCCACCCACATGGGCAGCACGTCCTCGTGGCCAAATTTGGTCCGCCGCAGGTCGTACTTGACACTGTGGCTGCCGGCGCGGCTGACCGGAGTGTCGAAGTCGAATTTCAACGTTTTTCCCACACTGTCACCTCGGACAGCGTGTGCTGGAACTTGCGGGCGGTTTCGCGGATAACGAAGGGCACCTCGATGGGTCCGGCGATGAGCTGGAACTGGATATCCAGCACGGCGTGAAGTCCCTCCAGCGTGGTGACTGGCTGGCCGTGGCGCTTGAAACCGCCGATCCATTCCTCCCTGGCGGTGAATTCCTCCAGCCAGGTGTAGGGGGAGGTGAGGACCAGCAGGCCACGATCGTTCAGTCGTTCATGGATGGACTCGAGGAAGCGGCGGGGACTGTAAAGGCGGTCGATGAGGTTACCGGCGAAAATCAGGTCGTAGTCGTTGAACAGGGATTTCAGGTTGCTGGCGTCGCCCTGCCAGAAGGAGACCTTCGCGGCGACATCCTCCAACCCCAGGTCAGCCAGGCGGATGCTGCGTGGCTCGGTCAGCTCGCCTTCAGTGGGCAGTTGGAAACTGAACTCCCCCTTGTCCTTCAGGGCCAAAGCCAGGCGGATAAAGCGGGCAGTGAAGTCGACGCCATCCACGTGGTCGAAGCCCCGGGCCAGTTCAAAGCTGGCGCGGCCAGTGGCGCAGCCGATGTCCAACGCGCGCCGCCTGGGTTTGTCGGCCATGAATCTAAGGCAGAGGTCAGCACAGGTTTTCGGGTAGTTGGCCACGCCCAGGTATTCCCGGCCGTAATGGAACTCGCAGTACTGGGCCAGCAGCTGGTCGGTCTCGTAAATGCCTGTGTAGGACTGCTCCACCAAAGCCTGATAGGGATTAGGCCCGGCCTCCACGTAGCGGAAGCCGGCGTGCTGGAAAAAATGGCGGCGAAAGGCATAGCGGGAATGGCGGTTGGCTTCGTTGCCAGTGGAGATCCAGCTGCCGCCCTTCATCAGGTTGTGCTTGTTGTCGAAGGTGGGGGTGGAGAAGTCGTCGTACCAGGGGTGGACCTCGAAACCGTCGAACGCGTCGATGGGGGTCTCGGTCCATTGCCAGACGTTGCCCACCACGTCGCAGAAACCGTCCCGGAACGGGAATTGCGTCACCGGGCAGCTGGAGGCCCAGTACTCCAGGTTGATGTTGCCGGGGGCCGCACCGGCCTCGCCCCAATAGGGCTCGTCCGGAATGCCGGCATGATTGAGCAGGCAGACCCATTCATCCTCGCTGGGCAGGCGGATGGCCTTGCCGGTGACGGCGGACTTCCAGTTGCAGAAGGCCTTGGCTTCCAGGTAGTTCACATCCACCGGCCAGTCCCAGGGCATGGGGATTTCCTCCAGCAAGGACCGATAGCGCCAGCTGTCCTGGTCGTGGCGGACCCAGAATACCGGGTGCTTGCCCTTGCCCCGGGACTTGCGGAATTCCAGCCATTGCTGGCCTTCCCGGCTCCACCACTTGGCATCCCGGTAGCCGCCGGCGTCGACGAATTCAAGGAATTCGCCGTTGCTGACCAGACAGCGGGAAGCCTTGAAGGGAGGCACATCCGCCGCATGGTGGCCGTACTCGTTGTCCCAGCCATACTGGTTGTGGTACCGCTCCTTGCCCAGGGTGACCTTGCCGCCGGGCACCGGCAGGAGTTCGTTGCGTGGTGCCGCGCCGCTGCCCGGGCAGAGACTCCAGAACGGGTGCGGCTTCAGATGTTTCAGCTCGGTCTGGCGAATCAGCACCGATGAGGTTTCCAGGTGGATGCGCTCGTGCTCGATGCCCATGAGCACGACCCACAACGGATCATTCCAGCCGATGGGCAGGGCGATGGGGGCGGTACGGATGACCTCCTTTACCACCTCCTTGGCCCGGGACCGGTAGGCGCGCACCTCATCCACTTTGGGCCAGTCATAGTGGCTGGCATTGAGGTCGTCCCAGCTCATTTCGTCCACGCCGATGGCGAACATGGCTTCGAATTCCGGGTCGATGCGGAAATCGATCAGTTTCGCGACATTGAGCTTGTTGATGTAAAAGGTAGTGGTGTGGCCAAAATAGAAGATGTGGGGATGGCGCAGAGGTTCGGGCTGGACGTAGAAGCTGTCGTCGCTGGCAAGACTGTCGAACAGACGCTCGAACAGGGTGGTGGTCTTTTCGAAATAGTCCAGCAGCTTGACCCGCATCTGCTCCGGGCTGCCGGTATCGAGCGGAAGATTGCGGGTGTGGAACGCTTGCAGGGTGTTCATGGCTTTACTGATGCGGATGGCTGCGCTGAGCGGGATGTCCATTTACCTAAAACACAGCCGGTTTGCATCCATCACCTCTACGGCAGAACCGCAACACACAAAACAAGCGTGAACAGATGCTGGAGTGATTAACTGCTTGTCCGACTCGCCGGCTTGGCGATCAAGTTGCCCTCGGAGAAAAGGGCCAAATCACCCGTCCGATAGGGCTGACTGTGCGGCCACAATCAACCCACTTGGCTTGCGTGCTTCAGTGACACGACTGCCTAGGCATAGTTGCGCTTGGCAAAATCCCAGTTCACCAGGTTCCAGAACACTTCGACATACTTGGCTCGCGCGTTACGATAGTCAATGTAATAAGCGTGTTCCCACACGTCACAGGTTAACAGCGGCTTATCCGCTCCGGTCAGCGGCGTCGCAGCGTTGCTGGTGTTAACGATGTCCAGCGAAGCGTCCGTCTTCTTTACCAGCCAGGTCCAGCCGGAACCAAAATTGCCCACTGCCGACTTGGAGAAGGCATCCTTGAACGAGTCTAACGATCCCCACTTCTTGTTTATCGCGTCGGCCAGGGCGCCGGTTGGCGCGCCACCACCACCGGGTTTCATGCAGTTCCAATAAAAGGTGTGATTCCACACTTGGGCAGCATTGTTGAATATTCCCCCGGACGACTTGCGGATGATGTCCTCCAGCGTTGCGTTTTCGAACTCAGTACCCTTTACCAGATTGTTCAGATTGGTGACATAGGCTTGATGATGCTTGCCGTAGTGGTATTCAAGCGTCTCCTTGGATATTTGCGGCGCGAGCGCATCCATCGCGTAAGGCAATGGAGGTAACGTATGTTGCATCGTTCTTTCTCCTTGAATCAGTTTAAGGGATTGGAAATTGGATTAGGTCTGCCGTAAGTGTGCCGATGGCACTGACAAAAATTATGTTAGCACAGCAAGCCTACATCTGATTGGGCTTGCTGCAACGGCGAATTGCCTCAAGATAAAAGCTACCGAACATAGTCGTGCAGGGGAATCGTTGCCTCAAGTTAAAGGTTACCGAAATACCAAAGGTAATCTGCCATGGGCAAACAAGAGCGGCGCGCTTATCTGGAAGCGATATGGACACGCTACCGGCGTGCCCGGAAGTCTGGCAAGACGGTCATTCTGGACGAGTTTTGCGCGGTCTGCGGCTATCACCGCAAGTATGCGCTGCGCTTGCTGCGGACGTCAGGCAAGCGCAGCAAGACTGCCGTGCGCAAACCCGGTCCGGTCTCGCGTTATGCCGTGCCCGAACTGGTTGAAGCCCTGCGCACGATCTGGCTCGCCTCAGACCAGCTATGCAGCAAACGCCTCAAGGCAGCGCTGCCGTTATGGTTGCCGCACTACGAAACGACTTTCAAGCCGCTGTCCGCCCAAACGCGCGCCCTGCTGGACGCTATCTCGGCGGCCAGCATCGATCGTTTGCTCAAGCCGGCTCGCGCTCAGGCGGGGCGTCGGGGAATGTCCGGTACCCAGCCTGGGACCTTGCTGAAGAAACACATTCCCATCCAGACCGGCGTATGGGATGTCACCCAACCCGGCTTCATGGAAGCGGACACGGTGGCGCATTGCGGCGACAGCTTGGCGGGGGATTTCGTGTGGAGTCTGACCATGACCGACCTCTGCACCGGCTGGACGGAATGCCGGGCGACCTGGAACAAGGGCGCCCAGGGCGTGATGACCCAAATCAAGGCGATCCAGCAAGCCTTGCCTTTCCAAGTCTTGGGATTTGATTGCGACAACGGCTCCGAATTCCTCAACTGGCATTTGCTGCGGCATTTCCAGAGCCCGGCGCAGCCTGTCCAATTCACGCGCTCGCGTCCTTATCACTCGAACGACAACGCACATGTCGCGCAAAAAAACTGGTCGTGCGTTCGGCAACTGTTCGGCTACGACCGTTTGGGGCAGGCCGCGATGGTGAAGCCAATGAACGACTTGTATGCCAACGAATTCAGCCTGCTCACCAATTTCTTCCACCCTACGCTGAAACTCGCTTCCAAGGCGCGCCATGGCAGTAAATGGGTCAGAACGCACAGCAAACCCGTCACCCCCGCACAGCGGTTGATCGGCCGCCCAGACCTGCCGCAGGACATCAGGGAAGAACTGTCCGCACGCATGAAAACGCTCAATCCCTTCCTCATCCAGAAGGAAATTCAACGTAAACTGAAGGCTATCTTCAAACTGCTTCGGTAACTATCCAATTTGAGACAACGAATCAGCCCTTCGGTAACGTTTTAACTTGAGGCAAT
>JBAUMF010000005.1:0-6057 GCA_049578545.1 Thiobacillaceae bacterium
GGCGGGCGTTCTCGTTCTCCTCGCCAGCGGCTTTCACCAACGCCAGGAGTTCGCGCTCCAGTTGCTCGATGTTCATGCGGTGCGACCCGCAAGTTCAAGCAGTGGCTTAACGAGGCCGGCGACATTGGCGTGCGTGATCCCGTCATCACCCAGCGCTTCCACGACATCATTCAGGATGGTTTGAACAGGTTCTCCCGCCTTGAGACGTCGCAGGACTTTTGGCCATAGTGCATCGCATCGATCCTGGATGTTCTGGGACTCAACCCGTTTGATGTCACGCCCGATTTCTCTGCTCATCCGGACCAGCGGGTCAGGGTGCAGATAATAGGGTTCGAGGAAACGCCGTGCCGTCCGCGCGCTTAACCCTGCCGTGCAAAGCTGTTTCATCAATTCACTACGTGATATCCCGTCCCTGGCCAGGGAGACAATGGTTTGCTTCAGCGCAGTCAGTTCACGTTGCGGATCCCGGCCTCGCCTCCTCAGCACATCGACCAGATCCGTCCGGGGCAAATACGTATGGGCGTGCTCAAGAATCCGGTGAGCCGTTCGTGCCGGAATCCCGGCGTCCTTCATGAAGTTGACCAATTCCTTCCTCGACGCCCGTGCCCGGATACTCCGTTCGATCGCAGGAGCGATCCTGTCCAATGCCGCCTGGATGAGCGGGCTCAGGGGTCTGCCTTTCTTTGCTGACATGTCAGGTGTCCGTGGTGCGATAACACCTCTAATCCACCGACAGGGAAATCAGCATCCTTTCCGCTGACTCAATTCAAAAGAAATTGACGTCAAGCTCCACTTATTCGACGGATTGCCACCGGATTCCAACCGCACGCTACTCGATCTGAAAGTTTTATCCACCGACCTGAAGATATTTCACGCGACCTCAAAAATTTCCGGCGGGGGGTCACTTCTGGCACGCGTACAAGGTAAGGGTTGTCCGGACAGGTTTCCCATGGACGGCCGATGGCCGTACCTTGGAAACGCTATCCGCCCAACCACCTGGTCAGGCTGCGCCCGACACCCGCTGACTGTCCTTTCTCCGCGCTGCGCTTGTCGCAAGAAGAATGGCCGGATTTCCGCCCTCAAGGATTGCAGAAGGAAGGAGGAGGCAGCCATGACCAGCAGGACACGCATTGAGTTTCGCTGTAGCGAGATGGAGCGCCAGACAATCAGCGACAAGGCAAATGCCGCAGCGTTGACGCTCAGTGAGTTCGTGCGCCGCGCTGCCCTGGGCCGGAAAATTCTGCCGATCACCGACCGCGAGATGGTGGGTGAGCTGTGCCGGCTCGGTGCCATGCTCAAGCACTTCTATCCCAGGAACGCCAACTGGACGACCGAAGAAAAGCGCCGCTACTGGGCGGGCCATGAACAGTTGATGACGTTAGCCAGGTCAATTGAGAACCGGATCAAGGGTGAGGCGTGATCGGCAAGGTCATCACCCTGGTCAAGAGCGGGCCCGCACGGGGTGGATTTCGTGAGGCAGTCAAGTACATAACGCGCAACGATCCTGATGAACTGGACACATCACAGGAGCCTATCGCATCGTCTGAGATGGGGGTGGTCAACCTGGATGCCGACCTGGACACACCGGACGATCTGAAGCGTGTCTGGTTAGCCATGAATGCCACCGCATTGAAATCGAGACGCTTCAAGGGTAATCCGGTGTATCACCTCGCCATCAACTGGATGGAGGGTGAACACCCTGAGCGGAAGCAGGTCGAACACGTGGTCGGTCATGTCATGAACGCCTTGGGCATGGCCGAATGCGAAGCCCTTTGGGCCATGCACCGCGATACCGGGAATGATCATGTGCACTTGATCGTGAATCGCGTCCATCCTGAACGGGCCATCGTTATGGGCCCTCCGCGCTTTGATTACCTGGTGATTGATCGTGCGATGCGGGAACTCGAACTGGCCCAGGGATGGCGCCATGCACCCGGGCCCTACGTGGTCATCCCTCATGAAGGCGGGGCACCCGAGATTGTGCGGCTGTCCCGGGCCGAGCGGCGAGCACGCGGGCTGATGAAGGATAGCCGGTCCTCTTTCCAGCATTTCACCGACCTTGACGTCGAAGCCGACGACAATTCCAAATCTGCAACCAGCCAGCGTGCCTACCGGGCCACCCGCAATCAGGGGGCCCCCTCGTTTCAGGAATGGGTTGCCGGTGAGCCGGCGCGTGCACTGGCTCAGGCCCTGAAAGATCCGGGCGCTAACTGGAAATTGGTCCACCAGACCCTGGCCGGGTCGGGTCTTCGTCTGGAACGCAAAGGCTCTGGCATGGTGATTACCACCATGCTGGGAGACCGGGTGTTGGCGGCCAAAGCGTCCCAGCTTGGCCGCTGGGCCAGCAAAGGGGCGCTGGAGAAACGCCTCGGTCCCTATGAGTTGCCGGTGGAGTATGACGTCAAGGCCACCGACGAAAGCTATGCCGGATTCCTTAAGGCATGCCACCAGGGTCGGGAAGATTCCGAAGAAAATCCGACCTCAGGTGATGATGGGAGGCGCAAGGTTCAACGAGAACTTCGGGCACGAGCACGACGTGATCTGTATGAACGATTCAATCAGGAACAACAGACCCTGACGTCAAGACGCAAGGACGAGCGACTGGCGCTTCAGAAACGACACCGGCAGGAGAGGGAAGGCCTGCGGCTTCTCACCCGATCGCAACGGAGTCGCTATATGGCAGTGCAGAAAGCATCCGGCGTGCATCCGAGAATAGCCGCATCCCTCTGGTCGTTCATGGCCGCGCAGGAACGGGAGGTCATGCTGAAGCGCCATGCGAATGAACGGACAGCGCTGAGGCTCCACATTCCCGGTACCCAGGTCTGGCGGGAATGGCTGATACACCAGGCAGAGCAGGGCGATGACGCGGCCAAAACTGCGTTGCGTGGCATTCGGTACCGGGAGCAGCGGAAGAGGAATCAGCATCAGAACGGGATTGTGGGCGAGGATCTGGAGTCCTTGCGGCCAGTGCTGGTTGGTCTCAGGACAAAAGTCGATACGCAACACTTGCGAATCCATTACTTGAGCGACGCGGGGCAAACTCTCTTCACTGATTCCGGCTCCCGCATCGACGTGCACGACAAGGGTGATAAAACCCTGGAGGCTGCCCTGCGGGTGGCGGCACAGAAATTCGGTGGATCAGTGGAAATTACCGGATCGGCAGAATTCAGGAAACGGGCAACCGAGGTGGCGGCGAGGTTGGGAGTGAGGGTCAGAAATGAAGATCTGAAAAACGCGTGGGAGAGGGCGCATCGCTGCACTCTGACCCAGAGTTACCTGGAGCGATAGTGGGTTTGCAAAATGGTGGCGGGGCTTGTTCGCATCCGCTGAATTCAAGAATCGAATTTATGAATCCTGAGAAAGGCAGCATAATCACCACGACTTATTTGTCCTCGATACTGGACCTCACTCATATCGACCCAAACAGCGTGGTGTATAAAGTCAGACTTGCTACAGACGCGTTCGTAATACTTCCCAACCATGTACACAGAAGATGACCTGATTTATTCGCCATTGCAGCAAACCTGCACAGTGGGCGAGCACGAGATCGAGATACACATCTACAGGATGTTGCATACAGGCTGGACACTGGAAGTGCGAGATGTTTTTGGCAATTCCACCGTATGGGATGACGAATTTGCCACCGATCGAGCGGCTCTGGACGAAGTTCTGCGGACCATCCGTGCGGAAGGCATTGAGACCCTGATTGGGGAGCCTTCGAGCCATACCCAGGAAGACCAGCCGGACGTGGCCTCCAGCCCACTGCCTCTGGCCTCACCGCTGTCCGATGAGGAAGTGGCCGAACTGGACAGCTTTCTGGTATCTGACGCCACGTCAGACGAAACAATGTCCCTGGACACCCTGGATGGCTATCTGACCGCCATCATCATTGGCCCGACCACGTTGACCATGAGCCAGTGGTATTCCGGTATCTGGGGTGACCAGGAAGACGATGCTCCTCACTTCGAGACCATGGAAGACGCGCAGCACATCATGGAGCTGATCATGCGTCATTACAACGGGATCATCTGGAGCCTGCAGGATGATCCAGATTCCCACGAGCCGATATTCCACTTCAGGACCCAGGAAGGGGACACCCGAGAATTCGTTGATGGTGAGATGTGGGCCTACGGTTTCATGCAGGGTCTGGAGCTTTGCAGGCAGGACTGGAAAGCACTGTTTGACGACGCGCGTGGGGCTGAATGGTTAAACCCGATCCGATTGTTGGGGGCGGATGACCTCACCGAGGAAGAAGACGCATTAACACTCACACCCGAACAGCGCGAAGAAATCGCGAATAATATTCCAGCGTCCGTGGCGGCAATTTATCGCTTCTGGCTACCCTATCGTCAAGCCATCCATGAACTGGTATTGAGCGAGACCTACAGGCGTGACTATCCGAAGGTGGGAAGGAATGATCCGTGCCCATGTGGCAGCGGCAAGAAATTCAAGAAATGCTGTGGCATGGCGGGAACGCTACATTGAGTCTGGGTGAACGTGTTCAGATTTGAGAGGTCATCTTTTAAGCTTGTCCCCCGTCAGCAGTCCGGAATTAGTGGTTCAACACAACACGAAGCCAAGCGGGCATTTGGGCGGTGGACGTCAGTTGTAGGTTGTACACCGGCCAGTCAATTTGATTGCCAGCGTGACAGGTCGTTGGCCGCCGCCGGCGTCATGCGCAAATCAGGTCCGCTATGCGCCGCACACCTGCCGTTGGTTGAAATTCATGATTTGTGGCTGCTTTCAAGGTAGGCGCTCAACCTACCGGCCCAACCTGTCAGGTGGCTACGTGTAAAGGCTATGGGGGCTTAGTGAACGGATCGCTGCCGTTCCCCTGAAACCAACAACGGGCAAGAGATCAGCCATTTCAGCCGCTCGCTTTTGACAATCAACACCGTCAAGTATTATGAGTTCTGGTGACCCCACCCCAACGGCATCAAGGTTAGATACTTCTCGTTGGTAACCAAGACGGATGACAGATGAATAAGCTGAAGTTAACCTATTTCGACTTCTCCGGTGGACGAGCTGAGCCTGCAAGGCTAGCCATGCATATCGGCAGAATTCCGTTTGAAGACCATCGGTTTGCATCCAAGGATTTCGCCGAAATCCGTAAGACCACCCCGCTGAATCAGGTGCCGACCCTTCACGTGAATGATGTGCAGGTCACCCAAAGTGACGCAATTACACGCTATGTCGGGAAACTGGCCGGCCTGTATCCCGTAGATGAGTTTCAGGCCTTGTTATGCGATGAGGTCATGGGCGCGCTGGAAGACATCAATGTCAAGATTGGGGCAACTTTCGGGATGGAGGGAGATGCCCTGAAGGGTGCCAGAGATGCCTTGGCAACAGTTACATTGCCCCGATATTTACGATGGCTCCAGAATCAGCTTGAAAACCATGGTGGCGAGTATTTCGCTGACAATCGTCTGACCATCGCCGACCTGAAGGCCCTCGTGATTCTACGCTGGCTTAGCGGAGGCGTTCTGGATCACATTCCGAAAGGTTTGGTTGCAGTCGAGGCACCCAAGCTCGTGGAATATATGAATCGCATAGCCGTGCTTCCGGCAATCGCGCAATACTATGCAAAACGTCCTGCATCGTAATCTCAGTGCGACGATCCGGGTCGGGAGCCTGGATTCGAACCAAGACTAACGGGGACCTCGCCGTATTTCCCAATACCCGACGGTGGCAGAATAGGTGCATTGGCCGATGACCGGTTTGTGTCATCTTGATGATAGGGTACTCACGGCCAAGAGCCGCCAGTGATTGAGCCAGAAAGAAGCGCTACTGGGCGGCCGGTATGCTTCCATAAGCTGCCAGTCGTGCTTGGCATGATCGGCAAGTCATTGGCCAGAGCAGCCGGTCACACTCCCCGATAAAACGACGTTCATGGCTGAATATTGGCTAGGGTATCTTCAGCACGGGCAACAATTACTCACTGGTCGCTAAATAAGACGACAAATGTGGAACTCGCAGCACCCATGACAGTCTCATGTTGCATGAAACGAGATGGACGAACATTGGATCGCAAGACGCTTGAAGAAATTCGGCTGATGG
>JBAUMF010000006.1:0-27809 GCA_049578545.1 Thiobacillaceae bacterium
TGTCCGGTTCGATGAGGGGGATGTGGAAACGGGGTTATGGTCAGGTTACTTGGGCACCGCCAGACGAAAGGGGCGGAAACAGACATACCAAACCTACGGCTACCGCGCCACATTCCTACTCTACCGATGACCCGGCATTGCTATAGTTTTTGCGAACGGCGGATGTCTGGGTTCCTGCTGACGTTCATTTCGGTATTTTCGGCGACCAGGGACGTTGGCACCTGGCTGAATTAACATCGATCATAAGGTTGGCTACATAGACTGCGTGCGATCGGTTGCTGAATTTGTACGTAGGATCACCGTAGCCAAAACGTAACCATCTCAAAACTCACCCCACGATTTATAAGGCTTCGCGGGGCTTCGTATCAATTTTGCGGGTGAGGCAAGGTATTGATTTATAAAGAATAATTATTGGGCCGTCCGCCTTTTAATCCGTTGGTCGCGAGTTCGAATCTCGCCCGACCCACCAAATACGCCAGCCTTCATGGCATTGAGTGCTTGCGGTTGTCTAGTAAACTGTGAACTGTCTGATTCAATTCGCCTCACTGGGGCGGTTTGAGATTACGCAGGCTCGCACAACCACCTCCCAAATTTCAGTTGCTGGGTTTTCTGTGTGCACCATCGTGCGGTTCCACGAGGCACTCGATTTCTGAAAGTCAGCATCGGCCCAACCACCGTCATTCGCTGAGCAGAAAAGAACACGTTTCTGAGCAGTCAGTTGCACGGGTGGCATGGTCGACAGAAACTCAGCCATTATAGTCACTCCGTCCTGGTTTCCGTGATACTGGTCACACCCGGCAGGTATCTGTCGGTGATGGCAGGACATGCGCCTGCGGACTACGAATAACTCGGCCGATACGCTCGACGTTTCCCGTTTTATCTTCGAGTCCGCAGGTGCGCTTGCGCTCGTTAACGAATACTCAGGGTTCGCCGTCTGACCGGCTCTCTATATTGGCTTCGCAGAGCGCAAACACGCAGGTCCCACAAATTCAATCTACACCTTAGGAGATTGATGATGAAGCCTCTAAACATTTCGCCCTTTACGGCCTATGTGGGCATCGATTGGGCCGACACCAAGCATGACATCTGCCTGCAAGCCGCCGATGGTTCTCAGCGTGAGTTCGACTGCATTCCACATCGGGTGTCGCTCATTGATGACTGGGCCAAAGCTCTGTACCAGCGCTTTGGCGGTTCGATCGCCATCGCCCTGGAGTTAGCCAAGGGTCCCATCGTCTATGCCCTACAGAAGTATGACTTCTTCGTGCTCTACCCCATAAACCCATTGACCCTGGCCCGCTACCGCGAGGCTTTCCAGCCTAGCCGCGCCAAGGATGACCCCGCCGATGCCGAACTGGCCCTCGATCTGCTTTTGCGCCACCCGGAGCGGTTGGTACCGATTCAACCGCAAAGTGTCGCCATGCGCACTCTGCGCAGCTTGACCGAATACCGGCGTGGGGCGGTTGCGGACAAGATCCGACTCACCAACCGTCTCACCAACACCCTCAAGCAGTACTATCCGCTGGCCTTGGAGTGCTTTGAACACCGCGACACGTCGCTGTTCTGTGACTTCCTGACGCGCTGGCCAACCCTCGCCCAGCTCAAGCAAGCCCGGCAAACCACGCTGCGTACGTTCTTCCATGCGCATAACTCTAACCGCCCGAAACTCATCGAGGCGCGCCTTCAATCCATCAAGGTCGCGGTGGCCCTGACCGAGGATCCCGGCGTCATCGTTCCCAATCGCTTTCAAGCCTTGGGCCTGGTCGATCAGTTGCGGGCGACTTTGCAGGCCATCGATCGGTTTGATCGCGCGATTGCCGAACTGGCCCCGACCTTGCCGGATTATTCCCTGTTTGCGTCCTTGCCTGGCGCCGGCCCCCATCTGGCGCCACGCCTGCTTACCGCCTTCGGCGAGCAGCGTGAACGCTTTCCGAAAGCCGAAGACCTGCAAGAATACGCGGGCATCGCGCCCGTGATCGAGCGCAGCGGCAAGAAGTGTTGGGTGCACTGGCGCTGGCAGTGCCCGCGGTTTCTCCGTCAGACCTTTGTCGAGTGGGCGGGCCAGACCATCAACAAATCGTTCTGGGCAGGGGCCTACTACCGGCAGCAGCGCGCAAAAGGCGCTACCCACCAAGCGGCCATCCGTGCCTTGGCATTCAAGCGGATTCGCATCCTTCATCACTGCTGGATCACCAGAACCACTTACGATGAAGCCCGCTATCTCAACGCTTTACGGAAACGCGGCTCCCCACTCCTAAACAGTCCGACACCAAGTTAATGAAAAACCTTGACTGACTGGCTCAGGGCATGAAACGGCTGGTCACGAATTGCTGACTGGTTACTGGCGAGGCGCCTCTTGAATGTCAGCTTTCCGAGAAGGCGAACTGCCGCTCCCATAGCGGTTATTCAGGATTTCAGAAAGCAGACCTTCGACGTTGCGATAACCTGTGCTGGCATGGCGACAACGGGGCAGCGCCGAGTGGCTCAAACGGCGTCAGATGCATTGCTTTGTTAAATGCCACGCTCAACCGCGATGTGTGGGTTTGCGAAATTAAGGGGCTATGGGAGATCAACGGTGTTATTTCTTCCAACCGTTCGCGTCCAGACGAATCAGGCTTGCAGTGCCCTCATCAAAAGTTGGGGTCCAAGGTCAACCTTGATATGGGCAGCCAGCGCGCTATCCATTGTTGATAGATGGACTCCAAACCATTCAGGCGGACCGATCTTTACATAGGCCCGTGCGAGCGATAAACGACCGCGCTTTACGGCGCGATTGAACTGCAGCAGTTCGCCCAGTACCCGGTGATGCTCTTCCTCATGCTCTCCCAAGGCCGGGAATTTTCCCAGACGCATAAGTCTCCCCTCCCTCACGAAGTGGACGCGAATGTGGTCCACCAGTTTCTGGAACAGGATGGGAAATTCGGCATCCTCAGCGTCACTCAGGATTTCCAGCAGGGCGAGAAAATCCCGATGATCATCGTCCAATTCCTCCACGCCCAGAACGTAGCGGCCATGACACCAGGTTGACTTCATGCGGCTTCGACGCCGACAACATCTTCCGCCGCCGCAAGGAAATCCGCTACGTCCGCCGACACCAAGTTAAGCTTGAGTTTCTCCACGAAGCGTCTTTCCTTGGCGGTGGGACTGGGGATAAGCGCCCAGCCGGAAGGCTGGCCTGCACCAAACATGATGTCGGAGAGCACCATGCGTTCCGTGTCCCGATTCAGCCGCACGCCCAGCAGAAGGTAACGGCACCCCTGGCGCATGCGCTTGACGAAGCCGGGAATGGCGAAGCCGCCCATCAGTTCGGTAAGGTAGTCAACGAAGTCTGCATCCGAAGCGATGTAGTTGGATTCCGGCAGGGGCGTGCCCAAGGGCTTGAACAGGACCGGCAGCCCAACCTCCACATCTGCCTGATCAACTTCGCGGTAGGCCGTGCCGTCATGGTGGAAGATCTTGAATCGATAGTCTGTGCCGGCAATGCGTGACAACCCCACAATCAGGGTGTGGGGCCGGCCGGCATATTCCTTTTGGAGCGAGGTGTCCCGATTGGTATCCACGATGTAGGGAAAGTTCTGCCTGGCGAGCCACGTATGCAAAGTTGATGCGCTCCAGGATGTGTCGCGGTAGATGCTGTCCAGACTGCGTTTCAGGGCGGAGCGGCCTTTTTTTAGTTCGAGATGCATGGCGGCGCGGGGAAATTCGTACATCAGCTTGGGCGCCATGGGTTGGCCATTGTTCATGGCCAAGATGAGGCTGTCACTGTCGGCAGGCATGGACCGGCCGGACTGGATGTCGACCACGCCCGCCAAGGCACCGGCACCGAGGTAGGGCACCACCGAGCCGTCCATCAGGCCGGCCAGAATGGATTCGAAGGAATCGTGCATGGGCTGCTCCTTGTCAATCAACACAACCCGTGTCGCAAAAAACAGGCCAGATGTGAATTTACGCAATTACTGGCTTTGCACGGATAAAGCCATGTCATGTTTGCTCCAAGGACGGGGAAATTGTCTGGTTGAGACGCTTACATCAGCGAGTAGGCTGCCTCGTACACACCGCCGATGACCATGAACTCGTCCTCTCCTTTGAGCTGGCCTGGCAGCAGGCGATGCATGAACAAAACCTTGGGCAGCGGCACGCTCACTTTCATGATGTAGTCGCCAAATTCTCCTGCACGCTCTGGCTCGGTGGTGAATGAGGACAGGTTGTTGAACAGCACCCTGCGCCGGCCCGGTTCCAGTTCCTGCAGGATTTCATGCTCTCCCACCCGGTTTACGCCCCGGTAAAGGGTGATGTGGCTTTCACCCGGTCGCTGTCTGCCCAACTCGTACTGGCAATAGGTATAGAGCAGATCCAGTTGCGCTTCGAGAGCGTTGGTGCCGTACAGGCCTTTGGCACGCATCTCCAGGAAGTGGCGATAGGTGTCGCCCGAGAAGTCGCGGATGGCGCCGCCATGGTGTCGCGTCAGTAAACCAAAACGGGATTCCACCCAGCCCTTGAGAACCGCACCTTCCATTCCGTCGCTGTCGAAAGCCCAGCCGCGCAGCATGCGCAGATAGCTGGCCTTGGCACGGGCAAGGGGCGAAGTGGTGGAATAGCCGGCTTCCTCGGGCTGATCCAGGCTGAACACCGCGGCCATATGCCGCTGGAACACTCCAGCGCGTACCGGCGCATCGGCCTCTGCATCCAGGTGCCGAAACAACTCCTTATGCAGTTCCACCACGCCATCCAGGGCCAGCGGAACAGGATGACGCTGATAGCTCAGGCTACCCAGTATGGCTGCTGGCAAGCTGCAGCGATTGATGGGCAGACGTGCATAACGGGGCAGGGTGAGCTTGTCGGGTAGGGCGGTTCTTGTTGTGGCCACCCCTACAAAGCCCGGGTCATTGTCGGTTCCGACACGCGCAATCCGCTCGTCTTGTCCTGGCTCATGTTCTTTCATATCAATGGCTTAAATGTCCGGATCGAGCTTGGCATGCTGCTTGCGACAAAGGGTGTGCGAGCGAATATTTCATTCGCATTCCAATGTGACGTGTCAAAGGAGAGATCAAGATGGCTTTGCGTCAATGTGCGATTTACGGCAAGGGCGGTATCGGCAAGTCTACTACCACCCAGAACCTGGTGGCCGGCCTGGCAGAGGCCGGCAAGAAAGTGATGATTGTAGGTTGCGATCCCAAGGCAGACTCCACTCGCCTGATTCTGCACGCCAAGGCCCAGAACTCCATAATGCAGATGGCCGCGGATGCCGGCTCGGTGGAAGACCTGGAACTGGAAGATGTGCTCAAGGTGGGTTACCGCGACATCAAGTGCGTCGAATCTGGTGGTCCGGAGCCGGGTGTCGGCTGTGCCGGTCGTGGCGTGATCACCGCCATCAACTTCCTGGAAGAAGAAGGCGCTTATGAGGAAGACCTCGACTTCGTGTTCTACGACGTGCTCGGTGACGTGGTGTGCGGCGGCTTCGCCATGCCCATCCGGGAGAACAAGGCACAGGAAATCTATATCGTCTGTTCCGGCGAAATGATGGCCATGTATGCCGCCAACAACATTGCCAAGGGCATTGTGAAGTACGCCAACTCCGGTGGTGTGCGCCTGGCCGGCCTGATTTGCAACAGCCGCAACACCGCGCGCGAAGACGAACTGATCATGGAACTGGCCCGCCAGCTGGGCACCCAGATGATCCACTTCGTGCCGCGCGACAACGTGGTGCAGCGCGCCGAGATCCGCCGCATGACCGTGATTGAGTACGAGCCGACCGCCAAACAGGCTCAGGAGTATCGTGATCTGGCCAACAAGATCATCAACAACAAGAACCTGGTGATTCCCACCCCGATCACCATGGATGAACTGGAAGCACTGTTGATGGACTTTGGCATCATGGAAGAGGAAGACGAATCCATCATCGGCAAGACTGCCGCCGAGGAAACTGTAACGGCTGCTGCCTAATACCCGACCGTCATCCCGGCTTGTGCCGGGATGACAAACCCAACCTGTCATAGGCTGTCCGCAGATTGGCGGCAGCGTGAAAGGAGCAAGCAATGTCAGCATTGACACGTGAACAGACCGAAGCCCTCATTGCCGAGGTGCTGGAGGTCTATCCCGAGAAGGGCAAGAAGGACCGTGAAAAGCATCTGGCGGTCAACGATCAGAGCATTGAGAAGTCCAAACAGTGCATCACCTCCAACCGCAAATCGCTGCCAGGCGTGATGACCATCCGCGGCTGCGCCTATGCCGGTTCGCGCGGTGTGGTGTGGGGCCCGATCAAGGACATGATCCATATTTCCCACGGCCCGGTCGGCTGCGGCCAGTACAGCCGCGCCGGTCGCCGTAACTACTATGTCGGCACCACCGGTGTGAACACCTTTGCCGAAATGAACTTCACCTCGGACTTCCAGGAGAAGGACATCGTCTTCGGCGGCGACAAGAAACTGGCCAAGATCATCGATGAAATCGAAGGACTGTTTCCGCTCTCCAAGGGCATCAGCGTGCAATCCGAATGCCCCATCGGACTGATTGGAGACGACATCGAAGCGGTGTCGAAGAAGGCTGCCGCCAATATCAACAAGCCCGTGGTGCCGGTGCGCTGCGAAGGTTTCCGCGGCGTATCGCAGTCGCTTGGCCACCATATCGCCAATGATGCGATTCGCGACTGGGTGCTGGACAAGCGCGACAACAAGCCATTCGAGTCCACCCCTTATGACGTCTCCATCATTGGCGACTACAACATCGGCGGCGATGCATGGTCATCCCGCATCCTGCTGGAAGAAATGGGCCTGCGCGTGATTGCGCAGTGGTCCGGCGACGGCACCCTGGCCGAGATGGAAAACACCCCCAAGGCCAAGCTCAACCTGCTGCACTGCTACCGGTCGATGAACTACATCAGCCGCCACATGGAAGAGAAGTACGGCATCCCCTGGATGGAATACAACTTCTTCGGCCCGACCAAGATTGCCGAGAGTCTGCGCAAGATTGCCGCATTCTTCGATGACAGCATCAAGGCCAAGGCGGAAGAAGTGATCGCCAAATACCAGCCCATGGTGGATGGGGTGATCGCCAAGTTCAAGCCGCGCCTGCAAGGCAAGCGCGTGATGCTCTACGTGGGTGGCCTGCGCCCCCGTCATGTCATCGGCTCGTACGAAGACCTGGGCATGGAAGTGGTGGGCACTGGTTACGAGTTCGCGCACGGCGACGACTACGACCGCACCATCAAGGAGATGGGCAACGCCACCCTGCTGTACGACGATATCACCGGCTTCGAATTCGAGGAATTCGTGAAGAAGATCAAGCCCGACCTCATCGGCTCCGGCATCAAGGAAAAGTACATCTTCCAGAAGATGGGCATCCCTTTCCGCCAGATGCACAGCTGGGATTATTCCGGTCCGTACCACGGCTATGACGGGTTTGCGATCTTCGCCCGGGACATGGACATGACGCTGAACAACCCGTGCTGGGGCAAGCTGGTGCCGCCATGGAAGAAGCCTGTCGAGACGGCCGACGCAGAGGTGAAGGCCGCTTAAGGCGAGAGCTGTTAGGCGTGAGGTGATCAAGGGCTAAAGGCGCAGGGCGGTTTCCCGCCTCGTGCCCCAGACCTGTCCCTCACCTGTAAAAACCTACGCCCGTGTCCGCAGATTGGCGGCTCGGGCCAGGAGATAGAAATGCAAGTCGCAGACAAGATTGTCCCCTCGTACCCTCTGTTCCGTCAGCAGGAATACAAGGATTCCCTCACCAACAAGCAGCAGATGTTCGAAGAGAAGGTTCCACAGGACAAGATCAACGAGGTGTTCCAGTGGACGACGTCCACCGAATATCAGGAACTGAATTTCAAGCGCGAAGCCCTGACTGTCAACCCGGCCAAGGCCTGCCAGCCCCTGGGAGCCGTGCTGTGTGCCCTTGGATTTGAAAAGACCCTGCCTTACGTGCATGGCTCGCAAGGCTGTGTGGCCTATTTCCGCACCTACTTCAACCGCCACTTCAAAGAGCCCATCTCCTGCGTGTCCGACTCGATGACGGAAGACGCAGCGGTGTTTGGCGGCCAGAAGAATATGTTTGACGGTCTGGAAAACGCCAAGGCGCTGTACAAGCCGGACATGATTGCCGTATCCACCACCTGCATGGCAGAAGTGATCGGCGACGATCTCAATGCGTTCATCAACAACGCCAAGAAAGAAGGTCACATCGCCCAGGAATTCCCGACGCCCTACGCCCATACCCCAAGCTTCGTCGGCAGCCACGTAACCGGCTGGGACAACATGTTCGAAGGCATCATCCGCTACTTCACCCTGAACTATATGGAAGGCAAGGAAATCGGCAGCAACGGCAGGATCAACATCGTGCCGGGCTTCGAAACCTACCTCGGCAACTACCGCGTGATCAAGCGCATGCTGACCGAGATGGGCGTGGACTACACTTTGCTGGCCGATCCCACTGAAGTCCTCGACACCCCGGCCGACGGGCAGTTCCGCATGTATGCGGGCGGCACCACGCAGGACCAGGTGAAGGACGCACCCAACGCCAAAAACACTTTCCTGATGCAGCCCATGCAGCTGGAAAAAACCAAGAAGTACGTCGAGAACACCTGGAAGCATGAAGTACCCAAGCTCAACATTCCCATGGGTCTGGAGTGGACCGATGAGTGGCTGATGAAAGTTTCCGAAGTCACCGGCAAGCCCATCCCCGACTCCCTGGCCAAGGAGCGCGGCCGCCTGGTCGACATGATGACTGACAGCCACACCTGGCTGCACGGCAAGAAATACGCCCTATATGGCGACCCTGATTTTGTCATGGGCATGACCCAGTTCCTGCTCGAACTAGGCGCCGAGCCCATCCACATCGTCTGCAATAATGGCAGCAAGAAGTGGGACAAGGCCATGAAGAAGGTCCTGGAATCCTCGCCCTATGGCGTGAACTGCAAGACCTATCCCGGTGCCGACCTGTGGCACATGCGCAGCCTGTGCTTCACCGACAAGCCGGATTTCCTCATCGGCAACAGCTACGGCAAGTACATCCAGCGCGACACTGTGCACAAAGGCAAGGAGTTCGAAGTCCCCCTGATCCGCCTGGGCTTTCCCATCTTCGACCGCCATCACCTGCACCGCCAGACCACCCTGGGCTACGAGGGCGCCATGCAGATCCTCACGACCCTGGTCAACGGGGTCCTTGAGCGGCTGGATGATGACACCCGCGGGATGGGGACTACGGACTACAACTATGACCTCATTCGCTGACGTGAATGAGTGGCAAGCGACAAGTTGCAAGAAGCAAGAACCCCCCCTTGTGACTTGCAGCTTGAAACTTGTAACTGAACGGAGCCCGATATGGCCAACATCATGATCCGGCGCGGCGACAAGGGCGAGTATGTGTTCTACCTGCCCAAGCGCGATCTCGAAGACACCATCGTGTCCATGCAATATGACGCCCCTGACAAATGGGGTGGCGAGATCAAGCTCAACAACGGCGGAATCTATTTCATCGAGCCCCAAACTGCCCCGGCCCGTCTGCCTTATTCGCTGCGTGCAAAACGCCTCGATGCGGCTGAATAAACTGAAAGGAATGCCATCATGGCAATGAAAATCGACTCCAATCTATGCACTGCCTGCGGTGACTGCGAGCCGGAGTGTCCTACCACCTCCATCAGGCCGAAAAAGGGTGTGTATTACATCGATCCGGAAACCTGCACCGAATGTGAGGGGGATTTTGACAAGCCCAAGTGCGTCGAGCTGTGTCCCATTGACAGCTGCATCGTGCCGTTGGCGGCTTGAGCCAACTGCCCCTCACCCGGTCCGCTGGGCCAGCCTCTTTCCCAAAGGGGGAGAAAAAAATGAGAGTCCTGCAAGCAAGGAAGCCATCATGACCACCATCACCAAAGGTGCCGCGCTGCGCATTGCGCTGGCTGCCAAGGCACTCGAAGAAACGGACCCACGCGCATTCACCATCAAGCTGGCAGAGAGTCTGGGTCTGCCGATGACCGAGGAGAAACTCGTCACGGTCACCGTCGCCGACCTGAAGCTGATCCTCAGTGGCGAGGAGACGGTCGAACCCGACCAGGAAATGGCCACCATCAAGCTCGCCGTGCGTTACCTGTGGGGTGACAGCGGTGAGGACGACGATTTGCCCAAGCCCGAGGCCTACAATAAAGGCGAACTGACTGACAGCCTGCGTGTGGCCGTGGCGTCCAACAGCGGGGAAAACCTGGACGGTCATTTCGGCTCCGCGCCTCGCTTTCTCATCTACCAGGTGGGCAAGCAGGCCATGAAGCTGATTGACGTTCGACCCACGCTGATCGCAGACGAAGCCGAGGACAAGAACATCGCCCGCTCTGAACTCATCAATGACTGTCAGATCGTCTATGTGCAATCGATTGGCGGTCCCGCTGCCGCCAAGGTAGTGCGCGCCGGTGTCCATCCAGTAAAGATTCCTGCCGCTGGCCCTGCCAGGTACACGCTCGGTCGCCTGCAGTCCGTGCTCGATGCGCCGCCGCCCTGGCTGGCCCGGATCATGGGCGTGGAGGCGAAAAGCCTGAGCAGGTTCGCCGAGCACGAAGAGGGACTAGCCGTTCATGAAGACGAATAAGGCCATGAACAGCCCCTCATCCTCAGCCCTCTCCCGCAAGCGGGCGAGGGGCATGTCGAGCGCGAGAGGCGCGATGGAGGTTGATGCATGATTACTGCTGAAACGCTCCTGGTGGTTTACAACCAGGCGGCGGTCCACGGCCCGTCCGAAGCCATACTTCAGAGCCTCCGCAAGGCGTGGCCTGATGTCCATTTCACCCTGTGTAGCGATGACGACGTGCCCGCCCGGCTCTCGCCGGCCGTGGAAGGTGAGACTTTCAATATCTACCTGGTGAGCAACGCTGAGCATTGTGTCGCTTTCACCAATCATCTCGAAGCGGCCACTGGCCTGGTGCTGGCGACACAATCCGAAGAGTGATTCGACATGAATCAGACCGATTCCACGGGCACACGTTTACCGCTATGTAGTGAGACGACCTAAGGTGAAGGCCGCCAGCGCAGCCCGCTCAATGCAGAAGTTGTCATCGAGCGCCCCGGTGGCAAACTGGTCGGCGCCGTGGTTACTGATCACAGCATCAAATCACTGGGCCTCCGGGTTGGCACTCGTGCCTGCGGCCTGATCAAGGCTTCCCGCATCATTCTTGCCAATCCCGCCTGATAAACTTGAAGGGCTTCATCATGAAACGTGCGTTCGCTCTGCTCTTTGCCACTGTGTTGACTTCTGGTTTCGCCCGGGCCGATGAGGTCAACGTCGCCGTTGCGGCCAACTTCACCGCGCCCATGCAGAAGATCGCCGCCGAGTTCGAGAAGGACACAGGTTACAAGGCGCAGCTGGCCTCCGGCTCATCGGGCAAGTTCTACGCCCAGATCAAGAACGGCGCTCCGTTCCAGGTGTTCCTCTCGGCCGACGATGAAACGCCGGCCCGGCTGGAGAAGGAAGGGCTGGCCGTGCCCGGCAGCCGCCTCACCTACGCCGTCGGCACCCTGGTCCTGTGGTCTGCCAGGCCGGGCTATGTGGATGGCAAGGGCGAGGTGCTGAAGAAAGGCATGTTTCAGCACCTTGCCCTGGCCAATCCCAAGCTGGCACCCTATGGCGCAGCTGCAGTCGAAGTGCTGAACAAGCTGGGACTCTTCGCCGGCCTGCAACCCAAGTTCGTCCAGGGGGAGAATGTCGCCCAGACGTTCCAGTTCATCAGCACGGGCAATGCGGAACTGGGTTTTGTCGCCTTGTCGCAAGTGATGAAGGACGGCAAGATCATTGACGGCTCTGCCTGGGTTGTCCCGTCCAGACTTCACACACCCCTACGTCAGGACGCCGTGATCCTGTCGAGCGGCAAGGACAACCCAGCCGCGCTGGCGTTGATGAAATACCTGAAGCAAGCCAAGGCCCGGGCTATCATCAAGGCCTATGGATACAACCAGGCCACTATGTAAGACACCCCTCCCCGTGCACCTGATGAACGCCACCATTGGATTCGCGACGATTCATGATCTGCCGGCCATGGCCGACCTGCTGGCTGAACTATTTGCGCTTGAAGCGGATTTTCAGCCCGACCGGAAAAAACAACTCGCCGGCCTGAAACTCATCCTCGACAACCCTGCGCGGGGGCGGCTGTTCGCGCTGCGGGTGGATGGGAATATCGCGGGCATGGCCAATGCTCTCATCACCGTCAGCACCGCCGAGGGCGGACGTGTCCTGCTGCTGGAAGACGTCATCGTCAAAGCGGAATACCGCGGCGTTGGATACGGCCAGCAGCTGGTGGAATATGTTCTGGTATGGGCGCATGAAGCCGGCATGAGCCGTGTGACCCTGCTATCCGATAAGGACAATACATCGGCCCTGGGCTTCTACAAACGCCTGGGCTTTCAGCCGTCGGCGATGACTGTGCTCAGACGCAAGCTGCACTGAGTATGGGTTCGGCGATTCCGTCATCCGGTGGTGGGGGTTAGGGCGGTTATTGACCGGTGTTATCTTGCCTGCGCCGAACACGAATCCGTCACCGCGCAAGCCATATTCATTCGGCTGACACACAAGACCGATACCATCAACTCCCGTAATTGATTAGTCAGGAACGCTTGTTGCTTTGTCTTAAGCTGAGCGTTACGCCTGAGGGAGTAAAACATGTCCAAATGTCCACGCTGGCTCGGCCCGCTGTTCTTGTTGCTTGGCCTGTTTTTCGCCATGCCTGCAATGGCAGAGGACGAGGAAGCCCTGCTGAATGTTCTGCTTGCAGGCAAGAACATCGATCAGGCGACGGATTCGCTGATCCAGGCCATCAGCAGTAATAACTACACCTTTGTCCGGCAGCAGGCGATCGACAGCCGTCTCGTTCCGGTTGACTGGGAGGCGAAGACTGTCCGCATCATCTATTTCTGCAACTTTGATCTGATGAGCCGGGCACTCGCTCTGGACACGCGTACCTCGGAGTTTCTTCCTTGCCGGATCACCCTGATCGAAACCAGCAGGGGCGTGGATCTGATGGCCCTCAATCCTGCCTGGGTATCGAATCGGCTAGGCAATTACCGGCTGCATGAATACTGCGTGAAGATGAAGAAAGACTATTTGACCATCATGAATGAGGTCGCACTATGATGAAGCTTGCTTGTGCATTTGTTGTGCTTGTTTGGGGAACGCTGGCGCATTCCGCCCCCCTCACCGCCAGCAGGACGACCGACCTCGTCGACGCCATAAATGGGATCACGGCTGCAGCGCAAAACAATGGCTATGAACTGGTGAAGGTGCAGCCGATCGATCAGGCGCTGGTCAAGCGCGGCTATCCGGACCCCGGCGTTCGCATCCTGTTTATCGGCAAGTCGTCTGCCATGGACCAGGCCATGAAGACCAACCCGAAATTGCTGAGCGTGCTCCCGTTCAGGATCACCCTGATTGTGGAGGGCAAGGAAATTCTTGTGAGCAGCGACGACCTGGAAGCCTGGAAAGAAATGTTTCCTGATCCCGCAACGGCCAGGCTGATAGAAAGCTGGCAAGGTGATCTGAAAACGATATTGAGCGAATTCTCAGGGCATTGACGCCCGCATCAGAATCCCGCTCGCCGCTGCTCCCGCATGCCGTAGAACTTGCCATAGCAAAGCTATGGGCCATGAACGGCCGGTCAAGTCTAGCTGGCTCACGCTCTGCAAAAGCGGCAACAGTTGCCATCGCAACACTACCAGCAGACGATGGCTTGCATCCCGCTTTTCCTGTCCAGCCTAAGAATAACCGCGGACTCTGACCGGGAACGGGCTCCGGTCTCTATGTCGAATTGCATCAACGGCGATCGTACCCACCAGGGCGACCCATGTCGCTGGGACGGCCCATATCGCCGGGACGGCCAACAGGAGGAGCCTGTTCCCGGTCTCTCTGTTCGAACGTGATATGCCGTTCGGCTTCAGCCAGACGCTGTTCCAAGCTGACCAGTTCATTCGGCCCCAGTCGGCCATCAGCCATGTAGCTGCGTTCCAGGTTGGCGATGGCCAGATGCTCGCGCAGAAGACCGACGGCCTCGCCCAAGGTCAGCTTGCCGCTCTCCATGCCGTTTAGGATGCGCTGCAGCTGCTGGTCCTGACGTTGATCGAGTTGCGCCTGGCGTTGCTTCATGGTGGCGACGATGCGCGCCTGCTCATACGCCGGATTGGTCATCCAGGGATTGGCATTCGGAGCGGTGCCGAACCAGGGGTTGGGATTCTGTGGTCCCCCGTAATACCCGTAGCCGTTGTCGGCCTGACTGGTCGCGGCGACCAGAGTCAAGCTTGTTAAGCCGAGCAGGGACAGGTTTTTGAGGGTGGTTGTGATTTTCATGGCGTTACTCCTTTTTGTATTTCTGGCCCTGAACGATTCGGCGCCAGACACTTCCTACGATAAAGATGAAATGGTCCGCTAATGTGTCAATTACGTGCCGACTTGCAAGCAATTGTAACCGTCTTCCAGAATGAAGACCTATCGTTCTCGAAACTGTGGCTGCTGTCGGGGCATTACAGAATCACATTCAACAAGCCGCAAATGCTGGTCAAACTCAAGGTTCACGCGGCCGTAGGATGGGGTGAGCGATCACAAACCGCACACTGCGCCGCTGACCTGCAAGAAATCGCGCTTTCAGAGATTCATCAAAAAGGGGAACAGCAGCAACCACCAGGGTCTCGGCGGTTTGACCTGCACGGCCAGCGCCTGGCTGGCCGGACCCTCGACAGCTTCGGCGCCGACTCCCGTGACGCGCAGCCAGTAATCACCCGGGTTGGGCTTGGGCAAGGTGGCGTTCGCCTCATGCACCAGTTGGCTCAGCAGCGGCTTGGCAAAGCTTGTATCGGTGCTCAATTCAAGCTTGTAGGCTGGGGCATCACCTTTCCAGGTCGCCAGCAATTGATTGCCATTGACCTGAACGGCCAACCCGCTCGGCGCGTCGGGCGGCACGATGACCGGACTGACAGCGCTCCAGGCACCCGACTGGCCGTCACCTTCGACGCTGCGCACACGCCAATAATACTTGCCAGATTTGAGCGGCACGGACAGATTGGTGGCGGCCGTGTCCATCTTCACCTGCGCCACGCTGAGATCAGCCGACTCACCCACCTGCAGGGCGTAGCGCGCTGCTCCTTTGGATTGGCCCCAGGCGAACTGCGCCTGGCCGGCATCGGCACGCGCGTGCGCGACAGGCGGATTCGGCAGCGGTTGCACACGGAAGGCGCGATGCTGACTCCACACATGCTGCTTGCCGGCTTCATCCACGCTGGCAATTCGCCAGTGCCAATCGCCCTCGGGCAGGGTTTCGACATGCCGGGTGACGGGGGCAAGGCGACGCTCGATCAGGCCATTGTCGAATTCCGGGGTCGGGGCGACCTGCAATACATAACCATGCGCCTCGGCGGCGGCAGCCCAGGACAATTCCACCTCGTTCTCGTACCGGCGCTCGCCAGGCATGGGAGACAGCAGGGCGGGCGGCAGCGGGCGCGCGTCCAGTTCAAACGCATGATCACGGTTGCCCCCTTCCAGACCCGCACTGTCGATGGCGCGTATCCGCAGCACATAGTTCCCGTCGGGCAAGTCGTCCTGCCAGGTGATGCTGGCTTGCGGCGTGACGTCGTCGAGCAGGACTTCACTGAATGCCGCGTCGCGCGCGACCTGGGCGCGGTAGGCGCTCGCGCCGGCCACCGGCTGCCAGGTGAAGGAAAGGGGCAGACGCTCGATCAGAGCATCCAGGCCCGTCGCCGCGGGGGGCATCAGCAGGGATCGCGGCGCCTCGGGCGGCTTGCCGGCTTCGACCACCGTGCCATAACCCGCCTCGACACTGACGTCCCTTCCCTGCGCAGCGACGTTGACCGTCCCTTCCAGCACCTCGTTACGCAGGCTCTTGCCGTCCTCGCCCAGGTTCAGGCGGAAATCCGTGCCACGCAGACCGGCCACCGCCACCGCCGTCCTCACCCCGAAGCCGCCGGCGGGCGGCAGCTGTTTACTTGCGTGCGCTTCCAGACGGCCACTGCCCAGAGACAAATCGGTCGAAACCATGCCGGTCTTGCCGTAGGCGGCCAGGCGGCCGAATGACAGATTGCTGAATGCCTGCTGGGTCAACACGGAGCCATCGGCAAATCGGTAGGTCGCGCTGCTGCGCGGCCCGGTCAGCACGTTCTCGCCACCGTGCAACTGAGTGCCCGAAGCCAGCGGCTGGAACGGCCCGTCGCCGGACTTGTAACGCACGTTCCCGCTGACCGCCGTGACCGTGACCGACGCCGGTGTCACCTTGAGCAGTTCGACAGGAATCTTGATGCGGGTGTTTACCGGCAGGCGCTCAGGGATGGACACGCGATTGACGGCCTGCACCTTGGGCCAGTCACGCATGTTCTTCAGATAGGTGCGGGCGATCTGGCTGAGGGTATCGCCGGGATAGGTGAGGTAAAGCCAATCGGCCGCTTGCGCGGGTAGCGCAATCAATGCAGCCAGAAGCAACGGGATGCGCATGCAAACTCCTGCCGGTAAGCCTGGGCTTCGACCGTATGACTTGAAATCCATAAGGCAAAACAACGCATGAAAATCAAACGCACCAGGCTCGGTACAAAATTGATCGTAAACCCAACCCCAACATTGTAGGGCCTGAACCCAGTTGGCGTGCGTCTATCGCACCGGAGCAGACGTTTCATCAGTGAGTCGTGAAAGGCCGGGCCGGGAGGAGGCGACCGCAAATGCCGATGAAAGGTGGTGACCTGAAGATCCAATCCAGGGAAACGCCTCGTCTGCGATCTAACGTAGGCCCATTTGACTTCGTGAGTCCGCGCAGTCTTTTGCCGGGGCCTACACAAGTCAGAAAGATGTTTCAACCTATATTTTCGTGTGGACGTCCGGAATCCTCTATGTTCCTGCGAAATTGATCCAACAATGTCTGGCGAATCTGCTCCATATCCAGATTGTAGATTTCGCTTGGGAAGAGAAACTCGGCGACGCCAGAATCGAAGATGCGCCTCACCTCGTACTCGTCGTGGGCGATGTCCCGCTGAAAGCGGTAGTTCAGATAGGACTGGTTGGTGTGGATAATCAATTCCACACGCATTCCGCCCATCCGCGCAAAGAACTTGAGCATCGGCGTCTTGCCACTGCTACCGACAGAATTCGAATGGTGAGAGCCGCCAGTCAGGGTGTCGGAAATGTCCTCAAGGGTCATCAGCGAGCCACTGTTGATAGCGGATCGGGTCATATGTCGGACGAAGCGTTTTACATCACTGATGCTGTCCAGCACAGCCATCAGCCCGAGTTCGTCATCCACCGCTACTGCCGGGTTCTTTTCATTCTTGCGCAGCAGCTTGAGCACCTTGGTGGCAGAGTCCTTCTTGCGCACACTTACATAGGCTGGGAAGTCACGGCCGCCATCCTGGAATACGCGCCGCTTCAACAGCGTCAGTTTTTCCCCTTCCCCCAGGCCCTTCAGGCGCGCGCGACTGGCGGCATCGAGCACCTTCACATTCAAGCAGCGAAAGTCATCTGGATCATGCTGGCTCAACAGGTAGGCGTTCTCCAACTGGCCGATCTTGAATTGCGGACTCCAGACATTGCGGTTGAGGAACTCAAGAAACGCATAGAACTTGTTCTCGATATCCGTTTCGCGCTCGCGCTGGTCGATGGAGCCCGCCAAGTTCATCAGCATGAGTTTGCGCTTGGCCTCGAAGCGAGCCTTCATGTGAAAACGGTCATCAAACACGCGCAGCAAGAGTTCCACCGGATCATGCGTGGTCCCGATTTCGTTGTTGGTTTCAACATGCGAGGCATATGGGGCCAAAAGCCTATCCCGCAGCAGGTTGATAACGGCATCGGCGGTTTGCGCGTACTCCTTGATCTTGCTGCGGATTTCGGAAGTGCTTCCAGCAATGCCGAACAGGTTGCCAAGCAGCAAACAAGCTCGCTCGCTGCGCTGCGCACGCGCGATTGAATCGGCAAGCAATCCTGGAACCTCTGCGAAGTCCTCGATCTGAAGGAAATCGAAGATCTGAGCTCGGACCACCCTGTACTTGGTGACCAACAACCGATCATCAACAAACTGCCTGGCCCAGGCCCGCGTTTGCTTTGAAAAAGGTCGGCCCAGCGTAAAGCCGTCGGTGACGGCAAACGGGCCGTTCTGCTTCATCGCGGTGAAAATGGATTTATCGTCTACGAGGCTCATGAAATATCAATCGAAAGCAGCCCTACCATTTGGGAATGGATCTATCGCCCACTCTCGCCCCCTCGCCGGTAGCTGACCTTCTTCTCCACCTTTTCTGCCACATAGGCCGTAAACTCACGCAGGTTTTCGTAGTCATGTGCAATCGCCAGCGTGGCCAGCGCATCGATCAGCCGTCGGGTATCTTCAATTTCCTGTAGCCCGCGTCCGCATACGAGGCACCTCTCCCCGTCGTCGCGGCAGGTGGTCTTGCCTTTGCAAGCTGTGAACTGCCTCATATCTGTCGCACTTTGATGTTGAGTATCTGGATGCGGTAGGCGATTTGCCTGGGTGTCATGCCCAGCAGGCGCGCTGCTTTGGCCTGCACCCAGCCGGCCTGTTCCAGGGCAGCAATGACTTTTTCACGTTCGTCGAGATTGGGATCGTCGAGGTCAACCCCACGCGGGGTGCCGCTGCCGATGGATACGGTTTCCTCAATCCCGGTGTGCAGCACGGCATCGCGGTCAATGGTGGCGTTCTCGCTCATCACTGCCGCGCGTTCGAGACAGTTTTCCAGTTCGCGCACGTTGCCGGGCCAGTTGTGGTGCATGAGGACACGCATCGCCGAGTCGCTGAGTTCCAGTTCGCGCCCCTGCTGGCTGCCGATTTTCTCGATGAGATGGCGGGCAATGGTGGGGATGTCTTCCATGCGCTCGCGCAACGGCGGCAGGAAGATCGGCATGACATTGAGGCGGTAATACAGATCTTCGCGAAACTTGCCGGTCTGCACATCGGCCTCCAGGTCACGGTGGGTGGCGGCGATGACGCGCACGTCGATCTTGATGGTACGGGTGCCGCCGACACGTTCAAACTCGCCTTCCTGCAGGACGCGCAGCATCTTGGCCTGAAAGGCGGGGGAGACTTCGCCGATTTCGTCCAGGAACAGGGTGCCGCCATCGGCCTGCTCGAAGCGGCCCTTGCGCTGGGTCATTGCGCCGGTAAAGGCGCCCTTTTCGTGGCCGAACAATTCGCTTTCAAGCAGGGTTTCTGGCAGCGAGGCGCAGTTGAGCTTGACGAATGGACCGCGTGCACGCGGCGAGTTGTAGTGAATGGCGTTGGCGATGAGTTCCTTGCCGGTGCCGGTTTCGCCGCGGATCAGTACGGTGGTGTTCCATTTGGCCACCTGGCGCACCTGCTCGAACACTCGGCGCATGCTGGTGGTGTGGCCGATGATGTTGTCGAATCCATATTGTCCGCGCACGGTGCGGCGCAGGCTGTCGCGTTCATCCTTGAGGGTCTGGCGCTCCTGTTCCACTTCCCACGACAGGCGCACGCTCTGGCCGATCAGGTTAGAGACCATTTCCAGAAAGCGGGCCCGCTCTGGCAGCAGAGCGACTTCGTCCGATGCGGGCTGGGCGGCCAGCACGCCGACCACGCTGCGCTTGACTCGAATTGGCACGCCAACGAAGGGACCGTCGCTGTCATAAATGCCAAGTTTGCCGCGGAAACGCGGTTCATCCGAAATGCGCTTGAGCACTACCTTATCGCCTGCTTCCAGCACCATGCCTACCACACCCTCGCCAGGCTGGTAGCGGATGTTTTCCAGTTTCACGGTACTCAGACCATGGACCGCGATGACCTGCTGTTCGTCGGTGTCCTGATCGGACAGGGTAACCATGCCGCGCTCGAGGCCGCCACCTTCATGCAGCGCGTGCAGCACACCTGCTAACGTTTCTTTCAAGTCTAGCGAGCGCGACAGCACCTGGCTGACCTGGAACAGCGTTTCCAGATCCGCAGAAAGCTGTTCGTATTTGCGGCGCATGCCCGTGTCCTGGCTGTACATTCTTGTGCTCAGCAGAGAAACTGCACGCGCACCCGGCAGCCGTTGGGGTATTCGGGATCGATTTCGATCAGGCCGCCGTGACTGGCCACGATTTCCTGGGCAACGGTGAGCCCCATGCCGATGTGTTGCCGGTCTGCGCCCTTGGTGGTGAAGAAGGGCTGGAAGATCTTTAACCGCCATTCTTCCGGGATGCCCGGGCCACTGTCCTCGATGAGCACTTCAATCCGGTCGGGGTGGGCGAACGTGGCGACCTTCAGTTCCCGACGGCCGGCGCGCGATTCATGGATGGCTTCCACGGCATTGTCGAGCAGTTGCTTGAACAGGGTGGACAACTGTCTGAGGCGGCCTTGCAGTGCTGGGAGCTCGTGCGCGGGGTGCCACTCGACCACCACGCCTTCGGCCAGCATTTTGGGCGTAGTGATGCGCAGCACGTCCTGGATGAGTTCGTTGAGGTTGACCGGCTGTACCGCTTCATTCGCTTCGCTGGGGATGGTCGCGCGCAGCGTGTTTAGTGTTTCGCTGCCCGCTTTCAAGGCTTCCTGAAGGCTGGCCAACAAGGGATCGGCGGGGCCGTGGTTGCCGTTTCGTTCCAGCAGGCGAACAGCGGCGGCCAGCATGTTGAACGGGCCCTGCAACTGGTAGACCGCACCGGACAGCACTTCGCGCAGGCTCTCGATGCGCTCCTGTTCAGCGAGCAGGGCACTCAGGGCGTTGACGCGAATAGCGTCCTGCTGTTCCTTCAACGGGGTGATGTCCTGCAAGGTGAGCAGCATGTACTGGAGACGATGCGGCTCGTAGAAAGCGTCGGCGCTGGTGTCCTGTTCCTCGATCCAGGACCCGGAACAGGCGAACCAGCGGGTTTTGTACCTAGAGGTGTCGAGCTGAATTTCACGGCCGGAAAAACCCCGGCCGCTCGTCCTTGCCTGTTCGAAAGCCGGGCCCATGCGGGTGCGCAATGCAGCCAGGATGGTGAGGGCAGGTTCAGTACCCAGATCGCCAACCAGTTTCTTGTATTCCTGATTATCGAGGACGACTCTTTCCTTTTCGTCCAGCACCACAATGGCCACCTGGGCCGCGTCCACCACCGATTCGATCAGCGCCTTCTGGTTCTGCACCTGGCGTTCCAGTCGATTGACTTCCGTCACGTCGCGATGCATGCCCAGGTAGTGGGTGGTCTCGCCCGCTTCGTCGACCACGGGTGTGATGGTCAGTTCGGCCAGGTAGCGGCTGCCATCCTTGCGCCGGTTGACCAGCAGGCCGTTCCAGGGGCGCTGCCTCAATAATTGCGCCCACATGGTTTCGTACACGATCTTGGGCGTGACCTTGTAGGACAGGATCGATTCCGTGCGTCCGCCCACTTCCTCCGCGGCAAAGCCGGTTACCCGGTTAAAGGCGGGGTTGGAGTACAGGATGCGAGCCTGGGTATCCGTAATGGATATGGCCAGGGCAGACTGTTCCACCGCCTCGCGGAAGACATCCAGCGGTACTTCATTTGCTGCCTTCGGCGGGGCCGGATTGTCCATTCTCAAATACAGTTCACGACTAAGTAGACCTCAATATCCTGGTCAAAGCAACGACCGTGCCTGATGGTTGCAGAAAGGGCATGTTGCTCTACAGTCCCCATGCCTTGTAGGTTTTGCGACAGTGCACGATTGGCTGGGCGGAGCCCGACAAGAAGAAACTGCACCGAATCGAGGCGTTGTTGTGCAAGGCCTTGATTTACTGTGACCCATGCGGGGGCATGGTGTTGGCATGGCACATGCAAATTCAGGGTTGGAGGTCGATGACCATGACCGAATATTTATTGCTGCTGCTTTCAACCGCCCTGGTTAACAACGTGGTCCTGGTGAGATTCCTGGGACTTTGCCCGTTCATGGGTATCTCCAAGAAAGTGGATACCGCCGTGAGCATGGGGATGGCCACCACTTTCGTCATGACCATGGCCTCGGCATCCTGCTGGATGCTGGAACACTGGCTGCTAATCCCCTTGGGCATCCTCTACCTTCGCATCCTGGTCTACATCCTGGTGATCGCCGCCGTAGTGCAGTTTACGGAGATGGTGGTGCGCAAGACCAATCCGGCCCTCTATCAGGTGCTGGGCATCTACCTGCCGCTGATCACCACCAACTGCGCGGTGCTGGGCATCCCGCTGCTCACCACCCAGGCGAACCTGCCGTTCGTCGCCAGCCTGCTTTACGGCTTTGGCTCAGCGGTCGGCTTTTCCCTCGTACTCGCCCTGTTCGCGGGCCTGCGTGAGCGGCTTGCCTTGGCCAGTGTGCCCGGAGTGTTTGCCGGCCCGCCCATCGGTTTCATTACCGCCAGCCTGCTGGCCCTTGCCTTCATGGGCTTTGCCGGGCTGGTCAGTCATTAAAGGTTTGCACGAAGATGAGGACAACATGATCATCGCCATCGTCAGCATGACCCTGCTGGGGTTAACGCTGGGCCTGATGCTGGGGCTGGCCTCCCGTCGGCTGGCTGTGGAGGGCAACGCACTAGTGGAAGAAATCCAGGCCATCCTGCCGGGTTCCCAATGCGGTCAGTGCGGCTTCCCGGGATGCGCTGGCGCGGCCCAAGCCTTGGCCGGCGGCGAGGCACCTGTCACGCTGTGTCCGCCGGGCGGGCGTGAAGTCGTGGCCGCCTTGGCTGCCAAGCTGGGCGTGGAAATCAATCTGGCGGGGGTGAAAGAGACGGCCCCTGCCATTGCCGAAGTCAAGGAAGACCTGTGCATTGGCTGCACACGTTGTTACAAGGTTTGCCCTACCGACGCCATCATGGGCGCAGCCAAGCATATCCATTCCGTGTTCAGGGAGGCCTGCACTGCCTGCGGCAAGTGCGTTGAGACCTGCCCTACTGAAGCCATCGCCATGCGGCCGGTACCGGTGACCCTGCAATCATGGTATTGGACCAGGCCGGAGAGGATGGCGGCATGAGTGGTGCGCGCCATCATCGTTCCCCATCACCCCGGCCCTCTTTCCCTGCGAGGGGGCGAGGGGGTCTATTGGGTCGCTTTGCGACGTTCGGCTTAAGGGAGGTGGCATGAAACTGTTCAGGTTTCGTGGCGGGGTGCATCCGGAAGGCCGCAAGCAACTCTCGGCTCAACGCGCCATCCGTGCCTTGCCCCTGCCTGATCGACTGTATGTTCCATTACAGCAGCATGTAGGTGCTCCCGCCAAACAGATCGTCGAAGTTGGCGACAAGGTTCTCAAGGGACAATTGATCGCTCTTGGTCAGGGGACTATCTCAGCGCCTGTGCACGCCTCCAGCTCGGGAACGGTAATCGCCATAGGCGATTATCCCGCGCCCCATCCGTCAGGGCTGCCCGTACCCACCATCACCCTTGCTCCGGACGGTAAAGACTGCTGGGTGGAGGCGGACACACCCGTTGATCCATTTGCCCTGTCACCCGACGAGATCGCTGCCCGGGTAGGGACGGCCGGGATCGTCGGCCTGGGCGGCGCCACCTTCCCATCGGCGGTGAAACTGAATCTGTCGCGCAAGAGTGGGGTGCACACCCTGATCATCAATGGCGGCGAGTGCGAACCCTATCTGACCTGCGATGACCGGCTGATGCGTGAACGCGCCGCCGAGATCATTGAAGGCATACGCCTGATCCAGTATGCCGCCGGGGCCGAAAGGGCTCTGGTGGGGATCGAGAACAACAAGCCCGAGGCCCTGACCGCGATGCGTCAGGCTGCCAAGGGAAGCGAAGTGAAAATTGTGTCGGTGCCGGCCATGTATCCGATGGGCTGGGACAAGCAGATGATCCAGGTGCTCATCGGCAAGGAAGTTCCGGCGGAAGGTCGCAGCGCCGAGATCGGCGTGCTGGTGCACAACGTCGCCACCGCCTACGCCGTGCAGCAGGCCGTCTGTCATGGACGGCCCCTGGTGTCACGGGTGATCACGGTTAGCGGCGGGGCAGTGGGCGAGCCGTCCAATGTGGAAGCCCCCATCGGGGCCACGGCACAGAATCTGTTCGATTTCTGCGGCGGCCTCAGGGGCGCACCTGCGCGCGTGGTGCTCGGTGGACCCATGATGGGCCATCAGATTCCCCATCTGCATGTCCCCATGGTGAAGGGCAGCAGCGGGGTGCTGGCCTTGAACCAAAGTGAAATCGGACTGACCCAGCCGGCTCCCTGCATCCGTTGTTCCACCTGCGTGCAGGCCTGCCCCGTGGGGCTGCTGCCGCTGGAAATGATGACGCATATTCGCGCTGCAGATCTCGGTGCCGCAGTGAGACTGGGGCTGAAGGATTGCATTACCTGCGGTTCCTGTTCCTATGTGTGCCCGGCCCATATTCCCCTGGTGCACTACTTCAGCTATGCCAAGGGCGAGCTGGCGGCGCAGGAGAAAGGCAAACTCAGGCAGGACGGTACGCGCAAGCTGGCCGAGCAGCGCAATGAACGCCTGGAGCGCATTACCTGCGAACGCGAAGAAGCGGCCCGACAGCGTGCGGCGAAGAAGGCGGCGCAAGACGCGGCCAAGGCTGCGGCTGCGCGGGCAGCGGCCGAGCAAGAGATCGCGACGATATGACTCCCCTTACGCATGCCCCTCACGCCCATGCCCCCACCACCGTGGGTAAGGTGATGGCAACGGTCATGCTGGCCCTGGTTCCCGCCACTCTGTACGGCTTCTGGCTGTATGGCTGGCCGGCCATCAACCTCTGGGTCGTGGCCCTGGTCACGGCGCTGGCCGGCGAAGCCCTCGCCCTCAAACTGCATGAGCGGCCCGTCATGCCTGCGCTCATGGATGGCTCGGCCGTGCTCACCGCCTGGTTGCTGGTCCTGTCGCTACCCCCGTTTGCACCGTGGTGGATTGCCGCACTGGGCTCGGCCTTTGCGGTATTGATGGCCAAGCAGGTGTTCGGTGGCCTGGGGCAGAATGTGTTCAACCCGGCCATGGCGGCGCGGGTCATGCTGCTGATTTCCTTTCCGGTGGAGATGACCCTGTGGGCTGCACCCACACCCATCACGACAGTGCATGCGCCGGGGTTCCTGGAAGGGCTGGCGATCACTTTCGGCGGCGCGCATTGGGATGCAATGACCAGCGCCTCCCTCCTGGGTCATGTGAAGACCGAATTCACCCGCGGCGTGGATCTGTTTCACAGCCTGCCAGGGCTCTTCTCGCTGGCCGATTCCTCATGGGGCCATCGCGCAGGCAGCCTGGGTGAGACCGCTTCGTTCCTGCTGGTGGCAGGGGGAGGGTACCTGATCGCGCGGCGCATCATCACCTGGCACGCCCCGGTTGCCATGCTGCTTGGCGTCGCCCTGCCGGCACTGATCGCCCATGCGATTAGCCCGGCCCACTATCTGGGCGTGTTGCCGCATCTGCTGTCCGGAGGCCTGATGCTGGGGGCATTCTTCATTGTCACCGATCCGGTTACGTCGCCCAATACGTCCGCCGGCCAGTTCGTTTTCGGCCTTGGGTGTGGCCTGCTGACCTGGATCATCCGCACCTGGGGCGGCTATCCGGAAGGGGTGGCCTTCGCGGTCATGCTTATGAATGCCGGTGTGCCGGTCATCGACCGGTATGTCAAACCGCGAATTTACGGTCGTGACCGCAAGGGCCGCTCCCTGACGGTGGAAGCAGCCGGAAAGGAGGGCTGAGATGAAACTGGACGACTTGCGCGGCAAGCTTGTCTATCAGGGCATCCTGCTCGGCGCCGTCACCCTTCTCACCGGCGGGGCACTTGCCCTGGCAGATCGGGCGACGGAAGCAGACATCCAGGCCGCCCAGGCGAGGGACATGCAACAGTCTCTGGCGCAGGTGCTGCCCGGGCAGTACGACAATGATCTGCTCAAGGATACCGTCACTCTTCCGGGCCCGGACGGAATAGTGACCGTCTACCGCGCGCGCCACGCCGGCAGGGTGGAGGCCGTGGTATTCCAGGTGCAGGGCCAGGGTTACGCCGGCCCGGTAGTGAGCATGATGGGCGTGGACCGGGACGGCAGGGTGCTGGGGGTGCGGGTGATCAAACACAGGGAGACCCCTGGGCTTGGGGACAAGGTCGACCCCGCGAAGAGCGACTGGATCCACGAGTTTGAACACAAATTCTTCGGCGACCCGCCCGCGGACAAATGGGCGGTGAAGAAAGACGGCGGCGTGTTCGACCAGTTCTCCGGCGCCACCATCACGCCGCGCGCAGTGGTGAAATCGGTCAAGGGTGGCCTCGAGTTCTTTTACAAACAGAAGGCCCTCATGCTGGACGACAAGGCTGTCGAATCGGCTTCAGCCGCGAACGCCGGCGCAGGCCCGCTGATTGCGGCCAAGGCTGCTAGCAAAGGAGAGTGAACATGAGCAATTCATACGCCCGCATCACCCGGGACGGCCTGTGGGACAACAACATCGTGTTTGCCCAGATCCTCGGCATGTGCCCCACCATGGCCGTCACCAGTTCGGCCACCAATGGCCTGGGCATGGGCCTCGCCACCACGGCCGTGCTGGTGGCCGCCAATGCCCTGGTGTCTTCCGCGCGCAACCTCATCAGCCCGGACGTGCGCATCCCGGTTTACATCGTGCTCATTGCCAGCCTGGTCACGCTGGTGGATGTCAGCCTGAACGCCTGGGCACATGACCTGTACAAGGTGCTGGGCCTGTACATCGCGCTCATTGTGGCCAACTGCGCGGTGCTTGGCCGGGCGGAAGCCTTCGCCGCCAAGGCCAGCGTCGGCCATGCCGCGATGGACGGCCTGATGATGGGGCTGGGCTTTACCTTCGCTTTGACTCTGATCGGAGGCATCCGGGAGGTTATCGGCGGCGGCACCCTGTTTGCCAACGCCCACCTGCTGTTGGGACCCGCCTTTGCCTTCCTGGAAACCACCGTCATTCCCCACTACCGCGGTTACCTGCTCTTTATTCTGCCACCGGGCGGTTTCCTGGTGCTCGGCTTCCTGATCGCCGGCAAGCGCATCGTGGACACGCGCCTGGCCGAACGCCCGTCAACCGCAGCCCTGCCCGAACCTGCGGCGGGATGAGTCTGCAAAGGAGAACCACATGCAAATTGCTGTTGCCTATTCCGAGCCAGCCCAGCAGGTCTGGCTGCGCATTGAAGTGCCTGACGACATCACCGTTGAGCAGGCCATTATCAAGTCGGGCATCCTGCGCCAGTTTCCCTACGTCGATCTGACCGAACAGAAGGTGGGGATCTTCGGCAAGCTGACCAAGCTGGACGCGCCGCTTCGGCCCGGCGACCGGGTGGAGATATACCGCAGTATCGTTGCCGATCCAAAGACCGTGCCGCGCCGCCGCATGGGGGACGAAGACGACGAGGATTGAAGGAAGGCTGCGAAGGGCCCGCAATAAGGGCGCACAGATCTCCCCCCTTAGGCCGTTGACTGCCGCCTACCAGGGTCAGAAGCTCGCTTTTCAGCGCACTCACCGGCAGAAGGCAGCCATCAAGGGCCGTTCGCTGTTTGGTGAAATCGGCGAAATGAAGGTCGGAAGTAACCCAGACAAGGGACGTTCGCAAAAACAGTCACGATGCCGGCTCTTCGGCCACTGCGGTCATTGGGGCTCTGCGGCCCCAACGGCCGCAATCAATAGGTCACCGGTCATCGTGCTAGAAATCGGCCCGAATGGCCGCTTGGCGCTTCAGGCTATAGCCGGACCCGACCCGTTGCGGTCCTCCAGGCACAGGAGGCGACTGTCTGCTTAGTGGCGTTTTGCTGACTCCTCCATCCTGCTGCCGCGTGCACTCCTAGCCCGGGTGTCGCATAAAGAATTTTAACTTCACATCTCCCGCTTCTATCAGATCGTCTTCCTTTAGCAGATGCGCCTTGGTGCCAATGGATTTGCCATTTACCTTGGGGTGTTTTTTGCCTTCCACGTGGGCCACATAATAGCCATGCGGGC
>JBAUMF010000007.1:0-10169 GCA_049578545.1 Thiobacillaceae bacterium
CCGACACAAGCCAAAGCCTTTGCTCTGCTCGGCATCGACCCAGGCTGTTCCCAGTAACCGCATCACACCAATCCTGTTTCGTCTGCAATATCAAGGAACTCACTCGTTCATGGCGCCAAACTTCGGACTAGTGATCCCGCACAAGACACCCGAGCCCCGTTCGGACATTGCCTGGATAAAGGGGTGAAAAGTGTGGACCAAGCCCATCACATTCGCATCCATGACCGCCTGAAAAACCCTCAGGTCTTCGCGTTCCTGCGTGAGAGTCCCGACCGAAATGCCCGCGCAGCCAATGACGATATCGGGTGTTCCAACTTGGGTCAAAAACTCATGAGCCGCCGTCACAACAGAGGCAGCATTACGTACATCAGCAAGATAGAATTTTGCTTCGTAATGTCTTGCAAGTTCCTGCAGAGGATACGGTCTGCGCGCCAACAGGCCCAGTCTTGCCCCCTGTCTTCCATAGTAATGAACAAGGGCACGACCGAGGCCGCTCCCGGCCCCAGTGATAAAGATGGTGGGACGCTTACCTGTGCCTGGCAACCGGTCTTGTGCGCACTTTATGCGCCTTGGGTGAATGCTCCTGGCGGACCTTCTGGATCAGGTAATCCAAAGCTTCAAACAGGCGTTCTTCAGTTATGGTCTGTGACTGTGAGGTGACGTATTTACCCTCCACCATCAGGGCTGGCACTCCATTAATCCCGGCATCCCGCGCCAATTGAGCGCCCTTCTTCGCGCGAGACAGTGTGTAGAAGGATTTGTAGGACGCTTCGAATTTAGCGCGGTCCACTCCCTGTTTTTCGATCCAGGGAAACAGGACGGCTTCATTATTCAGGTCCAACTGTTCAACATGGTAGGCATTGAATACCTTGTCATGCAACCTGTCGAGCGCACCGACGTCTTGAAGCGCATAGAAAATTTTCGCCCCCGGCAACCAGTCATCCCTGAACACCGCCGGGACATAACGAATCTCGACATCCTTGGGCAATCTTTTCGCCCAGGCTTCCAATGCCGGTCGCAGGTGATTGCAGTGTGGACAGCGATACCAGAAAAATTCCACAACTTCGATTTTGTTGCCCGTTTCCACCGGCTGGTTCACCTTAAGCTGCGTATAGTCCTGATCCAGGGTGATAGGCTGCAAATCAGTGGTCTTGGCCTGCACAAAAGGCGCAAAGAACAACGCAGCCAAAAAAGGAAGCACGTAGAATTGCATCTAAATCTCTCCTAGAGTTTGTCTACTTTCCAACCGGTTCCGCAGGAATCGAATTATCCATCAGACGCTTTCGCGTCGCTTCCAGTTCCTCGGGATTTTTCATGGGGCCGACACGAACACGGTAAAGTGTGCCCTTGTCCGGGATGTCTGCTGATTCTATATTGGCTTCCACGCCCAACAATGCGAGCTTGGCTTTCATGTTGTCAGCCTCCTCAGAATGCTGGAAAGCCCCGGCCTGAAGCCAAAGCTGCGGTGCGGAAACTGCCTGTTGAGGTTCGATGGCATTCGCCGGACCTGTATTAGTACCAGACGGTAATGATTTGTAAAAATCATAGGTCGGCGCCTCGGCGGGACTGACCGGCTTGTCCGACTGCTGGTGCCGAACTGGAGAAAGGGTAATTTGGGTTGGGCCGGAAACAAAGGGGTTGTTCTTGGTCACCACAAGCGCAACCACCAGGGCTAAGGCCAGCCCGAAAATCAGGCCGAGTGAAAAGCCCCCCCAAAAGCGTGTATTGCCATTGGAACTTGAAGAACTACGTGCCATTACATTCTTTCCGGTGCCGAAACGCCCAATAGTTTAAGCCCGTTTTCCAGTACCTGGCGGGTGGCAAGAATCAGGCTTAGCCGTGCGAATTTCAGTAGCTCGTCCTCAACCAGAAACTTTTCCGCGTTGTAGTAGGTGTGGAAATCGGCTGCCAGATCCTTCAGGTAATACGCAATCATATGGGGCGCGAGTTCCCTCGCAGCTGAATCGATTGTTTCGGGGTATTCCGCCAAACGCTGCATGAGCCCTTTTTCGTGGGCGCTTTGTAGAAGCGGGAGATCTGCGTTCCCCAGGCTTGACGTTTCTCCGCCCCACTCAGCCAGTACACTGCAAATTCGGGCATATGCGTACTGTACATAGTAAACGGGATTGTCATTGCTTTGCGATTTGGCCAGGTCCAGATCAAAATCCAGGTGCTGATCCGACTTGCGCAAGACATAGTAAAAACGCGCCGCGTCATTACCCACCTCCTCACGCAGTTCGCGTAGCGTGACGAATTCGCCCGAGCGGGTCGACATCGGCACCTTCTGCCCATCTCGATACAACACGGCGAACTGCACTAGAGCGACAGTCAGCTTTTCCCTATCCAGCGCAAGTGCAGCCAAAGCCGCCTTCACCCTCGGGATGTAGCCATGATGATCCGCACCCCAGACATCGATGATGCGATCGAAGCTGCGCTCAAATTTATTGGCGTGATAAGCAATGTCTGAAGCGAAGTAGGTAAATTCGCCATTCGCACGCTGCACCACACGGTCTTTTTCGTCACCGAAATCGGTAGCCTTGAACCAGAGCGCCCCGTCCTGTTCGTAAAGATGGCCGCCCGTCTTAAGGCGCTCGATTACCTGAGCGATCTTTCCGGTATCAAACAGGCTTTTTTCCGAAAACCAGCAGTCAAAGCTGACGCCGAATTCCTCCAAATCTTCGCGACAGTCGTTCAGCTGTTCATTCAGTGCAAAACCATGGAAGTAGGGATAATCACTGCCGAGCAGACGCTTGGCAGCCGCAATTAAACCATCCAGGTGGGTTTCGTTCTGGCGCTTGACTTCAGGGTCATCCGTTGCCAATTGCTCGTCATCAGGGCACACAACAATACCGTCCAGAATTTTCCACGGGTCATGAACATAATGGTCTTTATGTTCATCGAAGATTGCATGGGCCATGTGTTTTACATAATCGCCCCGATAGGCGTTGGTGGGAAATGGAACATGAATACCGTTCAGCTCAAGATAACGCAACCAGGTGGACAGGGCCAGTATATCCATCTGGCGGCCCGCATCGTTGACATAGTATTCACGCGTGACATCGAATCCGGCAGCGGCGAGAACGTTGGCAAGGCTTGCGCCATAAGCTGCACCCCGCCCATGCCCGACATGCAGTGGGCCGGTCGGATTGGCTGACACGAACTCAATCTGAACGGCGAGGCCTTTAGCAGGTTGGCTGCCGTATGCTGCGCCCGTCTTTAACACTTCCTCTACACTGATTGTCCAAGCCCATGCACTCAGAAAGACATTAATGAAACCAGCGCCGGCAATTTGAGTTTTTGCTACCCGCGCATTGACACTTAAGGCATTCTGGATAGCCTGCGCCAACTCGGTCGGATTTCGCTTGAGCTGTTTGGCCAGTTTGAGTGCGATATTGGTGGAGAAGTCCCCATGCTCAACTGACTTAGGTCGATCCAGATCCAAGGTGCCGGCATATTCTGGCACCACACTCTCCACGGCTTCAGCCAGCCATTGAGAGATCTGGTCCTTGAGGGATAAAGACATACTCGTAGTAGTTCAGCGTTCGCCGGGACGGCTTTTCATTCGGATTGAAGTGGCAGAATTATATCAGTCTGCCCCGATCACTTTCTCCAGAATAGCCGGCTAAACAGCGCAACCAGGGTCACCCGCTTCAAACGAGCCCTGCCCAAGGCGAATGTTGCAGGCCCATGCCGAAAAATCATTCAGCTAGGCATCATTTGTGGCCAGCTCAGCCTGATCAAGGCCCGAACCCTATTGATGCTGGCGTTTACGCTTTGGGCCAGACTTGAAGCAACGTGACCGCCCCGTGCATTGCAAGTCTTCATAACTCCTCGTCCAGCCGCTTGCCGTGACGAATATTGAGCTGCTTGAGTTTGCGATACAAATGGGTGCGTTCGAGGCCGGCTCTTTCAGCTACCCGTGTCATGCTGCCTCCCTCCTTCTGTATCAAGTGCTCGAAATAAATCCGCTCGAAGGCATCCCTTGCCTCACGCAGCGGCGCCTCAAGCGAGATCGAATTGCCCAATTTAGGAGAAGTTGCCTGTTTGAGCGGCATGAGTACCCGGGCAACTTCATCGCTGTCGATTTCTTCTGACAGGGACGTTATCGCCAGCGTCCGCACTACGCTCTTCAGTTGCAGCAAATTGCCCGGCCAGTCAAAATTTCTCAATGCGTTAAGCGCACCAATCGTAAATTTTCGATTGTCGGACTCTCCGCTTTCAATCATTTGGGTCAACATGAAGTTGGCAATATCAGGGATGTCTTCTCGATGTTCCTTCAGTGAGGGCACCCGCAAGCGCACCGTGGACAAACGGTAATACAGTCTGCTATCCAGCTCACCTTCGTTAACCAGATTTTCCAGATTGTGAAAACTTGCGGCCACGACTCGTGCTGAAGAACCCTCCATCTTGTCGAGCAACAGGCCCAAACCTTTTTGTTCCAGTTTGGAGAATTCGCTCATCTCGGATATGTAAAGGGTACCGTTTTGCAGCTTGTCATAGTAGCCGATGGGGTTGGAAACCAGTTGGGCCTTATTGTCGATTTCCACCCAGGGCGAGCCCGCTTGATGCAGGAATCGCGCACATTGCTCAAAACCACTGCCCGCTTCTCCCATCAACAGGACAGGAGAGGAATGATTGGCAATTTGGGTCAAACGCTTTCTCAATTCCAGAATGACCTGACTTTTGCCAAGGACGGACAGATCCATCGAGGGCGTCCTGCGCGGAGCTTCTGATTTCTTGATCGCCTTGCTAACTGTCGCGAGCAATTTGGCGAGTGCAATAGGCTTTTCGAGAAAATCCACGGCACCCATTTTGGTTGCCTCGACAGCGGTATCGATAGTGGCGTGCCCGGACATCATGACGACCGGCATGGTGAGCTGCCCACCGGCTGCCCACTCCTTGAGCAGGGTCACTCCATCCGTATCAGGCATCCATATATCCAACAGCACCAGGTCCGGCCGCTGGTGAGCACGAAACGCCCGTGCCGCATTCGCGTTTTCCGCCAGATGAACATCAAAACCCTCTTCCGTGAGGATTTCCGATAACAACTCACGGATGCCGACCTCATCATCGACTACCAGAATATGTCCGCTCACTGACCACCCCCTTGATTGAAGACGGGCAAGGACACACTGATGCGGGCACCGCCTTCGGCCTGATTTTCCACGCGTATGCTGCCTTGATGTTCTTCCACAATTTTCTTCACGATTGGCAAACCCAAGCCGGTACCCTTCGGCTTGGTCGTTGCGTAAGGCTCAAAGAGCCTAGCCATCAAATGTTCAGGGAACCCTGGGCCATTGTCGCATATTGTCAGTACCACGCGGTCCAGCTGGTTCCTGGTTTTGACAGTGATTCGGGCACCCTTCTTGTCTCCTAGCGCATCCTGTGCATTCTGCAACAAGTTGTGTATCACCTGGCGCAATAATGTCGGGTCCCCCGCAACCGGCGGAAGATCTTCCGCAAGGCTCGCCTCCAAGCCCAAGGCATGAGCATCATAGAGCGTCAGCACCTCACGGATCAGCCCGTTCAGATCAAGCGAACCGATGTGAATTTTCGGCGTGCGCGCATAATTAGCAAACGCTTCCACCATTGATTTCATTGCAGATACCTGATTAATAATGGTTTGGGTTGAGCGGACTAAAAAATCGCGTTCCGACCCAACGAGTTTGCTTACCAGTTTATGCGCGATTCGCTCCGCCGAAAGCTGGATGGGGGTCAGCGGATTACGGATTTCGTGCGCCAGACGGCGGGCAACCTCGCCCCAGGCCGCATCGCGTTCGGCGCGAATGAGCTTTGTTACATCGTCGAACACCAAGGTATAACCACGCGCCACACCCTGTGGTAAGGGTGTGCCACGCACCAGCAGGATTTGCGCCCCTTCCGGTCCATTGAAATCGAGCTGCTGCTGCCATAAATCGTCGTGCTTTTGTGCAAACCCGGCAGCGACTTGCTGACCGAATGTTCTCAGAGCGTTGCCCTCCGCACCCCATTCAGTGGGCGAATGTTTTTCCAGATTTTCGGGTTTGTCGCCCAGGATATGCAGGGCGGTCGGATTCAGTGCCCGTACTCGGTAATCTTCATCCAGCACGACCACCCCAGAGGAAAGGTTCGCCAAGACCGTTTCCAGATACGCCTTGGCCTGCTCGGTTTCCTGATGATTACGCTCCGCATCGGCACGCGCCTCAGAAAGCTGCTGAGTCATTCGGTTAAACGAGCGGATCAGGGCGCCCAGTTCATCTCGGCCCTGTACAGGATGCATCTGGGAAAAATCACCTTGAGCCACCGCGCGGGTTCCTCGTGCCAAGGTACGCAAAGGCGCACCCAAGCGCTCCGATAGCAGATAGGCCAACGCGATGGTCATCAACAGCGCTATCAATAGCGTCAAAGTAAGTGCGATGCCATACAAACGCTTAAGCCCGAGGCGCGATACCGCAATCTGCTGATAATCGCGATAAGCATCCTGTACCACGACGGCATCCTTCTCCAGGCTGTTCGGAACATTTTGCAATACCTGAAGCACACGGGTTTTACCGCCAAAGGATGCGGAATAGACGGGTACCAATACCCTCATGACCAGTGATCCGTCCTTCAAAGCCTCGACCCGGCTGTAGGGTTCCTCTTGCCGTGCTTGCCAGATCAAGCTTTTGTCCGGCAGCTCAGGAAGCAAACTGGTTTTTTCCCCTCCGGCATACGCTATCACTCCGCCCCGATCATCAAAGAGGGTAAGTTCCTGCACCGCAGACTGTTCCCTCAGGGTGGACAGCATGGTAATCATGGAGCCGGTGCCCTCATCCGATAGCGTGAGTGCCAGCCGTTCCGATTTCTTGCCTAGTTCCTTAAGCAGATCATCCAGTGCCGCTTGCCCTAGATTCACACCCGACTGCAGTGCATTATCAACGCGAACATCAAACCAGGTTTCAATGCTTCGGTTGAGGAAAAATACCGACGCTGAAAACACAACCGCCGCCGGCAGAATGGCGACAAGGCCAAACCAGAACAGTAACTTGAGGGTAAGCTTGCTGCCGAACACTCCATTTCGGATACGGCGACGCAGCACAACCAGTTGCCAGCCAACCAAACCAATCAGCAGGGTGGCTGCTGCGGCCCCCGCAAGCAGAATAACCGGAAATCCCGTTGACAGCAGAGGACTCTCCTGACTGGAGGTAAACAGCAGATAAAGCAGAATGGAGCCCAGCCCCAGGGCGGCGAGGACTACATAGCGCATTTGCCGGGACTCATGATCAACATTGGGATATCACACGAACGCAGCAGACGGGGGTTCAAGCGAACGTGAAGGGATCAGGGTTCGACTTTCCACTTGTACCATTTTCCCTCTGCCTGCCATTTTCCGCCTGCGAGGGCATTGATCTGAATTGGCTTGGGTAACTGGCTTAGATCCAGCCGAAGGCGCAGCTCTGCCATGTAGGTTTCCCTGGGGTCCAGCTGCTTCTTTTCCGCTACCTGCCAACCTTCAATATGGCCAAGAGCAGCCAACGCCTCCCCGAGCGTGTCATAGGTCTTAAGCTGATAATTGGTTTCCAGATAGTAGCGCCGCAGCAATAAATGGTAGGACAGGATCGACGTGCGGCTCGTCTCTACTATTGTCTTGTCAAACCACCAGCTGAGCCACCAGCTGCGTGGTTGGCTTAATTCGAACTCGGTCTGAAAGTGAAGAATCAAGCCCTTCTTCAGCGCATCTTCCACATTATTTTGCAGGTTTACGGAGATATCCGCGTTCAGTTCATAGGCGTCATTCACCAGTCTGAGTTCTGCCGACTTGACTTCGATACCTTCCGCGAAAGAACTGGTCGGAATAGAAGCCAGCAGAATAAGTGCCAGACCCAGCAAAAGAGCATCAGCCGTGTTTTTCCAGTAGCGCGTAGAAGAAACCGTCGTTGCAATCATTGGGCAGCAGTTGACCTTTGTTTAATTCTTTAGGCAATTCCAATCGTCTCGCGTCTGCGCGCTCAGTAAGGAATGCCTTGATCTGGTTTTCGTTCTCTTCAGCGAACACCGAACAGGTTGCATAAAGCAATTTACCACCCGGCGCCAGGGTCTGCCAGAGCGCATTGAGTATTTCATATTGTTTACGGACAAACTCAGGGATATCTTCTGGCCTGCGCAACCATTTGATATCCGGATGGCGCCGTACCACACCACTGGCCGCACAGGGCACGTCCGCCAAAATCCGGTCGAACGGAGGCCCGTTCCACCATGAATCGGGATGGGCTGCATCGCCGACTTTCAATCTGGCGACAAGCCCGAGCCGATCGAGATTCTGCTGCACCCGTTGAAGCCGCTTCTCGTCCGAATCCAGCGCAAGCAGACCCACATCTGCCGCCTCCAGAATGTGCCCGGTCTTCCCACCGGGAGCGGCACATGCATCCAGCACCCGCATGCCATCCTTAACATCAAGCAATTCGGCTGCCCACTGAGCACCTGCATCCTGGACTGAAACCCGACCCTCCGCAAAACCGGGAATTCTTGCAACCGGCACCGGATCATCGAGCGTGATTGCCGAAGGCCCGGTCTGGGTCCCAGGCATTCCCGCCGACTGCAACTGCCTCAACACGCTTTCAATGTTGGTTTTGCGGCGATTGATGCGTAAAGTAAGTGGCGGATGGGTCTGGTCGGCCGCCAGAATGGCTTCCCAATCGTCCGGATAACCCATTTGGAGTTTTTCGACCCACCAGGCGGGATGATTGTATCGCCCCTCAACGGTTGCCTGAGCCTTGTTGATGAGGCTCTCCTGCTTGCGCTGAAAATTGCGCAGCACGGCATTAACCAGGTTTTTGTATTTCCGCTGCGCTGCCTCTACCCCATTGTTCACAATGGCATAGGGCGCTGACCGTGTGTATAGCAATTGATAAAGGCAAACCAGCAAAAGGGCCTGGGTGCCGACGTCAGACAAAGGCTTGGCAACGAGTTGGCGTAGAACCTCGGCCAGGACTCCCTTGTACCGCAGAACGCCGTAGGCTGCATCCTGAACCGCACCGCGAAGAGAATTTTCCAGACTGCTTAGTTTTGCTAAGTCCAGTGCCTGGGTGAGGGTTCGGCCCGCGAGGGTGTCCGCGATTACGCCTGCAGCAATAGCCTGTGGGCTGATCAGGCGCTCCGTGCCATCTGCATCAGGCGGGCCACACGCTCTTCAGTAGCCGGATGTGTCGAAAACAAGCCTTTGATGCCAGTTGCGGACAATGGATTGATGATCATCATCTGTGCAGTTTCAGGATGCATTTCCGCTGTCGGCATGGGCAGGCCCTTGGCGTACGCTTCGATCTTTCTCAGTGCCATCGCCAGTGCTTCCGGATCGCCCGAGATTTCTGCACCGCCAGCATCGGCGCCAAACTCTCGACTACGCGAAATCGCCATTTGAATCAGCATGGCGGCAATTGGCGCAAGAATCATCACAATTAATCCGACGGCGGGGCTCCCACGTTCTCGGTCGTTTCCACCAAAAAACAGGCCGAAATTGGCCAACATGGAAATCGCGCCCGCCACGGTCGCGGACAGGGTGGAAATCAGGGTATCGCGGTTTCTGACGTGGGTCAGTTCATGTGCCATCACCCCACGCAATTCCCGCTCCGAGAGCATTTGGATGATTCCACTTGTAGCCGCAACCGCTGCATGTTCGGGATTACGGCCAGTCGCAAATGCGTTGGGTTGTGCTTCGTCAATGACGTAGACTCGCGGCATGGGCAAGCCGGCATTTTTCGCCAGTTCCTGTACCAGAGTGTAGTAACGCCCGCCTGACTGGGCATCCACCAGCTTGGCGTTGTACATGCGCAGCACCATTTTGTCCGAATTCCAGTAGGCGAACAGGTTCATCGCCCCACCGATAAACAGGGCGATCAGCATGCCACTCTTGCCGCCCAACACCAAGCCGACCGCGCCGAACAAGGCTACGATGCCCGCCATCAATATCGAGGTTTTCAGCCAGTTGCCAAACATTGAGCGTCGCTCCAAATTAAGGGTATTAAACGTAGTACTTAGATGGGAATTAATGCAAGGAATTCAACTGCTGGGTATCCAATTGATTCTACGACGTGCCCCCTTTTTCAGTAGCAGTCTGATTTAGAGTCCATCGCTGCAAAGTGTAACCAAATTCTCCTGGGCTTGGCCCGGCGTGTGTCGCAAGGTGGATGCGAACACCGCTGGCGGCAGTCCCC
>JBAUMF010000008.1:0-120052 GCA_049578545.1 Thiobacillaceae bacterium
GCGTCGCGCCCGTGGCTTCACGCGCCTGTCCACGATCAAGACCGTCATCTTCCTGATCGTCGGCAAACTCGACTTCCATGCGGTCAACCCTCATGCCCGGCAACCCACTTGAAATTCAACAGAGCCTTTTTTCATCATGTCCCCTCAAGCCTATGTAAAACTTGCACATTCAGCCGGATTCACTCTATCACCTTTTCATCCCCTTGTTATTTCAGGGGGTCAGGCTGAAGTCCCCCGCCGATCCGGTTAATCAAACTGGAGAGCAGAAGAAGGCCGACCGTGCCTCAGCTGGAGCCGATGCCAGCCTCATCGCGCGCAAAGCCCAATCAGCTTAACTGAAAGGAAGACCCGGATATCACCCGTATCGTCCCCATTCCTGGAAGCGGCTACTGGCCATGCTACCGCCACGGCGGACGCATACCGGCCAATTCCCCCCTTGGAAAGTACCCTGCCAGGGCGCTTGCGTGATGTTAGCGCGGGCAACAAGGGTTGTCAGAAGAGCATTCATGCCATTCACACAAGTTTCATTTTTCTTGTCATCGTCTGTTGCCTTCACTAGTCGTCCCAAGCTTGTCCAGTGAAGCGCATTCGCCTAGTATCGCAATTGCGCAGGCATTTCTTGCTGCCCGATCCATGATCAGTCGAGTTTGATTCCATTGAAGCTCTTTCAGATACTGACACTACCTCTGTCCGCCCTGCAGGTATTCACAGCAGCCAAATCCTTCGTAGACAATCCTGTCTTGGGTAGCCGCCGGCTCAATCAGCGAGGACTGCACCGCGCACGTTGCGCAATGGCCGCGCGCATGGCCGCATGGCGAAGAAGCCGCATGGCAGCGAGGCTTGATCCCGCAGATCGCGAGGTTTTTGATGACAGCGGAGTGGTGGTTAAGCCTGACTTCTTGCCCGTTGAAATCTTCGAGGGTCTGCGGCGGGAAGTCCTGGATCAAACATGGGAAACTCTGGAAATGCGTCAGGGGCCCACACTAACCAGACACGCCCCGCTTGATCTCGCGGCACTTGCGGATCGTGCGCCCTGTCTCTCAAAGTTCATGAGTGATCGCCGCGTGCTCGACCTGATCCGCTACGCAGCTTCAACTGACGGACAACCGTTCTTTTCGTTGCAGGCCATTGTCGCCAAAGGCGGCGAGGCTGGCGACGATCCTCAGTTCAACCCTCATGAGGACACGTTTCATGCTGCGGCAAAGGCCTGGTTCTTCCTTCACGATGTTGGCCCCGAAGAGGGTCCTTTCTTCTACGTGCGGGCATCCCACCGGCGGACAACTGAGCGATTGGACTGGGAGCAACGGATGAGCCTGACTGCCGCAATCCACCCGAACCGCTATCATGCCAAAGGTTCGTTTCGAATCAGTGAATCAGAGCTCGCCGAACTCGGATATGCCAGGCCCGAACCACTCTGCGTCCGTGCCAATACTTTGGTTATCGCTGACACATCGGGTTTTCATGGCCGGACGCCGAGTCCAATGCCGACGATGCGAATGGAAATCTACGCTTCATTGCGCAGAAGCCCTTTTCTGCCCTGGCTGGGGCTGGACATATTCGGCCTGCCGTTGATACGAAACAGACTCGGAAGCATTAGGCTCCGTGCCGGCCGTTTGCTAAGCGGGATGGGGCTGCGCTGGATCTGGCCGGAGGGGGGCCGAAAATCAATAGCTTCCGACTCCACTGACTGAGTCATGCCGAGCTTCGACGCGAAGTTCTCGGGCATTGTTGGCGGGTTCATTGCGTTTATCAGATTTGAAATCGTAGCTGTGCAGGCGGCATCGCAGCTTCTTTCTTTTTGTGTCTGTCGCCCATACGCTAAACCTGTTCCGGCTGGCATCAGCACGCCAGTGTCGTTGCAGCAGTTTGACGCTCTGTGAAAGCCGTTCTGGTCTTTTTTGGCTGATGTATGAAACCTGACCGGCTCGCGTCGGAACAAGACCCATCCTTCGTCCGTGTGGGCCGAGAGGACAGCAGTAGGTGGTTGCGAGACGGTGAGAATCCGTTCAAGCCGGCCAGGACTCAAATTCTCAGTCGACCTTAATCATTCGACTTTAACCGTCGAATCCGGCTATGGTCGCACACAAGAGCACCATCATTCGCGGCCACAGGAGTGATCACGTGAGCGGTCCTGAATGCCCAATGCTTGAGGTCAGCGATCACCGGCAATCTCGACCATCACCTCGTTGCGGCGGAAAAAAGGCAGCGTCCAAGGCGGATTGAAAAAAGCGTACGTGGGCGCTGATAAAGGTTTGAGCTTTCTTGCGCGGACGAATTCACGCAGTTCTTCCGTGTGGCGCTTCAGACTGTTTTCCCTCGCCACGCCGGAAAAACGGATTGCCACGAAGCGCTTGGCGCCGATTTCTTTCAGCTTTACCGCGGAATTTCTGGGCGTGGGCAGCGTTTCCATCGTGTAGCTGGCAGGCATGACAAAGCGCACATGCCAGGTATGTCCGTCCCCCTGCTGCGTCACTGGCGTGGTCATCGCGATCGTCTGGCTCTCCTGCTGGGTGACGGGAGCCGTCATCGAGACGTTCTGTCGCGTGGAATTACTGCCGAAGATGTAGCCGGCAATGATGCGGAATCCTTCCCTGATTGCATTTTCCCTTGCCCCCGTTACTTCCGCTTCCGCCACGATCATGGGGGCATAGTCGCGTATCTCGATGTTGTTGTGCTTTTCCAGTACGCTATATTTTGCCTGTTCCACATTGCTCACAATCGGTCCCCATAATTCAGTGCCAACGACGGCCACCCCTGCAATCGCCCACCAGATGTATTTCTTGCGCATCTTCTTGGTTCCTCAGCCGATGAACTCATCCAGTCTGTTTTGTCCGATGCTGCCCCTGTGGCTGATCTGCCGAAGCTTCAACCTTACTACATGATTGCTGACACGTTGATTGAACATTAGAGCGAAGCAGAGCTTGCAGAATGTCCACGGATGCCTGCTTTGAACATGCCGCATGATCAGGGATAGTTCGGTCACCTGCCTTTGGATGAAACCAGCGGCACGCTGGGCAGCACTGGGCCAAATGATGTGCAGATCGGATTGCTCCCGAGTTCAAGACGCAAAAATAAGGTCAGGATAGCTAGACAGTATGCACATTTACACATATACGTAACCGTGGCGAGCATTACGACCTTAAGAAGCGAGCCGCGAATTTGAAGAAGCACGGTTGTGACTTCGCGGAGGCGCGCCAGATGACGATAGAACAGCAGGGTTCCTAAGCACCCCCCGTCGAGACAACCGGAGTGCGGGCAACTTGATGCCGGGTTTGGCAAGTCATAGCAGAAGGCGCTGATATTCCATTATTGGCAAATTGCAGGGGGTGCAGGGGGATGGAAGTTCGAATCGTCTCTCGCCCCGACCATTGCAGGGAACCAATCAAAAATCTCCGCTGCCGGGCATGATGCTCGCGCGTGGATGATAAAATGGCCCGCATGTCTGGGGGCTTTTTTATTTGAGCAAGATCTTCCTGCAGCGGAATATCTGCAAAATTATTCCTGGTGTCTCATGCGCATATTGCTGAGTAATGACGATGGATATTTTGCGCCTGGGATCGCTGCGCTCGCCAAATCCTTGAACGGTTTGGGCGAGGTTACGGTGGTGGCACCCGAGCGTGATCGCAGCGGTGCCTCGAATTCGCTGACACTTGATCGTCCGCTTATCTTGCGTCAGTCGGCCTCCGGCTTCTTTTTGGTCAATGGAACACCTACGGACTGTGTGCACTTGGCCGTCACCGGCATGCTTGACCACATGCCAGACATGATCATCTCTGGCATCAATCACGGCGCCAACATGGGCGATGACACGATTTATTCCGGTACCGTTGCCGCGGCTACGGAAGGCTTTATGCTGGGTATTCCTGCACTCGCAGTTTCGCTGGCAAACTATGCCGATGGCCATTTTGAAAGCGCGGGCCGCGTGGTTGCGGATATTGTCCGGCGCTATCAGGCTCAACCGTTCAAGGAAGCCTTTCTGCTCAATATCAATGTTCCCGACAAACCCTGGGCTGAAATCGGCGGCATCGAGGTTACCCGGCTGGGCAAGCGCCACAAGGCAGAGCCGGCGGTGAAATCAGTCAACCCGCGCGGTCAGATCGTCTATTGGGTTGGCGCAGCCGGGACCGCCCAGGATGCCGGGCCGGGAACGGATTTCCATGCTGTGGAAAATGGACGTGTGTCCATCACGCCGCTGCAGATGGATCTGACCCGTTTCAGCCAGATGGAGGGAGTGAAACAATGGCTGACTCCATGAATCCACGCGCAGGAATTGGCATGACCTCGGCGCGAACCCGTGGACGTATGCTTGACCGCTTGCGCGATCAGGGGATCAAGGATGCCATGGTGCTGGCCGCCATGGGGTCGGTGCCGCGCCATTTATTCGTTGATGAAGCGCTGCAAAGCCGCGCGTATGAAGATGCCCCTTTGCCGATCGGGTTCGGCCAGACGATTTCCAGCCCTTACATTGTTGCCCGCATGACGGAACTGGCCCGCAACCATCGCAGTCTGAATCGGGTATTGGAGGTGGGCGCAGGCTGTGGATACCAGGCGGCCGTATTGGCACAGGTGGCAAAAGAGGTGATAAGCGTCGAACGCATCGCCGCTCTGGTAGGGAAAACCCGCCAGCGCTTGCGCGACCTGCGTTTTCATACTATCAAACTGAAGCATGGTGACGGCATGCGTGGCCTGGCTGAGGCTGCGCCCTACGACGCGATTGTTGTGGCAGCCGCGTTCGATGCGGTGCCAGAAGAGTTGAAGAGCCAGCTGGCCGATGGAGGACGTCTGGTGATGCCGTTGGGTGTTCAGGACAATCAGACACTTCTGGTCATCGAACGTCAGGGCAACCAGTTTCATGAAGAAAAGCTTGAAGCCGTGAAGTTCGTCCCCCTCTTGCCCGGGGTGGATTGATGCGGTTTGCTGCAGTTTTGTTGTTCGGTTTGCTGGCAGGATGTGAGACCGTCACGGCGCCGATATATGATGCCACCCAGCCTCCGGCAAAACACAGTGCCGCCAAGCCGGCCGCCAGGCCACTGCCCAAACCTGTCATCGCACAGCCGGCGTCAGGCGCCACCTATACGGTACAAAAGGGCGACACGCTGTTCTCAATCGCCTTTGCCAATGGTCTTGATTTTCGCGACCTGGCCGCATGGAACGAACTGCCCTCGCCCGACTTGATCAAGATTGGCCAGGTATTGAAATTGACTGCACCCGTGTCGAGCTCGCCCACGTCGCCTATTCCGAGCTTGCCCGCGTCACCTGTGGCCAGCTTGCCCACTTCGACTGGCGTACAAACCATACCAGTCAAGGAACGCACTCTTGAAGCCAAGGCACTGCCTGAAATCCCTGTCTTCACTGCCCCCCAGGCCCAGCGCCTGCCTTGGAGCGAAGCCAACTGGGCGCGGTTGAATAGCGAGTCCGCCACGCTAATGGCAAAGGTTGAGCCGCCCAAGCCTGCTGAAAAAACCCCAATGGCTGAAGCACCCAAACCCCCGCCCGTCGCCACAGTTGAACCTTCTTCATCCATTGATGGCTGGCTTTGGCCTGTGTCAGGGGCGTTGCTCGCACGCTATGGCGAAGGCGGTGGCAAGGGCATCGATCTGGCCGGCAACAGGGGGGAGCCCGTATTTGCGACAGCACCTGGAAAGGTTGTTTACAGCGGCAGCGGTCTGCGGGGATACGGTCAGCTGATCATCATCAAACATGCAAATGAATATTTGAGCGCCTATGCCCATAATCAGAAAGTGGTGGTCCATGAAGGAGAGCAGGTGACCGCCGGCGAAAAAATTGCTGAAATGGGCGACAGCGACGCAGATCGGGTTAAACTTCATTTCGAGATTCGCCAATTTGGAAAACCAATTGATCCGCTCAAGCTCCTGCCCAACCGTTCATGAGTTCAAAATACACGTCCGATAGTGATGAGGAACTGAGTGAACCGCGCGAGGCCGCCGAGTCGGTCGAGGAGCCGGCTGAGGAGGAATCGAGTAACGACACCGCGAATGCAGAACTGGATGTCCAGGCAGATGTCACTCAGCTATATCTGAATGAAATCGGACATGCTCAGTTGTTGACACCCGAGCAGGAAGTTGCCTTGGCCCGTCGCACGAAGGAAGGCAGTTTCGAGGCCCGGCAGAAAATGATTGAGCACAATCTGCGCCTGGTCGTAAACATCGCCAAGCACTATGCCAACCGCGGGCTGGCACTGCTCGACCTCGTTGAAGAGGGCAACCTTGGCCTGATTCATGCTCTGGAAAAATTTGACCCGGAACGCGGCTTTCGTTTTTCCACGTATGCTACTTGGTGGATCCGTCAGAATATCGAGCGGGCCATTATGAACCAGTCGCGTACCATCCGCCTGCCGGTGCACATCATCAAGGAGCTTAATGTCTTCCTTCGCGCCCAGCGCCATCTCGAAACTCATGGTGTGGCAGATCCCACCCCGGAAGATATTGGGCACCTGACTGGACATAATCCCGAGGAGGTTCGCCGTGTGCTTGCGCTGAACGAACGTGTGGCCTCTCTCGATGCACCACTGGATATTGATCCAAGCCTGTCCCTGGGTGATGCCATTGCCGACGAGAACATGCAGTTGCCGGAAGAGCTCCTGCAACACGCAGAGGTGCAGAACCACGTGCACGAGTGGCTTGCGCAGCTTAATGACAAACAGCGTTGGGTCATCGAACGACGCTTTGGCCTGAACAATCTGGAAGTAAGCACCCTGGAAGACCTGGCCCTTGATCTGAAGGTGACGCGCGAACGCGTGCGCCAGATTCAGATGGAGGCTCTGCGCATGCTGCGACAGCTTTTGCGCCGCAAGGGCGTGAGCAAAGACGAATTATTTTGAAGTTCAATCCATGATTGACTGGTCCCGTATTCAGACCATCTTTCTTGACATGGATGGGACGCTTCTCGATCTGTACTACGACAATCACTTCTGGCGTGAGCATGTGCCACTGCGCTACGCGCAGAAGCACGGCATTCCACATGATGTCGCCCGGCACGAGCTATCCGTTCGCTACCAGCATCGTGCAGGCACTCTGGAGTGGTACTGCGTGGATTTCTGGAGTCGCGAACTGGATATGGATATTGCCACCCTGAAAGAAGAGGTCGCGCATCTCATCGCCGTTCACCCTGATGTGACCGTGTTTCTTGATTCAGTCCATAGGGCAGGCAAGCGGGTGGTCATGGTCACCAACGCGCATCAGAAAAGCCTGGACCTGAAAATGCGCAAGACCGGGCTGGAACCTTACTTCGATGCCCTGTACACCTCGCACGAGGTGGGCAAGCCCAAGGAAGTCGCCTCGTTCTGGGTCAGATTGCAGGAAAGGGAGCCGTTCGATCCCGTTGCCACCCTGTTGGTGGATGACAGCCTGCCAGTGCTGCGCAGCGCCAGGGCTTCCGGCATCGCGCATTTGCTGGCAGTAAGGTTTCCCGATACCCGATTGCCCGAGAAGGATCCGGAAGAATTCCAGGCCATCCACACGTTCCGCGATATCCTCCCCAGCTGAATAATTCCCCCTCTCCCCCTGAAAGGGGGAGAGGGGGAGGCGTGAGGGGGTTGAAACCCGAGAAGAGGGCAGGGGAGAGGGGAGATTGAACTCAGCCCGGCAACTGGCTCAACAGCCCGTTGAGCCGGCGCACGAAACTCGCCGGGTCGTCGAGCTGGCCGCCTTCAGCCAGCAGCGCCTGCTCGAACAGCAGATTCGCCCAGTCTGCAAAGCGCGCCTCGTCGGTCTCGCTGTTCAGCCGGGTGACCAGGCCATGGCCGGGGTTGATTTCCAGCGTCGGCTTGATCGTCGGCGCGGACTGGCCGGCGGCTTTCAGCAGGCGTTCGAGATTGGCGCTCATGTCGCCTTCGCCGGTGACCAGGCAGGCGGGTGATTCGGTGAGCCGGTGGCTGACGCGCACGCCCTTGACCCGCTCGCCCAGGGTCTTCTGGATGCGCTCCACCAGCGGTTGCATCGTGTCTTCCGCGTTCTTCTGCGCGGTCTTTTCCGCCTCGTCTTCGAGCTCGCCCAGATCGAGCGCACCCCTGGCGACCGAAGCGAGGGGCTTGCCGTCGAATTCGGTCAGATTGGAGAGCAACCATTCGTCGACGCGATCGGACAGCAGCAGCACCTCGATGCCCTTCCTGCGGAAGACTTCCAGATGCGGGCTGTTTTTCGCTGCGGCGAAGCTGTCGGCGGTAATGGTGTAGATCGCCTTCTGCCCTTCCTTCATGCGGCCTGTATAGTCCTTCAGCGAAACCACCTGCGCTTCGCTGTCGGTGTGGGTCGAGGCAAAGCGCAACAGGCCGGCGATCCGTTCGCGGTTGGCGTAATCCTCGCCCGGGCCCTCCTTCAGCACGCGGCCGAATTCCTGCCACAGTCTGGCGTAGTCCTCGGGCTTCTCGTTGGCCAGGTCTTCCAGAAGGCCCAGCACCTTCTTCACCGAACCGGCGCGGATTGCCTCGATGTCCTTCGAGTGCTGGAGGATTTCGCGCGAGACGTTGAGCGGCAGGTCGGATGAATCGATTACCCCGCGCACGAAGCGCAGGTATTGCGGCATCAGCTGCTCGGCGTCGTCCATGATGAAGACGCGGCGCACGTAGAGCTTGATGCCATGCCGCTGCTGCCGGTCATACAGATCGAATGGCGCATGTGAAGGCAGGTAGAGCAGGGAGATGTAGTCCAGCTTGCCCTCGACGCGGTTGTGCGACCAGGCCAGCGGCGGCTCGAAGTCGTGCGCGACGTGCTTGTAGAATTCGCGGTATTCCTCCTCGCTGATGTCTTTCTTGGCGCGCGCCCACAGGGCCGAGGCGCGGTTGACGGTTTCGTCCTCGTCGGTTGGAACTTCCACGCCGTCCTTCCATTCGGCCTTCTTCATCACGATGGGCAGCGTGATGTGGTCGGAATAGGTGCGGATCACCGACTTCAGCTTCCAGTCCGACAGGAACTCATCCTCACCCTCGCGGAGATGCAGGACGATCTCGGTCCCGCGCTCGGGCCTTTCGACCGTTTCCAGCGTGTAGTCGCCCTCGCCTGCGGATTCCCAGCGCACGCCGTGTTCCGCCGTCAGGCCGGCGCGACGTGTCGTGAGCGTCACCCGGTCGGCGACGATGAAGGATGAATAAAAGCCCACCCCGAACTGGCCGATGAGCTGGGCGTCCTTTTTCTGGTCGCCCGAGAGCTGGGCGAAGAACTCGCGCGTGCCCGACTTGGCGATGGTGCCGATGTGCTCGATGACTTCCTGGCGGCCCATGCCGATGCCGTTGTCCGCAATCGTCAGGGTGCGCGCCGTTCGGTCGAAGGCGACGCGTATCTTCAGTTCGCTGTCATTTTCGAACAGCGCGGCGTCGGAGAGCGCCTCAAAGCGCAGCTTGTCCGCCGCATCCGACGCATTGGAAATCAGTTCGCGCAGAAAGATTTCCTTGTTCGAATACAGCGAGTGGATCATCAGCTGCAGCAGCTGCTTCACTTCGGCCTGAAAGCCCAGGGTTTCCTTGGATGAGGTTTGGTTCATGACGGTACTAATCCAGTTGTTGGCAACGCGGCTATAAATGGGGGCAGCTGCTGGGATTTCAAGGGTGGGCGCGGTGCCTTGGCAGGGTTTGGCGCCGCACCCAGTGACCTGCAAGCGATCCTCCCTCGCGGACTTGGGCGTTTCAAGCAGACGGTCTGGAGGAGTCTTGAAGGGGCACTTTACAAATTTCCCCTCGCCCCGCTTGCGGGGAGAGGGTCAGGGTGAGGGGACTAGAATGATTTTGATCCATCGCGCACTGCTTACGAGCCTCGCCCCGCGAGTCCGGCACTCCGCAAATTCAGAAGGTATGCTGCCTTGATACAAAGCGACTCTGCGCGGGTCAGGTGATCCGTTCTGCGGGCTCGTTACCGCGGGCAACTCTGCAACGAGAAGATCGAATGAGCAGACCTCCTGCGACTATCAACAACGAAAGGGTTGAGGGTTCAGGTACCGCCGAAACCCGCAGGGCCCATGGACCAAATTGCTGTTGCCACACCCCCGGAGAGGTCTCAATCCATGACGTGTCAATGCTTCCGACACTGGGTGCTCCCCCACCCACGCGCCCAAGGGCCACCGGAGCCGAGTCGAGAAATCTCGACGTTACCGTGATGATGTCCGGAACCGCAATTTCTGGAACTGCGATGTCGAGAAAAGTATCCGTTGCAGAGACAGCGATCCCTGTCAGCAGGCCGCTATCCCAGATCAGGGTGCCCGGCGCCCCGCCCAGACCGTCATTCGCATAAATCTGTGTTTCTATATCCGCCACGATGTCGGTGTTCTGGCCGTCAATTGCCCAGGATAACTGGACAATTCTTCTCGCATTGCCGCCCAAGGTAATTTCATTGCCAACCTGGCAGCATGCCGGCCCGAAAATGGACCCAGATGCATTGACCGTGTTGTCAAAGACAACCTGGATGGGCTGGGCTTGAGCGGTACCTGCGCCAATGCCGCTCAGCGCAAGCAGTGTGATGCTCGACAATCGAGTAAGGTATTTCATGATTTCCCTCTCATGTTACTGAAGCATGGAATGGTGCATTTGAGCCTGGCCGCTTTGGCCGCGCGAGATGTCCTTCTGGGCTTGCAACGGATTTGAACGAGAGCAGATCAGACCCGATTATCTTCCTTCCTTGGCCTGCCTACCCCTTTCGACGCCGTTCGGCGCTGGGTCAGGGTTTCGATCTGCGCCTTGAAACGCGCGCCTCCCAGCGCCCAGCCCTTGTGCGTGCATTCCCGGATTTCCTTCAGCTCGTTGTTTGAAATGGCCGCGCGGAACAACTGGCGGTAGGCGCCTTGCCGCTCCGTTGCGGTGCGGCCCAGGCGCAGATATTCCCTGTGGGGCGTCAGCCAGTCTGCATTGGGCCCGGCTTCGCCCAGCGCATCGAAAGCGTAGCTGGACCAGGAATAGTCTCGCGGGTGCGCCACCATGCCTGCCCGAACGGGGTTGAGTTCGATATACCGCATCACCGTCAGCAAATACCGTTCGCTGTCCACCACCGTGGCGCGATAGCGCCCTTCCCATAGGGTGCCGCTGCGACGGTAGCTGAAGTTGAAATACTGCACATACTTTCTTCCCACCGACTGAAAGACCTTGCTGATGCTGTCATCGTTTCCGGGCGTCGCCAGCAGATGAATGTGGTTGGTCATCCAGACGTAGGCGTGGATGGTCAGGCCATGCTTCCTGGCCGCTTCCACCAGGCAATCGCGGAAGAACTGATAGTCGGCATCGGCGGCAAAGATGGCCTGGCGGTTATTGCCGCGCTGGATGATGTGCTGCGGCTGGCCAGGGACGACGTAGCGGGGAAGACGGGCCATGGCGGGTGTGCGTGAACGTGTTTAATAGGCCGTAGCATAGCAGGGAAATCGTGTCTGACCCCATTCATTCCTTGTCGCTCCCAAAGCACCGCCAGCATTTGCCAACCAGTCAACTGCCGTACCAGTGCCAGCGAAAGAGATGACAATATTCTTTCCCTGCTGGAAAGAAACTGCTTCAAAACCGTCAGGAAGGGATCGGTAATTGCCAACATTCCAACCTGATGGTGTTGGAATTTGATTGATGACATTTCGAGTGGATATGTAAACAGCACCTGCCATTAATGCTTCATCAATGATTTGCTGCGGTGTAGGTAATGTCATGTTTATCTATCCTTAGAAAATTTGTAGCATTGCCAACGTTCAATTCTTGTTTTGATTGTCTTTAGATTGTGTTGGCGCAACAGGAATCATACGTTTGATACCACCTGGCGATTCCCATCCTCCCCCTTTCATTTGAACTAATTCTGGGCAACGGTTCTCTTCTATTGCAAACGGTTTGCGAATGATAGTTTTGTATCCTTCCGCCCGAATGCCTTGGTTTTGTTCATTGACTTGCTCAATGGTATAAAATGATTTGAGCAGTTCAGTAGGTGGACTACCCACTATGACGTTAATCTTTGTCAGTTCAGCAGGAAACTCTTCCATGGGAATACGTTTCCAAGTTTTTCCAACATACTTAAACAATATATAGGGTGGATTAGGACGCTTCCATTTATTGAAACCTATGCATCCGGCGGGTCTGGCCGCAATGTAAGGGACACTCTTCACGACATCCAGTAGCAGTATGCTTAGATCGTTTAGATCTGGAGAGAAATCATTGAAGTCTGTCTTCCAGGTGACTTTCTGGTTTGTGCCTGGCAACATGAAGGTCACCGTTTCATCAAGCTCAGGGCGCTCACTACTCTCTATCGTGGCCGGGCCAAGATTGAAGTAGCGCTCAACAACCATCTTTTGGCCGTCATGCAACAGCACTTCTTCTTTCCAGCTCTTCGATCCAGAACATGCACTCATACTCACTCCCAGGGCCAGCACCAAACCGATTGTTTTGACTGCGTTCAAAATTCCACTTCCGTCATTCATGCCGCATTCCTTGTAGGCGCATTTCCATAGGGCGTATCATTTGCCGCAGCCATCATGTTGAAACGGTCAATGACGATCAGAAGCGTTGTGACTGTAGTTAGCTGAGTGCCATCGATTTCGACCTTGCCTTTTCCTAGCGGGTCAATGATCGTCATCCTGCCCGTACCGCCAGACGTCACCAGGTCAAACGTATCGTTCCCGCTGCCCCCATAGACGACATCATTGCCAGAACCTGCGATCAACACGTCGTCGCCGGTCCCCGCGATGAGGGTGTCATTACCGGCACCGCCCATCAGGGTGTCATTGCCGGATGCCCCGCCCACCAGCAGGTCGTTGCCGGTACCCCCTATCAGATCGTTGGCGGTGATGCCGCCCAGCATGAAGGCGTTCAGGCCGTTCGTTTCGGTGGCAGTCATGCCGCCGGTGCCCGCCTGGATGAACCAGTCGGTCAGGGTGGGGAGTGTTTTGACAATCAGGCCGCGCTCTGCGGATGTCAGATAAGACAGTCCGTCGGTGCCTTGTGGTGGATTGCCAGAGCTATTGGGAAGCAGGTAGTAGATCAAGTACGCGCCATAGCCTCTGGCCTGTTCCAGCGATGCGGCGACATCGGTCATGGCAAATTCAAGGCCAGCCGTCACCGCATGAAAAAGTTCCTTCTGGCCGGTCGCGTCGGTCGCATTGGCTCCGGAGTAATACGACTGCATGTCAAAGGCAATGAGCGCATCGGTCAGGTTCTTGTCGCTCATGGTCAATCCACCTGTTTGGGCGATGGCCCACAGGTCGGTGGTGAAGCGGGTGACCATGTTGTCACCAGTCGAGCCGTTGCCGGAGGTGATGGATGTTTTAGAGACCGGATTGTATCCGGCCTGGTGGTTGACGATGAGAGCGAGGAAATTGGGAGCTGTTTTATTGAGTGTATTTTCAGGATACGCAAATAATTGGGAATCAAAAATCAGCTTGAGCAGATCAGTAAGCTCGAACGTCACATCGTTCAACGCTAGACCTATGGGCGCCGACTGTTGGCTTTGCAGAAAGGCGGTCAATAGTTCCTGGGAATGCAGATTCTCGCCCGATACCCCGAGGTTGTTGGTGATCGGCGAGGAAGGCTGTGAGGACTGTTCCGTACCGATGGTATGAAACAAAGAATATGGTAGATCGGCAGAGAGAATCTGTCCGGCAACGCTGATGTCCGTCACCATTCCGGCGTTTGGGATGGTTCCGGAACTTCCTTGAAGCAAATTGGAAATGTAATTATTCAGCGGGGCAAGCTCAAGAGGAGTATAACGCGGCTGTCCCAGACTATTGACCTCACTGGTCAGGTAATTCATCAGCGCCTGGGCATCCAATTGGGCTGATTTTGCAAACGGGGCTTGATCAAAAGTAGTGGCTTCTACACCGAAGAACACGCCGATCAATGCGGCAAGACCACCTCCCAACGAATGCCCGGTCAGCGTTATAACAGCATTTTGATTGACGTCCTTGACCTGCAGGTAATAATCCGCTGCCTGCTTGAGTTGATCAGATAGGATTAATCCTGTTCCTAGTGCGAAGTCGGCTTGTTTATCAGGATTGGTTAGTACAGTCCCACCGTCACCGTTTGTGCCGGCGAAGGAAATGACAATGTTGTTGCTCTTATCTATCGAGGTACCATCGATGAACGTGGCAGCCTCAAAGCCACTGGTTGAATCGTTTTTATAATAATCCGTTGCCTGTATCCAACCCTTTGGAACAGCGAATCGATTTATAGGGGCGCGGTTCGAAATGTATGAGGCACCAGCCATAAGCGCGTATTCGAGTTGAGTCGGCATGATTATTTCCCTTTAAAAAATCGCGCACATGGACATTCGTTGGATGAAACAGCCTTCATCTCGCAGTAGCTTAAACACGCTTGATAAGTATGCTGAGACTTAAAAAACCCGAGACCTTCCCATCCATCATTGGTATGTATTAACTCTCCGCATCCTTGTCCCTGCCCCCCATACGGAATCGGCTCCCTCAGGATGGTGCGGTATTCGGGTTGAGGGTAACCATTAATAATTTGACGAATCATTTCGGAGGTTATAAAGCTCGTACCCAATCTTTTCACTTCCGTGTCCGGCATGGAGAAGAGTAGATTGGGGGTCTTAATTTCTGCAGGAAGCTGGCTAAGCTGTATGCGTTGCCAGTCCTTGCCGTTATATTCGAAGATCACATAAGGTGGGTTGGGCCGGCGCCATTTGTTGTATGACAAGCAGCCCATGGTATCTGCTACCAAATAGGCTCTGCCCCTGAAAATATCAAAGGCCAGCGGCAGAAAATTTGCGCTGCCGACATTCTCGCTGTAATGATCTTCCCATCGGATAGTTTGACTTGTGCCTGGCATGGTAAAGGTCAAGCTTTGCTCTTTGTAGGGCGGCTCTTGCCCAATCTCATGTCGACCACCGTGCTCAACCGAGCGTGTCACGATGACCTTGCTGCCGTCATGCAGCAACACTTCTTCCTTCCAACTCGTTGATTTTGAACATGCACTCATGCTCACTCCCAGGGCCACTACCAGGCCGATTGTTTTGATTGCGTTCATCAACCTATTCCCGTTGCTCATGCGGCTTTCCTTGTAGGCACATTTCCATTGTCCGTATCAAACATGGCGTATTGATTGCAGCGCATTAATGAAACCGGATTTGCTGAATCAGGTTGTATCTGCTTCATTCATTCCTCCCTGCCTGCGCTACTGCTGCCAGACTCCCCGCCCCAATCCTCACCACCTCATCCACCTGCAGGTTCTTCGGCAGCGCATGGGCGATGAACAGCATGGTGACCTTGCCCCGCAGCTGGTTCACGGTCGCGGCAAAGTGCTCTGACGTCTGGGTATCCAGGCTGCTGGTGGCTTCGTCGAACAAAAGTATCTTGGGTTGTTTGAGGAGCGCCCGGGCAATGGCGATGCGCTGTTTCTGCCCGCCGGAGAGCCCGACCCCCCGTTCACCGATCTCGGTCTGGTAGCCCTGCGGCAGCTTCTCGATCGCGTCATGGATCTCCGCCATGCGACAGGCACGCACGATGTCCTCGAAGCGGGCATGGGGGTTGGCCAGTTGCAGGTTGTCGTACAGGGTGCCGGAGAACAGGATGGTTTCCTGCGGCACCACGCCGAAGCTGTGGCGCAGCTCATTAGCAGACAAGTTGCGGATGTCGTTGCCGTCCAGCTTGATGGTGCCGTCGTTTGGCTGGTAGAAGCCTTGCAGCAGTTTGGCGAGCGTGCTCTTGCCGGAACCTGACGGCCCCATGATCGCGACCACCCGGCCGGGTTCAACCTTGAGATGAAAGTGCTGGTAGAGGAACGGCAGGGCGTCGGCGTAGCGGAAGCTCAAGTCCTCGATCTCGATCCGTCCTCGCCCTTCCCGCACCCGGCTGGGCAGGATGGAGTACGGCTCGGCCGGCGCGTTCATGATGTCGCCCAATCGCGAGACCGAGAGACTCGCCTGCTGGAACTGCTGCCACAGGCCGACGAGCCTCAACATGGGCTGGGAGACGCGGGCGGCGAACATCTGGAAGGCGACCAGCATGCCGATGGTGAAATCCACCCGGTGCATGACGATCCAGGCGCCCATCACCAAGATCAACAGTGTCATGGTCTGCTCCAGGGCATTGGCGACCACGTTGTAGGTGTTGGCCACCTGGCGCACGTCGAACCCGGAGCGCAGGTACTCGGCCAGGTAGTCACCGTACTTGGCCTTGATCTGCGGTTCCATCTGCAGGCTCTTGACGGTTTCCAAGCCGGCCACGTATTCGGTGGTGAAGGCCTGGTTGCGCGCGCCCAGCAGAAACTGCTCGTTGAGCCGGGTGCGGAAGACGGGCGCCATGATGAGGTTGGATGGTGATCAGGCGTGACGCATGGATTCAAGGTTGAACTCCATTACCTTGGCTACAGCAGTATCAGCGCCAGGACATTCCGACCTTCCGCCATCAGGATGTTGTAGGTGCGGCAGGCTGCGCCGCTGTCCATCACATCGAGACCGATTGCGGCCTCAACCAGTGCGCGGCTCAGGCCGGGGTGAGGGAAACGTAACTTGGCTCCCGTTCCCAGCAGCACCATTTCCGGTTTGAGCTGGGCCAGCTGCGAAAAGTGCGCTTCGCTCAAATCCTCGAAACGGATTTCGCTCCATTCTTCCAGATGCAGGGACTGCGGGGTGATCACCAGGCTGGTGGTATGGCGCTGGCCGCTGATTTCCACATAGCCTTCGCCATACCCGCTGAAACTGTAGAGGCCGGAAGGGTTGGAAAGATGCAGTTTCATTCCTGACTCTTCAAGCTATCGGGTGGGGGGGCTTTGGCAGCGTGAGCCTTGGCGGCGATGGATGCCAGCCTGCGGTAAAGCGGTTCCCGGTTCAGGATGCGGGAAACACTGCTGGCAATGAAGGCAGTGGCAATCAGCGCCAGGGTCAGGCTGCGGTCGGAGGTCATTTCCATGACGATGACAAACGAGGTGATGGGCGCCCGGGTCACGCCAGCCAGATAACCCGCCATTCCGAGAATGGCGAAGGCGGCGTAGGAGGACGACTCGCCCCACCACGTGGCGAACTTGGCACCCAGTCCGGCACCGGTGGCAAGGGACGGCGCAAACAGTCCGCCAGGAATGCCGCTGAGATACGATCCCAGCGTGGCAATGAATTTTGTTACTGGATAGACCATAGTTGCGGCATGCTCGTGGCCGATAATGGCTTTCGCTTCCTCGTAACCCGTGCCGTAACTGTCGCCGCCGGACAGGAAGCCGACAGTAGCTACAACCAGGCCGCAACCAGCGGCCAGCGCGAGAGGGCGTTCCTGGCGGAGGGGGGCAAACGCATTCGAAGACATCACCAGCACAGAGGAAAACAAGCCACCGGCCAGACCACCCAGGATGCCGGTAGCAGGAACAGCGACCAGGCCCTGGTAAAAATCGATGGGTGCATGGTGAACACCAAAATAGGTGTAATTGCCCAACAGCACGATCGCCATCAAACCGGCGATCAGCACGCCAGTGATGAGGATGCCGCTGGTGCGTTCCTCAAACCCGCGGCTCAGCTCCTCGATGGCAAACACAATCCCGGCCAAAGGCGTGTTGAACGCTGCGGCAATTCCGGCTGCGCCGCCGGCAAGAATAAGGGCTTTGTCCATTCGGCGGATGTGCAATATCGGTACACGATGCAGGCTGTAGAGGATGGATGCACCGACGTGGACGGTGGGCCCTTCGCGGCCGATGGAGGCACCTGATATCAGGCCAAGCAGGGTAAGGGCGATCTTTCCGATCACAATACGGATCGATAACAGCTTTCTGTTCAGGGCATGGTTACCCTGGCGCAGTGCCCATATGACCTGTGGAATGCCGCTGCCTTCTGCACCCGGGAAAAAACGCTGCGTGAGCCAGGCGGCAAGCATGAACCCGAGCGGCGTTATCAGGAATGGCAAATAGGGATGCTCCCGCGCGAAGGCATGAAACAGGCGGTCCGTATGGGCAGCGGAAATGGCGTAGAAAACGGCAGTCAGCCCAACCGTCGCGGCGCCCAGCCAGAAAACGAGGCGCACGGCCCACAGACGCGGATGGATGAATCCGCGTCGGGCGCGTTTCATCTGTCGGCGCAAAACCTGTCTGTGGTTACCGGGGATGAGTAAGCTCATGTTCTTAACAGGCGGCCGGTCGGCGGCCACAGTCACCATTGTACAGGCGCAGTTTGGCGTACCTGCTCCGCATTCAGTAAAATCCTGTTTCCATCTCACTTTTGGTTGCGGCATGCCTACCCGATCGCAAAAATCAGGGGAGTCCACTTCGACTTCTCCGCGCCTTCCCGTGGTGCGCAAGTCCACCAAGCTGGATAACGTCTGCTATGACATCCGCGGGCCGGTGCTCGCCCGTTCACGGCAGATGGAGGAGGAAGGCCATCGCATCATCAAGCTGAACATCGGCAATCCGGCACCATTTGGATTCGAGGCACCCGAGGAGATTGTCCACGATGTGATCGTCAATCTGCCCAATGCCTCGGGCTATAGCGACTCCAAGGGTCTGTTCTCCGCGCGCAAGGCGATCATGCATTACACCCAGGCCAAAGGGATCAAGGGTGTGCAAATCGAGGACATCTTTGTTGGCAACGGCGTATCCGAACTGATTGTCATGTCGATGCAGGCGTTGCTGAACAATGGCGACGAAGTACTGGTGCCAACGCCTGATTATCCGCTGTGGAGCGCGGCAGTCAGTCTGGCGGGCGGCATGCCGCGCCATTACATTTGCGATGAAGGCGCTGGCTGGCTGCCGGATATCGATGACATCAAGGCCAAGATTACTGCCAACACGCGTGCCGTCGTCGTCATCAATCCCAACAACCCGACGGGCGCCCTCTATCCACCCGAACTGCTCAAGGAAATTCTCGATCTTGCGCGGCAGCACGAGTTGATCGTTTATTCAGACGAGATCTACGACAAGGTGTTGTATGACGGCGCCCAGCATGTCTCGATTGGTGCACTTGCTGACGATGTGCTGATCGTGACGTTCAACGGCCTTTCCAAGAATTATCGCGCCTGTGGCTACCGGGCGGGCTGGCTGACGGTATCCGGCGAATTGAGGCACGCCCGCGATTACCTTGAGGGCCTCAACATGCTGGCGTCGATGCGCCTGTGTTCCAACGTGCCGGGGCAGTATGCGATTCAGACTGCATTGGGCGGCTACCAGAGCATCAATGATCTGGTGGCGCCGGAGGGACGGCTGACCCGCCAGCGCGATCTGGCCTGGGACATGCTGACTTCCATTCCTGGCGTCAGCTGTGTCAAGCCTCAGGCAGCGATGTATCTGTTTCCGAGGCTTGACCTGAAAATGTATCCCGTTGCCGATGACCAGAAATTCATTCTCGGCCTGCTGGAGCAGGAAAAGGTATTGGTGGTTCAGGGCACCGGATTCAATTGGCCGACACCGGATCATTTCCGCATCGTGTTCCTGCCGCATGAAGAAGATTTGAAAGAGGCATTCGTCCGTATTGAGCGCCATCTCGAACGCATTCGCAAAATACATAACTAAGAGAACCGCATGAAACCAATCAACGTAGGCTTGCTCGGGCTGGGTACGGTCGGGGGTGGAACACTCACTGTATTGCGTCGCAACCGTCACGAAATCACCCGTCGCGCCGGGCGCGAAATCCATGTCACGATGGCGGCCGTGCGCAATCTGGGAAAAGCCAAACAGTACGCTGGCGATGGGTTCACTCTGACCGATAATCCCTTCGACGTAGTGGAAAATCCAAACATCGATATCGTGGTCGAAATGATTGGCGGTATCGAGCCCGCCAAGCAGCTGCTGATGACCGCCATCGAAAATGGCAAGCATGTCGTCACGGCCAACAAGCATCTGCTGGCCAAATTCGGCAATGAGATTTTCGCCGCCGCCCAGAGGAAGGGGGTGATGGTGGCGTTTGAAGCCGCAGTGGCAGGAGGTATTCCGATTATCAAGGCGCTGCGCGAAGGCCTGACTGCCAACCGGATCGAATGGGTCGCCGGCATCATCAATGGCACCACCAATTTCATTCTTACCGAAATGCGGGAGAAGGGTCTGGACTTCGATAGCGCGCTGAAGGAAGCCCAGCGACTGGGCTACGCCGAAGCTGATCCCACGTTCGATGTGGAGGGCATCGATGCGGCGCACAAGCTGACCATCCTTTCTGCCATCGCCTTTGGCATTCCTGTTCAGTTTGACAAGGCCTATACGGAAGGCATTACCCAGCTGACCCGCGATGATGTGAAATATGCCGAGCAATTGGGCTATCGGATCAAACTGCTGGGCATTACTAAACGCCGCGCCAATGGCATCGAGTTACGCGTCCATCCCACCCTGATTCCGGAAAAGCGCCTGATTGCCAATGTGAATGGCGCCATGAATGCGGTGCTCATCATGGGTGACGCCGTTGGGCCGACGCTTTACTATGGCGCCGGCGCAGGTTCCGAGCCGACCGCCTCCGCGGTCGTGGCCGATCTGGTCGATGTGACCCGCCTCTCTACTGCGGATCCCCATCAACGTGTCCCGCATCTGGCCTTCCAGCCCGATGCATTGCTCGCGGATCTGCCGATCCTGCCCATGGACGAAGTTGAAACGGCCTACTACCTGCGTTTGCGGGTGGCCGATGAAACCGGCGTGCTGGCGGACATCACCCGTATTCTGGCAGACCAGGACATCTCCATCGATGCGTTGATACAACGCGAACCGGACGAGGGTGAGTCCAGTACCGATCTCATTCTGCTGACGCACGAAACTTTGGAAAAGGACATCAATATTGCGATTGCCCGCTTCGAAGGCCTGCGCAGCGTGCAGGGCAAGGTCACGCGCATCCGTGTGGAAACATTGGGCAGGTAAGCGCATGTCAGCTCGAATCACGGGGGGCAGGAAGGTTATCATGCGTTGTTCTGTTGTACTTTGTGGCCTTGGTGGCTAGTTCTCAATGAAATACGTCAGCACACGGGGCCTGGCTCCCAAACTGGATTTTTCCGACATTCTCCTCGGCGGCCTTGCTTCCGATGGCGGTTTGTATCTGCCGGAGGTATACCCTCAGCTGAGCGACAGCGAACTGTCTGACTTCAGGATGATGAATTATCGGGAGCTGGCTCTCGCCGTGCTTTCGCGCTTCATGGATGACATTCCTGCTGGTGATTTGAAGGCGCTGATCGACAGGACCTACCGTCCCGAGGTGTATTGTCATACCCGCTCGGGACAGAATGCCGAAGACATTACGCCTGTGCTGACCCTGGAGCCAGGGCTGCATATCCTTTGCCTGTCGAACGGTCCAACGCTGGCGTTCAAGGACATCGCCATGCAATTGCTCGGCAACCTGTTCGAGTATGTCCTGGAAAAGCGCGGGGAGACGATCAACATCCTCGGTGCCACCTCGGGCGACACGGGCTCGGCAGCCGAGTATGCAATGCGCGGCAAGCACGGCGTGCAGGTCTTCATGCTGTCTCCGGTAGAAGGAATGACCCGCTTCCAGCAGGCGCAGATGTACAGTCTGCGGGACGCCAACATCTTCAACATTGCCGTGCGCGGAGTGTTCGACCACTGCCAGGATATGGTCAAGGACGTGTCCAACGATGCCGGTTTCAAGGCCAGGTATAAAATCGGCGCGGTCAACTCCATCAACTGGGCGCGCGTTGCGGCGCAAGTCATCTACTATTTCAAGGCCTACTTCGCAGTCACGCGGAGAAACAGCCAGCAGGTTTCCTTCTCCGTGCCCTCGGGCAACTTCGGTAATGTGTGCGCGGGCCACATCGCCCGCATGATGGGCCTGCCCATCCGCAAGCTGATCGTTGCATCGAATGAAAATGATGTGCTGGATGAGTTCTTCAAAACCGGGGTATATCGGCCGCGTGACGCGGCGCACACCTACCATACCTCCAGTCCTTCGATGGACATATCCAAAGCCTCCAACTTCGAGCGCTTTGCCTTCGACCTGGCGGGGCGCGATCCCGGCTATGTGCGTGACATGTGGTCGCGCGTGGACAAGGGCGAGGCCGTGGATTTCAAGCCCGCTGGACTGTTTGATCGTGTGGCGGGCTACGGTTTTGTTTCCGGTGCGAGCAATCACCGGCTGCGCATGCAGACCATACGCAAGATCTGGGAAAAGTATGGCGTCATGATCGACACCCATACCGCGGATGGGGTCCATGTCGGCCTTCAGTATCGTCAAGCGGACGTCGATCTGGTCTGTCTGGAAACCGCCTTGCCGGCCAAATTTGAGGATGCGATTTGGGAAGCGCTGGGCAGGGCGCCCGAGCGGCCCGCCGATTTGATTGGTCTGGAGAATCTGCCCCAGCGGGTCGAGACCACGAATCCTGATGCCCAGGCCATCAAAGACTTCATTGCCCGCCACGCCGGCTAATTTAGGGCTGCTGCTTGAGCAGGCCCGCGGATGCCGGGTTTGCGCTGAGCATCTATCCCATGAGCCCCGCCCGGTCCTGCGGGCAGCTTCGAGTGCGCGGTTGCTGATCGTGGGCCAGGCGCCCGGTCGCAAAGTACATGAAACCGGCATACCCTGGAACGACCCGTCCGGTGATCTGCTGAGAACCTGGCTGCAACTTGATCGGGATGCGTTTTATGATGAATCCAGAGTGGCCATCATTCCAACCGGACTGTGTTACCCCGGCACCGAGAAAGGCGCAGACCTGCCCCCACGGCCTGAGTGTGCACCACTTTGGCACCCCCTTCTGCGGGCGGCCCTGCCCGACATTCGGCTGACCTTGCTAATCGGCCGCTATGCGCAAGCGTATTATCTGGGAAACAGGCAGGGCAGGACCCTGGCGGATACGGTTCACAACTGTATGGAATTCTTGCCGGAATTTTTTCCCTTGCCTCACCCCAGCCCACGCAACCGGCGCTGGCTGAAACTCAATCCCTGGTTCGAAGCGGAGGTATTACCCATGACGCGGGAGCGGGTTGAAATGGCGCTAGAGAAATAGCGATAATGAAGCCATCCGGCACCCCCTGCAAAAAATGAAACTCATCTCATCGCCTACAACTCCCTTTGGCCGCAAAGTGCGCATTGTCCTGCTGGAGAAGAGGATTCCATTTGAACTGGAGCTGGACGTGCCCTGGAGTGCTGATACCAAGGTCGGCCAATTCAACCCGTTGGGGAAGGTGCCAATACTGGTGCTGAAGGATGGCGAAACCCTTTATGATTCACGCGTGATCGTCGAGTACCTTGAGCATGTCAGCCCGGTCGGCCACCTGCTGCCGCAAGAGGCAGAAAGCCGGATCGCGGTCCGCAAGATCGAAGCGCTGGCCGATGGCATGACCGATGCCGCCGCACTGATCTTCCTGGAAGACAAGCGTCCCGAGGATCAGCGCAGCAAAGAGTGGATTGCCCGGCAGGAGACCAAGATATTCCGCGCGCTGGAGGAACTTTCGGAAGAACTGGGAGAGCATGTCTATTTTGTCGACGGGAAGTTTTCCCTCGCCGACATTGCCGCGGGTTGCGCACTGGGCTATCTGGATTTTCGCTTTTCCCATATCGATTGGCGCAGCGCGCATCCCAATCTTGCACGTTTCGCCACCAAGATGGCTGAGCGCAAATCGTTTCAAGAGACCGTGCCTGTCGCGTAGGTGTCGTTGCTCCGGGACAACGAAAACGCAGCTTGATGGGGAACATCATGACAATCGAAACTACAACATTGGCGGGTGGTTGCTTCTGGTGCCTGGAAGCGGTATTCCAGCGCTTGCGTGGAGTGGAGAGTGTCATTTCCGGCTACATGGGAGGCCATATGCCGAATCCGGATTACAAATCCGTCTGCACAGGCACAACCGGGCATGCGGAAGTTGTACAGATCACGTTTGATCCGGCAGAAATCAGTTTCGAAGATCTGCTCGAGGTATTCTTTGCCATTCATGATCCCACTACGTTGAACCGTCAAGGCAACGACAGGGGAACCCAGTACCGCTCGGCAATTTATTTCCATACACCCGAACAAAGGGCGGCGGCAGAGGCAGCGATCAAGGCAGAGGCCGGATATTGGCCCGATCCCATTGTCACCGAGGTGACTGCGGCCGGGACCCTTTATCCTGCCGAGGGTTACCATCAGAATTACTATATGCAGAACACGTATCAGCCCTACTGCCAGTACGTGGTGGCACCCAAGGTGAAGAAGGCGATCGAGAAATTTGGCAGTCAGCTGAAACCGGGCATGGGCAGCTAACGGTACGGAGTGGGCAGCCCATTCATGCCCATTCGATAGACCCGCCAGTCCGGGCCGCACGAACCGAACAGGAATGGACCGTCCCGGCCCGGGGTGAGAAAACGCAGGTCCTGGAACCAGACACAGGGCCGGCCCGAATGGTGGTCAACCCGATAGAGGGCGGGCGCCTCGGCAAACCAGCGGAAGAACTCCAATTCAGGCCGTGCCCATACATCCCGCGCCAACTGTGCATCAGGCCCGACGCCAAACTGGCTTGCGCTTGTCCAGTGTGCCTGCGTGGGCAACCGGAAGTCAGCCAGGGCCTTGACCAGCCAGTTTGAATCCGGGGCCGGCATGGGTACGGGCTGGTCGCGTAAATGCAGGTGGGCGTAGTGATAGCGTTCACCTTCCTTCACGATCACGGTCCAGTTCCACGGTGCGATGGGCCGTGCCTCCGCGGAAACCTTGGCCTGTTGCCAACCCTGCGACTCTGCGTAATCCCGCCCGATTTCTGTAGCGCGGTAATGCATGATGGCTTCCCAACTTATCCAGGCGACAGCCAACAGGCTGGCAATCATGGCCGGCAGTTTGCTGGACTGAAACAGGGCGGGCAGAGCTGCGCCAATCAGAAGCAGGCCGGCCAGTACCGGATCGATAATGAAGGTGGTACCCAGCGCGAACCGATGATCGGAAAGGGGTGCGAACAACTGGGTGCCATATCCGGTAAGCCAGTCAAGCAGAATATGGATCAGCAGACTCACCGCGACCAGAACATAAAATGGCCGCCAGCCACCGGGATGCTTGAACAGCTTGCCGAACAACCAGGACAACAGCAGCGCCCACACCGGCAGCATCAACAGGGAGTGCGAGATTCCGCGGTGGTGCAGCAGGTAGAGCTGGGAAGAAAAGGGCAAGAGGACAATGTCCAGATCCGGCGCATTGGTGGCGAGCGCGCCAACGATCAGACGCGCTTTCAGCGTGAGCGGGTCGGTGTCCCCAGATTTTCTACTGAGGCGGGCAACAACCAGACCAGACAGGGTGTGAGTCAGATTATCCATGGCAAATGGACTGCCGAACTGGCATCAGGTTTCAGTGCCGAGCCTGGCTGCCCATGATCACCGTTCCTTCAACAAACAGCTGCGCCGCATCGACCGCGTCGAAGAGGTAAAGGGTATCGCAGAATTCGCAGCGTACCTCCACTTTCCCCTGCTCGGAAAGAATGCTTTCCACTTCGTCACGGCCCAGCATCTTGAGCATGCTACCCACATTCTCCTGTGTGCAGGTGCAGCGGAAGGACAGGGGATCCTGATCGAAACGGCGCAAGGTTTCCTCGTGAAACAGCCGCAACAAGATGTCATTGGCAGAAAGTCCCAGAAGTTCTTCAGCAGTCAGTGTATCGGCAAGGTAGCCGACGCGGTTCCACATGTCATCGTCTTCGCTGGTCTTGTCCGGCAGTTTCTGCAACAGCATGCCGCCGACGGCCTCATCGCTGGCCGCCAGATAAATACGGGTTTCAAGTTGCTCTGAACTTTCCATGTAATGCGACAGGATATCAGCCACGCTCTGGCCTTCGAGCGGCACGATACCCTGATAATTCTGTTTGCCCGCCTTGCTCTGATCCAGCGTCATGACAAACCGGCCTTTGCCAAGCAGGCTGGACAGGTCAGTTTCAACAAGATCACCTTCCCACTTGGCTGTTGCCCGCAGGGTATGTTGGGAAGTTGCCTCGACCACAATCAGTTTGACCGGTCCTGTTCCGTGCAATTGGAGTACCAGACTGCCGTCAAATTTGATGCCAGACGTTAACAGCGCCGCTGCGGCCAGCAGCTCGCCCAGGACATTTTTCAGTGGTGCAGGGTAGTCAGCATGCTCCTGCACGGTGCGCCACGTCTCTGTCATCTGAACCACACCGCCTTTGACTGGAGCGTGTTCGAACACGAATCGGGTGAGGGAATCAGTCACTTTCAATCAACCGAGAGGACGCGGAGTGATGAGGGGAGGCTTTCCTGGTGAGCTCAGGATGCCTGGTGTTGCAATGGCTTTCACTTCTTCCAGGAGTCCTTCAAAGTCACGGCGCGGTTGAACACAGGAGCTCCCGGCGACGAATCTTTCAGGTCGGCAACGAAGTAGCCGTGACGCTCGAACTGGAAACGGTCTTCCAGATTGGCCTGCTTGAGCGAAGGTTCCAGCATGGCCGTGATGACCCGCTTGGAATCCGGGTGGAGATCGAGCTTGTAGTCGCGCTCGCCGGTGCCCGGATGAGGTATCGAAAACAGCCGGTCATACAGTCGGACCTGGGCTTCATAGGCATGGGCGGCGGATACCCAGTGCAGGTTGCCCTTTACCTTCACACTGTCGGAACCCGGTGTGCCCGATTTGGTGTCGGGTAGATAGTTGCAATGCACAGCCGAGATGTTGCCCTGTGCATCCTTGTCGCAGCCGGTGCATTCGACCACGAAACCATAGCGCAGCCTTACCTTGTTGCCGGGGTAGAGACGGAAGAAGCCCTTGACTGGCGTTTCCATGAAGTCATCCCGTTCGATCCACAACTCCCGGCCAAAGGGAATCTGGCGCTGGCCCAGTTCGGGTTTCTGCGGATGGTTTGGCGCGTAACACAGTTCGCTTTGACCTTCCGGGTAGTTGTCGATAATCAGTTTGAGTGGATCCAGCACGGCGATTCGGCGCGCAGCAGTTTCATTCAGGTCTTCGCGCATGCAGTCTTCCAGAACGCTCATGTCGATCCAGGAATCGGCCTTGGAAACGCCGATCCGGTCGGTGAAAAGACGAAAGCCAGCGGGCGTGAAACCGCGCCGGCGGGCGCCCATAAGGGTTGGCAGACGCGGGTCATCCCATCCATCGACGTGTTCTTCTTCCACCAGCTCAATCAGCTTGCGTTTGGACAGAACCACGAAAGTCAGGTTCAGTCGCGCGAATTCAATTTGCTGCGGCAGCGGTCGAGTGAAGAATCCCCCGTCTGCGAGTTTATCCAGAAGCCAGTCGTAGAACGGCCGCTGGTCCTCGAATTCCAGGGTGCAGATTGAATGGGTGATGTGTTCGATTGCATCTTCGATGGGATGGGCATAGGTGTACATTGGGTAGATGCACCACTTGTCACCGGTGTTATGGTGCGTTGCCCGCTTGATGCGATAGATTGCGGGGTCGCGCATGTTGATGTTGGGCGCGGCCATGTCAATTTTGGCGCGCAGTACGTGGGCGCCATCGGGAAATTCACCCGCCTTCATGCGGCGGAACAGGTCGAGGTTTTCCCCAATGCTGCGATTGCGGAAGGGGCTGTCCCTGCCCGGTTCAGTCAGCGTGCCCCTATGAGCGCGCACTTCTTCTGCGCTCAGCGAGTCCACAAAGGCATGGCCGGACTGAATCAGATACTCGGCGCAGGCATACATGGTGTCAAAATAATTGGAGGCAAAATAGAGATGCTTGCCCCAGTCAAAACCCAGCCATGTTACCGATGCTTCAATTGAATCAACATATTCCTGTTCTTCCTTTTCCGGATTGGTGTCATCAAAGCGCAGGTGACAGACACCCTTGTAGTCACGTGCCAGGCCGAAGTTGAGGAAAATCGACTTGGCGTGGCCGTAATGCAGATAGCCGTTGGGTTCCGGGGGGAAACGGGTTTCTACCCGCCCGTCCCACTTGCCACTGGCATTCTGTTCGTCGATGATGTTGCGGATGAAATTGCTACTGGCAGAACTGGGGGTTTCAGGCATGAGAAAAAACAGGCTGTAACATTGCTAACGTCCGATATTCTACCGTTACCCGCGCAGCGCCCCCATGTTTTTTAACTGATCAAATTGCCTGGAGTGTATCGGCATAGGAAAGGGCAATCAGTTCGGCGCGATTGACCACATCAGGCGCGATGCCAAGTTCCTCTATTTGGCGGGCAAATGCTGTAGCGTCACTTTCACAGGCCCGGGCAAGGTCGAGGAATGGGGCATACACTCCTTCATTTCTGCCCAGTGCGGCGACCACTGGCTCCGGCAGATGCATGTTGTTCAACAGTGCGTCCATTTCGGTGCCAAGAAGCACATCCAACAGGGAGAAGGCACCGGTAATGAACAGGTTGTCCCATTCGGCTTTCTCGAAGAAGCTCTGTCCCAGCATTTCCATGAAACGTCCCCGCGTGACGGAGGCCTGCATCATGGCCTGAGCGCCGGGCGCTTTGCTGGCAGTGACCATCAATACAGACAGCCATTTATTCAGCTTGTCATAGCCCAGCATGGTGACGGCGTGCCGGAAAGATTGAATCTCGACCTGTAGTCCGAATGCCGCGGAATTCACATAGCGCAGCAAGCGGAACGACAGCGTGACGTCGTGCTTGATGGCCTCTTCGATTTCGTGCACATCGGCGCCTTTTCTCACCAGATTAAGCACGCGAACGACGTTGGTGGCCGATGTGGCGGGCTTCCTTGCTGTCGGTTTGTCGTAAAGGAAAAACCAGCCGCTGGCGCCAGCGAAACCGTCGGCCAGCGCCTGTTCAAAGTCAGCGACGTTGTTCAAGCCAGTCGCAAGCGGCACGCCAATGCCCTTGAGGGCCTCATGCGGCGCGTTGACATCGACCAGACCGAAGCGAAGAGGAATGTCTGGAGGTAGCTGTTCGCCGTGACCTGCGTTGGAAACGCATAGTCCGGTTCCCCGTTTAATCAGCTTGTGAGCGAGACCAGCGCCCGCAGGAGTAGAAAGGAAACTGGCCGGGAGTTCCATCAGGGTATTGCTGGGCAACTCCCACTCGGCGAGCGTGGCATCCAGGGGAAAGCCTTCAAGGCTGAGCAGGACCGTACGTTCCATTGGCCAGGCGGTGGCAATCAGATTCAATCCGTCGCACGCATCATCCATGGAAGACCCGTGAACCATCAACCGGTTGGCTGTTATGGTCCGGGATTTATTGACGACGGGTTCGTGGGTGAGCAGGATGGCCATCAGGTTTGTATGTCGCAGGCTCTGTTGCCATGCTCAAGATTGTCACAAAAATGGAATCCGGTCATGGTCCTTCTGAGGAATCGGCGGAAACGCCGTTATCTTTAACAATTTCATCGTAATTGCCAGGTCGAGCCATCACCGCTGTATGGAAGGTCCGAGTTTGCACACTGCTTTCAAAAAAGAGATGGAATAAGCTAGATCAGGCGATGATTCCGCCCCCAAGGCAGGTCTGGCGATCATAAAGAACCACGGATTGTCCTGGGGTAACTGCCCATTGGGGCGTATCAAAGATCACATCCATCATGCCGGCGCCATCAAAATGGATGTGGCAGGATGCATCGACCTGGCGGTAACGAGTTTTTGCAGTGTATGACAAAGAGGCGTCAGGTGCTTGTTCTGCCACCCAGGCCAGGTCCCCGGCACGCAGACTTTCGAGATAAAGCAGGGGATGAGCATGACCCTGAACGACGATTAAACAATTGTCGACCACATTCTTGCCGGCAACAAACCAGGGCTCGCCCGCACCACCAATCTTCAATCCCTCCCGCTGCCCAATGGTGTAATACATAAGCCCCTGGTGTGTACCTACAACTTTGCCCTCCGGTGTCTGCATGGGCCCGGGTCGCTTGGGCAGATACGTTTCCAGAAACTCGCGGAAATTTCGTTCGCCAATAAAGCAGATGCCCGTACTGTCTTTCTTGGCGAAATTCGGCAGGCCGACCTTTTCAGCCAGTTCGCGCACCTCGGGTTTTTGCATTCCGCTCAACGGGAACAGCGTTGGACCGAGCTGGCGCTGGTTGAGGCGATAGAGAAAATAGCTCTGGTCCTTGTTCACATCTGCCGACCTCAGCAGGCTGGCGCGCCCGGATTCGTCCTCGCCCTTGCCTGCGTAATGGCCGGTGGCGATGCAATCCGCACCCAGCTTCAACGCGTAATCAAGAAAGGCCCTGAACTTGATCTCGGCGTTGCACAGAACATCAGGGTTAGGTGTTCGACCAGCAGAATATTCTTCAAGAAAGTGGCTGAACACCCGTTCCTTGTATTCGGCGGCAAAGTTGACGGCTTCGACTTCAATGCCAAGTACCTCCGCGACCGCCAGCACGTCGAGAAAATCCTGTCTTGCCGTGCACTTGTCGGTATTGTCATCATCGTTCCAGTTCTTCATGAATACGCCGACGACTTCGTGGCCTTGTACTTTCAATAACCAGGCGGAAACAGAAGAATCCACACCGCCAGAGAGACCGACAACGACACGCTGCTTCATAGGTGCGAGACGAAATCCAGCGGGAAGCGGCGACCGGATAAATAATCCTCCACGCAGCGCATCACCAGCGGGCTGCGATGGCGAACCGGACTCGATGCAATTTCTCCTGGCGTGAGCCAAACGGCGCGAACGATGCCTGTGTCAAGTTTGTAATCGGGGGCGAATCCCGTTACGTTGCAAATATAGGCAAAGCGCAAATAGGTAATGTCACGCGCCGGGTTCGAAGTCGTATAGCTGCCGAGCAATGCTGCGGGTTCGACATGATGAGCTGTTTCTTCCAGCGTTTCACGCACTACTGCCTGCAACAGGGTTTCGTTTCTCTCCCAGTGTCCGGCTGGCTGATTGAGCCGCATGCCATCCATGGTCTCTTCCTCGACCAGCAAGAACTTTCCTTCCTGCTCGACGATGGCGGCAACGACGACGTGGGGCAGCCATATATTATTGACAGGCGGCTCAGTCATTTGCGTCTTTCCATGCTCCAGGTTCCAGTCCATTCAATTTCCAGCTACCAATGGCAGAGCGAATCAGGCGCAGAGTAGGGTGGCCCGTTTTAGCCGTCATGCGTCGCACCTGGCGGTTCTTGCCTTCGGCAATTATCAGTTCCAGCCAGCATGTGGGGATAGCCTTGCGCAAACGGATGGGTGGATTGCGCGGCCAAAGACCTGAAGGCTCTTTTATGGTGTGCACTTTGGCGGGGCGGGTGACAAAAGCGCCCAGATCCACGCCTGTGCGCAGATGTGATAATGCAAGGTCGTCGGGGATGCCTTCCACCTGAACCCAATAGGTCTTGGGCAGTTCGTGAGCAGGATCGGCGATTCGTCTCTGGAGCGCACCGTCATCGGTTAAAATAAGCAAACCTTCGCTGTCCGCATCCAGCCTCCCAGCTGCGTAAACATCCGGAACCGGGAGATAGTCCTTCAAGCCTTGCCAGCGGCCTTCCGCAGTGAACTGACTCAGAACGCCGTAGGGTTTGTTGAACAGGATGATGCGGGCCACGAATCGATTTCTCAAAACTGAATTTTACTCGACACTATGACCTACCAGCACATCCAGATTCCCGCCAACGGCCAGAAAATTGCAGTCAATTCCGACAACACCCTGAATGTGCCAGATACGCCCGTCATTCCCTTCATCGAGGGCGATGGCACGGGCGTGGACATTACCCCCGTGATGCGCAAGGTAGTGGACGCAGCCGTGGCCAAAGCATACAGAGGCCGGAGGCAGATCGCCTGGATGGAAGTGTACGCGGGCGAGAAGGCCACCAGGATCTATGGCGCCGAGAAGTGGTTACCGGAGGAGACAGTCGAAGCCGTCAAGGATTATGTCATCTCCATCAAGGGGCCATTGACGACGCCGACTTCCGGCGGCATACGCTCACTCAATGTGGCCTTGCGCCAGATGCTTGATTTGTATGTCTGCCTGCGTCCCGTGCGTTATTTCAGTGGTGTCCCCAGCCCGGTCAAGGAACCGGAGAAAGTGGACATGGTGATCTTCCGTGAGAATACCGAGGACATCTACGCGGGTGTGGAGTGGGAAGCCAACTCCGATGCGGTCAAAAAATTGATTGAGTTCCTGCAAAAGGAAATGGGGGTCAAGAAAATCCGCTTTCCGGACTCTTCTGCGATCGGCATCAAGCCTGTTTCCATCGAAGGTTCCGAGCGGCTGATTCGGCGCGCGATCCGCTATGCCATCGACAACGGTCGGCGCTCGGTCACTCTAGTGCACAAGGGCAATATCATGAAGTTCACCGAGGGTGGCTTCAAGAAATGGGGATATGAACTTGCCGCGCGCGAGTTCGGCGCTACGTTGATCGATGAAGGCCCGTGGATGAAGCTGCCAAATGGTATTGTTATCAAGGACGTGATTGCCGATGCTTTCCTGCAGCAGATTCTTCTGCGCCCCGCAGAATATGATGTGATTGCCACGCTTAACCTGAACGGCGATTACATTTCCGATGCCCTCGCCGCAGAAGTGGGCGGCATCGGCATTGCCCCGGGGGCAAACCTGTCCGACACCGTCGCCATGTTCGAGGCCACCCATGGGACTGCACCAAAGTACGCCGGCAAGGATTACGTGAATCCGGGCTCGATTACCCTGTCGGCGGAAATGATGCTGCGGCATCTGGGATGGACCGAGGCAGCCGATCTCATCATCAAGGGCATGGAAGGCGCCATCGCCGCAAAGACAGTGACTTACGACTTTGCCCGATTGATGGAAGGCGCGACCGAGATCAAATGCTCGGCTTTTGGCGATGCGATCATTGCCAGGATGTAGCTGGCAAGGAGACAGGCATAAAAAAACCCCGCTAGGGCGGGGTCTTGAATGGCTGCAGAGTAAATCAGGCAGCTTGAATATTTGAAGCCTGCTTGCCCTTGGGGCCCTGGCTTACTTCAAATGAGACTTTCTGGCCTTCCTTCAGCGTCTTGAAGCCATTCATGTTGATAGCGGAAAAATGCGCGAACACATCTTCGCCGCCATCGTCGGGAGTGATAAAGCCAAATCCTTTGGAATCGCTAAACCACTTAACCGTACCTGTTGCCATAGAAACTATCCTCCCTTGGCGCTACTAGCCGCGAACTGCGTGCGGCAAACCGCTTGTTGTTTCGATTGCAAGACGCTCGAAATGCCCTGAATCCACAACCCCCTCAAGCCTGAGATCCAGACTTAATGGCTTTCTACGCCGCTTTTTGGTCTTTGACAAGGGTTTACAATTTTTCTTCAAAAATGGAATAAACTCCTGTCTCCACTCAACCACACAGGAGACGCCATGAAATATCCCGCAATCGTTGCCTTAGCCATAGCCATGCTGTTTTCGGTATCTGCTCCGGCAATGGCCGAATCTGCACAGCAAAGTCGCATGAAGGAATGTAACGCCGAGGCAAAAGGCAAGTCCGGCGCTGAGCGTAAGGCCTTCATGAAGTCCTGTCTGTCTGGCAAAGCCGCAACTCCTGCGGCTGCAGCTGAAGCTGCTCCTGTAGCATCCGCTCCCGCGGCCGCGCCAGCTTCAGCACCTGGAATGTCCAAGTCGGGCAAACCACTCACTGCCCAGCAACAGAAGATGAAGGATTGCAATGTGCAAGCCAAGGGGATGAAAGGCGCAGACCGGAAGAAATTCATGAGCAGCTGCCTGAAGAAAAAGTAAATTTGCTAATGCTAAAAAAAGCCGGGTTCGCCCGGCTTTTTTGTTTTCGTGCATCATTTGACTTATGAAGGAAATTCACACCTGTGACATCTTCTGCTCCGTGGTAGACAACTATGGGGATATTGGCATTGCCTCCCGCCTCGCCCGTCAACTTCTTGACGAGCAGGGTTTGCAGGTCAGGCTGTGGGTGGACGACCTTCAGGTTTTCAATCAACTGCACAATGACATCTCGATTCAGCTGGAGAGTCAGGATTGGCGGGGCGTTGAAGTAAGGCGCTGGACTGCATCACTTCCTCAAGTCATCCCGTGCGATCTGGTCATCGAGGCATTTGCCTGTGAACTGCCAGAGTCTTTCTTGCGTGCCATGGCGGCACGCCCGGTAAAGCCGGTTTGGATCAACCTTGAATACCTGTCTGCCGAGTCGTGGGTGGTGGGTTGCCATGGTTTGCCTTCACCCCATCCCCGTTCACCCCTGTCGAAGTATTTCTTCTTTCCAGGTTATAGCCACGCGACAGGTGGTTTGCTGCGGGAAGGGAGCCTGCTTGCAAGGATTCAGACTTTTCAGCGCGATCCTGGCTCTCAGTCTGCCTTCTGGAAGGGATTGGCTGTTCCCGTGCCGAAACAAGGCGAGACCAAGGTATCCCTGTTCGCCTACGAGAACCATGCCATTCCTTCACTCTTGGGCAGCTTTGCCCGGCATCAAGGTGCGGTTACCTGCTTCTTGCCGATCGGCAAGGCGCTTGTACCAGCCTTGGATTTTCTCGGCAAAGATTCAGCCGCGGTGGGCGAATGTTTCCGGGAAGGCAACCTGACCCTGAGGATCTTGCCTTTTCTGTCCCAAGGCGACTACGACCGACTGCTCTGGGCGTGTGACGTCAATATTGTCCGCGGCGAAGATTCATTCATACGTGCCCAGTTCGCCGGGAGGCCGGTTCTGTGGCAGGCTTACGTGCAGGAAGACGGTGCTCACGAAAAGAAGGTTGAGGCATGGCTTGATCTTTACCTGGAGGGCATTGATCCCTGCCTGGCAGAAGACATGCGTAAGCTTTTCAGTGCCTGGAACAGGCAGAAAGCGGTTCCACGCAATGTGCTTGAAATCATCACCGGTTGCAGCCGCCACGCCCGTGCCTGGGCCAGCCATCTTGCAGGGCTGCCCAGCCTCTCTGAGACACTGGTAAAGTTCGCAATATCTAAGGTATAATGTGCTGTTTTTTATACCATTATTCAGGACGCAGTAAGATGAAAACCGCCCAGGAACTCCGTGCCGGCAACGTGGTAATGATCGGTTCCGATCCCATGGTTGTACAAAAGGCAGACTACAACAAATCCGGTCGCAACTCGGCCGTGGTCAAAATGAAGCTCAAGAACCTGCTCTCCGGTGCAGCTACCGAAAGCGTTTACAAGGCCGATGAGAAATTCGACGTAGTCACGCTCGATCGCAAGGAATGTACGTATTCCTACTTCGCTGACCCCATGTATGTTTTCATGGACAGTGAATACAACCAGTTTGAAATCGAAGCCGAAAATATGGGCGATGCCCTCAACTATCTGGACGCCGGCATGCCGGTTGAAGTCGTCTTCTATGACGGCAAACCCATCTCGATCGAGTTACCCACTACTCTTGTCCGGGAAGTCGAATATACCGAACCTGCCGTGCGTGGCGACACATCAGGCAAGGTGATGAAACCTGCCCGCATCAGGCCAACCAGTTTCGAAATTCAGGTCGCCGCATTCGTCGATATCGGCGACAAGATCGAAATAGACACCCGCTCCAACGAATTCAGGCGTCGGGTGTAATCGGGTCGGTAGTTAGGGCAAGACAAGAAAGGCGGCTTTGGCTGCCTTTTTTAATGCGGGCAACTTATCGCAACGAGCGGTGGGTTGGGTGCGCAATGCAAAGTACAACCCAGGCTTATCTGTAAGGCTCAGTTTCGCCGCGGGGCTCAGGTAAAATAGCAATTTCCCTGATTGCTTTCTGCCTGTTCCATGGTCCAGATTCTTACCGTGCGCGGCGGATCCGCCTTATCCGAGTTCCGCCTCGAAAAAATCCGTGATGAGGTTCGCAGGTCCGGCGTACCGTTAGGGTTCATCGTCTGCCGTTTTTGGCATTTTCTTGAGCTTGGCGAGGCGTTGACGGATAACGAATCGAATGTCTTATACCTGGTGCTGGGAGAGAGGACGCAGACCTCGGAACCGGATTCGCCGGGCAAGATGTTTCTTGTCGTTCCCCGTTTCGGAACGATCTCACCCTGGTCCTCCAAAGCGACGGATATCCTGCACAACTGTGGCCTGAGCAAGGTGGCCCGCGTGGAGCGAGGTATTGCCTATTATCTGGAAAATTCAGACGGATCTCGCCTTACTTCGGAGCAGCTAACCCTGCTATTGCCACGAATACACGATCGCATGACCGAGGAAGTGCTGCAATCGCCGGAGCAGGCCTACGGTCTCTTTAGCCATGTTGCCCCGCGGCCTCTGGAAACCGTTGATGTATTGGGGGCAGGGAAAAGCGCGCTCATGATGGCGAACCGCGACTTAGGGCTGGCGCTGTCAGATGACGAGATCGATTACCTCGCCGACAATTTTTGCCGGCTTGGCCGCAATCCGACGGATGTGGAACTGATGATGTTTGCCCAGGCGAACTCCGAGCATTGCCGCCACAAGATTTTCAATGCGAACTGGGTCATCGATGGGGCGGCTAAAGACAATACGCTGTTCGGCATGATACGCGATACGTACAATGCCTCGCCAAACGGCGTCCTGTCTGCTTATGCAGATAATTCGTCAGTGATCGAGGGTGCCCGGATTGGGCGCTTCTATCCGGATAGAAGTGGGACGTATGGATTCAGCGATGAGCCCACCCACATCCTGATGAAGGTGGAAACCCATAATCATCCAACTGCCATCTCGCCCTTTCCGGGTGCGGCGACGGGCTCGGGCGGAGAGATCCGCGATGAGGGTGCTACCGGACGCGGTTCCAAACCCAAGGCCGGGTTGTGCGGGTTTTCCGTATCCAATCTCAACATACCGGGCTATGAACAGCCTTGGGAGAGGGATGAGGACGGGAAAGTCTATGGAAAGCCAGGGCGCATTGTTTCGGCGCTGCAGATCATGATCGAAGGACCAATCGGCGCAGCTGCGTTCAACAATGAATTCGGCCGGCCCAACCTCGCAGGCTATTTCCGCACCTTCGAGGAGAACCTGTGCGGCGAGATGCGGGGCTATCACAAACCTATCATGCTGGCGGGCGGCGTGGGCAATATCCGTGAGGACCATGTGCACAAACACATGCTGCCCGCGGGTGCGCTGCTGATACAGCTTGGCGGCCCCGGCATGCTGATCGGTCTGGGCGGTGGCGCAGCATCGAGCATGGCGACGGGCTCCAATGCGGAAAGTCTGGATTTCGATTCCGTGCAGCGGGGCAACCCTGAAATGCAGCGACGCGCACAGGAAGTGATTGACCGTTGCTGGCAGATGGGTGACAGCAATCCGATCCTCTCCATACATGATGTGGGTGCCGGCGGCTTGTCCAACGCGCTGCCCGAACTGGTGTATGGCGGAGGCAAGGGTGGGCGCTTTGAGCTGCGCGCTGTGCCCTCGGAAGAATCCGGCATGTCGCCAAGGGAAATCTGGTGCAACGAAGCGCAGGAACGATATGTGTTGGCGATTCCCGCAAACCGCATTGCCGAGTTTACCGCATTATGCGAGCGGGAACGTTGTCCTTTCGCGGTACTCGGGGAGGCCACCGCCGAGGGCACTTTGCAGGTGGTGGACGAGATATTCCAGAACTATGCAGTGGATGTGCCTCTGGACGTGATACTGGGCAATCCGCCAAAAATGACCCGGAACGTGACGCACGTAAAGCGGGAACTGCCGGCGCTGAATCTGCATGGCATTACGCTTGAAGAAGCATCCCGCCGAGTGCTGTCTTTGCCGGGTGTGGCATCCAAAATGTTCTTGATTTCCATCGGCGACCGAAGTGTGGGCGGTATGACGGCACGTGATCAGTGCGTGGGGCCGTGGCAGATACCGGTGGCCGACTGCGCCATTACGTTAATGGGGTATCAGACTCAGCGGGGCGAAGTCATGGCCATTGGAGAGAGGGCGCCTGTGGCTCTGATCGATGCGCCGGCATCTGGCTGCATGGCTATTGCCGAGGCCATCACCAATTTGGCAGCAGCCCGCATCAGAAGCCTTTCCGACGTAAGACTGTCAGCCAACTGGATGGCCCCCGCGGGCCATCCAGGAGAAGACGCCGCTTTGTTTGACACAGTCGAAGCGGTGTCCGCGTATTGCCAGAAGCTTGGTATCAGTATCCCCGTTGGCAAGGATTCGATGAGCATGAAAACCGTGTGGGATGAAGAAGGAGAAAGCAAATCCGTTACTGCTCCGATTTCACTCGTGGTGTCAGCGTTTGCACCCACACCTGATGCAATCAATCATTCGACGCCTCAGTTGCGTACCGACTGCGGCGATACCGATCTGATTCTGATCGATTTTGGTCGCGGCAGGGATCGCCTTGGTGCCTCGGCTTTGGTCCAGGTGTACAAACAGGTTGGAAACCATTGCCCGGATGCACCACAGGCTTCAAGTCTGAAGGCCTTCTTCGACGTTATGCAGAAGCTTCGCAGCGAGGACAAGATTCTGGCCTATCACGACCGCTCGGATGGCGGGCTGTTCGTTACCCTGTGCGAAATGGCGTTTGCAGGCCATTGTGGGCTGAAGGTAGAAATGGATGAGATGTGCCAGGATTTGATTCGGCACGTTGTTGAGGTGGAAGGCGAGCCGGAACCTGAGGTGGAGGGAATGACACCAGCTGAACAGCAGGCCAGATTGCTGCGGGTAATGTTAAATGAGGAAACAGGAGCGGTCATCCAGGTTCGGCGTACTGATGCCCGTGCTGCCGTGGAAGCATTCATTGAAGCTGGACTGCGCAGTGAGATCCATGTCATCGGTGAAGTCACCAAAGATGATCGCATTCGGATAATGCGTCGAGACGATACCCTTTTCGACGCTTCGCGAGCGGAATTGCTGGAGGTGTGGACATCGCCAAGTTATGAAATTGCACGGCTGCGCGACAACCCGAATTGTGTTCGCCAGGAAGCCGAGAGGGTGAAAGATAGTGCTGACCCTGGACTGCATTACCAACTGAGCTATGACGCACAAGAAAAGATCGCTGTACCCCATATCGCACGGGGCGCCAAGCCCAGGGTGGCGATTCTGCGCGAGCAGGGTGTGAACGGTCATGTGGAAATGGCTGCCGCTTTCGATTTGGCAGGATTTTCTGCCCATGACGTACATATGAGCGATGTAATTTCTGGACGGGTTGAATTAAAGAATTTCAAGGGGGTGGTTGCCTGTGGCGGATTTTCCTATGGTGATGTGCTGGGCGCCGGGGGGGGATGGGCGAAGTCTATCCTGTTCAATACTCGGGCGCGGGACGAGTTCGAGACCTTCTATCACCGCCATGACACCTTTGGCCTTGGTGTGTGCAATGGTTGCCAGATGATGAGCCAGTTGCATGAGCTTATTCCAGGGGCAGAAGCCTGGCCACAATTCCTGCGTAATGAATCGGAGCAGTTTGAGGCCCGCTTTGTGCAGGTGGAAGTAATGGATAGCCCGTCCATCTTCTTCTCGGGCATGGCAGGTTCGAGAATGCCCATAGCCGTAGCGCATGGCGAAGGTCGGGTTGTTTATCGGGATAAAGGCCATATCAGAAGCGCAAAGCCTGCACTGCGTTATGTGGACCATGCCGGGCGACCGACCGAAGTATATCCGCTCAACCCAAATGGGTCGCCTGATGGCAGTACAGGCTTTACCACTGCGGATGGCCGTTTCACCATTCTCATGCCCCACCCCGAAAGAGTGTTCCGTGCAGCCCAACTTTCCTGGAAGCCAGCAGATTGGCGCGGACAGGATGGGCCCTGGATGCGCATATTCAGGAACGTGCGTGTTTGGTTGGGGTAAAGAAGAATGAGAAGATTTGCGGCCTTTCAATACCTACTGCATTGCTGAAACGACTAGTAATGAGCACCCCCCTGCATCTGCTGACTGACGATGATTTGCGTGCACAAGTTCGCCTGCTGGGCGCCCTGCTGGGTGAAGTACTGAAGGAGATCGCAGGGCAGGAATTGTTTGAGACGGTGGAGGCCCTACGAGCAGGTTTTGTCGATCTGCATCAGAAGGACGACAAAACTCTTCGACTTAGGCTGATGGGACTGATCGAAGGGTTGCCGCCCGATCAACTGGAGCAGGTTATCCGTGCATTTTCCACTTATTTCAGCCTGGTCAATATTGCCGAAGAAAGCTTTGCCCATCGCAATCGCCGTCGTCAATTGGCGATGGGACGGGACCTCTGGGTTGGTTCGTTTGATCAAACCATGGCCAACCTGAAGGCACAGGGCGTAACTGCTGAAACGGTGCAGTCCCTGGCCAATCAGCTGCGCTATGCTCCTGTGTTTACCGCTCATCCCACCGAAGCGCGCCGTCGCGCGGTGATGGAGAGTCTGCGCCGGATCTTCGTGCTGTGTGATCGCCTGTATAACCCCATGCTTGGCAAGAATGAACAGGAAGAACTGACTGAAACCCTGTCGCGTGAAATTCGTGTCCTGTGGCGCACCGATGAACTGCGCAATGCCAAGCTGGAGGTACAGGATGAGGTCCGCAACGGGCTGTACTACGTCAGGGAAAGTCTATTTGCCGCTGTTCCACAGGCTTATCGCTACTTCACCAAGGCGATCCGGAAGCACTATGGTGTAAACGAAGCGGGTGAGCCTGTTATCAGCGTGCCCAGCTTCATCCGTTTTGGTTCCTGGATTGGTGGCGACCGCGATGGCAACCCGTTTGTGACCCCCGATGTGACACGCTGGGCCGTATACAAGCAGATGGAAACGGCGTTGATCGAATATTTGCGTCGGCTGGATGAATTGCGTCACATGCTGACCCATAGTCTTCAATGGTGCAAGCTGCCGGGTTTATTTGCTGCACGTCTTGCATGGGTGGAAACCCGCTTCGGGAAGAAGGTGTTTTCCGGCACCGCTGTGCAAAGCTTTGCGAAGGAGCCCTACCGGCGCTTTATCACGATCATGATATCCAGACTGAAGGAAAATCTGGAGCATGTTCAGGACAAACTTGCCGACGAGCGTGAAAAGACACTGGTCATGGCCTATCCGAATGCGCGTGATTTGCTGGAAGACTTGTACCTTATTCGATCTTCGTTGATCAGCCACGGTGATCGCGTCGTGGCTGAGGCAGAACTGCAGGACTTGATTCGGTTGGTAGAAAGCTTTGGGTTTCACCTGCTGCAAATGGATATCCGACAGGAGTCCACCATACATACACAGACTGTGAGCGAAATTCTGCGGCAGCTTAATCCCGATTCCAATTATCTTGCTGCAAATGAGCAGGAACGGATGACCGAATTGTCGCGCTGGATTGCGCACGAGGGGACACTTTATGTCAGCGATCTCGTGTTGTCAGACAAGTCGCGTGAAACCATGGAAGTATTCCGGCAGGTCGCCAGGTTGATAGATGAGGTTGGGGCTGAAACCTTCGGTTCCTATGTGATCTCGATGACGCATACGGCCTCGCACGTTATGGAAGTCATGTTTCTTGGGCGGCTTGTAGGTCTGGCGGGAAGAAAAGGGAACTGGCACTGTAAGCTCTCTGTAGCACCGCTGTTTGAAACGGTGGATGACCTTCGGCACAGCGAAGCGGTATTGGAAATGCTGTTTTCCAATGAAGTCTATCGCTCCCTGCTCAAGGCTTTGGGTGACATGCAGGAAGTCATGCTGGGCTATTCCGATTCCTGCAAGGATGGAGGCATTCTGGCATCCAACTGGAACCTCTACCAGGCGCAGCTCAAAATCATTGCAATTGCCAGACGCCATGGCGTGGAGTGCCGCCTGTTCCACGGACGGGGTGGCACCGTAGGGCGGGGGGGTGGGCCGACTCACGAGGCAATCCTGTCACAGCCACCAGGTACAGTTTCTGGCCAGATCAAGTTTACCGAACAAGGTGAAATGTTGTACTACAAGTACAGCAATCCGGAAACTGCGACATATGAAATTGGGATGGGTGCAACAGGCCTGATCAAGGCGAGTTGCGGACTGCTCGGTGCACCAAGGGACGTGGATCCTGAATTCTTGACCATGATGGCCGGGCTGGCCGATCTTGGTGAGAAAGCTTACCGTGAGCTGACTCAATTTACCGATGGCTTCCTCGATTATTTTTACGAGAGTACGCCGATCACAGAAATCGGCCTGCTGAATATTGGCTCGCGTCCATCACATCGAAAGAAGGCGGACCGCTCCATGGCTTCCGTTCGTGCCATCCCTTGGGTGTTCAGTTGGGCGCTGTCGCGACATACCCTTCCGGCCTGGTATGGAATTGGCTCGGCCATTTCTTCAATGGCGAGCGATGCAAGAAAGTTCGACCTGCTTAAGCGCATGTATGTGGAATGGCCGTTTTTTCGCGCCTTGATGTCAAATGTGCAGATGGCGCTGAGCAAGGCCGATATTGAGATTGCTGGCGAGTATGCAGGCCTTTCCTCTGCTGAAAATGCCAGAGTGGTCTATCAGAAGATTGCCGATGAGTTCGACCATACAATCAAGGGTGTGCTATCGGTTGCCGGGCTTTCCTATGCGCTGGAAGAGATTCCCGTTCTTGCTTTGTCGCTGTCTCGACGCAAGCCCTATTTGGATCCGCTCAACCATATTCAGGCACGTCTACTCAGTCGTTACCGTAATGAAAACCTGTCAGATCAGGATCGGGAAAAATGGCTGATTTCACTGAAGCGCTCAATCAACGCTATTGCCGCTGGGCTGCGAAGTACCGGCTGATGCTGTTTCTGGCGGGATTGATGCAATAATTCTTGGGACTGCTCATTTGAAACGATGGCGGTTTTGCTCTGTCTTCTGACGGCGCCAACAAATACCTGAGATTGCTTAGTTGATTGAGCAAAGGAAGGACCTCTCAATGACCAAAGTACCAAGCCTCGATGATTCACCACCTGTTCACACAAGCAAGAAGCTGTGGCTTTCAGTAGCCCTGAATGTGCTGCTTGTATTGGCGCTGGGCGCCATGGGATTGTATGCATTCATGATCAAGGTTGATATGGAAGAACAGAAGGGTCTGTTGATCAGGAATGCATCTGATCGACAACAGCTGGAAACTTATCTGGCTCAGACAAGAAACGAACTTGCTGCAGCCCGGAATGAGGCTGAAGACCTGCGTGCCAGGCTTAATGCACAGGCATTGGGAGATCAGATCTCAGATGTTGCCAAGCCTGCGTTGCCTATTGAAGTTGGCTTCAGGAGATCATTCTGGGGGCGCGGCCTGGTTGCCAAGTTCAGGAACAAATCAGACCATAGCCTGACCTTGATTCTTGCAATCAGGAATCCGACGTTATCGAAGTCCAATCGATTCCAATTGAGGATTGGGCCTGAAGACACCGCAGAATTCAGCTATTCAGACGGTTGGGAGTTTTCGTCGGGCGACGAATTGGCTATCTATCACAACGACTTCAAGGGCTTGAAAGTTGTAGTGCCTTAAGTTCGATATTGGACCTGTGTCCGTCCTCATGATGAGGGCAAGAAACTGGATGGCATTTGGGACATCTACCCGATGCCGGTTATTCGACATAACTGGCGTCAGGCGTTCATCAAGCGATCGATAATCAAGTTATTGACAATCCTCGCACCCTTCGCGTTTTGGGCAGCCTTCAGGCCGGCTTGACGGGGGAAGTGGGCACCGATTGATTTCGTTGGCTGATCTCTGAAAGTAGCAGGTCAGTGCGGAAGAACCGATGCCCATCAGCCAGAACACAAAGAATCCAACAGAATATGCGCCTAGCCGACCATCGAACATAGGGCCTCCGCGATACATCAGCTCAGTCGGATCGAGCAGGGTGAAGAATATGATATCCGCCATGCCGGCAATGATGAATGAAGGCCAAAACACGCTGATGCAACGCACCATGGCGGCTCTCCCTCACTCGTCCTGACTGGTTGCACGCCGCACGAACCAGACGATGAAGAACACGGCCATACCGACCATGAACAGGATGGTAAAAAGGCTCAGCAACCCAATATCACTGCCAAAAAGTTCTTTCATTACAATATCCATGGCACCCTCCTTTATTGGTTGAAAGAATTGATCTTGTATTTTATTGTAACCATCAAAATCTTGCCCGACCAGTGATCCTCGCCAGAAGTCCTCAGACCAGATGGGCAGTTAGCCCGTTAAACAGCACCTTAAGCAGTTGCAGATTCTATTCACTGCGTGGTAACAAGTTCGCGGGGTTCATTTTGAGCATTTCCCCTTCGACTGGATGCCACTGTCCCGCTATACGCCAGGCCCCATCCAGGGGTTCCAGAATTATGTCATAGCGCACATTGATAAGGCCCTGCACCTTCCCTTGATAGTTGCCGACTTGGTTGCGGGTGAGGAGGATGGAACGATCAAAGCCCTCGCGTGTGGGATGAGCAAGGGTCAGCTTGAGTGAGTCGGGTACGGCTGGCAGATTTCCGGCAAGCTGCAGGCTGATCGATGAGCCTCTTAGCTGGGCTGCTGCACTGAGATTGTAGCGGTGGGCCGCTTCGTCCCGCTTGATGATTCTGTTTATTGCAAGACCATCCTTGTAATAGTCATCCGAGACAAGACCGTCATTGGTCTTGATAGCAGCCCACAAGAAGACTGAGCATACGATTATGGTGGTTACAGGCATAATAGCCAGTAGCCATGGCCAGCGCTCTTTGTACCAGGGAACTTGCGATGTCACTTGCATGATTTCTCCTTTGCTTATTCAAGCAGCTATCTGGACAGGAAAGTAGTTTTCGTAATCTTGCTCAACTTTGGATCATCCTCGGCAGTAACTACTATTTCAACTGGTGTGCTCCGTGATTTCAGATTGGAGGGATCCACGACCAGGCGCATCGGGATTTCAAGGTTCTCAAGAGGTTCGGCGACCAAACGGGTGCTCTCCGTTATGGCCGCAATTCCTTCCGCTCCCGTGGCGCTGATGCGATATCGATGCGCAGCGTTATCCATGTTGATGATTTCAAGCTGATACAGGTTTTCAATCCGTCCGTCATCCGTTTCCCTGGACAGGGTGGTTCGATCGCGGAGGACATCTACCCTCAAAGGTACTCGGGTCGCTAGGGTGTACAGGAAAGCAACACCTATCGCGAACAGAATGACGCTGTACAGAATTACCCGCGGACGGAAGACATGGGACAGGATGTTCTTGTCGGTGTATTCGCCCTGGAGCACCCTTTCAGTCGTGTAGCGAATTAGCCCCTTCGGGTAGCCCATCTTGTCCATCACCTGATCGCAACCATCAATGCAGGCAGCACAACCAATGCACTCATATTGCAGGCCATTGCGAATATCGATGCCGGTAGGACAAACCTGGACGCAGATGCCACAGTCTATGCACGTGCCTAGTCCAGCTGACTTGTAGTCAGTTGACTTTGACCGTGGCCCACGCGGCTCACCCATGCCGGGGTCGTAGGACACGATCAGCGTGTCTGGGTCGAACATCACGCTCTGGAAACGGGCATAGGGACACATGTATTTGCATACCTGTTCACGCATGAAACCTGCATTGCCATAGGTGGCAAAGCCATAGAAGAAAACCCAGAAGGTTTCCCACGGCCCCAGGGTCCAGGTCAGGAATTCAAAACCCAAGGTCTGGATGGGAGTGAAATAGCCCACAAAGGTGAAGCCGGTCCAGAATGCGATAAGAATCCAGATAATGTGCTTACCGCCTCGGCGGAGCAGTTTCTCTGCATTCCATGGCTGCTTGTCGAGCTTTATCTGTTTGGGACGATCACCCTCCAGCTTTCTTTCCACCCAAAGGAAGATTTCCGTGTAGACGGTCTGTGGACAGGCAAAGCCGCACCACAGACGACCTGCAATGGCAGTGAACAGGAACAGGGAATAGGCCGAAATGATCAGCAGGCCCGTAAGCCAGATGAAGTCCTGGGGAAAAAATACCCAGTCAAAAATGAAAAACTTACGATTGGCGAGATCGAAGAGAACAGCCTGTCGGCCATTCCATGGGATCCACGGCAGGCCGTAATAAATCAGCTGTGTGAGCAGGACGAAAAAAATACGCCAGTTGGCAAACCAGCCGTGCACTGCCCGCGGAAATATCTTCTGCCTTACAGCGTAAAGTGCCTGTTCGACTTCACTGTCGCTGCTCTTGCTGTTGGCGGTTGATTTGGGGCTGGTATCCATGCTGTAAGGAAGAGCGTATTGATTATTATAAGTGATGGGTCCCACAAGGCCCCTGACATAGATCCTTAGGGCAGACCTCCGAATTTCCCTGGCTTCAAATGGAGCCAGGGAGGAATTCGGGTCTTATCGGTATTGATGCCGCTTGCGGACAATGTGATTGTGAATGCCTGCTTGCATCATTGCGGCTTTGCAACCCCTTCCGGGGCAGTTGGAGCTGCAGCTTCGGGTGCCGGTTTGAGTTCGGCAACAGGCTGTTGCCCGCCACCTAGTCCCCATACATAGGCAGCCAACAGATGGACTTTGGCTGCGCCCAGCCTCTCATGTTGGGCTGGCATCATTCCATTCCGGCCCTTTGCGATGCTCTCTGTAATGGATGCCTCGCTGCCGCCATAAAGCCAGACCTTGTCGGTCAGGTTGGGTGCACCAAGTGCTTGCATGCCTTTGCCGTCTGCGCCGTGACATGCGGCACAGTTGGTTTCATACTTGGCTTTGCCGGCAGCAGCCAGGTTGGCATCATTGGGTTTGCCGGACATGGACATGACATAGTTGGTTACTTCCCGGACTCCGTCAGCACCCAATATGGGCTCCCACGCAGGCATGACGCCCGCTCGACCATTGGAAATCGAAGCTTCGATAGTTTCCGGGGTGCCGCCATAAAGCCAATCGTTATCGGTCAGATTGGGGAAGCCCTTGGCACCCTTGCCATCCGATTGATGGCACTGGGAACAATAGGTCATGAAGAGGCGCTGGCCCATATCGTGGGCATCCTTGTTGGCCGCTACTTGCTGTATGGGCTCGCCAAGAAACTGGTTGAATACGGGGTCATACTTGGCATTGGCTTCCTTCATTTCGCTTCCATACTGACCCCAGGATGACCAGTTCAAGATTCCCTTGTAACTGCCCAATCCCGGGAAAAGGACCAAATAGACTGCGGCGAAGATCAAGGTGATCCAGAACAGCTTGACCCACCAGCTGGGCAAGGGATTGTTCAGTTCAACCAGGTCACCATCCCATTTGTGTCCCATCTGCTCGGCCTTCTGTCCCGGCGCGAGGCGCTGGGTCCGCTGCGAGTAAAGAAAAATGGCCACCCCAACCAGACTGACGATGGTAATGACCGTGATGTACCAACTCCAGAAGTCGCTTGTGAAATCCAGCATACCGTTCATTGTTTGTCTCCTTTAGCGACGGGTTCGTCGTCCAGCAGGGGAATTTGCGCGTCCGCCTCAAACCGATCTTTTCTGTCCTTGCCGTAGGCCCACCACACAATGCCGGCAAAAGTCAGGAAGAAAACCACCGTGAGGACTGCATTGATCATGGCGCCGTTCATTACTTCACATCCTTCATGGCGCGGCCAAGACTTTGCAGGTAGGCAATCAGCGCATCCATTTCGGTTTTGCCCTCCAGATCCTTGGGCGCGTTGGCGATTTCCTCATCCGTATAGGGATGGCCAAGCATTCGCAGGCCGCGCATTTTGGTCTGGATAGTGCTGTTGTCCAATAGCGTGCTCGCCAGGAATGCGTAGGACGGCATGTTGGATTCGGGCACCACATCGCGCGGGTTCATCAGGTGGACACGATGCCAGTCATCCGAGTAACGCCCTGCCATGCGCTGTAGGTCAGGACCCGTGCGCTTGGAACCCCACAGGAATGGCCGGTCGTAGACATATTCTCCCGCGACCGAGTAGTGGCCATAGCGTTCTGTCTCGGCACGGAAGGGACGGATCATCTGCGAATGGCAGCCGACGCAACCTTCCCGGATGTAGATGTCCCGTCCCGACAGTTCGAGCGCAGAATAGGGTTTGAGCCCTTCCACCGGCTGTGTGACATAGCGCTGGAAAAACAGCGGCACAATCTGCACCAAACCACCCACGCTGATGATCAGGATGGTGAGGATAATCAACCAACCTGTGTTCTTTTCAATGCTTTGATGTGAGAAAGCCATTATTCTTCTCCTCTCAGATTAGGCGTGGGCAGGTGCCGGGATGGGCGCGTCATTAACGGCTTTACCGACACTGATGGTCTTCCACACGTTGTAAGCCATGATCAGCATGCCGGCAAAGAACAGCGAACCGCCCAGCAGGCGAATTTCGTAGAAGGGATAAATGGCCTTCACTACCTGTGCGAAGCTATATTCAAGTGTGCCATCCGGGTTGGACGCACGCCACATGAGCCCTTCAGCAACCCCGGCAATCCACATGGCCGCGATGTAGAGCACCACGCCAATGGTGGCTACCCAGAAGTGGGTGGTGACCAGCTTCATGGAGTACATTTCTTCCCGGCCGAACAAACGCGGAATCAGGTAGTACAAGGAGCCAACGGAGATCATCGCCACCCAGCCCAGAGAACCGGAGTGTACGTGACCGATGCCCCAGTCAGTGTAGTGCGACAGGGCATTCACGGTCTTTACCGACAACATGGGCCCTTCAAAGGTGGACATGCCGTAGAAAGACAGCGAGGTAACCAGAAACTTGAGGATGGGGTCGGTCCGCAGCTTGTGCCACGCGCCGGACAGCGTCATGATCCCGTTCATCATGCCACCCCAGGAAGGGGCCAGCAGAACCAGCGAGAACACCATGCCCAGGGATTGGGCCCAGTCAGGCAGTGCGGTGTATTCCAGATGGTGCGGGCCTGCCCACATGTACACGAAGTTCAATGCCCAGAAGTGCACAATTGACAACCGGTAGGAGTAGATCGGACGTCCGGCCTGCTTGGGAATGAAGTAATACATCATGCCCAGGAAAGCGGTAGTCAGGAAGAAGCCCACCGCATTGTGGCCGTACCACCACTGCACCATGGCGTCCTGCGCGCCGGCATACACTGAGTAGGACTTCATCGGACCAACAGGCAGTTCAGCGCTATTGACGATGTGCAGTACGGCAATGGTGACAATGTACGCACCGAAGAACCAGTTGGATACATAAATGTGCGGCGTTTTGCGCTTGATCAGGGTGCCGAAGAACACCACGGCAAATGCCACCCAGACAATCGTGATCGCAATGTCTATCGGCCATTCGAGTTCGGCGTATTCCTTGGAAGTGGTGAAGCCCATTGGAAGCGAGATGGCGGCTGCCACAATGATCGCCTGCCACCCCCAGAAGGTGAACGAGGCCAACTTTTCAGCAAACAGGCGCACATGGCAGGTTCGCTGAACCACATAATAGATTACTGTGAACATGGCGCTGCCGCCAAAGGCAAAGATCACCGCGTTGGTGTGCAATGGTCTCAGCCGGCCATACGTCAGATACGGGGCGATATTCAATTCAGGCCAGATCAGCTGGGCCGCCAGTATTACACCTACCAGCATGCCGACAATTCCCCATACAACAGTCATGATGGCGAACTGACGCACGACTTTGTAGTTGTACGTTGTTGCTTCCATGGGCGTCTCCCTCAGGTTTGAATGTTAAATATTGTAGCCGTACACACGATTGGCTATTAGGACAAAATTATCTGTGATCGAGATTTGTGATGTCAATAAATTATTCCATCCGAAGCGTTATTTGACATTCTTTTCTCTACTTGTTCTTGGTGGGGTTTTCTGATGAGGCTTTGTCGTCATCCATCAATATGCTATGACCGGGTCCCTCCAGGTCCTCAAATTGTCCTGATTTGACTGACCATAAGAAAAACCAGGCTATGACAGCCACCAGAACAAGGCCAAGCGGAATCAGAAGAAAAAGAATGTCCATTTAGCGGGATGAGGCGCGAGGCGTAAACACCGCAGCGGGAGACGAAGGTGCCGGTTTGGTGCCGTCAAAATTGGCCAGTCTGAGCGCATTCAGCACCACAATCAGTGAACTGGCGGACATGCCGATGCCCGCCATCCAGGGAGTAACATGGCCGAGTGCGGCAGCGGGTATGGCAACCAGATTGTAGGCCAAAGCCCAAAGCAGGTTTTGACGAATGATGGCCCGCGCCTTTCGGGCTGTTGCAACGCCTTCAGGCAGCGAAGACACCTTTCCACCCAGCATCACCATGTCAGCCGCTGCCTGTGCAACATCGGTTCCTTCGCCCATGGCAATTGATACCTGCGCTGCGGCCAGCACAGGCGCATCGTTAACACCGTCACCAACCATGGCGACGACATGTCCTTCAGACTGCAGCTGCTTGATATAGGCAAGCTTGTCATCCGGCAGCGCTTCCGCGCGTACATGCGTGATGCGCAATTGGCGGGCAACAGCGGCAGCTGATTCTGTGCTATCACCACTGAGCAAATGCAAAATGAGTCCTTGTTGTCTCAGTGCGTCAATTGCACCTGCGGCGTCATCGCGCAGCTCGTCGCCAAGTGCCAGCCAGCCGAGCATTCTGCCATTCTCTCCCAGGGCCAGCAACGTTTCGCCGACTTGCTGTGGTGGCGGGGCTGGCATGGTGCCACAAAGCTCGTGGACGAAACCGGCATTGCCAAGCCGTAATGTCTTTCCTTCGCATATCCCTTCCACACCCCGGCCAGGATGATTGATCGGCTGAACGATGGAAACGGGACTGGAGCATGCGGCATGGATTGCTTTTGCAAGCGGGTGCTCCGAGCCTGACTCAAGTCCCGCTGCCAGTGCCAGGACATGTTCACGTGAAGCACCATTGACAGGATATACGCCGAGCAGAACATGACGACCGCGGGTCAGCGTGCCGGTCTTGTCAAACACCATGTCAGTCACTTGCGATAGTGTTTCCAGTGCATGACCACGGGTGGTGAGGAGGCCGAGTTTCGTGAGCCGGCCCGTGGCGGCGGTCAGCGCGGCGGGGGTGGCGAGGCCCAGTGCGCAGGGACAGGTGATGACCAGGATCGAAACGGTAATCCACAGTGCGCGGCTAGGGTCATGCAAATACCAGGCAATTCCGATGACAGCCGTGATCACGAGCAGGGCGCCGACAAACCACGCCGCTGCCCTGTCCGCCAGTTGCCCAATGCGCGGCTTCTCGCTCTGCGCGCGATCCAGCAGGCGAATGATCGCGGAGAGGCGGGTTTCCTCCCCGACATTGCCTACCTGCATGACCAGCGAGCTTTCCTGGTTGACCGAACCGCCAGTGAGCGTGGTACCGGGACCTTTGGCCACAGGCAGCGCCTCGCCGGTCAGCATGGCTTCGTCCACAGTGCTGCAACCTTCGACGACCAGGCCATCGGCAGGAATGGTCTCGCCCGGTTTGACCATGACAAAATCACCGGCCACCAGTTTTACTGCAGGGATGGTTTCTTCCCCACGCTCCGGCCAGTATGCAAGGCGACTCGCTGCAGCCGGAATCAGCTTGACCAGTTCCTCCGCGGCTTGCGCGCTCCTGCGGCGCGCTGTCATTTCGAGAAAACGTCCGCTTAGAAGAAAGAATACAAACATGGTGACTGAGTCGAAATATACTTCGCCCTGCCGGACAAATGTTGCATAGACGCTGGCAACAAACGCGGTACCTACGCCCAGCGCAAGCGGCACATCCATGCCCAGGGTGCGGCGCCTCAGGTCTCGCCATGCACCGATGAAAAATGGACCAGCCGAATAAAACACCACTGGCACGGTCAGGATCAGGCTGGCCCAGCGCATCAAGGCAAGGATGTCGGGTGTGATATCCGCTGGGTCGGCCGTGTAGACAGGAATGGCGTACATCATTACTTGCATCATCCCCAGGCCCGCAATCGCCAGCCGCTTGATCGCGCTGTTGCGTTCCTTCCTGAAAATCTCTTCCTGCCGACCGGTATCGAAAGGGTGGGCGACATAGCCAATATCGGTAACGGCCTTGAGAATGTCAGAAAGATGGATGCGACTTTCATCCCAACGTACCCGCGCGCGTCGGGTGGTGTAGTTGATGTCGACCGAAAGTACGCCCGGCAAGCGGGCGATGTGACGTTCGTTCAACCACACGCAGGCCGCGCAGACGATGTTTTCCAGAATCAGCGAAGCTTCCCGGATGTTGCCGGGTTCGATTCGGACAAAGCTTTGCTGGATTTCGGGCAGGTCATACAGTCCGAGCTTCTTCAGTTCCTCTTCTGCCGTCTGGGGAGTAGGTGGAAGAGCGGTACGGTGCTCGTAATAGGCTTCCTGACCTGCATCGATAATGGTTTGTGCAACCGCCTGACAGCCGCGGCAGCACGCGGGTTCGGCATGCTGACGGTACATGATCGGATAATCGGCGCCATCTGGAACCGGCAGACCGCAATGAAAGCAGGATTGCTCGGAGCGTTGGTCGACAGATGAAACGGGAAAGGTGCTGACCATGAATCAATATGGACAGGAAAGTCCTGATTCTATCAGCCCGTCAAACAGCCGCCCGTTTGCTTGAATGGGAGATTCGAGTCGGATGCGTTTTTGGTTCACATTGCCAGCAAGGCTAACCCGGAATTTGCACTCCTTGCTTCCCGCGGGGGGAAGGGCTGGCTCTTTACTTCATTTCCCTTGCTGTTTCGGTAAATCAGCTCCTTGGTTGCGAAATTGTATTCAGGATGACGCGAGTCGTTCCATTGATTGAGAAAATGCATGTAGAAGGCGGAGAACAATCCTAGTGTAGGTTTATCCTTGCTCATGGCGAAGACATATTCCGGCTGGGATTTCAGTTCCTGTCCATCCTGGCAATACTGCACCCAGACGTATTCACCTGTGACAACCAGATTCCAGAATGGCGATTCTTCATAGAATTTGAGCGTAATTTTCTTTCCCGCTGTGATCAGGCTGACAAGCCGGTCCACCGAAGCTGCAACCTCGCGCCGGTATACTTCGAGCAGTACTGCGGGGTCGCCAAGCGATTGCACGCGCCGGACTGCACCCGGGCCATAGGGATTTATCAGCATGACACGCAACTCGTAGCTGTTGTCGATCACGCGGTGCAACTTGCTGCGCTCCGATACAAAGGTGTCAAATCCCGTAATTGACATTACCAACACATCACGCGTGCCGGTTATTCGGTCGATCAGCTTGCGGTCAGTCCAGCGCGCGAACCAGTTGTTTCGCTCTCGAACGTGCACGAGCGAGATCAGTCGATTCATTCTATGACTGTGACGCCCCTGCCTTGCGCTGAGGAAAAGATTGAACATCAGCACCATTGCGGCAGCAAAAAAGATTTCGTTTATCATCAGCAACCGCGAATTCCCTTCCACGCTGGGCCACCAGTAGAAGAGGATGAATTTCGCCAGGGCGGGGAGGGAAAAGGCGATCCCTACTGCCAGGAGCGTAACTCCAATATGGCTGAGGATATGCCGAAGAGTATGGAAAATGCTGTGATTAAACGTATTTTGGCTCATATTTCGTGGTCTCCAGTCGCCAACATGGCATGGTTGGCCTTGCCTAAATTCGTGTGAACCCTAGGCGTTGTCCGCTGCGGCATCAGGTTATGTAAACGAATTGGAAACCGAAGTTCAGGAAAGGTTCACCCTGATTTCATAATGAGAACGGATGCCTGCGCATTGATGGATTTGATGCTCATCTTGCTGTGGATCGCTACAATCTGCTCATGTTGTACAGGCTAAACCCCGGCGATCCGTTCCCGCCGTCCTCCCTGGCGCTGCAGGAACCCAACGGCTTGCTTGCCGTTGGGGCGGATTTGCAGCCGGAGACCTTGCTGGCTGCATACCGCGAAGGAATTTTTCCCTGGTTCAATGTCGATCAGCCCATTCTGTGGTGGAGTCCAGACCCACGCATGGTGTTGTATCCCAATGCGCTGATCCTGCGACGCTCGCTGGCCAAGCGCATCCGCAATGCGGGTTTTGAAGTGCGCATGGACAGCTGTTTTGCTGATGTGATGGCAGCTTGCGCTTTGCCGCGGCCTCATCAGGATGGCACCTGGATCAGCCCGGCCATGATCGAGGCGTATACCCAATTGCATGAACAGGGTTTTGCCCATTCGGTGGAAACCTGGCTGCACGGTGAATTGGTCGGTGGACTCTACGGCGTCGCAATCGGTCAAATGTTTTTCGGCGAATCGATGTTCTCGCGGGTAGCGGATGCGTCGAAGGTCGCGCTGGCGGCCTTATGCAGACAACTTCAAGCGTGGCAGTTTGGCATGATCGACTGCCAGATGAGTACGCCGCACTTGGCCAGCATGGGCGCACGGGAGATTTCACGGAAGTTGTTTATCCAAACCGTCAATGAGTTGGTAAAATTGCCTCAGCATCCTGGCCCTTGGCACATTGAGAGTGTTTGAGCATGTTTCCCTCTGAACCGCCATTTAATCGAGTTCAGTTCTATCTGACCGCTGCCTATCCATGCAGTTACCTGCCAAATCGTGAGGCGCGGTCGCAGGTCGCGACACCCGCGCACCTGATCACAACGGATGTCTACGGCAAGTTGATTCAGGCAGGGTTTCGTCGCAGTGGGCAGTTTACCTACCGGCCCCAGTGCGTGGGCTGCCAGGCCTGTGTGCCAGTGCGTGTGCAAGTGGAGAATTACCAGCCAAGCCGAAGCCAGAAACGCTGCCGGCGTCGCAATCAGGACCTGCGGGATACCACCATGCCGCTGAACTTTGTTGCAGAGCACTATGCGCTTTATCGCAAATACCAGTGCATGCGTCATTCCGGCGGTGGAATGGATCAGGACAATGCAGATCAATATGGTCAGTTCCTGCTGGCCAGCCACGTTGATTCTTCACTGGTCGAGTTCCGCGAAGGCGACAAGCTGGTGATGGTGAGTGTCGTTGATAGAGTCAAGGACGGACTGTCGGCCGTATATACCTTCTTCGATCCGGATTATGCAAAACGTAGTCTGGGCGTCTATAGCGTACTTTGGCTGATCGAGCGTGCACGCCAGATGGTCCTGCCCTATGTTTACCTGGGCTACTGGATCGCCGAATCAAGAAAGATGTCCTACAAGCAGCAGTACCAGCCCCTTGAAGGCCTGATCGAAGGGCACTGGCAACCGCTGCCTGAATGAGGGGGCAGGTGAGGTGTTGAGTCGCGCATGGCCTGTTCATCATTCCCGCATGCTTTACGGGTTGTGGAGGCGCGGCAACGACCGTGTGGCAGTGGTGAAGTCGATTGGTCCAATGTTAGGTGTATTGGCATTGAGCCTGCTGCTGCCGGGCTGTGCGATGACGGTCAGCAGCCCTCGCGCGCTCATTCCATTTGAAGGATTCGCTCCCTTGGCTGAAGACGATAATGTCATGGTTGAGCCAGGGTTCGAACGCTATGGCATCAGGGTGGCCAATCTGCTGCCAGGTGCGGTCAACCGGGTGGAACAGGCATACGGACGGCCGTTCAAGCTCCCGCCGCGCATCTATGTGTGCGGCACGGAAGAGTGCTTTGAACGTTATGTGCTGACACCGCACCTGTCTGCTGCCGTCGTGCCGGATAATCGCCTGATTCTGTCCCCCAATCTGAACGACCGCGAAAGCGATCGGCTTAAGCCGATCCTGATTCATGAACTTGCACACCTGCACCTGGGACAACGCATCGGGCATTACGATTCAACTGTTCCCATCTGGTTCCACGAAGGTTATGCATCCTTGGTCGCTGAAGGCGGGGGGGCAGAATTTGCGACGGATGAGCAGGCCTATGAGGCGGCCCGGGAGGGACGGGTCATCGATTTGAATGTGCGTGATACCCCGGACGTCCGTCACAAGGCCGGCGCGTTCAACATGACCATCTATGAGTTTTACCGGCAATCACTTTTGCTCGTGGCCAGACTCAAGCAAATGGACGAAAGAAAATTTGCTGCCTTCATCCAGGCCCTTGAGGAGAACAAGGATTTCCAGATAGCGTTCTGGGACGTTTACGGCACCGGGCCGGAAAACTTACTCGGCACAGCACTGGTAAGAGACAATGGCAGTCCAACGACCGACAATCAGGCAGCGGCACCCCAGCAGCCGGACCTGTGAATAATGAAGCAATACCATGATTTGCTCCGCCACGTGCTTGCCACTGGCGTAAAGAAGACTGACCGCACCGGGACCGGCACGATTTCCGTGTTCGGCTACCAGATGCGGTTCGACCTGTCGGCCGGGTTTCCGTTGCTGACCACCAAGAAGGTCCATCTCAAGTCCATCATTCACGAACTGCTCTGGTTTCTAAAGGGTGACACCAACATCCGCTATCTGAAGGAAAACGGCGTCACCATCTGGGACGAATGGGCCGACGAAAATGGCGACCTTGGGCCGGTCTATGGATCGCAGTGGCGCAACTGGCCAGCAGCAGACGGCCGCCATATTGACCAGATCAGCGAAGTGCTGCGGCAGATCAGAGAGACGCCGGATTCACGCCGCATCATCGTCTCGGCCTGGAACGTGGGGGAAATCGACAGGATGAAGCTGCCACCCTGCCATGCCTTTTTCCAGTTCTATGTGGCCGAAGGCAGGCTGTCCTGCCAGTTGTATCAGCGCAGCGCCGATATCTTTCTGGGTGTGCCGTTCAATATTGCCGGGTATGCGTTGCTTACCATGATGATGGCGCAGGCAACTGGCCTCAAGCCGGGTGATTTCGTTCACACCCTGGGTGATGCGCATATCTACCTCAACCATCTGGATCAGGTGAAACTTCAACTTTCGCGTGACTTCAGGCCGTTGCCCAGCCTGCGGCTGAATCCGGAGGTAAAAGACTTGTTTGCCTTCAAATACGAAGATTTCACCCTGGAAAATTACGATCCACACCCAGGCATCAAGGCGCCGGTGGCGGTTTGAAGGGGAGACGGAAAAGGGCAAGCTTTGCGCCGGGAGTACGTGGTCGGGAAGTCTGGGCCTGGGCAATGTTCGACTTCGCCAATTCAGGCTATACGACCCTGGTCATCACCGCCATATTCAATGCCTACTTCGTCTCGGTGGTGGCCGGCAATGCCGTCTGGTCGACGCTGGCGTGGACCAGCACCTTGTCTGTTTCTTACGCGCTGGTCATGCTGGTTGGTCCCGTGTTGGGCGCCTATGCTGATGTCCATGCGCGCAAGAAGCAGCTACTGCTGATCACTACAACCGGCTGCGTCCTGTTTACCGCAGGTCTGGCACTGGTTGGCCCCGGAGATACCTGGCTGGCTGCTGTCCTGGTTGTTATCAGTAATTTCTTTTTTTCTGCAGGCGAAAATATTATTGCGGCCTTTCTGCCAGAACTGGCCAAAGGACGTTCACTTGGCAGGGTTTCCGGGTGGGGTTGGGGACTTGGCTATATTGGCGGAATTGTCAGTCTGGCGTGTTCGCTGGCATACGTCACCTGGGCACAGGGCAGGGGACTTGGGGCGAGCCAGTATGTACCGGTAACGATGCTGATCACGGCAGGCCTGTTTGCGCTGGCTTCGCTGCCAACTTTTCTGCTGCTCAAGGAGCGTGCTGTCCCGAGCGCCAATGTCACCGTCGGTTTTGCCCAGACGTTCCAGCGCCTGACTGCAACGCTGATCCATGTTCGTCATTACCAGGATCTTGCCTGGTTCTTCCTTTGCATTACTGTTTATCAGGCAGGCGTTCAGGTCGTTATCACGCTGGCGGCCATCTATGCGGAACAGGCCATGGGCTTCACTCCGCGCGACACGATCTTGCTCATACTGGTGGTGAATTTCACCGCTGCGCTGGGTGCCGCGCTGTTCGGGCATGTTCAGGACCGGATCGGCCACCGTCCAGCAATTGCGCTGACCCTGGTTGGCTGGCTGGTAATGGTGATGCTCGCCTGGATGGCCAGGGATCGGACTACTTTCTGGCTGGCAGCACAACTTGCCGGTTTGTGTCTCGGATCATCCCAAGCTGCCGGCAGGGCGCTAGTTGGCTATCTTTCGCCTGCGGCACGCAGGGCAGAGTTCTTCGGCTTATGGGGTTTTGCCGTCAAGCTTTCCTCCATCATCGGGCCATTAAGCTATGGCCTCGTCAACTGGATATCGGGTGGCGATCATCGCCTTGCCATGCTTGTCACCGGACTCTTCTTTCTCGGTGGGCTTGCCTTGCTGCTCCCGGTAGATGTTTATCGGGGACGTCGCCATGCGTTGAGGTCGGCATAGCCCATGACCGCTGTTTCATTGGTTAGCCGCCCCCTCTACAATTGTGCGTGCCTGCTCATGAGTGTGAACATTTAATACATGCCCCAACAACGCATCTCGCTTATCGCCGCATTGGCGCGGAATGGCGTCATCGGCATCGAAAACCGTTTGCCGTGGAAGCTGTCGGATGACCTGAAGCATTTCAAGGCACTGACCATGGGCCACCACATCCTCATGGGCCGCAAGACGTATGAGTCCATCGGCCGGCCGCTGCCAGGGCGTATCACGGTCATCATTACCCGCGGCGGATTCAACGCGCCGAAAGGTTGCGTTGTTGCGCATTCAATCCCTGATGCCATCGCTGCCAGCAAAGGTGACGAGGAAATCTTTTTCGTTGGTGGTGCAGAGCTATATCGTCAGGCACTGCCCATCACCCATCGGCTCTATCTCACGGAGATTCAGGCGGATGTTCAAGGCGATGCCTGGTTTCCTGAGTACAACAGGGCGGAGTGGAATGAAGTCAGCCGGGACAAGCGAAAAGACGAAGCATCAGGCTTGGATTACCACTTCGTGGTTTACGACCGGACAAGCTAAGCGATCAATGAAGGGGTTCCTCATCGCGTCGGATCTGAGGAAAGATCTGTCCCAGTTCGGCCAACTGCCGTCCTTCGTGAAGCGGCGAAATTGCAGCGGTGAGCTTCCACTCCCCACCAGGTTGGAGGCATTCGCAAAGACTGCTGTTCACCAATTGCGAAGCTCTGCCGGACCTCATGCGTGACCCCAGCGGTTTCGTCGCCATCCTGGGAAACGACCTTGACCGCCTCAAGCCAGCATGAATTCCCAGCCATCGCCCGCCCGGAAACATGCAAATTAACTTGTTACTGCGGTGGTGTGGCTATACTGCAAGTGTGCGTCGATCTTGGCCCGGTTCGGTGAATTTGATGTTCTGTGACACACATGCCAGGGTCGTGTAACGGGTCGAATGGCTCAATACCTGCGAGCAAACATAGATGCCGCCGGTAACGCGTGGACATGAATGAGGGATGGAAGTCATGAACAAGATCGTCAACCTGATGCTGGCTGGTTGTTCCTTATATGCTCTACCGGCTCTGGCCGCGCCATTCGACGGCGGCGATCCGGCCAAGGGAAAGTCCCTGTACGACTCTCAATGCGCCAGTTGCCATGCCGCCCAATACGATGGTGACGACAGCAAGATGTTCACGCGTGTCGACCATCGCATAAAGAGCGCCTCCGCGTTGGCCCAGCAGATCTCTGCCTGCGGCGCCGTCCAGAACATCAACCTGTTTCCCGAGGACGAAGCAAACATCGGCGCCTACCTGAACCAGCAGTATTACAAGTTCAAATAGTCAGTTATCAGTCCGCAGTGATTGGTCAATGCCTCGCGACCAGCCTTCTACGCAGGATTTTCGCCCAACCTCGGCCAGTTTCTGACGTCAGGCCTATCTTTGAAGAGGTCGGCTTGAGCTGGCATGTTGATAACTGACAGTCCGCGTTCAGACTGACAGACGCTGCGCCGCGTTATCGAGCAGCGTCCTGTGAAGCCTAGGCCATTTAATTCGAACCCATTTGAATTAATCAGTCATCCACAGCAATCGTCACGCTCATCAACCCAATGACGTCTCCCGCCTCCAGACCATCCTTGTGGAAGCCAAGCATGTCGGGCTCACCCTTCGGCTTGCCATGGCAGGACAGGCAGGCCGGAATGAGGCGGATTGGTTTCATGTAGCGATACACGTCCTGCTTGCCCATGGTGGTGAACGCGGTGTACGGCTTGTTGTCATCCTGGCCCGCCGCGACAAATTGCTTCAGCACGCTCAGTTCCAGTTTGTCAGGCACATTGATCGGGCTGCGGTAAGTGCGGCCGGGCTGCCTGATGATGATGCCGGTGCGGGCCGTGAATACCTGTCCCATCTCGCGCGCCCACTTGGCTGGCAGGAAGTGCTTCCAGGCAATGCCCTTGACGTTGATGCGATCCTGGTTGTTGTCGACTACCTGGCGCCCGGCCCAGAAGAGCTTTTCCATGATCTTCTTCTGGTTGGGGGTGGCGTCGATCATGTCTGGTTCGACAGCGGCCCGCCATTGCCGCTCAAAGAACTCACCGGAAAAACCCTTGTCGCCCAAGGTTGGATCGACGAGCTTCTTGGAGTTGGCCAGAAGGATCATGAACCCGGCCTTAACCGACTTGGCAAGCATGTCCGCCGTTGCTTCGGCGTCGGCGCGCGGGGTTTTATCCAGGAAAAGGTATTCCGGATAGCCCCCCGTCGCCGCCACGCCAACGGGATCAGATATTGGCTGCATGGCTGTCAATGATGTGGTTGCTGCAATTAGCAGAAGTGCAATTTGGAGTTTCATGGTTCCATCTCCTCAAGATAATGGCCGTGGCCGGCGCTACCATTTCGTCTAACAGATGATCGAGGGTTCCCGAGACCGCACATTGATGAAGTAGAATGGCGCCCTCGTCGCGCCCCGGCCACAGCGGACAGTCATGCCACCCCGATAAGCGACGTTCATGGCTGAGTATTGGCTAGAGGCCCATTCGCTTGAGCATGGGCAACGATTAATTGTCGCAACCGCCCGATTCGTGAACTGGCCGACCCGTTTGAGAATCGATCAATGGATCGCCCTCCTCATCGGTCTTGACGGTGCCGACAAACATCATGAATTTAATCCGGTCAAAATTATTCTCCAAAGCTTGATCGACTTCCCTATCCGTCAGCCCATCATAGATATAGACTCTGCCGGACTGTTCATCCCGCAATTCACGGGGGGTAGGGTGCATCAGGCGCCTTACCTGCCAGTCATGTAACGCAGTCTCAGGATCAGTCGCAGAATCCCACGCCAATGCTTCGGTAGATAACATTAGTGCCGTCATGCCGATAGCTGCACACATACCGACAGCCACACTTCCATTCATTTCACTCTCCTTAAGCATAAGGAGGAGATATTCATCGTAGGAACAATTGGGGATTGTTCAATAAGGCATTAGACATATTGACATGGAGAGACTCTGCACTTTAGCAAGCCGATGACAGATCGAGCTCTAGTCCTGTTCTGGGTTAAGGTTTCATCCCTTTGGGGGATGGGTTGCGCAGCAAGGGCCCAGCTGCTGAACGCAAAGACGCGTCACCGACTCCATGACTTGTCGGTGTGCAGTTACAACCGACAGTGACGCAGACCGGATGGTAGCTGCTGAATGAATGCTTCGGCCGACGTGCTGGCGACATTCGATCTTGGCACTCGTCTACTCAAGAACGGATACCAGCCATTAGCACTTCACTGGCGTCAACGGCAGGAACGGGTCGATAAGCGACCTCAAGCCACTACGCGCCCGCAGCTTCTACCCGTGCCGCTGACTCGGCTAGCTGCACTGTTACATCATCCTGATTCCAGCTTTCGCCGAGCCAGCCACCCGGGTTTCCAGTGCAATTTGTCCAAGCGCATCAATCCATGCAGGTGATTCTGTGAGAGCCGGGTGTAGCGTAATGGTTTGCCGCCTGCGATGAGGAAGTTGTTGAGGCCCTCTTGGATAACTCCCTGGCCCTGTTTATCGGTTCGAATCTTCCCGATCAGTGTTGCCTGGTGCTTGCTGACGCAGCCGCTCTTCTGTAACTTTCTCGATGGCCACTTTAAGATCGGGGTACTTGGTCATAAGCTGACGGAAATCGTTCACGTCGAGTGACAGAAGTCGGCATTCGTTGAGGGTGATAACCGTAGCAGTGCGCGATATGTCCTTGATCAGTGCAATCTCGCCGAAGTACTTCCCCTTGCCAAGCCGCACTGGATTGGGTTGCACTTCCACTTCAACTTCGCCTGACATGATGAAGAACATCGCATCTGCAGCCTCTCCTCGCCGCACCACCACCTGCCGCGCCGGCAGCACTTGCGTTTTCAGCAATCGTGCAATATCGGCAATCCGGGTTGCATCAAGTGATGCGAACAATGGCAGTCCCGCAACAGTTTGCCACGTCACGATGAAGTCCCGCTTGCGGATTTCCGTGGCGAAGCCGTTGGCGAGTATCCCCGCCGGAACGGCAAACATGGCAATGCCCAGCAACATGGTGAATCCACCAAATACCTTGCCCAGTGGCGTAATGGGGATGATGTCACCGTATCCAACGGTTGCCATGGTGGCGATGGCCCACCACATTGCATGTGGAATGCTTCGGAAGGCGTCAGGCTGCGCGTTGCGCTCGAGCACAAACATGACAGCCGAAACCAATACCATCAGCACCGTCATTGCCATCAGTCCGGAAAGCAGGGATCGGCGCTCACTGCGGAACACTGCGGCAAAAAGGGAAAGTGACTTGGCATAGCGTGCAGATTTCAGAAGTCCAAGCAGCGTCAGAAGGTTGGCGTACTCATGATCTAATGCCAAAAAGAGGCCGATGTAAGGTGGCACGATGACCAAAAGGTCGATTACACCGAGGAATGATGTCAGGTAGCGCCGACGCGCATGCCATGCCTGCGTTCTGGTTCCCGGTTCACTTTCTGGTGCAGCCCAAATCCGACAGAAATATTCAATTGTGAAGATGAGGGTAGTTATGCTGATAACCGGGTGCAATATCTGTTTCCTGAAGCCGTATAGGTCAGGCAGGGTTCCGAGCACGATCCCCGTAACACTGGCAGCAATGGAGATGATGAGCACGCTGGTGACGATGGTACGAGGCCCGAATCCTGTGTCGTGCTGGGCCAAGCTATTGTAGACGGCCGCCCGGCATTTTTGCAGAAGCGAAAGGTCCAAGCTCATGGTATTGATATGCCTCCATCTTCTGAGTCAAATCCATTTCTGTGGCCATGCGCCGTATTCAAGATCCTCCCGCGCGGTGTTTGACTGACACGTGAATAATATGTCGGGACCTTTGGGGAAAATCCGACGTACCACCCAACCTTGGCCACATTTTGCATTTGGACCCCGATCTGATTTTGACAGGAGATCAGATCATAAAGAAGTGGAATAAGGAAGTCGGATTAATGGCCTTCTAGCTTAAAGCGGAGCCAGGGAAGCCAGTCAAGCATAGTTGCGGCAGACGGGATTGTTGAACGCGGGCTATTTACCACTGATGGGGAAAAGAAGTGAAGGCATGAGCGTTCGCGTTGCCACGCGGTGTCTATGGCGATGCCTGGTTCCCTCAATGCGAACACTCTGCGGCGCGTAATCACAGTCAGTTCCTTCCGATCATCGGTATACGTCTCGTCGAGCGGTAAAGGTTCATTCTGAAACCTGTAAGGCAGACAGTGTTGCAACACTCCGCGGTTCAAATCAAAACCTCATATTTGCGGTGTTGTTACACTATTGTGCAAGTCCGTTCGTCGGTCCGATCGTATCAAGCGTTGAAGGAATGCACGCACCGCAAGGACAATGAGCAGGCTGGACAGATAACCAGCCAGGACATCAGCCGGGAAGTGATCACCCAGGCTGATTCGCGACACGCCTACCCAAAAAACCACAATGGCTGCCAGATATCGGCCCGGTTTGTTAAGCAATGGCCAGATGCTTGCAGCGCATAACATCACGAACGAAGAATGGCCGCTGGGCAGACTGTGATGCAGCTGAATTTCTCCGACAGCGTGCACCGTACCTGAGGGCAGCGCCAGAAGGGGGCGTGGAAAATCCAGGTAGGGCTTTATCCAGCCCAGAAACCAGCCATCCATATTGTAGGCAGAGGCAACTACACCGATCGCCAGTATCCAGGTCATTCCATCTTGCTTGCGGCTCCGTCCCACCACAATGACTGCAGTTGCGCACAACATCGCCATATAAAGCGGAAAGTGAACGTGATCACCAATGGCTGTGCCCAGCTGCATGGTCCGATCCAGAAGCGCACTGTGGACGTCGTTGATAAGATGGAACAACCAGACATTGAAGCCGCCCCAATCGTAAAGAATTGCTTTCATGACTGAATCAGCCAAACCACGCCAGTGCCCACAGACTGATGCCACCAATAGCCGCCATGGCCCCAACAAGAAATAACCAGCGCGCCCGGGTGAGTGCAGTAATGGAAGCGAGCGAGATGGCAATCTGAATCAGAGTCATGGCCTGAGCAAGGTGATGATGCGGATGCATGGTTTGTTCACTCGCCTGGTTCGCAAGCTCATATTTCTTCTCGAGGTTCTCCGCCTTCAGCCTGATATCTTCCTTTTGCTTGCTGTATTTCTCGACTTCGTCGCGGTAGAAGGCTTTCTTGTCCGCAGGGGCCAGATCTGCGGCCATCTCCATGAGGTGGCCCTTGGTGCTTTTGGCCTGGTAGTAGTTCCACTGATCCGTGGCCAGGGATTTCTGCAGCACGGCCTCGTTCTTGTACAGCATGGCCTCGTTCTGGGTGGCGCTGCCCTGGTAGCTGATGATTGCCCCTAATGTTGACAGGATGGCAGTGAAAATGGCCACCTGTTGCCCCAGGCCCGGCCCATGCTGTGCATGATGTTCGAGCGCGTGGTCATGGGCGCCATGGACGTGGAAATCATCGTCTGACATCAAATTTCTCCAAGCAAAAGAGGGGCCGAATTGAGGCGCCCAACAAATCGTAGCAACGGAATTACAGACTTAAAAATGAGCCTCTCGCGGCGATGCCCGGTTTATCCATGCTGCAGGGTTGCGAAGCCAGACCAAGGATGTCAGGGATGTATGTTCTGCTGCACCGTGATGAGTTAACCGTTCAGAACATGCATGGGCTTGTTTCATCTGGATATCGCCGCTTTATAGCGCGCAGCCGATGCAGCCAGCTGACGCTCGATTTCATCCTGGTTCCAGGTTTCGCTGACCCAGCCTGCCAGGTTTTCCAGGGCAATCTGACCGAGCGCATCGATCCAGTCTGATGATTCGTTGAGGGCCGGGATGTAGTGGAATGATTTGCCGCCGGCATTGAGAAACGTGTCGCGCACTTCCTGGGCAATCTCTTCCAGGGTCTCCAGACAGTCGGCAACGAAGCCGGGACAGACGACGTCCACGCGTTCTGTGCCCGACTTGCCGAGCTCTTCCACGGTCTTGTCCGTATAGGGCTTGAGCCATTCAGCCTTGCCGAAGCGCGACTGGAAGGTGAGCCGGTACTGTTGCTTTTCCAGTCGGAGGCGTTCAGCCAGCAGGCGTCCGGTCTTCTGGCATTCGCAGTGATAGGGGTCACCCTTTTCCAGGGTATAGCGAGGCAGCCCGTGAAAACTCATGACCAGCACGTCGGGCCGGCCTTCGCGCTGCCAGTAGTTGCGAACGTTGGCAGCCAGCGCGTTGATGTAGGCAGGATGGTCGTGATAATGCTTGAGCGTGCGCAGAGCGGGCTGGTTACGCACGCGCGCCAGGTGCTGGCCGATCATGTCGAGTGCAGTCGCTGTAGTTGATGCCGCGTATTGCGGATACATGGGCAGTATGAGGATGCGGTCGCAGGCGGCTGACTTGAGCTTGACCAGGCTATCCGGAATGGAAGGCTGGCCATAACGCATGGCGTACTCGATCAGGAAGGGGGACTTGATTCGCTCGCCCATCCAGCCTTTCAGCAGCTTGGCCTGCTTCTCGGTATGTACTCTGAGCGGCGAGCCTTCTGTTGTCCAGATGGAGGCATATTTCTTCGCCGACTTTTTGGGCCGCACAGTGAGAATGATCCCATTGAGAATCATCCACCAGATCGGTTTGGGGATTTCCACTACTCGCGGGTCGGAGAGGAACTCTTTGAGGTAACTGCGCAACGCAGCAGGTGTGGGTGCCGCTGGAGTGCCGAGGTTGACCAATAGGATGCCGGTGCGGGCAAGGCTCCCATGTATGAAATCAGGTTCTTTTTGATAGCGCATTGTAAGGGGGGCGTCAGGGTATTAGTGTTGTGAGAGGGCGGAAGAAAGCAGCCGGGCAGTGATCTCGACTATCGGTATCACCCGTTCGTACGCCATTCGCGTGGGGCCGACAACGCCGAGCGTGCCGACGACCTGGCCATCGACTTCATAGGGCGCAGTTACCATGCTGCATTCATCCAATGGGAGGAGCTCTGAATCTCCACCAATAAAAATCTGCACCCCCTGTGCGGCACGAGATTGTTCAAGCAGTTGCATCAAAGCGGTCTTTTGTTCGAAAACGTCGAAGAGTTTGCGCAGATTGATCACGTTGGCCGACAAATCGTCGATATCGAGCAGCTTGCGGCTGCCTGACACCACCACAGGTTCGCGCCCTGTATCCATCGCTTCGCTACCGGCATCGACAGCGGCAGACAAGAGACGTGTCATGTCGTCGCGAAGCTTGCCCAGTTCTTCCTTGAGCTTGAGCTTGACCTGGTCGAAGGTGAGGCCGGCAAAATGACGGTTGAAGTAATTGGCGGACTCGATCAGTTGGCTTTGGCTGTAGCTTCGATCAGTGAGCATCACGCGGTTTTCCACTTCACCTTCCTGGGTGACGATGATAAGCAACACCCGCTTTTCGGACAGACTGAGAAATTCGACCTGGCGGAACGCGGGGTTGCGCCTCGGCGTCAGCACCAAGCCGGCAAAATGGGTCAGCTCAGACAGCAGATTGGATGCAGCGGTGATCAGCTTATGGGGATCGTTGGGGGCAAGCTGATGCTCCATCTGGCTTTGTGCAGTCTTATCCAGAGGTTGTACGGTCAACAGGCAATCGACGAAGAACCGGTAACCCTTGGGGGTTGGAATGCGGCCGGCCGAGGTATGCGGGCTGATGACAAAACCCAGGTCTTCAAGGTCTGCCATGATGTTACGGATACTGGCTGGAGAAAGGTCAAGTCCGGAATGCTTGGACAGGGTGCGGGAACCCACGGGCTCACCCTCGGTGATATAACGTTCAACCAAGGTCTTGAGCAGAAATCGGGCACGATCGGTAAGCATGGTTTCATTTTAATACGGTCCGTATAATCAGCACCATGAACTCACCATTTAAGACAGTCGCTCTGGTTGGCAAGTACGATAGCGACATCGGCGAATCCATCTTGCTCCTTGCCCGTTTTCTGGTGCATCGAGGCTTTCAAGTGGTCATCGCACGGCAAACAGCTGAAAAACTCGACATCCCCGGATATCACCTCGAAAACCTTTCGGATATCGGCAAGGTCGCCGATGTTGCCATTGTTCTGGGTGGAGACGGGACCATCCTTTCGATTGCACGAGTATTGGCCGTCTGTGGGGTACCGATTATCGGTGTCAATCAGGGAAGGCTGGGTTTCCTGGCCGATATTTCCATGGAAGAAATGGAAACCGAACTGGCCGACATGCTGAATGGGCGCTATCAGTCTGAAGACCGCATTCTCCTTGAGGCGAGAGTGATCAGGGGGCGAGAAACCCTGTCTGAGGAGTGCGCATTCAACGATGTGGTAGTCAGCAAGGCCGGAACCGGACGCCTGATTGAGTTTGAAGTGTCAATTGATGAAGAGTTTGTTTACAGCCAGCGTTCTGACGGCCTGGTGGTGGCCACACCTACCGGTTCCACGGCCTATGCCTTGTCAGCAGGCGGCCCGATTTTGCATCCCACGCTCGATGCGATTGCACTCGTACCTATCTGTCCGCATACGCTCTCTGCACGCCCGATTGCAGTGAATGGCGATTCACACGTGGAAATCCGCATTGTCTTTGCCGATGATTGTCGGGCTCATTTCGATGGGCAGAAACATGCTGACCTGATGGAGGGCGACCGACTGCAAATCTATCGTGCAATCAAGCCGGCTACGTTGCTTCATCCGCTGGATCACAGCTACTACTCCACACTCAGACAGAAATTGCATTGGGGGCATCAACTATAGGAACCTCTGATTACGTCGCCCATGAGCCGCGTTTGTCACGAAACATGCTCAGGTGCGAGACGCGCGACGAAGGTCGTAGCCGGGCCTGCGATGCCTAGGAGCGCAACGACGCAGGTGGGCACGTTGGCCGCTTCGCTCGAGACTCGCCCCAAGGCGCTGCTTGCGCGGGCTCGTTTTCCGGCCAACCCGGAAGGCAGGGGCTGGGCGGGCAGCCTGCTTTGTCGCGCCGCTTGGCTTCGTGGGCGACCGCGTAGGGTGGAGCAGGGGCCCCTTCGGGGATGTGACCCCGAAGCGGGATGCGGCGGCCCGGGCGCGGCCGCTTGTCATCCCCTCCGCTGCCGGATCCCCTTCGGGGGCTCTCTGGCAACGCTACGGGGCGCCACTGCGACCAGCGCGACGCTTCGTGCATGCCGTTCCGCCGACCCGCCTGCGCGGCCATGCGGGACGAAATCAGAGGTTCCATTGTGTTAACCAATATCAGCCTGCGGGATTTCATTCTGGTCGATCAACTGGAAGTGACTTTTCGGTCGGGTCTGACCGTGCTTACCGGCGAGACTGGCGCGGGCAAGTCACTTCTGGTCGATGCGCTGGCCCTGGCACTAGGTGCACGCGGCGAGGCCGGGCTGATCCGTCAGGGGGCCGAACGCGCCGAAATCAGCGCTGAATTTGATGTAGCAAATCTCCCCGAGTGCAAAAAGTGGCTGAACGAAGCTGGCTTGACTGCCGAGCCCGGCGAGTGTTTGCTGAGGCGTGTTATTGAATCGAATGGACGGTCCAGGGCATTCATCAACGGCTCCGCCGTTACGCTTACCCAACTCAAGCAGATCGGCGACCTCTTGGTCGACATTCATGGACAGCATGCTCACCACGCACTGCTCAGGAGCGATGTCCAGCGCAATCTGCTCGATGGCTATGCTGGTGCAGAAGCCGAAGTGGAACAAGTTGCACAGGCCTGGCGCAACTGGAAAGCGGCCCGAAGCCGGCTGGAAGACGCCCACACCCTGGGGCGTGAGCGCGCCATGGAGCGCGAAGCATTGGCGGCGGCCTTGGCCGATCTGCTGCCCGCAAAGGCTGATATTGAAGCCTGGAGTGATATTCAGGCCGAACATGGTCGAATGTCGCACAGCACGGCACTGATGGAGGGCTGCGCCCAAACATTGGTTGCACTGGACGAAGGCGAGGATCCCTTGCTTTCCCGTTTGGCCATTTTGCAACGTCGAATGAGTGAACTGGCTGAATACGATGCAGGCCTGGTTTCGATCGGTGGATTGATCGCCTCAAGTCATGCGCAGTTGGTTGAGGCTCATCACGAATTGCGTCGTTATGCCGATCGGTTGAGCCTCGATCCGGAACGCCTGGCTGAGCTGGACCGACGCATGGGGGATGTCCATCGACTTTCGCGCAAGCATCGTTTGCCGCCAGAACAGCTGGTTGAACTGATTCGGGATATGCAGTCTAGATTGAATGCGCTGAATCAGGCAGACGACGTCGATGCCTTGAGGCGTGCAGAGGAATCGGCCGCGAACAAGTACAAGGATCTGGCTGCCCAACTCGGCCGATTACGCAAGCAGGCCGGCAAGGATCTGGCCCGCACTGTAAATAGCGCATTAACTGAACTGGCCTTGTCAGATGCGCGTTTCGAAGTACGCTTGCAAGCACTGGAAGAACCCAAGGCAACGGGCATGGAGGAAGTCGGGTTCTATGTTTCCACCCACAGCGGCCTGGCAGCGGGTCCTTTGGATAAGGTGGCCTCTGGCGGGGAACTGTCTCGGATCAGCCTTGCTGTCCAGACTGTCATGTTGGGACAGGCAGGCGTGCCGACGCTGATCCTCGATGAAGTCGATGTGGGCATCGGCGGTGCGGTGGCCGAGGCAGTGGGCAGACGTCTGGCGCAGTTGGGCAAATCAAAGCAGGTATTGGTGATAACCCATTTGCCACAGGTTGCAGCATGGGGAGATCAGCATCTTCAGGTCAACAAGGGTGTCGTAAACGGCCAGATGATCAGTGATATTCGCCAGCTAGACGACCGCGGCAGGGTTGAGGAAATCGCCCGCATGCTGGGAGGACAGGAAATCACCACGACAACGCGCAAGCATGCGCAGGAAATTCTGGAACTTTCCACGGTCCGGTAAACCGGAAATTACTTTTTGGCGCGATGTGGACAGGGATTCTTGGTGCAGTCCGCGTAAATTTGCAGCGAATGATCATGGATGGAAAATCCGCGCTGTTCAGCAATCTTGTTTTGGCGTTTCTCGATTTCCGCATCCATGAACTCTTCCACCCGCCCACATTGCAAGCACACCAGGTGATCGTGGTGTGTTCCCTGATTCAGCTCGAATACAGCCTTGTCTGAATCGAAATGATGGCGTATCAGCAAACCGGCCTGCTCGAACTGGGTTAATACTCGATAAACCGTCGCCAGACCGATATCGTGGCCGTCGTCCGCAAGCAGTCGATAGACCTCTTCGGCGGTCATGTGACGTTTTTCGCTGTGCTCGAAAATATCCAGTATTTTCAGGCGTGGAAGGGTAGCTTTTAACCCGATGTTCTTCAGGTCGCTGGGAGTACTCACGTCAGCGGCTCCGAATTGAGAAAGAAACTCAGTTATCATAACGCTTTTCGACACACACGTCCTGAACAAAATGCGGCCCCTGCTTGTTTTTCCTTCTTTGCTGCTGCTGGCAGCCTGCTCGACCACGCAGTTGCCGATATCCCCTCACAAGATAGATGTACAGCAAGGCAATGTCATCGATCAGGAAACCGTGAGCAAACTGAAACCCGGCCTGACCCGCTCACAGGTGAGGTTCTTGCTCGGCACGCCGCTAGTCGTTGACCCTTTTCGCGACAATCGTTGGGACTACGTTTACAACTACCGAACCGCCGGCAAGCTGACCGCACAAAAACGGCTTACGGTGTTTTTTGAGCGGGATGCATTGAGCCGCATTGAAACGGAAGGGTTTGATCAGACCACGCCCAAGGCCGAAGTTGTTGCTCTCAAGCCCCCGTCGGTTTCAGAACCTCAATCCCTGGCTCCGGTCCAGCCAGAGCCGGTCACCAAGGCCGAAGCTGAGCAGCCGGCGACTTTGGACAACTCCGTGCAGCAAGCTCAGCTTCAGCCGAAGGTTGCTGCACAAGTGAAGGAATCTGAACCTCAGCCTGCGCCTGTCGCAGCGGTGCCTGCGCCTCCAGCCACAACGTCCACAAACACTCTCGGTACAGGGCTGGCAACGGTCAAGACTTCTGTTGTTCCTGCGCTGGAAACAGTTGAAAAGAAGACCACTGTCGTCAAAGCGGATAGCACGCCTCCGCAGCCGGTCGCCTTGCAGCAAGACACTGATGCTGATGCCGTCAAGCCGGATGTCGTGCCGACTTTCCCCGAGTCAAAGGGAACTTCAGACATCGAATCACCGGTATTGGCAGCCGTTCAGAACTGGGCGAAGGCCTGGTCAGCCCGGGATGAGCAAGGTTATCTGGCTGCGTACTCGGATGATTTCAAGCCTGGCGGTGGCTTTACCAGGGCTGAATGGAAGAAGCGCCGCAAGATGCTGCTGAATCTTTCCAAGAATATTGAAGTGCAGGTTGAATCGCCAGTCGTTGAGTTTCCCAAAGCAGGACAAGCGCTTGTTACGTTTAATCAGTATTACCGCTCAGACACCTTCCATGATGCCGTGATCAAGCAACTGCTGATGGGCTTGCAGGACGGCCGCTGGCTGATCCTTGAGGAGCGTGTAATGTCGGTACTCAACATCATAAAGAAATGAGTGCGCTGAAGACTGTCATAGCGGGTGTTTCTGGACGCATGGGCAAGGCATTGCTGGAGGCCATAGCAGCAGATTCTGGTTGCAGCCTGCATGGAGCATTGGACCGCGCCGGCACCAATGCAATTGGCCTGGATGCCGGCATTTACAGCGGTGCCCAGACCGGCGTGAAGATTACCGACCAGGCCAATGACGCGCTCGCTGGGGCAGAGGTGTTGATTGATTTCACCCGGCCGGAAGCAACGTTGTCATATCTCGACGCTTGCCACAGGGCAAGGACAAACATGATTATTGGCACGACCGGCTTCGATGCAGCAGGCAAACATGCCATCGAGAATGCGGCAAGAGACATTGGGATCGTGTTCGCGCCCAACTTCAGCGTGGGCATAAACTTGCTGTTGAAACTGGCTGAAACTGCTGCACGCGTGCTGAATGAAGGCTACGACATTGAAATCATTGAGGCCCATCATCGGCATAAAGTCGATGCACCTTCAGGAACAGCACTTGGAATCGGTCAGGTCGTGGCGGGTGCCTTGGGGCGCGACCTCAAAACGTGTGCGGTATACGGACGCGAAGGTGTTATTGGCGAGCGTAAGCCCGACACAATCGGATTCGCCACAGTGCGCGGTGGCGACATCGTTGGCGACCACACCCTGCTTTTTGCCGGCGTCGGTGAACGCGTTGAATTGGCCCACAAGGCCAGCAGCCGGGGCACATTTGCACAAGGTGCCTTGCGGGCGGCCAAATGGCTGCATGGCAAGGGGCCGGGACTGTTTGACATGCGTGACGTGCTCGGACTCAAATAGCGGGAAGATTCAATGAATCACGTAAAGGTATACAGCACCGGCACTTGCCCCGTCTGTGTCAAAGCCAAGGCTTTCCTTGACAAACGCGGCGTTGCCTACGATGAAGTCCGAATTGACCTCGACCGGGACGCGTTGAAGGAATTTTCCATTGCCACCAATGGCGCACGCACCGTGCCGCAAATCATCGTAGACGGAAAATGCATCGGTGGATTTACCGAACTGACCGAACTGCACATGGATGGTGGACTGGATCATCTTGTGGCCGACTGATTCGCGCCCACAGACCATCCCATCCAGAGTCTGTCAGCGTTGCCCCAGAGTACCAGTCGAGATATAATTCACACTCAATTCGGGCGGGCCAGACGCAAGTCTGCACCCGCCTAATCTTTAGCTACCCTGCAATTTCGGAGTTTTCTGTGCCCAAGGCCCAGCCTGCCCTACTTGCGCTTGCCGACGGCTCGGTGTTTCGCGGTATTTCCATTGGCGCTGACGGGGTTTCGGTCGGCGAGGTGGTGTTCAATACTGCACTAACCGGGTACCAGGAAATTCTTTCCGATCCATCGTATTCGCGTCAGATTGTCACCCTCACTTACCCGCATATTGGCAATTACGGCATCAACGCTGAGGATGTGGAAGCGGAAACTGTCCACGCTGCAGGTTTGGTGGTGCGCGATGTACCCAGGCTATATTCCAATTTCCGTGCCACAGGGTCGTTGACTGATTACCTTAAAATTCAGGGCGTGGTGGCGATTGCTGATATCGATACCCGTCGCCTTACCCGAATTCTGCGGGAAAAGGGCGCTCAGGGCGGTTGCGTCATGGTGGGCGAGGTTGACGAAACAGAGGCATTGGAAAAAGCCCACGCTTTCCCCGGCCTGACAGGGATGGATTTGGCAAAGGTGGTGACCTGCAGGACGTCCCATTCGTGGGATGAGGGCGAGTGGAAGTTGGGGTTGGGGTATGAACCGCGGTCGCAGAACCGATATCACGTGGTGGCTTATGACTTTGGCGTCAAACGAAATATCTTGCGCATGCTTGCATCTCGCGCATGCGGGCTGACTATAGTGCCGGCGAAAACCACGGCGAAGGAAGTGCTCGGTCTGAATCCGGATGGCGTGTTCCTATCCAATGGCCCGGGTGACCCGGAGCCTTGCGATTACGCCATATCGGCGATTCAGGAAATTGTTGCGGCCAGAGTGCCCACATTTGGCATCTGCCTGGGGCACCAGTTGTTGGCACTGGCATCGGGCGCCAAAACCATCAAGATGAAATTTGGGCATCATGGAGCAAATCATCCGGTCAAAGACCTTGAATCGGGTCGAGTGGCCATTACCAGCCAGAACCATGGCTTTGCCGTGGACGCCGCAACCCTGCCTTCCAATGTCAAGGCCACCCATGTTTCCCTGTTCGATGGCAGTCTGCAAGGTATTGCACGCACCGATACGCCGGCTTTCTCGTTCCAAGGCCATCCTGAAGCAAGTCCTGGGCCCCATGATGTGAGTTATTTGTTCGACCGCTTTGTGTCGCTGATGGAACATAAGCACCGTTGATATGCCCAAGAGAACGGACATACACAGCATTCTTATAATTGGCGCCGGCCCTATCATCATCGGCCAGGCCTGCGAATTTGACTATTCTGGTGCACAGGCTTGCAAGGCCTTGAAGGAAGAAGGCTACAAGGTCATTCTGGTCAACTCCAATCCCGCCACGATCATGACCGATCCCAACATGGCGGATGTCACCTACATTGAGCCGATCACCTGGCAGGTGGTGGAAAAAATCATCGAGAAGGAGCGCCCTGATGCGCTGCTCCCTACCATGGGTGGCCAGACTGCTCTCAACTGCGCGCTCGACCTTGCCAAGCATAGGGTGCTGGAAACATATGGCGTAGAGATGATTGGCGCGACGCGCGAAGCGATTGACAAGGCCGAGGACAGGGAAAAGTTTAAAGCGGCGATGACCAAGATTGGCCTTGGTTCCGCTCGCTCGGCCATTGCGCACAGCATGGAAGAAGCCTTGCAGGTGCAAGCTGGCATCGGTTTCCCGGTCATTATCCGCCCCAGCTTCACCATGGGTGGCAGCGGTGGCGGTATTGCCTACAACAAGCAGGAATTCATCGAGATTTGCGAACGCGGACTGGAGGCATCGCCAACCCGTGAACTCCTGATTGAAGAATCACTGATTGGCTGGAAAGAATATGAGATGGAAGTGGTGCGGGACCGCAAGGACAACTGCATCATCGTCTGCTCGATCGAAAACCTGGATCCCATGGGTGTTCATACTGGCGATTCGATTACTGTAGCACCGACTCAGACCCTTACGGACAAGGAATACCAGATCATGCGCGACGCGTCTCTGGCTGTGTTACGCGAGATTGGCGTGGATACGGGCGGATCAAATGTGCAGTTTTCCATTAATCCAGATGATGGCCGCATGGTCGTGATTGAGATGAACCCGCGAGTATCGCGTTCCTCTGCGCTGGCTTCCAAGGCTACCGGTTTTCCTATTGCCAAAATTGCCGCGAAACTGGCAGTCGGCTACACGCTTGACGAACTCAAAAACGACATCACCGGCGGCGCGACTCCGGCTTCCTTTGAACCCTCGATCGATTACGTGGTGACCAAGATTCCGCGATTTGCGTTCGAGAAGTTTCCTCAGGCAAATGATCGACTGACGACGCAGATGAAATCTGTGGGCGAAGTGATGGCTATTGGCCGCACCTTTCAGGAGTCGATGCAAAAGGCTTTGCGCGGACTTGAGGTCGGTGTGGACGGTTTTGACGAAAAAACCGCAAATCAGGATGAAATTGAAGCTGAACTGGGTAATCCGGGACCGGAACGAATATGGTACGTGGCCGATGCATTCCGCATCGGCATGAGTTTTGAAGACATTCACCGGCAGAGCGGGATCGATCCTTGGTTCCTGGCTCAAATCCAGGAACTGGTGGAGATCGAAAACGAATTGCGTTCACGCAGGCTGGCTGAACTGGGCAGGGATGAGCTGTGGCGCTTGAAACGCAGGGGATTTTCCGATCGCAGGCTGGCTCGACTGCTGGGCACTGATCAACATTCGGTCCGGGCAAAACGCAATGAGCTGGGGGTCCACGCCGTCTTCAAAAGGGTTGATACCTGTGCCGCGGAGTTTTCCACTCAAACCGCCTATATGTACTCGACCTATGAAGAGGAGTGCGAATCCAGGCCAACTGAGCGAAAGAAGATCATGGTGCTGGGCGGCGGTCCAAACCGGATCGGCCAAGGCATTGAATTTGATTACTGCTGCGTCCATGCTGCGTTTGCCATGAAGGAAGATGGTTATGAAACCATCATGGTCAACTGCAACCCGGAAACCGTATCCACTGACTACGATACGTCGGACCGGCTCTATTTTGAGCCATTGACTCTGGAAGATGTTCTGGAGATCGTGCGGGTGGAAAAGCCCTTCGGTGTGATCGTCCAGTATGGTGGGCAGACGCCACTAAAACTGGCGCGTGACCTGGAAAGAAGCGGCGTGCCCATCATCGGCACTTCACCGGACGCAATCGACCGTGCCGAGGACCGTGAACGCTTCCAGCAGTTGCTCAACGAGTTGAAGCTTAGGCAGCCTCCCAACCGCACTGCACGCAACCCGGAGGAAGCGCTCCGACTGGCCGCGGAAATCGGCTATCCGCTGGTGGTTCGTCCATCCTATGTGCTGGGCGGACGGGCCATGGAAATTGTGCGTGAAGAGGAGGATCTGCGTCGTTACATGACCGAGGCGGTCAAGGTTTCAAATGATTCACCCGTTTTGCTCGATCGTTTCCTCAACGACGCGATTGAGGTAGATGTCGATGCCCTGTCCGATGGCAAGGATGTGCTGATCGGCGGCATAATGGAACACATCGAACAGGCCGGTGTTCACTCAGGCGATTCGGCCTGCTCTTTGCCTCCTTACAGTTTGTCCAAAGAACTGCAGGATGAACTGCGACACCAGACTGAGTCCATGGCCAAGGCGCTGGGCGTAGTGGGTCTGATGAACGTTCAGTTCGCCGTCCAGGGTGACACGACTTACGTGCTTGAAGTGAATCCACGCGCATCGCGCACCGTGCCATTTGTATCCAAGGCGATCGGCGTACCGCTTGCCAAAGTTGCAGCACGGTGCATGGCAGGCCGGAGTTTGCAAAGCCAGGGCGTGACGAAAGAGATTATTCCCCCTTATTATTCGGTGAAGGAAGCCGTGTTCCCATTCCGTAAATTCCCCGGTGTTGATTCACTGCTGGGTCCGGAAATGAAATCCACAGGCGAAGTGATGGGTGTCGGCCGGAGTTTTGGGGAAGCGTTCGTCAAAGCCCAGCTGGCCTCAGGCGAAGTTCTGCCAAAGAGCGGACGGGCATTTATCAGTGTTCGCCAGGTCGACCGTCCTGGCGCGATCAGTGTGGCTCGCAGCCTCGTAAATCTGGGTTTTTCCATTCTGGCGACGCGTGGCACCGGACAGGCCATCATTGATGCGGGCATTCCGGTGACCCTCGTTAACAAGGTGGCTGAGGGGCGTCCCCACATTGTGGATATGATCAAGAATGGTGAGGTAAGCTTGATTGTAAACGTTGTGGATGATAAACGTGCAGTCAAGGATTCATTCTCAATCCGATCCGAAGCGCTCGCGCGGCGAGTAACTTATTTTACGACTCTTGCTGGAGCCAAAGCTGCCTGCCTCGGTATGCAGCATGGCCAGGAATTGCAGGTCTACGGCCTGCAGGAACTGCACCAAACCTTGCATTGACTCATTGCACAGGAGGTAAACCGCAATGAATAAGATTCCCTTGACCGTTAGAGGAGCTGAATCGCTCCGCCATGAGCTTCACCGGCTGAAGACGATAGAGCGGCCCAATGTCATTAACGCAATTGCTGAAGCACGTGCGCAGGGTGACTTGTCTGAAAATGCCGAATACGATGCAGCCAAGGAGCAGCAGGGATTCATCGAAGGCCGTATCAAGGAAATCGAAGGCAAGCTTTCCCACGCACAAATCATCAACCCGGCAGAACTTGATGCAGAAGGTCGGGTTGTATTCGGTGCCACCGTGGAGTTGGAAGATATGGATTCGGGAGATACGGTTACTTACCAGATCGTGGGCGATGATGAAGCCGATATCAAACTTGGAAAAATTTCAGTCTCCTCCCCTATCGCGCGTGCCCTGATCGGGAAGCATGCGGGCGACATGGCCGATGTGCAGGCCCCCGGTGGAGTGCGCCAGTATGAGGTGCTGGATGTGCGGTACGAATAATGAAGCGCATCGCAAATGGTCTCGCTTCACTGTTGCTGGTGTTTTGGGTGGGCGGCATGTGGGCGATTGGCTACATCGCTGCGCCCACCCTGTTTTCGAATCTGCCCGATAACCATCAACTTGCCGGTAATCTTGCCGGCGCCCTGTTCAAATGGATCGCCTGGGTTGGCATCGCCGCCGGACTTTACCTGTTGGTTTTCCGTCTGGGTCGGGACGGCTTGCAGGCCTTGAAGCAAAGCTTTTTCTGGATTGTGCTGATAATGTTGCTCCTGACTCTTGGTCAGCATTTCGGGATTCAGCCTATCATGCAGGCACTCAAGGAGCAGGCTTTGCCAAGAGCGGTCATGGAGAGTGCGTTCAAGAGCCGGTTTGCTGCCTGGCATGGGGTATCCAGCGTTATTTACTTGATGGAAAGTCTTCTAGGCGCATGGCTGATATGGCGGCAGGGTCTAGCTCGGTAGGTTGATGCCCGCCTTTTCAGCCGGCCGATAAATGACAAGAATCTTGCCGATCTGCTGCACAGGTGCAGCAGAGAGGGTAGTGCAGACTTCATTAAGCCAGGCTTCTCGGGTGCCCCTCTGGTCCGTCGCCGCCTTGATCTTGATCAGTTCATGGACGGACAGGGCCTGGTCGATTTCCTTCAATACCGCTCCGGTTAATCCCTTGTCGCCAATCATGACCACAGGTTGTTTGGGGTGGGCCAATCCTTTCAGGTACTGGCGCTGGGCTGCGGTAAGTTTAGTCATGGCGCTTCATTTTCGCGATTATGGCTCAAAGAGCCGCGCATTTTAGCCGATGAAACGTTCTAAGACGAGCAAACCGTGGTGGCTGGACCGTCATGTGCATGATCCTTACGTCAAACGGGCTCAGCAGGAGGGCTTTCGTTCTCGTGCGGCGTACAAGTTGCTGGGACTGGATGAAAAGGACCACTTTCTGAAGCCAGGCATGATGGTGGTTGATCTGGGGGCTGCGCCTGGGGGATGGTGTCAGGCAGCCGCAAAGAAAGTCGGCAGCAAGGGCAGGATAATCGGGATCGATCTGCTGGAAGTGGCGCCTGTAGACGGGGTCACGTTAATACAAGGTGATTTTTCCAGTGATGATGGACTTAGACAGGTCGAATCTGCGCTCCGGGGACAAAAAGTAGATCTTGTATTAAGCGATATGGCCCCCAACTTCTCAGGGGTGGCGTCAGTGGATCAGGCCAGGCATTATGCTCTTGCCGATCTGGCGCTTGAATTTGCCGTGAATTGGCTGAAACCTGAAGGCGCGTTTGTCGTCAAAGTGTTCCAGGGTTCAGGATTTGAGGATTATTTGCGCCGGGTGAATGCGTCTTTTCGCCAAGTGGCTGTCCGCAAGCCGGATGCGTCTCGGGATGAAAGCCGAGAAAATTTTTTGGTGGCCAGAAATCTGGCCTAGTCAAGTAGACCAAGCGGGCTTAGAATGAGTCTAAATGGGTGACAAGCCCAAGGTTAAGGAGCAAATGTGAACAATTTAGTCAAGAACATCGCCATCTGGGTCATCATTGCTGTGGTGCTGATGACGGTGTTCAACCAGTTGGGCATGCATCAGGCCAGCCAGGGTCAGGTGCCCTATTCCCAATTCATGGATGAAGTGAAGAATGGCGAAATTGCCAAGGTGACCATTGAAGGGAATGTAATCAAGGGCCTGCGCAATGATAGCCGACCTTTTACCAGCTATGCGCCGAACGATCCCTGGTTGGTGTCGGACTTGTTGAAGAACAATGTCTCGGTAGAAGCCAAGCCCGAAGAACAGCCTTCCATGCTGATGAGTATTTTCATCTCATGGTTTCCAATGCTTCTGTTGATAGGCGTGTGGGTCTTCTTCATGCGCCAGATGCAGGGGGGAGGACGTGGCGGCGCTTTCTCGTTCGGGAAGAGCCGGGCGCGCATGCTTGACGAGGCCAATAACCAGGTGACTTTTGCCGATGTGGCTGGTTGCGATGAAGCCAAGGAAGAGGTATCGGAACTGGTTGACTTTCTCAAGGACCCAACCAAATTCCAGAAACTGGGCGGCCGAATTCCGCGCGGCGTGCTGATGGTGGGCAGCCCTGGTACGGGCAAAACCCTCCTGGCCAGGGCCATTGCAGGTGAAGCCAAGGTACCGTTTTTCTCGATTTCCGGTTCCGATTTCGTTGAAATGTTTGTCGGCGTGGGCGCTGCCCGCGTCCGCGACATGTTCGAACAGGCAAAGAAGTCTGCGCCCTGCATCATCTTCATCGATGAAATTGATGCCGTGGGACGCCAACGTGGTGCAGGACTGGGCGGCGGCAACGACGAACGCGAACAGACCCTGAACCAGCTGCTGGTGGAAATGGATGGTTTTGAAGGGACGGCTGGTGTGATTGTGATCGCCGCAACCAACCGTCCGGACGTGCTTGATCCGGCGCTGATGCGGCCGGGCCGCTTCGATCGTCAGGTTGTGGTGCCCCTGCCGGATATTCGCGGTCGTGAGCAGATACTCATGGTGCACATGCGTAAGGTGCCGATATCCACCGACGTCAAGGCAGACATCATTGCACGTGGAACTCCCGGCTTTTCGGGCGCTGATCTAGCCAATCTGGTGAACGAAGCAGCGCTGTTTGCTGCCCGCAGCAACAAGCGACTTGTTGATATGGAGGATTTCGAACGCGCCAAGGACAAGATCGTCATGGGCGCGGAGCGCCGGTCCCTTGTTATGCCGGAAGAGGAACGCAAGAACACCGCGTATCATGAATCCGGCCATGCCGTGGTGGCGAAAGTGCTGCCCAAGACCGACCCCGTGCACAAGGTCACCATTATTCCGCGTGGCCGTGCACTGGGCGTGACCATGCAGTTGCCGACCGAGGACCGTTACAGCATGGACAAGGAACGGATCCTGTCCACAATCGCTGTATTGTTCGGCGGACGAATTGCGGAAGAATTGTTCATGCATCAGATGACCACGGGCGCCTCGAACGATTTCCAGCGCGCGACAGAACTGGCGCGTCGTATGGTGACCCAGTGGGGCATGTCGGATAGCCTTGGCACCATGGTGTATGGCGAGGAAGAGGGCGAGGTGTTTCTGGGACGCTCGGTCACGACGCACAAGAGCGTGTCTGAAGCCACCATGCAAAAAGTCGATCAGGAAATCCGTGGCATCATCGATGAGCAGTATGCACGCGCGCGCAAAATCATCGAAGATAATCGCGACAAGATCGAAGCCATGACCAAGGCGCTGCTTGAGTGGGAGACCATTGATGCAGAACAAATCAATGACATCATGGCCGGCATTCCTCCGCGGTCGCCGAAGCCTACTGCAACGCCCCCTGCGGCCCCTGGTGGGGGCGACAAACCGTCCGCGCCTGCGCCCACCACGCAGCCAGCCCAAGAGGCATAAACAAGGGTCCTTCGGGGCCCTTGTCACTTTTCTTGCACATGCCAGTTCTTTACGCAGGTAAATACCGTCTTGATTTGTCACGTCCCCTGATCATGGGCGTGATCAATCTCACGCCGGATTCCTTTTCGGATGGCGGAAAGCTCGCTATCCCCGAGATTGCGATCGATCATGCCCTCAATTTGTATGCTCAGGGCGCCGATATTCTGGATATTGGCGGTGAGTCGACTCGACCTGGTGCTGCACCTGTTGACGAGGATGAGGAATGGCGCCGGATTTATCCGCTATTGAAGTCATTGGTGGCAGCGGATATTCCGGTATCCGTCGACACCCGAAAATCTGGCATCATGAAAGCCGCCATCGAAGCCGGTGCAGCGATGATTAACGATGTTGAGGCACTCCGGACGCCCGGCGCACTGGAAGTTGTCGCCAGTAGGAGCGCGGCAGTTTGCCTGATGCATATGCAGGGCAATCCACAATCCATGCAGGAGCATCCGGTATATGGCGACGTGGTTAGTGAAGTCAAAATGTTTCTGGCCAGTCGCATTCAGCAATGCGAGAACGCAGGTCTGGCGCGCGAAAGAATGGTGATTGACCCCGGATTTGGTTTTGGCAAGAGCCTTGAGCACAATCTTGCCTTGCTGCGGCATCTTGATACATTGCAGGACTTCGGCGTTCCGGTGCTGGTGGGAATGTCGCGCAAGTCCATGCTGGGCGAGCTGACCGGCCGTAAGGTTGATCAAAGGGAATTTGCCGGCATCTCTGCCCATCTTCTGGCAGTCGCCAAGGGGGCGTCCATGCTGAGAGTTCATGATGTGGCAGCCATGAAAGATGCACTATCTGTCTGGAATGCAGTTGAAGGAGAAAGCTAACTTGGCACGTAAATATTTCGGTACTGATGGCGTTCGGGGCAGGGTTGGCAAGGCGCCAATAACCCCTGAATTTGTCATGCATCTGGGCTATGCGGCGGGCAAGGTGCTCGCAAGTGATCGCAACGGCCTGTCCGCTGAAGAAAACCCCACTGTGCTGATTGGCAAAGACACCCGCATTTCTGGCTACATGCTCGAAACCGCCTTACAGGCAGGCCTGATGGCGGCAGGGGTGAATGTGCAGCTTACTGGCCCCCTCCCTACACCCGCGGTGGCTTATCTGACTAGGGCGCTGCGGTTACAGGCGGGGGTGGTGATTTCAGCTTCGCATAATCCATTCGAGGATAATGGCATCAAGTTCTTCTCGGCCAGTGGGCAGAAACTGCCGGATGATACCGAACAGGCAATTGAGGCGCTGCTTGAACATCCCTTGGATACAGTGCCTCCGCGCCAACTTGGCCGTGCATGGAGAATTGAAGATGCGGCGGCACGTTACATCGAGTTCTGCAAAAGCACATTTCCTTTTGACAAGGATCTCCGCGGCTTGAGGATTGTGGTCGATTGTGCCCACGGCGCCACATATCACGTTGCACCCCATGTGCTGCATGAACTGGGGGCCGAGGTCATTACCGTGGGGGTGTCACCCAATGGCTTCAACATCAATCTGGAGTGCGGGGCCACGCATACAGGATCGCTCACGGCCGCGGTCATCCAACATCGAGCAGATTTTGGCATTTCTCTCGATGGAGACGGCGATCGGCTGATGATGGCGGATCGTGACGGGCGTATTTTTGACGGCGACCAACTGGTTTACGCAATCGCGCGTCATCGGACTCAGACAGGGTATATGAAAGGGGGGGTAGTCGGCACCCTGATGACGAATCTGGGCATGGAACTTGCGCTGGATCGGATGCAAATCCCGTTTGCCCGTGCAAGGGTCGGTGATCGTTATGTACTTGAGCTATTGCAACAAAATGGCTGGCAGCTGGGCGGAGAGACGTCGGGTCATATTCTTTGTCTGGACAAACATACGACGGGTGACGGAATCATATCTGCGCTTCAGGTCCTTCATGCACTGCGGGACAGCGGCGCCAGCCTGGCCGAGTATACGCATGACCTGGTGCTGTATCCCCAGGTCATGATCAACGTCCCGATTGCGAAACGAATCGATCTGGCTACTGCGTCATCTGTAAGGGAAGCCGAGGAGAAGGCGAAGGCCGAGATGGGCAACGCAGGCCGCATTGTATTGCGGCCGTCCGGTACCGAGCCGCTGGTTCGGGTGATGGTTGAATCTGCGTCCGAGTCTCAGGCCCGCAAGTGGGCAGAGCATATTGCAGAGTCGGTGAAGGTTGCTGCCGCTGCTTGATGAGCTCCATTGGCAAAAGGAAGCCCGGTTAGACCGCTTCTTTATGTGGAGCGGTCGCGGTTTTCGGAGCAGTTACATTTTGATCTGCAGCTGTTCTTCCCAGCTTGCCTGGATCAGTTTGACGACATTCTCCGGCATGGGAATGTAATCCAGCTCAAGGGCTGCGGCCCCACCATTCTTATACGCCCAATTGATGAATTTGAGCACGGCATTGTTTCTGCCTGCATCCTTGGCCTGCTTTTGCATCAGAATGAAGGTTGCACCGGTAATTGGCCAGCTGTCCTTGCCGGGTTCATCAGTCAGGATTTCATAGAAGCCTTTGTTTTTGTCCCAGTTTGCGTTGGCAGCGGCAGAGGTGAAACTGTCGCGTCCGGGAGAGACAAACTGTCCATCCCTGTTTTGCAGCTGGGTAAAGGACATTTTGTTCTGCAGGGCATAGGCATATTCAACGTAACCGATACTCCCCTTGATGCGTTGCACGTAAGCGGCTACACCTTCATTCCCCTTGCCGCCGGAGCCCGCCGGCCATTTCACTGCAGTCCCCTCACCGACTGATGCCTTCCATTCAGGACTCGCTTTGGAAAGATAGTTGGTGAAGATGAATGTTGTACCCGAGCCATCAGCACGATGAACCACTGAGACAGCCTGCTCAGGCAACTGGATGTCAGGGTTGAGGCTGACGATGCGTGGGTCGTTCCATTTCCGGATTCTTCCCATGAACAGATCGGCTAACAGACTGGCGCTGAGTTTGACTTGAGCCGGCTTGAGACCAGGAAGATTGATTACAGGAACGACGCCACCCATGATCACCGGGAACTGAACCAGATTGGATTCAGTCAGTTGTTCTGGAGAGAGTGGGGCATCCGTTGCACCGAAATCGACAGTTTTAATTTCGATTTGCTTGATGCCACCTCCCGATCCGATGGACTGGTAGTTCAGGCCGGTGCCGGCTTCCTTCCTGTAGGCGTCGGCCCATTTGGCAAGAACAGGATAAGCAAATGTGGAGCCAGCACCAGTCAGCTCAGGGTTTTGGGAACATGCGGTTACGGCCAGTCCCACTGTCGCAATTAGCAATCCGAGTTTCATGAGCATTCCAAAACAATAGGGGGCCGGATATCCGGCCCCCTAATTGTAATAAAAATGTCATCTTCGATCAGCCAAACTTTCCTGTGATGTAATCTTCCGTGGCCTTCTGCTTGGGGTTGGTGAAAATCATGTCCGTCTTGCCGACTTCGACGAGCTCGCCGAGATACATATAGGCCGTAAGATCAGAAACCCGCGCGGCCTGTTGCATGTTGTGAGTCACGATCACAATGGTGTATTCGGATTTGAGTTCGTAAACCAGTTCCTCGATCTTCGCTGTCGAGATCGGGTCAAGTGCCGAGGTCGGCTCGTCCAGCAGCACCACCTCGGGCTTGACCGCGACACTGCGGGCAATGCACAGACGCTGCTGCTGGCCGCCGGACAACGACAGGCCGCTTTGTCCAAGGATGTCCTTGACCTCGTCCCAAAGCGCAGCCTTCCTGAGCGCCCATTCCACCCGGTCATCCATTTCAGAGCGTGAAAGGCGTTGATAGAGCTTAACGCCGAAGGAGATGTTGTTATAGATCGACATGGGGAACGGGGTCGGTTTCTGAAAGACCATGCCCACCCGTGCACGCAGCAGATTTATGTCCATGCTCTTGTCGAGAACATTCTTGCCGTCAAGCAGCAGTTCGCCTTGAGCTGTCTGCCCCGGATAGAGGTCATACATCCGATTGAGCGTGCGCAGCAATGTAGACTTTCCGCAGCCGGAAGGGCCGATAAAAGCAGTGACCTGCTTCTCCGGAATATCCAGATTGACGTCCTTCAATGCATGAAATTTCCCGTAATAGAAATTGAAATTACGGGCACTGATCTTTGCGGTATTAGGTGTCATGTCAATTTCAGGTTATTGCAGCGATGTCTTCTGGCGAAACAACACCCGGGCCAGGATGTTCAGGCCCAGCACCGCCATGGTAATCAGCAAGGCACCGGCCCAGGCCAGCTTCTGCCAGTCTTCATATGGGCTCATGGCAAACTGAAAAATCACCACCGGAAGGTTGGCCATGGGTGCGTTCATGTTAGTGCTGAAGAATTGATTGTTCAGTGCAGTAAACAGCAAGGGTGCGGTTTCGCCGCTGATCCGGGCAACTGCAAGCAGGATCCCGGTGATTACCCCGGCGCGTGAGGCGCGCAGGGTGACCCGCAAAATGATAGTCCACTGTGGAGCGCCCAGCGCAGCAGCCGCTTCGCGCAGGGTGTCGGGAACCAGTTTAAGCATGTTTTCGGTCGTACGAACGACAACCGGAATTACGAGCAGCGACAATGCCAGCGCGCCGGCCCAGCCGGAAAAATGTCCAACCTGGATGACATACAGGGCATAGATGAAGAGGCCGATGACGATGGAGGGTGCTGAGAGCAGGATGTCATTGATGAAGCGGGTAACCGGTGCAAGCCACCCGCGACTTCCATATTCCGCCAGATAGATCCCGGCCATGATGCCGATCGGGGTACCGATCAGGGTCCCCAGGGCAGTCATCACCAGGCTGCCGGCGATGGCATTGAATAGGCCGCCACTGCTGCCGGGCGGCGGGGTCATCTGGGAGAACACCGCCGGATTGATGCCGCCGATTCCGGCCTTGAACAAAGTGATCAGAATCCAGCCCAGCCAGAACAAACCAAATGCCATCGCACCCAGCGACATCGTCAGGTTGAAGGCGTTGATGAAACGGCGCTTGAGGTACAGCGGGTTCACGTGCCTTTGCCCTCCTTCTTGGCCATTTGCAGCAACAGCAGCTTGGACAGGGACAGTACAACAAAGGTGATGAAGAACAGGATCAGCCCCAATTCGATCAGTGCGGAAGTATAGAGTTTGCCCACCGCCTCGGTGAACTCGTTGGCCAGCGCGGAAGCGATGCTGTTGCCGGGCATGAGCAGGGATTTGCTGAGTTCATGGGCATTGCCGATTACAAAGGTGACCGCCATGGTCTCGCCCAGGGCGCGGCCAAGTCCCAGCATGACGCCGCCGATCACGCCAACGCGCGTATAGGGCAGCACAATGTTGCTGACTACCTCCCAGGTCGTCGCCCCCACACCGTAAGCGGATTCCTTCAGCATGGGCGGGACAATGTCAAACACATCGCGCATCACAGATGCAATGAAGGGGATGACCATGATTGCAAGGATCAGGCTGGCGGTGAGCATGCCGAGTCCCAAAGGCGGACCTTGAAAGAAAGGGCCAATGAAAGGCAAGCTCCCCACGTGATCATTGATCCAGGGCTCGATATGGTCGGCAAACCAGGGTGCGAAAATAAACAGCCCCCACATGCCATAGATGATGCTGGGAATACCCGCGAGCAATTCGATCGCGACGCCAAGAGGCCGTTTGAGCCAGCGCGGCGATAGCTCAGTCAGATAGACGGCGATGCCGAAACTGACGGGAATCCCGATCAGCAGGGCGATAAAGGAAGTCACCAGCGTGCCGACAATGGGAACCAGCGCGCCGAATTCTTCGGTGACCGGATTCCAATCAGTGCTGAAAAGAAATTTGAATCCAAATTGCTTGATGCTGGGCATGCTGCCCACGATCAGCGACACGATGATGCCCGCAAGCAGGAGCAACACCAGAAGGGCAAAAAGCCGGGTGGCGTTGCGGAACAGCAGGTCAAAGAACTGCTGCCGCTTTGGATCAACCGGAGTGGGTCTGTCTGCCATGACGGCTTGTTTTGCAGGAAGGCTGGTGGAAAGTTCCATAGTTGCTAAAAGCGCCTTTCAGCAGCCTTCCGGCCGTGCATGCACGGCCGGAAGCATAATTATACAAAGTTTAGGCAGACTACTTCCAGATGCGGTTGGCGGAAGAATCCATCAGGTTCTGGGTCCAACTGGTCTTGATCATCTTGACGACAGCATCGGGCATGGGGATATAGTCCAGATCTGTTGCCATCTTGTCACCGTTTTCATAAGCCCACTTGAAGAACTTCAGGACTTCTCTTGCTTGCGCTGGATCCTGCTGGAACTTGTGCATCAGGATGAAGGTCGCGCCCGTGATGGGCCAGCTGTCCTTGCCAGGCTCATTGGTCAGGATCTCGTAGAACCCCTTGTTCATGTCCCACTTGGCATTGGCGGCTGCAGACTTGAAGGCGGCTTCGGCCGGGATGACAAAATTGCCCTCTCTGTTTTGCAGCAGCGCGTAGGACATCTTGTTCTGCAGGGCATAGGCATATTCAACGTAGCCGATGCTGCCCTTGATGCGCTGGACGTATTGAGCGACGCCTTCGTTACCCTTGCCGCCTACACCTGTTGGCCACTGGACAGAGGTGTTTTCACCCACTTTGCCTTTCCACTCGGGGCTGACCTTGGACAGGTAATTGGTGAAAATGAATGTGGTGCCCGAACCATCGGAGCGATGCACCACGGAAATGCTTTGATCGGGCAGGGCTACCCCGGGGTTCAGTTCCGCGAGGGCGGGGTCATTCCACTTCTTGATCTTGTCGAGAAAAATGTCAGCCAGGACCTTAGGGGTTAACTTTATCTGCCCGGCGTCGATGCCAGGCAGATTGTAAACCGGAACAACGCCGCCCATCACGGTGGGGAACTGGGTAAGACCAGCTTCCTGTAAATCGTTGGGCTTCAGTGGCATGTCGGATGCGCCGAAATCGACGGTGCGGGCCTTGATCTGTTTGATGCCGCCACCGGAGCCGATGGACTGATAGTTCATTCCTACGCCGGTCTGCTTCTTATAGGCTTCAGCCCATTTGGCATAAAGGGGGTAGGGGAAGGTTGCCCCGGCGCCAGTGATGTTGCCCGCCTGGGCCAAGGGTGCGGCGGCCAGAACCAGGCCGGATATCAAACCAGTGAACACGCGCTTCAAATCCATACAAAATCTCCCTGTAAATGGTTTCAGTGAACAGGCTGAATGTTAATGAGCAAATATGTCAGTAATGTGACAATCGCTTTACGCATAAAGGCCGCTCGACGGGTTGACCGGAGCAGGCTAAGTCCTTAAGATTTCGAACTTTTGTCTATCAAGGTGTGCTCATGAGGCGTAAACTGGTTGCCGGCAACTGGAAAATGCACGGTAGCCTGGCGGAAAATGCTGGCTTGCTGGCAGGTGTCAAAGCTGGGTTAAGTGGGAAATCTGGTGCAGGCTTTGCCGTGTGTCCGCCCTATCCTTATCTCGCTCAGGCGCAAGGTATGCTTGCGGGCAGCAATATGGCCTGGGGCGCGCAAAACATGTCCGAACATGCTAAAGGGGCTTTCACGGGCGAGGTTGCAGCCACTATGCTGCTCGATTTTGGCTGCACCTATGTCATTTTGGGCCACTCTGAGCGACGTGCCCTTTATGCTGAAACAGATGGAATGGTGGCCACAAAGTTTGTTGCCGCGCAGGCGGCAGGATTGATCCCTATCCTTTGCGTTGGGGAGACCCTGGCGGAACGCGAAACGAATGTGACAGAGCAGGTGGTTAGCCGTCAGTTGGATGCTGTTATTAGTGCCGCAGGCGTGGCAGCACTGGCAAAGGCAGTCGTAGCGTACGAGCCTGTTTGGGCAATCGGAACAGGCAAGACGGCCACTCCTGAGCAGGCTCAGGCTGTGCATGCGTTTATTCGCAGCAAGATTGCGGGCTTGGACAACAATATCGCTGCTGACCTGGTCATCCAGTACGGTGGCAGCGTGAAGGCTGCGAATGCAGCCGAACTTTTCGCCCAGCCAGACATTGATGGAGGATTGATTGGCGGCGCGTCACTGATGGTGGATGAGTTCGTCGCCATCTGCATGGCTGCGGCCTAATGCTTCTTAAGGTTGGATAATTATGGAATCACTTGTTTGGATCGTTCACCTGCTGGTCGCAGCTACATTGATCGGCTTGGTGTTGCTACAACACGGCAAGGGCGCAGATATGGGGGCGGCGTTTGGCAGTGGCGCCTCGGGTAGCCTGTTTGGATCTACAGGATCGGCCAATTTCCTCTCCCGGGCCACGGCTGTACTGGCAACCGCTTTCTTTATTACCAGCATGGGGCTGACCTATTTTTCGTTACAGCAAGGCAAGCCAGCGGGGGTAATGGATCATCGTGTTGTGCCTGCACAAACCACCCCTGCATCCATGCCTTCAACTATACCTTCTCCTGCATCCATACCTTCCAATGTGCCTGCATCCCCGCAAGCACCTGCCGGTGATAAAGGGACCGTTGGATCCAAGGCGGGGGAAATACCCAAGTAGTAAACAGGAGTCTGGGTGGGCGCAAAAGGGGTGTCCACTTCATGCCGACGTGGTGGAATTGGTAGACACGCTATCTTGAGGGGGTAGTGGCGTAAGCTGTGCGAGTTCGAGTCTCGCCGTCGGCACCAAATACTAATCCGGAGTTATCCGGGAAGCTGTAAATAGTTTGACAAATCAATCAATTGCGTTAAAAATTTATGTGAGGCCGTCCCTGTTAATCCATTGACATCCGGGTAAAAGACGGGTAAAAATCTGGGTAAAACCTCAAACCCGAACTCGTTTACCCGTTATGGCCGCTGAACTTTTGACCGATGTCCAAGTACGCAATGCTAAGCCCGCCGAAAAGCCCTATAAGCTGAGAGACGGCAACGGTCTTGTTCTTCGGGTGCACCCAAATGGCTCAAAATACTGGCAGCAGCGATATACCCTTGGCAAGGAAAAGCTCCTCCAACTTGGCACTTACCCCGACATGGGTCTTGCCGATGCCAGAGAAGCGTCCAGAACAGCCCGCAAGCTTATTGCTAAGGGCGTTGACCCCGTAAGGGAGAAGCAGAGACAAGCCATTGCCAAAGCTGCCGATGCTGCTACTACCTTTGAGGCCGTGGCGGCAAATTGGCTCAGTATTAAACAGCGCACCCTTGCGCCGTCGAGCTACCGAAAAATCATCCAGACGTTAAGGGCGAATGTTTTTCCTAAACTTGGCTCTGTCCCGTTAAAAGACGTTGATGCTCTACAAGTGCGAAATGCCATGCAGACTATGGAAAGGCGGGGGGCGCTGGAACTCATGGAAAAGTCCCGTGCATGGATTCGGGAAGTATTCGATTTCGCTCTAAGCGAGGGATTGATCCAACATAACCCCATTCCCCCCAAAGACCTCGTCTTGCAAAAGCACAAAGGGAATAGCCACCCGGCACTAAGGAACCGTCAGGATGCGGGACAATTCTTACGCAACTTGAAGGAATACTCAGGACGAGATGAAACCCGTCTAGCGATCTGGTTGCAAATGCTGATTGCGACGCGCCCCGGTGAACTACGCCTTGCAGAGTGGACAGAATTTGACTTTGATAAGGCGATCTGGACCGTGCCAATTGAACGCATGAAGAGCCGCAGGCATATGACCGAGGCTTTTATTGCGCCACTCTCACATCAGGCGGTGAAGGCATTGCAAGACCTGAAAGAAATTACGGCTTATAGCAAATTGTTGTTTCCAAGCCAGACCAATTCGACAAAGCCAATTAGCGACATGACCGTTGCCAAAGCATTAAGGTCTATTTGGCCGGAGTATCGGATCGTCCCGCATGGTTTCAGACACTTTTTCTCTACCGAAGCCAATGAACACGGATCATTCCGTCCGGACGTGATTGAGGCGGCACTGTCACATAAGGATGGCAATACAATTCGTGCCGCATACAACAGGGCGACTTACATAGAGGAACGACGCAAGCTAGCTCAATGGTGGGCAGATGAGTTGGAAGCTATGCGCGATGGTGGCAAGTTACTACCCTTCAAGAAAGGGACAGCCTAAGCATTGATCAATGATGAATGCTTTGATTTGCTGAAGTCTGGTGCAGCCGTGCTGCCATTCAAGGCGACGAGTGGCACTGGGGCGTAAGTGCTATTTGGCTGGGGTAGCGTTTGCAATTTTGGATTAGCTGGGTTATCTTCGCACCATCTGGATACCTGTGATCCGGATTATTATCTCGACCCGAGATTTCCAAAGAGTGGAAAAAGGGTTGCCCGAAATGGGCAATTAATCGGTTGCCTGCAATGGGCAGCAAATCCACTCTGGTGATCGGGTATCTTCTTTATATTGCCTGCGCCGGGGTTTTATTTGACCCGGCGAGCACGCGCCATTGTGCATCGCCTGTAAAAGGAGAAGTGCACATGGCTGTTTACATCAAAGGCAAGCCGCTCACAGCAGCGGAAAAACCAATCGTCAAATTGAAGGTTAAAAAATCCGGCCACACCAAACCAAAGGCCCCGGTCATTTCCCTCGATCAACCCGGACGTCTAAGAGTCGCTCACGTAATGAGCTTACTCGGCGTGGGCCACAGCACTTTGTATGAAGGCATGCGGCTCAAACGCTATCCGCGACCGGATGGGTATGACGGAAAAATTCCATATTTTTTGACCGAGACAATCAGAAAATTCCTGCGGGGGTGATCACATACACGCGCTAGGGAAATAATCCCCGCAGGTGCGGTAGAGCGGCCAATCACAATTGATTGCAGAGCCAATCTTTTAAACCTATGCGGGTTGCAACGGAATAACGATCCGTGCAGCCGCAAGGGGACACTCTGCCGCATGAAATTTGATAACAGAAAAGCCACACGGCGGCAACCATGTGGCTTGAGGACTACGATTATGAGCATTCATTATATGAACAAGGTGACCTCTGCGCCAGCAATAGATCATGAGGAAATAGCGACTCCCTTGGCTGCCGCCATCGCTTATCAAAAGCGGAACTGGCGCGTGCTTCCTGTAGAACACAAGTCCAAGACGTGCCACATTCCAGGCTGGCAAAATTACAAGGTCGACGAACTGGACTTGTCCACTATATTTGCTGACCCCAAGAACGTAGGCATTCTCTTGGGAGCATCCAACCTCACCGACGTGGATATCGATTCCCCGCATGCGGCCCCGTTTCTTAGCTGGTTACCGCCCACTTACGCCAGATGGGGACGCCCCGGAAATCCGAATTCTCACCACCTGTATGCAGGGACATGCCCAATGCGCTCCGTCAAGAACAGCCAAGGCGTCATCATTGAAATCAGGTCGCACGGCTGCTATGCGGTCATGCCACCTAGTGTGCACCCAAACGGCGAATCCTACGCATGGGAGGCCGAAGGTGAGCCGGGTGTGGGTGATGGTCTGGAGAATGCGGTCAGCAGAATCGCGGTTGCTGCAACACTGCTTCCGGCCTGGTTACCCGGGGTACGACATCAACTCGCCTTGGCAATCGCCGGGCTTCTCCTGAAGGCAGGATGGTCCACCGATGACGTACTGGATTTGGTCGCGGCAGTGGCGAAGGCAGCGAACGACCACGAGGTTGTTGATCGAAAATTAGCTGTCCAGACCACTGCCGACAAATACAAAGCGGGTGCGTCAGTTGCGGGTTATTCAAGACTGGTCGAACTCCTGGGGAAGCAGGATGCCGATGCAATCAGCTCCTGGGTTAGTGGAGATGTAATCGATTTTGCAGACTTGGCAAGCTCTGCCAAGTCTGTGAAGGAAAAACGGCATGTAGCACAAGAACTGCGGAAGGACTTGACGTCACGCGGTGTGTTTTATCGCACGCGGGGAATAGCGGAACTGCTGTACTTCAACAAGCCAGAGCGGGAGTTGTACGCCCTCGGCTCCGTTGAATTTCGCGCCTTGTGTGGCGAACTCTATGGAATCAATGGCAAGGAACCCGTGTGGAGTTACGTCGAGGAGGCGCTTCAGCAACACTGCTTACGCCAGGGCGAACTTACTGAGTCCTTTCAATTCGCTCGCTACCAGGATCAAAAGCTGTATATCCATGCAGGTGGGCACCGTGTGTTTAAGCTCGATGGCCACGACATAATTGAAATTGACAACGGGGATGACGGAGTGCTGTTCAAAAGCGATCCTTCACTTGTTCCCATCCATCCCGATTACGTTTATTCCGGCAGCCCTGTCAGAGACCACCTGGTCAATGGGGCCAACGCCGTTGATCCTGACCGGCTTGCCCTGTATGAAATATTTATCTACAGCCATTTTTTTGAATCTCGGCTTACGACCAAGCCTATCGTTCTTTTTACTGGGCCGAAAGGTAGCGGCAAAACAAGCGCTGGTCGGGCGCTGAAGCGTGCCCTTCATGGGCCAACAGCGAATGTTAATAATGGGATGGCAAGTAAGGAGGATGCGTTCTGGGCCGGGGTTTCCCATAACAGCCTCGTCGTTATTGACAACGTCGACACTCTTGTTCCCTGGCTGGCCGATGCCATTGCAGTTGTTGCCACCGGTGCAAAGTACCAGAGGCGGAAACTGTATGAGACAAACACATCGGTAGAGTACCAGCCCCGATGTTTCGTCATAGTCACGTCAAGGAATCCCCAGAGCTTCACCCGAGATGATGTTGTCGACCGCTTGCTACTGGTCGAAGTCGCGCGACGCAAGAACTTCATTGAAGAGTCGACACTGCTAGCGCATATTGACGCCAATCGCCCAAAGATCTGGGGTGAGCTACTCACTCATCTCAATAAAATGGTGGCCGCTCTGATGCAACCCATTGACCAGTCCCCCTTGGCACATCGGCTTGCCGATTGGGCGCGGCTGGCAATCGTATTTGCGCCCCTGCTGGGAATAGTCGATATTGAACAGAAACTCAATGCGATGGAAACATCGAAGGTCGAATTCGCGCTCGACGACAACCCACTCGTGCAGGCGTTGGACGATTGGCTGGAGGCAAACCCGCAGTCTGACTACATCGCCAGCGGTGACCTGTTCAAAGCCATTCTAAAGTCCTGTGAAGCGAAAGGAGAGAAGTTCAGTATCAAGGACGCGAGAGCATTTGGCATTCAACTGAAACACCTTCGGTCAGAACTGGAGAGCCGCTACTTGATCGAGGATAAGGTTGGCCCAAGCAACAAGAAGCTGTACAGGTTCTCAAAACTCACAGCCAACCCGGATCAACAGTTACCTGGTCAGGAGATGCAGGACCCGTTAAGCCAACTGTAATCTGGTTTCATCTTGTTAAAGTGTTAAACCTATTAAAGCATTTTCAATAACTCTGTCAGGGTAGGTGGTGCTGTTGTGGTATCACCGATGAACGTTACACTGGAAAAGAATCGAAATGTCTTTAATGGCTTTAACGCTTTAACCAATCCGGCGCCTGGGGGGTGCCCTACACCTCGTGCCAGTGGGTCTGATAGTTAGCACACGCCAGGGGACGTTCCTTGCAGCCACAGTCCCGCCGAGCCGCATCAATCCAAGTTTGGTTAAGCGCCCGTGCAATTGCTTGCGGGATGCTTTCGGGCGCTTACGGCATTCCTGCTGGGGATCATTTACTGCTGAATCCATGCGGTGCGATGGCCACGCACCTTCCGGGCGGTCGCGGGTTGCAAGGTATAAACGCCGCAAATAACCAAGCATTTCTGTCGGGCACGATCTGGTTGATGTGCGGCAACGAATTTCGTAACGAGTATCATCACGTTACGATACTCGTGACGAAGGGGTAGAACGAGATGAAAAAAAAGTGCCCTGTATGCAAGCAATCGTTTTCGCTAGAGACGACGGGTCGGCCCGCACGTTACTGTTCTCCGGCCTGTCGGCAGAAGGCATACCGCAAGCGGTTATCAAAGGCCCCCACGGTGCCCATGAAGTTGCTTCAGAACGATCTATTTAAGATCAAGGACAAGGCGGCTCGTCGTAAGGGCGCAGTGAAGGTGCTTGAAGACCTCGGGTATGCAGTCACACTAACACCTGCTCAGAAAAAGCCGCCCACGCCTACTCATCCAAAGTTAGAGCTCGTGCATGACTCGACAGATAAAAAGCAATAGCGCCCGTGAGGCTCAAAGTTTCCAATGCTATCCAATATCGCCGGAAATTGATTGCATCAATTATTGCAGAGCCCCTCTACCACCTTACTGGGTTGGCAGGAGTATGACATCTTCCGGTTGAAGGATCATGAACATGAAGGACAACATCATCAATAGAGCACGAGGGGCGCTCATTGGATTAGCCATTGGAGATTCCATTGGCACCGCTGTCGAATTCCGCGCTCGTGGAAGTTTTCCAGAAGTCACCGACATGGTGGGCGGCGGCCCTTTCAACTTGAAGCTCGGAGAATTCACCGATGACACGTCCATGGCACTGTGCCTGGCAGCCAGTCTGATCGCCAAGGGGTTTGATCCGCTCGACCAGATGCGCCGCTACTTGGACTGGTATGAATCCGGCTACATGAGCAGTAATGGACGTTGCTTCGACGTGGGTAACACGGTGAGCCGGGCGCTCAAGCAATTCCAGCGCACTGGCGATCCTTTGGCGGGTTCCACCGATCCTGACAGTGCAGGCAATGGCTCGCTAATGCGCTTGGCCCCTGTACCCATCCGTTACATGCAGGACGTTAAGCTGGCAGTCGAGTACTCAGGGCAGCAATCACGAACCACCCACGGTGCGGAAGAGTGCCTTGCCGCCTGCCGCTTATTTGGCGAAATCCTGGTGCGCGCCCTGACCGGTGCCACAAGAGATAAAATCCTGGCGTACCCCGAACATGCCAGCGATCTGCCGCCCGGGATTGAAACCAAAGCAGCTGGCAGCTACAAGAGAAAGACCCGAGCCCAAGTCAAAGGAACGGGCTACGTGGTGGAAAGCCTGGAAGCGAGCCTCTGGTGTTTTCATCAAACCGATAATTTCCGCGACGCGGTTCTACTCGCAGCCAATCTGGGTGATGATGCCGACACGACGGCTGCCATAACAGGCCAATTGGCAGGTGCCTTTTACGGTGAGGAGGCTATCCCTCAATCTTGGCGCGATCGGCTGGTCATGCATGAAATGATTGGGAACATGGCTGAGGAACTTGTGTCGACGGGAACGTGACACCCATGACTGACAGAGGCGGGACCTTTTCGTCACGTCGCATTTCTTTGCTCCTCGCGGGGACCAAGCGTCCCAGTTCGACCCAATTCCGTCATTGGTGCCCGTCAAAAACCAATGGCTGCTTCCATTGCAGGAGCAGACGGATGCTGACAATTATTGTGGGACGGCCGGTCGGCCAATGACGCCATCGAACTGCGTTGGTCCGCTTGCAAAGCAAGAGGCAGGACCTGCCCCTTTTTGCTTCTTACGTGTTATCGGAACAGGCAATGTCCTTGCTGCCTTCGAGAGCCAGCGCGGGAAGGCTGCCGCCGTCTGGGCTCGGGCGCCTAAACGGCCAAATTCCGGAAGAATGCTCAGAATGGTTCGAGTGGCAATGACAACGACCTATACGGCACCGTTTTTCAGTTCTATATAAACTGGCTGTGGTCGAGAGGGGAACGGGGAAGGTTCGCCGCCGTGCGTCGCTTATTGGGCATATTGCTGGATGTTACCGATTACAGTGAAATCTGCCCCGTTGGGCTGGAGCACGAAAAATTCCCCCATACCTATACCTGCTGGCTCAAGAACTATGTTGGCGATGTTGAGATCGTGGGTAATCATCACCAAATTCGAGGGGCCGCGGTGGTTCAGAATTTCTTGCAACACCCGTTCATTATTCAATGCGGCCTGACTTTCAGAGACCACGCCGGGTGGCATCAGATATTGAACGGCGGTCGAGTGGCCGAAGGCAAGCCTGCCAGTATCCATGCAGCGGCAATAGGGGCTGGTCAAAACCTCCCCAACCGCAATGCCGTGAGCGCGGAAGGCTTCTCCCAGACGCTTGGCCTGTTCGACACCACGGGGCGAAAGGTTTACTTCTGCCGCACAGTTCCCAGGCGCGAGCTTCCCTATTCCTTCTCTGATAACGACATGAGTGTGACGCAACAAGATAACCTTGCCGCCCTCCTTTAGTGCGGCCCAGACTTGCTCGTCATCAGCCAGTGCACATCCGCTCGAAAACGCCAGGAAAGCCGCGAAGCAGAGTAGGAATGGGCCCATCCGACTGTTCAAGTTTCTGTGCATGGATTTTGCTGGGGTCCGTTAGCTCAAAAAGGGCTACCAGTGAATAACCTGACGCGTGTCTCGGGACATCCCTTAACTATGTAGCTGTTCATGATGCCATCGTGGTCGTTGATGCAGAATTGGTTCGCCTGGTAGGCGTCCGTCTAACACCTTTAAAGAATATAGCAGAGCCAGCGCTGCAAGCGATTTGCAGACCCGAAGAGTGCGCACGCTGGCAAGAATAGTGAGGCAATGGAGAGGCGCTTACCTACCGTGAGCGTCCAGGTTCTGGCAGTCACAGCGACTGGCCGAGGATGAGGCAAAGGCGGCGGCCGGTCCGGCCGTTCAAAGCCTCCCGCTAGTAGACCCCCTCTCGTCAGCAGCGGCGAACCGGCCTACAGCATCGGAAAGCACAGCATGATCTCCCGACGTTCTTTGTACGATGCTGTGTAGCGCTGCCGTCACTTGAACCCCGCCTTGCGCAGCAGGGCCTTGTACGCCTCAAGTTCCGAATCCGTTCGGAACGGGCTGATGCGTTCGATCTTGTCGAGGGTAAATTTCGGTTCGATCATGAGCACCTCCTGCACCTGCCATTCGGCATCGGCCTGTCTGCCCAGCTTGATATAGGTCGCCGCGAGCGCTAGCCGCAACTGAATTTTTTCCGGGTCGCTGTCGATAGCCTCTTTTTGAACAGGCACCGCCTTCTCGTATTGTCCGGCGAGAAAATAGGCCAGCCCCAAGGCGCTCCTATAGGCGTCCCCATAATGGGGGTTCAGTTTCATCCCCGCGCCTATGAGCCCGATCGCCTGCTTCGGATCGCCGGCGTAAGCGGTCGACATGGCAAGTGTCACGAACGCGTCCGCATAGTTGTGATCGAGCGCGAGTGCATGGTCCGCGCTGTGGATCGCGTCCAGGGGATCCCGGCGATAGAGCTGCACGAAGCTCAGCGCCCAGTGGGCTTCGGGCAGATCACCATCCAGCTCGACAGCGTGGCGCGCCAAACGCAGTGCCTCATCGGCGCCCCGTTCGGCGTCGCTGCTCCATTGAAAGCGCCAATCGTTAATGCAGGTCAGCGCCAGCGCGGCATAGGCACGCGCGAAATTTGGGTCAAGAGCAATGGCTTTGCCAAAGAGCTCCTGCGCTCGCGCGTTGTCGTCCGGGTCTTGCCTGACGGTGGCCTGCTGTCCACGTAGAAAGAGATCATAGGCCTCGACGTTGCTGGTGTAGCGATGATCGAGACGTTTTCGTTCCTGGTCAGTCAAGGTCACCCGCAGTGCCGTGACAATCCGATGGACCATCTCGTCCTGGATAGCAAATATGTCGCCGATCTCGCGATCGAAGCGCTCGGCCCACAGTTGGTGCATGTTTCTCGCGTCCGTCAACTTAACGTTGATGTGCAGGCGGGCGCCTGCTCTTTGTACGCTGCCATCAATCACGTAGCGCACGCCGAGATCGTCAGCCACGTCGCTCGCCTTGCTTGCCGAACCTTTGTAAGACAGTGCCGTATAGGGCGCGATCACCCAAAGTGACCCAAGGTGAGACAGGGCGGTCGTGAGGTCACCAGTGATGCCGTCGCTTAAATAGTCTTGCCCCGGATCGTTGCTCAGGTTGCTGAGCGGCAACACCACGAGCGAAGGCAGATCCGAAACAGGCATTGATTTCTCACCGAACCCGGAAAAATCGATCGAACCGGTCCATATCAGCCAGGCAGCAACGAGAGCGATGACCGCCCCGCTGGTCAATGCCAGTGCCAGTACGCCCAGCCTTGAACGTGCAGGCAATGAGCGCCTGCCATCACCCTCCGTGCCAATTACCGCGTGACCATCGCCTTTCGGGGCATCCTCATGGCTGACCGGGACCAGCAGCCGGTAGCCGCGCTTGGGTATGGTTTGGATGTAGGCCGGCTTTCTGGGGTCGTCGCCCAGCGCCTTGCGGAGTTTGATGACAGACTGAGTGAGCGAATCGTCGCCGACGATCATGCCGGGCCAGAGTTCAGCCAGGAGAGCCTCACGGCTCACCACCTCGCCCGGATGCGCGCCGAGGAAGGTCAACACCTCCATGACCTTGGGTTCCAGGCGGATGATTTCATCGCCGCGCCTTATCTCATTGAGGCCGGGGTATACCGACCAGCCGCCCACCCGCATTTCCCCTCCTTTAAGCCGCTCGCTTGCCCATCTCACGCCGATAGCTGGGCAGATGTTCTGAACATGGTAATTCATCGGGAAACCGTAGCCAATTCATCGGGAAACTGTAGGCAATCCATCTCGAAATCGTAGCTAAGCCATAGGGATTGAAACCCGGCAGCTGCCTAGGATGACTGCGAGGCGCCCAATAACGCCCCACGACCTATGCAACCAAAAGGAGTCAGTAACATGAACAGGACGCACAGAAACCTCAGTTATCTCTTCGCAACTCTTTTCGCAATATCCTTGTCTGCCCTAGCCGCCGACCAAGACACCAACAAGCCCAATGTCGCCGAACAGGCTCCCCAAAACATCGTTCAGATTAATGCCGATGTTGATTTACATGACTGGGAAGTAAGACGACTGATGCACCCTACCCCCCTTGAACTTCAGGATGAACAGTCTGGTAAAGTCTATATCTATGATGGTTTGACAGACCGGGAAGTGGATCAAGCCCTGGACAAAAATTTTGACCGGATTGAATCCATGATGTTTGTCGGCACCGTCAAGACCGATAAGCAGGGCGACCCAGTGATTAATTCTGCAACGGGTCAGCCGATGCAGGAATCGGGCGGCTGTGACAATTAAGCGTTGCCGATGCAATACGCCATGAGGCCACAAGTCGGCTTGTGTCCCTCGGGTTGACCATCCCGGGAGTGGCAGCCGTGACACGGCATAAGACATGGGCTATGCTGCAACGATACACCGACCTGGGCGCTGAATCTTTGGTGAGCCGGTTGGGCTAAATAAGAAGAAAAGGGAGGGCCAAAGATGACCGTGCAACAGGACGGGAGCCCGGTTCATGTCTCGTTCTCAGAGGGGGACTGGACCCAAGAGGAGCGAGACCACTTGTCCGCGACCATGACGGGCTATCAGGTAGACGAATGGAAGACGAGCAAAGGGGACCCCTGCATGGCGTTCTATCGTCCCGGAGCCGTAGAGGCGTCGTTCATAATTTCCAAGATCAAACCTCAATACATTGTCTACCGGCGAAAGCGAGTGGACGCAAGCGGCACTTCCCTTGACCGGGTTCTAAGTCACATGAAGCGATAGCTTGGGGTCGGCTCCCCCGGTTCAAATTACTCCGGCTTTAGTTTGGGAACTAACGCAATGTTACAGGTTTGTGCATCACGACATAGGCACGTGTCGGGCGCAATTGTGACAACCGACTTCTCAACAAATAGTGTGGATAACTGTAGTTGAAACAGGCTTAAACATAAACGGTGTATACGGTTTACTCTGCTGCCTAAATTGTGGGCGTGATTGCAGGGTTCCATTACTGCACGTAGACTCGACGAGCAGTCCATGAGTGGCTGGTGTGGGCCGATAACACCAGCCCAACCATACAAGCAGTCATTCTCAAGCGTACTGTATCCGTAGGGGCCGAGCGGCTGAAATGCCCGCTGACTTGCCAATCATGCCGGCACTACGGCCGGCAGCTTGCTGAAGTAAACCAGCCGCCTAGGAACGCAATTTTCCAGTCCACTCAATGACGGCAATTGGCCGAACCCGGACCCTGGGTCAGCCCCTAAGCAGACATCCGCCCCGGTAGATCAACGATATCAGTTCCGATCACCAGAATCGGGCTGTCGCCAAGTTGGTCAGCACACATCTGCAAGGCTACACGACAGAATCTATCCAGGGGTTATTCGGAGGCCAGCGACCTGATACCCTTGATCACCGTGTTATCTTTTGTGGGAAAGTGTTATGAAAAGATCACAAGCGTTAAAACCGCTGCAACTCCAAGCCCTCCAGCTTCTCGCCATGGGCACACCCGCAAATCAAGTCGCCGAGAGACTGGAGGTGACCACGATGACCCTTTACCGATGGAGGCAGCTTCCTGCGTTTGCAGACAAGCTGCACTCCATTACTCATTCTGGACTGGAAGAAATTGCCAAGAAAATGAATGCCACGATACTGACGGCAGTGGAGACGCTTCAGGAGATACTCTGTGATATGCGGGAGCCAACACAAACCAAAATGAAAGCAGCCCTCGGCGTGTTGAATGCGATGTCGGCAGTGAATGGTGCTCTAGAAAAAAGCCTCCAGCACAGGGTTGGCGATTTTGACCTGAAAAAGCGATTCAGCGGACCCTGTTACACATACGACAGCAGCGGGAACCCATGCCGCCAGACCACCGTGGAGTCGATGCCTGATGTGGTTGAGGTATAAAATCTGTGAAATTGAATTGCACCTGTAACGGTGTGATGAGGGCGATATATCTACGTAGCTCAGCCTTGTTGAATTCATGCCAACGACATGACTGCAAACCATGCCAGAATTAAACCCAAACTAACATGTACCGATTGGCACCCACTTATAATTGGGTTTGGAAGGGAAGCTTGGGCATGCATGTGACTATTGGCGGATTGGTGCGTAAGAAGAAAGCTTAGCGTTTTTATGAAAAAACAAGGGACAACATTCAAAGGCTTTCCTCTCGGCCATTTCCACCCAAGACACTTGGCCAATATCTTTGCCGAAGAATGTGCCCTGATTGGTGGTTTGGTCATCGCGTGGGGGCAATTCGATAAAGAGTTGTGCAACTTGTTTAGCCGATTGCTGGGATTTTCCTACATGGAGCCCACCGACAAACGCGCCCACGCGGTCTTTTACTCTTCGACAAATTCGAAAGCGCGTAGAGATGCAATGGTCAGTCTCATCAAGATGGTAGACGATCCGATTTGTCGAGAATGGCTTAACACCGCAATTGAAAAGGCCGGTAATGCAGCAGAAAAGCGCAACAACATCATTCATTCTGAATATTTCGCTGATCTATTGAATCCATCCGACAGCCGGCCACTATCTGTATATTGGTGATCTTCATATTCCCGGCCCGGACCGACCTTCGTATCCGTCTCCTCGGCATGGCATTGCAGCTCCTCGGTATATGGACAGTGTGGCACGACCTGACCACCACTGCGCGGGAGTTTGGTAAGGACGACGTCTTCTGCTCCACATGGGATTGGCTGAAGGGATTTTTTGGCCGAAGACACACAGTTATCGGTGCTCTTAGCGGGAAGTTTGCAATTGTTGGGGCAAAGGCACGCGTCAAGCAGCGACAGCCAATCGATGCATCATTAGCATTGCCGGGTCGGGTTGCTGCTCTGGAGAAGCTTGCAAAGCAAATAGACGATGAGGTCGATGCGGCCTACCGCGAGCTAGACCAACTCGCGGCGGCGCTGGATCAGAAGATAAAGGACGAATCGGGTGAACGTGAAGAGGCTGTAAATGGGGTTAGGGGGCTCGTCAAGAGTACGACTACCGGAAACTATCCTGTTCTGCTCTTTGGTGCTGCATGGTTAGCTGTGGGCGTGATTCTGGCGACGTTGGCGCCTGAGTTGGCCAAGGTGGCAGCCGGACAAGGAATCGAGGTTTGGAAGGCACTCTGATTGGCAAAAATCGCCAATAATCAATCATTATCAAGCCCGCCCATATGCGCGACAGCTTACTGAAGTTGACCGGCTGTTCAGGAATGCATCTTCGGGCTCATTCAATGACGTCAGTTGGCCGACTTGAGACATGCGTAGCCGCACCATGATTCACGCATTATTGTTGCAGTGGTCTCGTTCCGATTGCTGAATACTCCCTCACGGCGTAAAATATAACCGTTGTTTCGAGCACCCTGCGGATTTTCTCTTTGCAAGCGTGGCGTGCTTCTTCCCATCACTTGCTAAGGAGCTAAAAATGAACGTCTCATCCGACGGCTTGCCCGTCGCATCGGTAGTATCCCCACTCGCAAACCAACTCAACAACGCATCTGCCAAGGTCTCTTGGACACCGTATTCCGCCTGTGTCGCTGGGGAAGCCTGGGACGGTAGAGAACAGGACGAGGATCAAGTCCTCGACGCTTGGCAATACCTCATCGACATCGGCATTGTCTGGACCCTGCAAGGCTGGTATGGCAGCACTGCCGCTATGCTCATCGAGCGTGGCCTATGCAGTGAGAAGGGGGAGTGACCATGAGCGCCTACATCGTCAATCCCGAACACGTCGCCGCTCTGGCGGCTTATGCGGCACGCCCACCTTTGCATCGCAACGCCGTCATTTTTGAATGGCGCGAGGGCGGAGCGGAATTGGTGGCCGAAAAGCTGATGCAGGCCAACATTGATTCCTGCAACTATCGCTACCCCAACAGTCATTACTACACCCCCGAGGGGGAGGCACAACTGATTCAGGAGGCCGTCGAATACGCCAAGAGATTCAAGTTCAATGCCCCGCGCCTCACCCCGCTGGACATCATCAGGATGTGCGAATGCCTCGATTACCAAAGCTGTGAACCGGAGAACTGGCGCGATACGCTGGCATCCCGCCAGATCGAATTCATCAAATCCAGCGCGATCCGCGAGCTGCCTGGCTATGACAAGGCAGTGCGGGATTTCAGCCTAGCGGCATAAGGAGAATGACCATGCATGGACTTAAGACGTTGAACAAACTCAACAAGGATGCCAGCGGCGGCCACGCAGGTTCTCCAGCAAAACGGAACTCAAAACCCTACCGCGTTCATGTCACGAATCGTTTCAAGGATGAAAAGAGCTACACGCTCGGCCCCTATGCAACCAAGGAGGAAGCCATTGAAGCTGCCAAGAAAGTCACGGTGGATTTCCTCAAGGACGGCATCCGCACGGATGGTCAGGACACGCCGTTGGATTTGCTGGATTACTTTCTCGAAAGGGGCGATTACGCCCAAGTGATCGGCCCCAACTACCGGGTGGAATTCAACACCGCAGGCTTTGCCGAGAAGACCTGTTACGAAGTGCTGGGGGTGCCGGTGCCGGAGCGGCTGTTCTACAGCAAGGTGAAATTCATCCCGGGCTATGACTGACATGCCAGTGATAGACAAGTGGGGCAGCCTCCGAAACCTAGCTATGATGGCCGTCACCTATCATCAGGTCACAACCAACTTGATCGCCTTGACCGCCAGTCGAAGCTGAGTTTCATTTGCCCGCTTTGCAAATCGGGTCAGGTAAGCACGGAGGGCAGCGGGGGTTTCCTCAGCAGGAAATCGGAAGAATTCGACCATCGGCATGTTCAGCGCCTGGGCGATACGCTCAAGGGAATCGAGGGATGGGAAATGTCGTCCAACCTCCAGCCGAGATAGATGCCGGGCATCCAGACCAACCAATTCTGCAAGCTGTTCCTGCGTCAGCCCAGCCTGCTTACGCAGTTCCTTGATCCGCGCTCCGACGAGTTTCTTGGTGTCTGCCATGCCGTTCCCCTGTTGGCCGCATATTCCAACAGGCACTGACAACAGACCACGGCATTAGACAACGATTAAAGCGACATTTCTCTACGTGTGATGAATAGTAATAGGCATCTGCTGCCTAGATTGACGGCACGCTACGTTGAGTTGTAAAAAACGCAATGGCACGCATCTAAGTTGGGAACCCACGAGAGGGAATCTCACGCGCCAGGCTTTGCGCGATGTCCAGCGCCGCGGAGACACTGGCTTGGGATGCATGGAAACTCTGCTGTAGGGGGGCAATTACTTCAACTGGTACGGCAATCGATACGGACTTTCCAGCGAGTTGGATTTGCAATTCGGGGAATACGCTGGCCAAGTCCTTGTACCGGGCTTCGATGGCTTCAAAGTCAGACGCCTTGCCTTTGAAGAATACTTTTACAACCCCGCCGGTAACTTGATGAATAAAATCGACGCCCTTTGGAAAGCTGCTTGGGTAGAAATTGATCCACGTGCTTCCTGCGGGACGCGGTTTCGGTTCCGGCATTCCCAATTCTGGGTAGTGCTCTTGGGCGAATTGCCAATAGCGCAAGGCAAATTCAGTCATTGCATCACTGACCTTCGGCTGGTAACCCCGCCTGTGCTGCTCTACCCCTTCCAGTACGACCTTGGCCCGGTAGTCTTGCCGAGGCTCACTCGACCGGCGGGCGACAAAATACGCCATGATTTCCTCGTAGGAAATCTCGCAATCGTAAGACTCAGCTTGCGTCGGTGACTCAAGGTATTTGCGCGGGGCGATAATGCAGGTCCGGAATTCCTGCCACAACCCATCAGCAGCGCCCCGATCTCCACGCTTCGTATAGCGGTTTCCCTGATCCGGCTGTGCGTTGGCGGCAATCTTGTTTTCGACCAGAATTGCCTTGGTCGTCTGGTCTTCAGCATCAAAGATGAATACTAGATCAGACTCGCCAAGTTCGGCATCCACAACAGAATGCCACGCGCCAATGTGGGACTTAAACACCGGTCGCTCAAAAACTCGGGAGGAAAACCAGTCCCGGAATTCCTGGCTGACCTGTAATTCCTCCAGAACCAGAAAGTCAATATCGCGCTCGGTGACGTTCTCAATGAAGTTCAGGTCTCTTATGCCACCAGCCATGATTTCCCCTTGAATTTGCCTTGTTATCTTGGTTTGACAGATACCAGATCGTCATATTATGCCTAGTTATGGGCGAAATCGAACGAAAAACCTCGCCTATTGGCGCGACACCTCTTTACATGAAAAGTAACAGGACTACGCTCAACACTACATTCACTACCAATGAGCACATGTCACAGAGCGAGTTACCCTTCGATGCTGGCGCCAACGTTCGCCTAACCCTGGCTGAGCGCATGGCAACCAGCCGCTTATCAAGCATCCCCAAGCTTATCCCGCACACCGATGACCGCTGGGTACTGGCTTCCAACCTGCAGAAGGCAATCCGGCGCGGGTTGGTACCAACCGCTGTTGCCACCGCTGTCCGGCTACTGACCGTCGATCCTCGATACTTCTGGCGACGGCTGTTGGTCATCGCCTATGAAGATATTGGCTTTGGTGACATCAGTCTTTGCCAAGACCTTTTGAGAACCTTTCGCCGTGAGGCGCTGCACCGTGAGATTGGTCCTGAGCGAGTCGCGGTGTATTTCATCCGTGAGCTTGCCAACGCACGCAAGAGCCGGGCGCTGTGCGATGCCATCGCCCTGCTCGAATTCTCAATCCACCGCACTGAGTACGAACGCCAATGCTTCGCCCTCACGGACGAGCAACTAGTGGTTGCAGCATGTGATGCCCACATTCCCATCATAAACAGGATCGCCGCCCTTCGGCACATTTGCGGGTACCGTCAGTACGCGCAGGGTACGTACCGAACAGTTACCCCGGCGCGAACCGATTTAATGCGCGAGGTCTGCTGCCGACAACAACTGGATGAAGTCGAAACCCGGCTGTTCATGTCGGGCCAGAGTGTATCGGAATCATTGAACATCACGCTGCCGATGATTGCCAAAATGGTGCGCGGTACGACGACTGAGCAACAAGCCAAACAGCGATTCACGGGCAAGCGAGGTATTCTCTATGCCAGCCTGGATCGTCATACGCGGACAGGCAAACGATGTTTTGCCCGCCTCGCCAAAGAGTTAACGCCGGTGCGCGAGCTCTTCGAATGCCATCCATCCCTTGATCCCGTTGCGGTGCTTGGAGCCGGTGTGTTCATCATCGACGGCGCTGAGCTTGACCGCTGGCTGGTGATCGATGGTGCGGACAACCTGCGCCAGACGTTCAACCAGAATTTCCTTGAACATGCGGGCCTCGCCCCAGACGATCAGGAGGAATTTCTAGCAGTGGTCAGGGACAACCTGCGTCAGTTGAACCGCATCCGTGCCGAGGAGATTGCCTGATGCTTGGCCACACTGATTCCACTTTCACTAGCGATAATACCCAATTATCGCTACCAATTTTGGGGGACACAAATGCCCCTGAAGGGTCGGTCAATCCAGGTCAACAATTGCAAGAAATTGCACGAGCCCGTTTGCTGACCCCGCAGGTCGCGGCGTACATCAGTGCGTCGCTGGCCGACAATACCCGCAAGGCGTACCGGCAGGATTTAGCGGATTTCCTGCGTTGGGGCGGCAGCTTACCCTGCACCCCTGAAACCCTAGCGGCCTACATCGCCGAGCAGACTCTCTCACTTTCACCCTACACCATCACCCGTCGGATTGTCGGCATCAGCCGGGCACACGTGAGCCAGGGTCTTGCCGATCCGGCCAAGACCGATTTGGTCCGCACGGTCTTGCGCGGGGTGAGGAAAAAGCACGGCAAGCCACAACGCCAAGTCGTACCCTTACTGAAGCAGGACCTGCTTTCCATTCTGCCCCTGATGCAAGGCACCAAGGGCATACGGGATCGCGCGCTGATCCTGCTTGGATTTGCCGGTGCCCTGCGTCGCTCGGAACTGGTGGCACTGGACAGACAAGACCTTCAGTTTGTCAAAGAAGGCGTGACCATCCATCTGCGAAGGAGCAAGACAGACCAGCAAGGCCAAGGGAGGAATATTGCAGTGCCGTATGGCAGAACCAGTGCCTGTCCCGTCAAAGCCGTGCAGAGTTGGCTGGAGCATTCCGGGATTACCGCTGGCCCAATCTTCCGCTCTGTCAATAAAGGGGGACTCGTCCAGACCAGTCGATTGACCACCCAGTCAGTCGCACTGATCCTCAAAGCGTATGCCCACGCTGCCGGACTCAACCCTGAAGAAATTTCAGGACACAGCCTGCGATCCGGTCTGGTGACCAGTGCTGCCCAGATTGGGGTGGCGGCTCACAAGATTCAACAACAGACTGGCCACCGATCAGCAGATATGCTGCATCGGTACATCCGGGATGCCAACCTGTTCGAGAATAACGCGGCGGGGCTGCTGCTATGAGCTATGGGGTGAACCTCACTACGCTCTCCGACAAGGAATTGCTGGGCAAGCTTATCGGTGCCCGGGCATCAGACAGGCTGTATCAGGGGTCGCTGAAACCCTTTTTCGCCAAGGAAGGTGATCCTCTCAATGAGAAATGCGTGGTGGCAAGGGAGCTGGTGATGCGCTGGTTGGGGGAGGAAATGAAACGTGACTCCATGCTGTCCAGCCCGGCAGCGGTGCGTGATTATTTGAGGCTGCATTTTGCCGACAAGGGGCATGAAAGCTTCGTGGTGCTGTTTCTCGATGCCCAGAATCAGCTCATTTCAGTGTCAGAATTGTTCCGGGGTACCCTGACCCAAACCGCGGTGTATCCACGTGAGGTGGTCAAGGCCGCCCTTCATGAAAACGCGGCAGCGGTGATTTTGGCCCACAACCACCCGTCTGGAGTAGCAGAACCAAGCCATGCTGATGAACTCCTCACTAATAGCCTGAAACAGGCGCTGGAATTGGTGGACGTGAAGGTGCTGGACCACTTTATCATCGCTGGGCATGCGACCCTGAGTTTTGCTGAGCGGGGACTCTTATGATCCATTACTCTCCAACTCTATCCTGCATTCAATTGCACAAGGATCTGGGGTGAGGAACAAGTCCTAAGATGGCGGAAGGTAATTCGAACAACGGGTATGAGGCAAGCAGTGATGTCGTAACTGTTGAATTGCTGGCTAAAGAATTTTGCGAAGCACTCAAGTTGCAGCTAACTGAGGATGAATTGAGGGAGGCTGTCCGAAGAAATAGGAGCGAAGCTGATCCCAGAATTTGTCACACCCATGATTTCTGCGATACGAACATGGTCTTACATGCAGTGTTCATGCGGCACGATATGGACATTGCGGACGAGGGGGGACTCGCTCGCTGGGGGTGCTTATGGCATGAGACTTGGAACAAGGCCAAGTCTGCGGAATTTGGGTCAACCGAGATGGCAAACAAAGCGGTTATCAGTAATGTTAGAACCACGGGGGAATCCATGATCAAGAAGGGCGACATTGTAAGAATTAAACCCGAATGGCGAGATGAGGGTGATGAAGAGTTCACTTGGATCGCGCTGGAAGACGAAGACGGGGGCCGAGTAAGGATAGCGCCAATAAATACTGGTCTACCCATTCCGCCAAACCAGATAGTCAACACCGACATGCTGGAGGAATGACAGAGTTGTAAGGGCTCGCGCTTTGTTGAACGATTATTGGGTTGGAATGGCCGTGGTAGTGCCACCATCAGGTGCATGCCGGAGCATGTTAGAGCTAGAGATCGCGTAAGTAACCGGACCTTGAAAACTTGAGCCATGTCCTGTGGACTCGAACCCACAACGATCAAGGGTTCAAGGAACCGGCCAAGATAGCTAATAGTGGACCGTCCCGATATACTTAAAAAAGTAAAATATGCCAGAGAATAAGCCAAAGATAAGCAAGGGTTTCGCTGAGCGCGTCGCAGGAGAGCCCATCATCACTGAAAGCCAGTGCCGCTCATGCAGACACTGGCACGTAGGTACAGACACCTGTGATGCCTACCCAAAGGAAATTCCCATAGCGATCTTTTCCAATGGTGTCTCCCACAAGACCCCGCACTCGGGAGACCATGGCATCCAGTGGGAAGCAAAGGTGTAAGTGTTCGATGTGCCGGCATTTGAGTTTTGCCATCTTAAATAGGATCGCCGGTGCTCAATATTTCATTTGGTGGCGATCAACATATTCATAGGGGGTGCCGCCAATGACAGCCCCTGATGGTGTCAACGTCGCGGTTCGCCTATCTCCGGACCTTGACGGAGCCACAACCCGCACTGCTATGCGTCGACATCACACCCGCAATGAGTCTTCGAAGGCCAGCTGCCATATCTCAATGCCCTTTCATTGCCTCCTATAGGGCCGAAATTTGCGGCAACCAGAACCCTTATCACTTCACGGCGACTGGCATCCATACCAGATTACTCAGGGGACTCTTCGTGTTCGGCGTGTTCCTCGTACATCCGGGCGAGTTCCAATGCCCATTTCGCCTGCTTGATCGATGCATTCCTTGCCCAACCATCAGCAGCATATTGAGCAAGGGTCGCCGCGATGCCTGCAAGCTTGTACGTCTTTCGGTTTCTTCTGCCCCAGTTGGCGATCTGGAGCCACTTAGTGGCATCAATTTCGCGTACCCTGCCTATTTGCGCAAGGTCCGACGCGGTCAAGATGGGGCTCCCATCACGAGCCCCTGATGACCCCTTCACCATCGTGCCCTGTGATGCAAGTTCTGGTGGCAGCGGCGAGGGCAATTCCGGAACAGCCTCGCGCAGCGCCTCCCAGCACTCTGGTTTCTTGGCCCACTCGGTGGGCATGCGCGCCCCTGCAGTCGATCTCAAGGTCTGGTCGGCGTTATGGGCCCACTTCTCAAACAAGGCTTCCAATTCGGACGATACCGATTGCTGGTTCCACACCAGCTCAAAATCAATTCGCCCTCCAGTAGCCCAGCCCAACCACGCCAATGTATACGCAACAATATTCGCTTGGTATGCGGGAAACCCAATCCGCCGGACGACCCTAAGCAGCGCGCGGTGCATTATGGCAATGGCTATCAGACGTCTAAACCACGCGGCGTCCGGCTCGAACCCATCGGGATATTGATCCCGTAGCCTCTGCATATAGAACTGAAAATTTTTCTGGCCGCCGAAGCTGACGTGGTGTGGATAGCCATCCCAGCTGTTCAGGTACTTGGCAAGGTCCGTCTTTGAAAAGCGCCTCTCCTTCGGCGTCTCGCGCCTGAAACGCTGAATGTCCCGTGCCTTTAGGGCAGCTTTCGCCTCCGCAGCACCATAACTGCCGCGGGCTCGCTCATAGAACCAGCGTCCGGTGACATCTGGAAGCCATGTATTTGAGGCCAGCGTCTCCACGGCGACGTGGAATGGATCGTTTGCGGAGAAGTCCGCCGGCTGGACCGTATTCTGGCTATTCGCACATCTTGAAATATTAGCCACCATGCGCGAAAGGTTGTCTGGCTCCACGAGGATGATCTTGGCAGGAACCATGACTGTCGACACGTCGACTCGATCTACCCGAGCCGCACGATGGATCGAGGCCGTTGTCTGTCCCCCGTTGACGATCTGTAGCCCATGGAGCTTCCTGATGGACACCCTGCCATCCTGAGCTTTGTCCAGCTCAATTCCATCCACCGTCACGACAATTCCGTTGTTGTAGGCGAGGAAGTGCTGTGGTTCGTTTGACAGCGTTGAACGTAGGCCGGCATTGACACTCTTACGGCCACGTAGCCCCAGGAATGCGCGCACATTCAATTCGAGCAACCGCGTCCCGTATCTCTCATAGACATTTCCCAGCGTAATACCTGGCATCACGGTAAGGTATGCACGGTAGTCGCCTTCATACCCACAGTCCAAGCATGGCAGTGGTTCTCCGCCGAAGTCATCAAGGTCTACCACGATATCCTCACGTGAAATGCCTTCACCAAGGATGCGCTGCAACTGCTCGATCCCGAACATTTCGACATCGACATGGGTCTCATCTTGGTCCTCAAGCCCGATAGTCCTGGTTCCGACCTTCCCGTCGGTCAGGACGACCACTTTCAGATGGCTGATCCGGGCCGAAAGTCCGAACAACCGCCTAGCCAAGTCGCTCGCATCTGTGTTTGCAGGCTCGATCTTTTCGTGAAGTCCTCGTAGGCTGTACCAGAGAAACCTCGCGGCCAGCTCTGCGGTCTTCCTCAGTTCTGGGAGACTGCACTCGTCCGGAGGCAAGGTCCCTGTGTACAGCGTCCCAAACAGGACTAGACGGTCCTCTTCTTCTGATAGCGAATAACCAGAGATCGCGTACTGGCCACGCCCGAAAGCCCCATCCTGCATCAGCAGGATCGGATTCTCGAAGACGCCCTCGTCCGCCAACCGTTCAAGGACAATTCGCGTGAATTCCTCAACCTCATACGGTGAATTTGTTCCAGACGCCACAGCGTCCGCAACTTCCGCAAACAACTCGCGTGCAAACGCGTCGGTACTGTCCTCCTTGGTCACTCAGCCCCCCTTCGCGAAGCGTCCAAAAGCTCTCTCCAGCGATTCATCACTCATCCTGTAATCCGTTACGCCGGCGGAATCGAGACGATATTCGGCCGCTACAATGCCGCCAGCAACAATCCCCCTCGTCAGCCGTGGAAATGCGTCGCGCACCTCGTAGCCTTCAACGGCGACCACGCTTAGTTTCTCATAACGTTCCCCGACAGAATTAGCGTCCACGTAACCCGTCATCAATAGACCCCGGTCGACGGCCTGCCGAATGCGGTGGCCGAAACCATCAGCGGCCGCGCGGATTCGTGCGACGACCCGGTCAATGTCCACGCCGCGATCATCCGGGACAACGACAACGCGGCAGAGGGTCAGAGAATCCAGGCCGCCAATGTCCAACTGGTCAAGGCCAGTGATATGCATTAGTCCGGCCGACCCCGAGGTTGTCTTGACTTCGATGGCTTCGCCGGCCAGCTCGAAGTCGTGCAGGCCACGGTCGGGCCCCGTCCAGTTCTCCACGCTACGATCGAATCCGATGGCGGCGCCTAGCCGTTCCATGACTATGAGTTCGCCGAATAGACCTAACATGCGCTCACGGCCAAAGCCGTCCCGACGAAGTTTCAAACAAGTTTGCCAAGCCGAAAGCCTCGCAGCGACCGCCGTCATGGCGTCCGCTGCATTAGCCGCCGGTATCGAGGATCTCACAAGATCATCCGCAATCACGAGCACGACCGACTCCAGATCCGGCCTTTCCACAACAAGTGCCACGCGCATCACTCCTTCACGGGCATCGCGTTCGTCAATCAGCGCCAATCCTTCGCTCTCGAACCGCATTCGCCACGGGGGTGCTGCTCCGTTCGCGCATTCGAACAGGATCGCTCTTGTGCAATCGCTTTCGCGAACTGCCGCGAATACATTTAGGACGTGAGGAACATCTAGCCTCAGGGCCCGCCATTCCCGTGGTCCAGAGGCGCCCACCGCAAGCTTGGCCCAGCTGGTGGTTAGCTGCTCTCGGATTGATCCCATCACACAAGCTCCAGCCTATCCAGTACCGTGTTGAAGCGATAGCGTACGGCCGCCCGCGCATTACCCGACTCAGGAAAACTCACGACCAGCCCGATGATAGGCACATTAACATCGATGCTAGGCATGGAAGGATCCAGGGGGTAGATGATCACGAGGCCTCGACGGGGGTCTCCGGATATACCCCTGTCCGGCTGCCCCATGCCGCGCATGAGCCTGATTGCCAACCCACCGGGTCGGTCCTCCGGATCGAGCCCTTTCTCAGCCCGGGCACGATTCGTCAAGTCCAGAGCCGCTGCAAATTGCAAGGGGTCAAGATCGATCGACTCATCCCAGGGATCAAGTATCGTCCCGACGACATATCGGTCGCTCCGTATAGTTCTTCCCACACGGTCAAGAACGCGGCGCTGAGTCGTATTTACCTCACGGTCACCGAGAGTCCTTTTGCCGCCCTTACCGCTGTCAACTAGTGCCACCGTCCAGTTCGTGAGCTCACCGTTCGCCACCTGCGCGTCGATGTATTCTGCCATCCGGACACCAGAGACCTCGTAGGATTCAGGAGCAAACCGTAGGCTCCTCAGCCATGCTGAAACCTGTGACCCTGGAACGTTGTTCCATAGATGACGACCCGGCCAGCTGACAACAGATCCGTTTGCTAGAGTCATCGTGCGGCCTGATTCGTTCGGCTTCCCTTGGTGCCCAAGGAATTCCGCGGTAACGCGTGCGTTCGTCCGTATCACGGCCTCATCGCGATCGAATACAGTCTGAATCTTCCCCTGACCCGCGAACGAAACCTCATACTCGTTCGTATAGCGCATCTTGTTTCGTGCCGTGACAAGTAACAGTGGGTGCGACTGGATCTTGAGGCCGTAGCGCTCAGGGGTCTCACCCATGGCCTGCATGTGATCCAGTTGTTCGCGAAGCTCCTCAGACGCGGTTGCCACATGCCGATAATGAAGGCGGAGATCGTCGGTAGTATAGAGACGACAGAGATCAACATACCCTGGCCGATATCCGAACCAGCGGCCCATCTGCATCAGGCTGTCATACATTCGTGATGCGCGAAGGAAGTAGCTGACGCTGAGACCCTCCAGAGTCAGCCCCCGGGACAGCTTGTCCCCACCGACCGCAATGACATTCAGACCCGTCTCGGCGTTCGCATCATAGTCAAGTGGTTCGAGGGAATCGCTGTTAACCACCACAACCTTGATCCTGTCGACGACTTCGACCAATTCGGCCTCCACCTGGTGCCAAGCAGGCAGAGGCACGCGCGCATCGAATCCGTTCGCTTCAGATTCGATCGCCGATGGCACGAAATCGTCTTGCCAAAGAGTGGCCAGCCGCTGGAGTGCAGGACCTGTTGAATACCTGACCTCACGCCGCAGATCTGTGAACCACTGGTCTGCCTGACCGCGCACCTCGCGATGCACGTCCTTAAATCTTGAGACGTGAACCAACATGGTGTTGTGCTTGTTCACCTGCCCACGGGCCCTGCGTGCGGCGCAAACGAGCACAAATGCCAGGATTGCCTCCTCAAGGCTTGGAGGGATCCTTTCGGCACCGTCGAAAACCGGAACGAGTGTCCTGTCATGATCCTGAGGTATCCAACCCTCACGTGTCTGATCCACCTCCCGGAACGCGTCCAGTACACCCCCGGTGAGTGGGGTACCCTCCGCCCGGTCAATGCCAAACACCTCGACCGGACCTATGTACGATGATGGTCGAGGCAGATTGACTATGAAGCTGCGCGGGAAGATATCCGCGCCGTGCACGTCTGTCTCTCGCCGGTCATGGACGAGGATGTTTGCGAACGGCGTTGCCGTATATGCCACATAGGCCGATTTGTCGAAGGCCTTCAGAAGCTTCCGTATCTCGGCATTAACGCGTTTCGGCTCGTAGTCCGGGTCTGGCACGCCATTGATGAAATCCTGCTCTCCCGTATCGACCGACGCTTGGTCCGCCTCATCATCAATTACCAGCAGAGGGATCTCGTGGGTGTCACCGCGTCCGACGAGAAAGTCGCCCACCCAAGCGTTGAGGTTTGCAAGGATCCGCGCATTCTTCTTGATGACCAGCAGAAGCGGGCGACTTTCCGGTGCGATACCTTGCCTCTCGGCTCTTGCCTTGTCGAAGTCTCCCCTGGTATCGCGCGTGGTCAGGAAGTCGGCCTTGGGGCGGCGATCAATGAGCCCAACACCAACCCACGAGAGACCTTCCCCCGTGCCAAGAGAGGTCGATTTGTAACCGAGGAAGTCCCGATCCAACCTGAGCTGGGTCTGCAGGCGAAGAACATTGTGCATTCCCGCAAGCACTATCAGCAATCGGTATCCCGCGTCTGCAGCCTTGCAAAGAAGTCCGGCATAGTTCGCCGTCTTGCCGGATTGCACATGACCCAGCACGAGGCCTCGTCGGTCCCATGAACCAGGCCTCCGTGGATCTTCAATTGACTCCATAACCGCATCTGTGGACTCGTCCAGCCCCGCAAGCATTCCCGAACCCCAGCCTTCATTCTGGTGCAGGAATGCCACGTAGCGTGCATAGAATGCCCTTCCCGCGGTACGTCGCTGGCCAAAATACCAAGCAACATGGTCAGTGTCGTCCTTTAGCTTTGTCGGCCGGCCAATCGTGATCTGCTCCCGCGCTTCGATTTCCGCGATAGTTGCCCTTCGCTCTTCATCAGTGACACCTGGCACGCCGGAGGTGGCCGCCGCCACCATTTCCGCAATGAAGCCTCGGTCATATGGACCCTCAGGTCTATGCAGCTTCATCCGCTGCTGTGCCATCGAGGCCATCGTATTCACCCTGTTGGTGGTAGTCATGTCTGCCTTAGGTATTGGTTAGACGTCGTCTTCTTGAAGCTGCAACACGATGTCGGGAATCTCGTCAAACGGCTCAGTGCTTGCGACTTGGTCCAAGGCGGCCTGTCTATCCATGCCAAGCGATGTGAGATTGCGCATCAATACCCGGGCAGCCAGGACAAGTTCATTCACTTCCGGCCGTGAAGGCCCGTCGTGTGGGGAACCACCCATTGCTGGCACGGTCCGCTCGATTGTCACCAGCATCGCCTCTACAAGTGCCGGGTCCTCAGACATGTCAATGACTGCTTGCACCACCGGATGCTCGCGCTTGATGGCATACGGATATCTCCTGCTGGCGGTTGAGCGCCAGACACGACCTGGGATCGCATTGGGTTCCAGCGGCCCGCGAGCCCCGCGATGCGCATACACTTCCCGCGCCGCTCTACGGATATCAGCCGCGATGCGGATCAGACCGTCCCTGAGGGAGGCGGGTGGACGGGCAGTAGCCTTCCGAACGTCGATTCGCCAAGCGCTATCAATGTTGTTGGGAATGTCAATGCGGATCCGTGCGAGCTGACTGGCTTCGTCACGCAGCCATTCGCGCGAACCGCCCAGGCCCAACCAACCACCGGCCACGATCAAACGACTCGCCCGGTAGATATAGAACCCCTGCTGCGCAACCCAACCATCCGGGCCACCAGCGCGCTCATGTTCATCCTCGTTACGGAAGCGATCCCGGTGAGGCAATACGTAGCCTCGAACCGTGATATCCCCCGACTGATCGCGCATCCGCGCAACGGGCTTCGGCATCGTCGCAGGGTGCCAAGTGACAAAAGGGTCCCAGGCCGTTACATCACGTCCATTCAGAACGATGCGTATGTGCCTTGCATCACCATCGAGGTACCGGTGGAAGATCATCGCCAGATGGCGTTCCACCCGTTCAAGGACCTCCAGGAATCTGGACTGCGATCCTTCCGCGCCCGTCCGAAGGATCTCCCATAAAACCTGCGTACCCGAACCGTCCTGGGTACGTATCGGATCGAGCAGCGCTTCCGAGCCTGGTTCCGGTCCCTCAAGGAGCTCCCATCCGCTGTCAGAGCGTTCCATCCGATCCAGATCCCATCTTGCGCAGGCCAGGACACCGCTCTGCCTACTTGCAACAGTCAGTCGGCTGCATTGTGAGAATGAGGCCGTCTTGAGACCGAGACCAAAACGTCCAAGGTCCTCCATGTGTCTCGGGATCAAGGGTCCTACTCCACCGAGACGCATGGCTTCCACTAGTTCATTGACTGACATTCCGCTACCATCGTCTAGAATCCAAGCGAATGGCATTCCGTCGTTCCAGTCGAACGAGATCTTGATCCCCGTCGCGCCAGCCGAGATGCTGTTGTCAACCAAGTCAGCGACAGCGGCCTCCAGCGAGTACCCGAGAGCACTCAGTGACTCCATCAGGGCCGCTGGGCTGGGTGGAACTTGGCCGTAAGTCGTCATAATTAGCTCACGCATTTTAACTCCAAGGGCATCCGCACGGAAATGGCATCTCTGACCTCGCACGACGTGATGTCCGCGGAAAAACGCAGCGCCTTGATGAGCAGGATCCGTGGCAGGGACACCCATCCTGAAAAGGCGCTGAGGCGAGCTGTCTGGGCACTAGGCTTGCGCTATCGCCTTCAGTACAGGATTGGTCGTGCCAGACCGGATTTGGTTCTTGTGAAGGCGCGTATCGCAGTATTCGTTGATGGCTGCTTCTGGCACCACTGTCCATTGCACGGAGTGATGCCAAAGGGTAATCATGCGTTCTGGAAAGCCAAGCTTATGGGAAACGTCCAGCGCGACATCGAGACGACCCAGGCACTTGTCTCGGCGGGATGGGCCGTACTGCGTCTCTGGGAACATGAAGTGGACGAGTCCGCCAAGACATGTGCAAGCAGGATCAGAAAGCTAGTGGTCCGGCGGATATCACGTTGTGGGGGCAAACATCAATGACCATCCATACCGGAGATGAGCTCGAAACGATCGATCTTATCCTCGACGCCGTCTACCGGGGCTATAAGACCGACAAGGGCGGCTTGGCCGATCCGTTGGCTAAGCTTCTTGGTGTCAGCCGCCAGGGTGGCTTTCGCTATCGCGGAAGTCGTGACCACCCCACCCTTCTGGTGCTGACATCCAATCTGGCAGAACCAGATTGGCCGGACGAACTGGACCCGACAACGGGGCGATTTGTTTATTACGGCGACAACCGACACCCTGGCCGCCAGTTGCATGAAACGCCGCGGTTCGGTAATCAGCTGCTAAAGAACCTCTTCGATCTCGCGCACAAGGGGCAAAGGACGGAGGTGCCGCCAATACTTATCTTTACGTCTGAAATTCCTGCGCGCTCGTTCCGTTTTCGGGGTCTGGCTGTTCCAGGACACCCCGCAATGCCGGCAACACAGGATCTGGTGGCGATCTGGAAGACGGCCGGCATGGAACGGTTCCAGAACTATCGGGCCACATTCACCATTCTGGACGAAGCCGTCATCAGTCGTGACTGGGTCCACGCGAGGGCCTCGGGAACGCTAAACGGCAAGAACGAGCCTTCCACTTGGCGCAAGTGGCTGGTCAGTGGTGTAGCGAAGCCGTTGGACGCGCCTCGTGTCCAGCCAATGCGCACCAAGGCGGAGCAACTGCCCACAATCGATTCAGACTGGGAACTCATCAGGATGATAAAGGAACGGTACAAGGGCAATCCGTTCGGATTCGAGGCTTGCGCTGGTGCCGTTACACGGTTCTTGCTGGGGAACGTGACACGATTGGACCTGACACGCCCATGGCGCGACGGTGGCCGCGACGGCACCGGAACCCTTCTCATCGGGCATGGGCCGGCTTCCATCGAGGTCGCGTTTGCACTGGAGGCAAAATGCTACGAACCTAATAGCTCAGTCGGCGTACGTGAAGTCTCCCGATTAATCAGTCGCATCAAGCATCGGGAATTCGGAGTCCTTGTAACAACGTCCTTTATCGATCGGCAGGCGTACCGGGAAGTGGTCGATGACGGCCACCCGGTAATTTTCGTCACTGCCATCGACATAGCCAGGTTATTGCGTGAGGTTGGATTTAACACAGAATTGTCAGTCAAAGAATGGCTCGACGGTCTTTCGATCCTAAACGCAGACTAGGGTAGGTCGATTGCCTGTGAAATAGGCAAGTCTTACAACTTCTCCTATCCGTGGACTCCCGGACTCGATGGCCGCCGCTGTGCTGTGCCGATCCATCGGAAGATCGACGTCATGACGTCCGAACAGACCCCGTTGCCGCACAGCTTCACCTTCTCGCGCCTGCTGCCGTATGGAAGCTTATGCTCTCGACCTCCGCCCATGGCCTTCGACAGTTCCCTGGGCTGAAGCATGCGTAAATGGGGGGTATTCCCCTTCCAGGTGACGAGCCCAAACCGGTCAATCGTAGTTACCGTTCGCAGGGGCACATCCAGCGATTGCCAGCCGCCAGCGTAGTCCGAGCCGTAATAGACAATGATGAAAGGCACCTTGCGCCCAAGGGTGGCCATGGCTCTTTCCGCACGTTCAAGCGTCGCCTTGGCCCGCCCAGGCCTGTAAAGCTCGGCCGTTGGATAGTCAGAATTCCAGTCCACGATGTCCCTGGCAATTGAGCTTCTCTTTTTCCGGAACGCAAGCAATTGCTCCCTGTTGACCGAAGTTCCTTCCCGGTCACAGATCAGGAACAGCCGCTTTCTTGCCTGCGCGGCGCCAAAATCGGAGGCATTCAGGTGGAGGTCACTGACGACATATCCAAGAGTCTCGATGGATCTGACAAGTTCGTTGTGACGATCCCATTTCTTCATCCTGTTTACATTCTCGACAATCACCCAGCGCGGTTGCATCGATTTGACCCAGGGAACAATCCCCATGGCAGTCTCGCGGCTGCTTTCAAGGCCCGGCTTCGCCCCACGCGCAATCGAATGTGATGTGCATTCTGGGGAGGTCAAAAGGACATCTGGACGAAAGACCTCGCCGAGTTTCCAGATATCCACATTTTCAATGCACTCGGTGATGGTTTCCGCTTCGGGGAAATTGGCCTTGTAGGTTCTCGTTGCCAGATGCCAAGAATCAAGTCCGAGCAGGGGAATTCCGCCCCCACGAACTGCTCCCCGGGCACCGAAGCCTCCACCACAAAACAAATCCACAAAAGTTGGCATTGATTGGTCCGATTGTCAGGCACTAGAGGCAGTTGCGCTTGGCGAGCAAGCTTTCAAATTCGATTCCAATTGCACAAGATGATCAATTGTCCTGCCATGAAAAGGCGATAAGACCACGTTCAAACCGAGTGGAGCTGATACCCGGATCTGTGACCGAGGCGGACTGACCTGCCCCGTCGTTGGCGCCTCGGTGTGCTGCGCTTGGTAATACGCGGATTTGGGTGTTTTCACACAAGCCCCGCCTAAAGCTACACTACGCGATCAACGCGCAAGAAATTTCAATATCGGTGTCCATTCTACTAGCTGCGCTCTGCGAGCACTACCTGTCGCCCCACACCAACTTCGCACCCCCCTCTCACTGCCCCGGGGTTGATAGGCGCCAACCCCCAAGACAGTCCAAGTGGATCAGGGCCGCCCGAGCTTGCTTACCACCTCTTCCGCGTTGGCCGAGGTGCCGCCTACCAAGAAGTTTTCCTTAGCGTCGCGTTCGCTAGTAGAAAGCTGTCGTTCGCCAAGAATTAGGGCGTGTTAACACTAATTGACGCGATGTGGATTGCTATGAAATACTTTGGGCATGGAACTGACACAAGCCCAGTACGAAGAAATCGCACACTGCCTGCCCAGACAACGCGGCAATGTCAGCCTGCCCAATTTGAGTGTCTTGAACGCCATCCTGTATGTGGCCGAGCATGGCTGCAAATGGCGCGGCC
>JBAUMF010000009.1:0-48614 GCA_049578545.1 Thiobacillaceae bacterium
AGCGGGCGATGGGAATCGAACCCACGGCTCTACCTTGGGAAGGTAGGGTATTACCATTATACGACGCCCGCGTTGAGGGTATTTCTCTTGCCAGACCTACATCACTACCGGTATGGGCCCCAAATTCAACCCACCGGCAACCTACAACGGCGATTTTATCAATCAATCACGTAATCCGAGGCTTTCACCGTCAGGTCGCAACCTACACTCACTTTTTGGGAAGCTCGGGTAATGCCACTATACGACGCCCGCATGTTAGAATTCCTGCGTCTTGCAGGCTGAAATTCCAAGCCCGCATCTTAATTGAATTTCCAGTTCAGATGAAGTCAGTCAACCTTGTTATCAATGGTGAACCTCGCGCCTTTCAGGACCCGCTGAATGTATCCGGTTTGGTGGAACTCCTGGGCTATGCAGGCAAGCGTGTTGCCATCGAGCGCAATGGAGAAATCGTGCCTCGAAGTACGCATGAGCGTACCGTTCTGCTGGATGGCGACAAGCTCGAAATTGTTGTTGCCGTTGGCGGTGGCTGAGCTGTTGTGAGGCGTCACGAGTGCGTCGGGTTTTTCGTCGCACCCCTCACTCCTTACTTTGATTGGAAGATATGGATCAGCTGACAATCGGCGGCATGGTGTACGGCTCCCGCTTGCTGGTAGGCACTGGCAAGTACAAGAATTTTGATGACACGCGTCTGGCGATTGAAGCTTCCGGCGCTGAAATCATCACTGTTGCGATTCGCCGGACCAATATCGGCCAGGACCCGAATCAGCCTAGTCTGCTCGATGTCCTGCCGATGGCGAAATACACCTATCTGCCAAATACGGCAGGCTGCTATACCGCAGACGAAGCGGTTCGTACCTTGCGTCTGGCGCGTGAGCTGCTGGACGGGCATAGTCTGGTCAAACTGGAGGTGTTGGGTGATCCACAGAGCCTTTATCCCAATGTGGTCGAAACCCTGCAGGCGGCCGAGGTGTTGGTAAAAGAGGGTTTCCAGGTGATGGTGTACACCTCGGACGATCCCATTATCGCCAAAAAGCTCGAGGACCTCGGTTGCGTGGCGGTCATGCCACTTGCTTCGCTGATCGGTTCAGGAATGGGCATTCTCAATCCATGGAACCTGCAGATCATTATTGATCGGCTGACGGTGCCGGTGGTTGTGGATGCGGGTGTGGGTACGGCATCGGATGCGGCCATTGCGATGGAACTGGGTTGTGATGCCGTATTGATGAACACGGCCATTGCGGGGGCACAAAATCCGGTATTGATGGCGGAAGCCATGAAACAGGCCGTGGAGGCCGGGCGCAAGGCCTTTCTGGCCGGACGCATGGCCAAGAAGATTTATACGGCAAGCCCTTCTTCACCAACTGGCGGCCTTATCGGTTCGTGACTGAGCAAAGTCAGGAACGCTTCTCGCGACGCGCTGTACGCAGCTTCGTTCTGCGCCAGGGCCGAATGGGCAAAGGGCAGCAGAAGGCGCTGGCCGAGTTGGGACCCCGCTTCATTCTGCCCTATGCCGAGTCAACCATTGACCTCAATCAGGCTTTTGGCCGCGCTGCGCCGAAGGTTCTGGAAATCGGCTTTGGCATGGGGCAGACAACAGCAGAAATTGCGGCAGCCAATCCTGATCGGGACTATTTGGGCGTGGAGGTGCACACGCCGGGCGTAGGCAGCCTCTTAAGACTGATTGGCGAACAAGGGCTGACCAATATCCGCATCATCCAGCACGATGCGATCGAGGTGCTCGATCACATGATTGAAGATGCTTCATTGTCCGGCGTGCATATCTTCTTTCCGGATCCGTGGCCCAAAAAGAAACATCACAAGCGGCGGCTGGTTCAGCCCGAGCTTCTCCGGTTAATTAGCCAAAAGCTGGTACCCGGTGGTTGCCTGCACTGTGCCACCGATTGGGAAGACTATGCTAGCCAGATGCTGGAGGCGCTCTCCCTGGAGCATGCATTGGAAAATTCCGCACATGGATATGCAAAGCGCCCGGGCTGGCGACCCCTGACCAAATTTGAACAACGTGGCATGCGATTGGGCCATGGTGTCTGGGACCTCGTATTCGTAAGACGCGAGGCCTAAAATCCAGGATGCAAATGGCCGTTATGTTCTGCAGGTATTAATTTGGCAGCACAACTCCATGACACGAGTCAAAGCCGCACTCATCCATTTGATTATCAGCGCCATCCTGGCATCCACCGTGATCGGCCTGCTTCTATTTGGCTGGTATCGCATGCCCTATTTCTGGGCGGTAGGCGGCCCCTTGCTGCTCGTACTCATTGTTGGCATCGACGTCGTGCTTGGCCCATTGATGACACTGATCATCTTCAACCCGGCGAAATCAAGGCGGCAGCTGTCTGTTGATTTGAGTGTGATTGCTCTGGTGCAGGCAACGGCCTTGCTTTATGGCCTTTATGCCGGTTACACCAGTCGCCTGGCTTACGGTGTGTTTGTGGATAATGCTTTCAGGCTGGTGAAGGCTACTGAAATCGAGCCACAGGATTTGGCCAAGGGCAAATTCCCCGAATATCGCGAGCTTCCTTTATTCGGTCCCAAGCTGGTTGCCGTGGAAAAACCAGCGGACCCCAGGATTCGCAGTGACATGAATTTCTATTCTGCTTTTGGTGTGGGTTACCAGAATTTGCCGGAGTATTTCGTTCCCCTGAATCGCAGCCGCGACCAGATCAGCAAGGCAGCCATTCCGCGGGGTAGTCTGGAACTGGGAAATCCGAAGCTGGCAGCCGAAATCGATGGCCTGTTGAAGTCTGCCAGGATCGACTGGAGTGGGATCGCAGTGGTGCCATTTGATGTCAAAACCCGCGTATATACTGCGGTCGTGGACCTGGCTCACATGGTCGTGATCAAGGTGCTGCCGCAAAGTCCATTTGGAGTGGCGGGCTCTCAGTCCAGGGCCAAGTAGCGTACTCGCAGAATTTCCAGTTCCTTTTTGCCGCCGGGGGTTTGCAGGGTAACGAAATCCCCTTCCTTTGCTTTCAGCAGCGCCAGAGCCAGGGGCGCTACCCAGGAGATTCGGTTTTTGCCGGGGTCGGCTTCATCGATGCCGACAATGGAGTAGGATTCCTCTTCCCCCGCATTGTCAACCGTGACGGTGGCGCCGAAGAATACCTGGTCGGTGTCTTCGCGGCTGGCCGGATCGACCACCTCTGCATTGTCCAGGCGTTTGGACAGATAACGTATGCGCCGGTCAATCTCGCGCAGGCGCTTCTTGCCGTAGATGTAATCGCCATTTTCAGAGCGGTCGCCGTTACTGGCCGCCCAGGTGATCGTATCCACCAACTTTGGGCGCTCAATTTTCCACAGGTGGTCGAATTCTTCCTTCATGTGGATATAGCCCATGGGCGTCATGTAATTCTTGCCGCCAACTGGAACCGCAGGCACACAGATGTCTTCATCATCGTCTGCTGCGTTATCCGGTTCTTTGACAAAAGCTTTGTTCATCTGGCAATTCCAACAAATCGTTAACAGCCATTAGGTCACAACTTTCATTCTAGCCGCAGGGTTTCGATAAAATAATCCCTGATTAGAAGGGAGCAATGAGTTGGAAGTACACGATTTCTTTCTGATGCTGGCGATCATCCTCATCAGCGCCAGATTATTTTCGGAAGCAAGTCAGCGCGTGGGCATCCCGTCAGTAATTGGCGAGCTCGTGGCCGGCGTGCTGTTGGGACCTTCTTTGCTGGGCTGGGTTCAACCCGATGAGACGATGAAGCTGATGGCAGAAATCGGCATCATCCTGCTGCTGTTTGAAGTGGGTATGGATACGGATGTGTTCCGTTTGGCGCAGACGGGTCCACGGCCTTGGATGGTGGCCCTGGGCGGGGTCGCGTTGCCGTTTGCAGGAGGATATTGGGTATCCCACCAATGGTTTGATTTGTCCTTGTTGGCCAGCCTGTTCATCGCCGGAACGCTCACTGCAACCAGCATCGGCATCACCGTGCGTGTACTGGGCGACTTGGGCAGGCGCCACAGCGAGGAGGCGCAGATTGTTCTGGGCGCCGCGGTGCTGGATGACATCATCGGCGTGATCCTTCTGGCGTTTCTCTATGATTTCTCGATCAAGGGTGAACTCAATTGGACAGAGACCGCCAATGTGGCACTGTTCATCGTGCTGTTCATGGTTATCGGGCCGTTTGTTGCCAAATTTGTGGCAAGCGTGATCGATCGCACGGATCAGAGCTCGTCTACCCCAGGAATGCTGATTACGATGGTACTCAGCTTGATTCTTGTGATGTCCTGGCTGGCCCATGTTTTGGGAGCCGCGGTGATCATGGGCGGCTTTGCCGCGGGTATCGCATTGGGACAGACTTTTCGTGCGCGCCTGGCGCAAAGCCTGCGTATACCTTTTACGCCTCAAATCAACAAACTGCTTTCACCCAGTCCGGACCTGGCGCATCGACTGGAGGAGAAGATGCGCCCTTTGATCCACACCTTTACGCCAGTCTTCTTTGTCATGGTTGGCGTATCGCTCAATCTGAGGGAAGTGGATTGGGGCTCCTCAACGGTATGGGCATTGGGAGGCAGCCTGTTGTTTGCGGGTTTCCTGGGCAAATTTCTATCCGGATACCTGATCAGGGGGGAACCCGGCTGGGTGAAAGCGGCGATTGGTCTGTGCATGATCCCCCGCGGAGAGGTTGGGTTGATATTTGCCCAGCTGGGATATGGCAGCGGCATTCTGGATGCAGAAAAATATGCCGCGCTGCTGATCGTGATTGCATTGACTACCTTGATGCCGCCTTTTCTGCTCAAAGCCTTTTACACTCGTTATGGCCACGATTCATGACCGTGCAACCTCAATTTGAGCGCACAGGAATACTACTTTCCGGAGACGAGATGGCCAATCTTTCCAATCGGCATGTGCTGGTTGCAGGACTTGGCGGGGTGGGGGCCTCCTGTGCCGAAGCGCTTGCGCGTGCTGGAATCGGCAAAATGACACTCATTGACCATGACGTGGTGGCTGTCTCCAATATCAATCGCCAGCTTCCCGCCTTGCTCTCAACCGTCGGTAAAGAGAAAACGGAGCTGATGGCGGATCGAATTCGCGATATAAATCCCAATTGCCTGCTTGTTCTGCACAAGGCATTCATTGTTCCCGAAAACATGGAAGAGTACGTCCCGGACAGTGTGGACTATGTCATCGATTGCATTGATTCGCTCAATTGCAAGGTTTCGCTTCTCGTGTATTGCAGGCAGCACAAGATTCCAGTGGCATCGAGCATGGGGGCAGGCAACAAGCTGGATCCCTCCCGGATTCAGCTGGCGAATATTTCCAAGACACGGGTTTGCGCTCTCGCTGCCGTGATGCGCAAGCGGCTCAGGCGGCAAAAGGTCTATCGCGGGGTGTTAACGGTGTTTTCTGATGAAGAGGACCGCCCACCGCGCCCGCCTGAGACTGTTGAAGGTCGTGGACGTCCGCGAGCAGTCAACGGCACCATTAGTTATATGCCGCCGCTGTTTGGGCTCATGCTGGCTGGTGCAGTGATCAATCAGCTCCTTGAGCCGAAAACGGAGTCGGCTTAGCAGCTAGGGCGTGTTGGCCCGTCCTAACTATTTTCCTTCCTCTTCTTCCAGCTTCTTTCGTTGTGCATCAGCCGCTTCCTGCATTTGGCCTTCCAACGCCTTGGCCTTGTCCAGCGCATTGCGCTGGGTTTCGAAGATTTTGGGAACGGGCTCAGGCTTGGGCGGCTTGGGCGCCTCGTCACAGGCACTCAGCAGGGTGAGAGGGAGTACGATGAATAGCAGCTTGCGCATGTTAATCCTCCAGAAGTCCAGTTTCTAAACCATCAATGCTGGTCAGGTTCTTTTCCCGCCAGTAGTCAAACAAACCTGTCGGCCCCTTCTTTGCCGCCCAACGGGACAGTGTGTCACGTTCGCCAACATACTTCATCAAGGGCACTGCATAGCCACAGGATGTCTGCACTGACTCGATGTTCATCAGGATGATCTGTCGTTCGCCTGGCAGTTCAGGAAATCGGCTGCGAAACTCCGGCCAGGCAGGGTCGTGTCGACGAACAACCTGGCCTTGACCATAGAGACGCAGAATCAGCGGATCGCCAGTGAAGCTACAGAACATGAGCGTAAAACGGGCATTTTCGCGCAGGTGGGCAGCAGTCTCATTGCCGCTTCCGGTCAGGTCGAGATACCCCACCTGATGCAAAGAAAATACCCGGAAACTGTCCATGCCCTTGGGGGAGAGGTTGATGCGGCCATGTTTGGGTGCGGTGGCGGTGAAGAAGACCGGCTGCGCTGCAATGAATTTCCTGTGAGCGTCTTCCAGCGTCGAATAGAAGCGGGCCATGGGCGAAATGATCGGAGGTTCCTTAACCCTGTTTGCGGAGAAATTCATTCAGGATGCGCAAGCGTGCGATGCTGTCGTTCATTTCCAGCAGATTCTGTCTGATGCTGAGCTTGAAAGGCAGCGTTTCTGAAAGGCGAAAGCCTACCCAGACGGCGTCATCAAAATGGTGTTCCGGGCCGAAGCGTCTTTCTCCCAGGTCTTCCATGACCTGTTTCAATACGTCGACGGCCAGACGAAGATCGTCGGAAATGGCAGTCGGTTCTTCCGCTGGGAAGCTATCTACATCGGCGACGATCAGGCCACTTTGCTGCGGCCGCCACTTGCGAGTGACATAGCGTTCCTCACCTTCCACCACGACATTGAAAATACCTGGCACGGGCATGTCCCAGTGGATGATGCGCGCCAGTGTCCCAACCTCAAACGGCGTTGCTGGTTCACCTACTTGCTGCCCTTCACGGATGGCACACATACCAAAGGGTTTGTCATTACCCAGGCAATCCTTTACCAGATCAAGGTAGCGCTGCTCGAAAATCTTAAGCGGCATGCGCCCGCCCGGGAATAGCACTGCCTGCAATGGGAACAGGGGTAAAGAATTGCTCATTGCCGCCCCCAGGGTGGCAGCAGGTCCTGATGAATATCGAGCTGGTCGAGGATGCGGGCGACGATGAAATCGACGAGGTCTTCCAGCCTGGCTGGATGATGATAGAAGCCGGGATTGGCTGGGAGAATGACCGTGTTCTTCATATGTGAAAGCGTGAGCATGTTTTCCAGATGAAGGGAGGAAAAGGGCGTCTCACGCGGCACCAGTATGAGTTTGCGCTGCTCCTTCAGCATGACATCGGCTGCTCGCTCAATCAGGTTGTCAGACATGCCATGGGCAATAGCCGCCAAGGTCCCCATCGAGCATGGGCAAATGACCATGGCGTCGACGCGCGCTGAACCGGAGGCGATGGGTGCAAACCAGTCGTCGCGGCCATAAACATTGAGTTGGCCAGATTTGACGTGAAAGGTGGCGGCAAGTTTCTTTTCCAGATCCGCCGGGCGCCCCGGCAGGGTCAAGTCAAGTTCCTGTTTTGCCACAATATGGGCTGCCTGCGACGTCAGCAGATTGACCTGAACATCGGCTGCCAGCAGGCAATCGAGCAGACGCAGTCCGTAGGCGAGGCCGGAAGCGCCGGTGAGCGCAAGGGTGACTATCTTGTCAGGCACGGACCGATTGTGCTCCACTCTGCGCATCAGGGGAGATCAGCCGAGCGACGACCAGGCCATTGGCGGTGCCGAATAAGAGAGCAGCGAACGCAAACAGCGGTGTCAATCCGAGGATGGCGCTGCCTGGCATCAACCAGATGGCGGCAAGTAGAAGCTGGCCTGCGATATGAAAGTTTGCTGCGATGAGCGAATGGGAAACCGGGCCAAACCATGTGCGTGGCAAGCGAAGGGCGATAAGCAAGCTCAGCAGGCTTGCGACCGAGCCTGACAGGGAAAGCCAGAAACCGGGCGCAAGAAATGTTCCCAGCAAGAGGCTTCCTGCAAATACGCGTATCAGGGCAACCCAGGCTGCTGTTCGCCAGCCATGACGCAGTAACACCCATAGCACGACGATGTTGGCCAGGCCGGGCTTGATTCCAGGTATGGGGCTGGGAAGTGCGGCTTCAGCCAGGCTGAGTCCGATTGCCAGGGCAGCGTAATGGGCAATACGCCGATCTTCCGCAGAGACGTGAAGTGAGATTGTTTTTGATTCCGCGTGCACTGTTGCCTGCTTTATCAATAATTCAGCGAATCGTAGGGACGGCTGGCCCCGGTGATTTCCACACTCACCTGGTTGGGGAGACACAGGGCCGCCTGCCCGACGTGACTTAACCAGCCTTGCTTGACGCAGAGTTGCCGCGGGCCAGGATCGCTGGCAATTCGAACTTTGTGCTGGGTTATTTCTATACGGGTTTGCCCGAGCGGGCCAGGAACCTTTATTGATCCGTCACGAGATAAATTCAGTTCAGCAAATACTTGTCCTCCGGCCCGGACCAGGGCACGTTCGCCACGTGGGCTTGTCCACGCATGAATGACAAGTGCACAGACCATCAGGCTTGATATGGTGAGCACTGCCCAGTCACCGACTTTGAAATAGGCAATCATGCGAGCTCACGATGCCGAACCAGCACTTGCTCGCGCTCCCGGAAAGCGGTGGCAAGAGTTTCGGCAAAGTAGACGGAGCGGTGCTGTCCGCCCGTGCAACCGATGGCGACCGTGAGGTAGGCACGATGATCACGAATGAAGCAAGGCAGCCAGTTCTCGACGAACGAACGGATTTCTGTCAGCAGGGCCATGGCATCAGCACTGGCTTCGATAAAATCCTTAACCGGCTGATCACGACCCGTAAGCGGCTTGAGTTCGGGCACGTAATGCGGATTGGGCAGGCAACGCACATCAAATACCAGGTCAGCATCCAGTGGAATGCCATGTTTATACCCGAAAGATTCAAACATCAGTGTGATGCGCGAACGGTCCTGCAACACCAGATCCTTGATCCAGAGCCGCAGTGCACTTGCAGATAGATCACTGGTATCAATACGTTGAGCGAGTGGCGCAATGTCGGCAAGAAGGGTGCGTTCCCGTCCAATCGCTTCCGGCAGGGAAATTTCATCGCTGGATAAGGGGTGGCGGCGTCGGGTCTCGGAAAAGCGTTTGACCAGCGTCAGCGTCTTGGCCTCAAGAAAAATGACCCGGACGTCAAGTCCTTCATCCTTCAGCTTTTGCAAGATCGTCGGAAACTGCGAAAAGTTCTGCCCGCTGCGGGCATCCACAGCGATCGCTATCTGATCGTAGCCAGTCGAGCGAAGATGCTCAACGACCGACTCCAGCAAGGCAATGGGCAGGTTGTCGATGCAGTAATAGCCCGCATCTTCCAGCACGGCAATAGCAACGCTTTTTCCGGAACCGGACAAACCCGAAACCAGGACGACCTGCATGGGAGCCCCTGTTTGATTAATGAACCTTACCTATTACTCGAGATCGTTTTGCTGGTCAATTTCGGCCTGTTGGCGCATCGCAAACTGTTCCATCGGATTGATGCCGCGGCTCTTGAGAATATGGTTACGCACGGCAACCTCAACCAGAACGGCCAGGTTGCGACCTGCAGCTACCGGGATTCGCACTACAGGTATGTCCACGCTGAGAATGCTTTCCTGGGTTGCCTCCATATCCAAGCGGTTCATTCTGCCGATGTCTTCCTTTGATGGCTTAAATAATTCAACAATTAGCTTAAGATTCTTTTTCAGTTTGACAGCGGTTTCACCAAACAGGTAGCGGATATTCAGAAGGCCCAGTCCACGAACTTCAAGAAAATCCCTCAAGAGCGCCGGGCAGGTCCCTTCCAGGGTTTCTGGCGCTACATGACGCAGTTCAACGGCATCGTCAGCCACCAGCCTGTGTCCACGGGTGATCAGTTCGAGGGCCAGTTCGCTTTTTCCCACTGCAGCGTCTCCCTTGACCAGAATACCGACACTCAGGACTTCCAGGAATACGCCATGCATCAATGCGGTCTCGGCCAGGGCCTGGGTCAGGTGGTGGGATAAGAATGCCATCAATGCCGGACTCTGTTGCGGAGAGGAAAACAGCGGTGTCGCGGTTGTTTCGGCTGCTTTCATTAATACGTCCGGTACAGGCTCGTCGTTGGATACGATAACTGCAGCGATTTCTGTGGCAAACAAATGGCTAATGGCCTCGTGCAAAGAATCGGACGAAAGTTTTCGCAAGTAATCCATCTCGGCGCAACCCAGTACCTGGACTCTGTTTGGATGGACAAAATTGAGATGGCCAATCAAGGCCAAGCTTGGTTTCTGTATGGTTTCGGAGGAAAGCCTGCGTTTCCCTCCGCCATGACCTGCAATCCACTTCAGTCCCAGATGGGACGCAGTATCCCGGAATAGATTTTCAACGGAAACGGAACTGCTTAGGCTGTCCATGAGTTGAGCAGTTCGAAGATCGCTGCTGCGTTGGGGGCTTCGTTTAGCGTTTTACGCATGCCTGGGTCACCAAAGAGTTGAGCGAGTTCGCCCAGGATTTGGAGGTGAGACTCATTGGCGTCGGATGGCGCCAATAGAATGAAACACAAATTAACCGGACGGTTATCAGGTGCATCAAATTCGAGAGGTGGCGAGAGCCTGAAGAAGGCCCCGGCTGCCTGTTTTAGGCCCTTGATGCGGCCATGGGGGATGGCCACACCGTAACCCAAGGCGGTCGAACCAAGGCGTTCCCGTTCAAAAAGGTTGTTGAAAACATCACTGGCCTTGAGACCCAATTGCGATTCAAACCAGTTTGCTGCGTGTTCGAACAGCTTCTTCTTGCTCGTGAACGACAGGTCAGTTTGTATGCTGTCGAGGTTAAGTAAAGGGGTTATCTGGTTCATGCTGCATTCCGGGCCGGGGAAACCGGCCCGGAAGCGCGAATTATACCCCTGTTGGTTGATGTTTAAGCCCGCCAGCCTCAGGATGGTGGTCTGCTTTTTTTTCCTTGTGTTTGACAATCTGCCGGTCAAGCTTGTCGGCCAGAGCATCGATAGCTGCATACATGTTGCCATCCTCGGCATGGGCATGGAAATCGCGGCCACGCACATGCAATATTGCTTCTACTTTGTGGACAAGCTTTTCTACGTTCATGATCACGGCCAAATCGATTACGTGGTCAAAGTGGCGCTTTACCCGGTCCAGTTTGGACGCGACATATTCCCGGATCGGGGGGGTAATTTCTAAATGATGACCGGTAATAGTGAGATTCATACAGTCTCCTTAACTCACAGGGTTAAAAAAGCCCGCAAGACACCGAAGCTGCGGGCTGGGAAATGATTGGCTTGAGTCATGATTCACTTTTAACATTAAGCCAGTAGAAGCGTTTTTCAAGGCCTTAGATTTTACAGGCTGGACGATTAATCCGATTGAGTAACAGAAAGCGTATTCTTTACAATGACTTACGCAGGTTGGCCGGAGAGATTTGGAGGGATTCCCTGTACTTGGCTACAGTCCGGCGGGCGACCACAATGCCCTGTTGGCCAAGCAGATCAGCAATTTGGCCATCTGCCAGGGGTTTTTTTGGGTTTTCGGCGCTGACAAGTTGCTTGATGAGGGCTCGGATAGCAGTTGAGGAGGCCGTTCCGCCTGCTTCTGTGGAAACGTGACTGCCGAAGAAATATTTGAGTTCGTAAAGGCCACGCGGAGTCATCATGTATTTTTGCGTCGTGACGCGCGATATGGTGGATTCATGCATACCGACTGCCTCGGCAATCTCCCGCAATACCAGCGGGCGCATGGCAACTTCACCATGCTCGAAGAAATGCCGTTGCCGATCGATAATTGCCTGTGATACCCGCAGGATGGTGTCAAAACGCTGCTGAACGTTTTTGATTAACCACTTGGCTTCCTGAAGCTGGCTCGAAAGTTGGCTACCGGCATTGTCCCGATTGCGCGAGAGGATATCGGCATAGACCCGGTTGATGCGCAGTTTGGGCATGGCATCCGGATTGAGGCTGGCCAGCCAAAGCCCGCGCACTTTCTTGATGGTTACATCCGGCACGACGTAGTGGATATCCTGATTATTGAAACTGGCTGCGGGTCTGGGGTTAAGGCCTAATATCAGGCTACGAACTGTGCGCAATTCAGCATCATCGATGTGCAGCGCTTTTTTCAACTTGCCCACATCGCGATTGGCAAGCAGGTCGAGGTAATTGTTAACCAGGTCTATTGCCGATTTGAGGCCAGGTGTATCGGATGGCAAGGCTTTGAGTTGCAGGCTCAGGCATTCACCCAAATTTCGTGCGCCTACACCGATTGGGTCGAAATGCTGGAGATGCTGGAGAGCGATATCCAGTTCTTCGGGTTCAAGTTCAGGAAATGACTCCTTATCGGCCCCAAGGGTTTCAGCAACTTCGCTCAGGTCGCAGCTGAGATAGCCGTCTTCATTCAGAGCGTCGATCAAAGCGGCGACCAGGGCCCGATCCCGTGCCGGCAGAGAACGAAGGGCAAGTTGTGAAAGCAGATACACCCTCAAACTTGGGCCGGATGCAGGCGTTTGTGGGCTGCTGTCATCATCTTCGTCGCCCGACCTCAGGCTGTAATCATTCCAGTCGATTTCTTCCTGGCGACTGTCGGTTTCCCCCTTGAAATCAGCGCTTTCTTCCGTTTCCTGTGTAGCTGCGGTTTCCTGGGGAGTATCTACGCTTCCGGTCGGGAAGCGACTTTCCTCTTCTTCCAACTCAAGCAGGGGATTTTCCTGCAGGAATTGCTCAAGTTCCTGGTTCAGTTCAAGCGTTGAAAGCTGCAACAGTCGAATGGACTGTTGCAATTGCGGCGTTAGCGTGAGTTGCTGACTGAGTTTGAGCTGAAGATTATGTTTCATATGCCATCAGTAACGGCAACAGTGCGATTTAACTTTATGCTTATGGCGCGGTTATTGCTTACTTCACGGAAAGAATGTTGAAACCTGGAGTCATCAGAGGCGAAAATGTTCTCCCAAGTATACGCGTCTTACATTTTCGTCCTGAATAAGGTGGTCGGGTTTACCGTCCGCCATTACCCGGCCTTCATTAATGATGTAGGCGCGATCACAAATCCCCAACGTTTCCCTTACGTTATGGTCAGTTATCAAGACGCCGATATCACGTTCCTTAAGAAACCGGATCAGTCGCTGGATATCCAGCACCGCAATCGGGTCGATCCCGGCAAAAGGCTCATCCAGCAAAATGAAATGGGGGCTCATGGCCAGCGCACGGGCAATTTCAACACGTCGCCGCTCGCCTCCAGAAAGACTCAATGCGGATGCTTTTCTCAAGTGATTTACATTTAGATCATCGAGCAGATTGCCCAGGTGAGATTCAATTTCCTCTTCGCTGTATTTCTGCAATTCCAATATGGCGCGGACGTTTTCCTCCACTGTCAGTTTACGGAAAATGGAGGGTTCTTGGGGAAGGTAGGAAATACCGATACGTGCACGCTGGTGAATCGCCAGATGAGTCATATCAACGTCGCCTAACCTGATCTGGCCACCATCAGCTGCAACCAGACCCACGATCATGTAAAAGCAGGTGGTTTTGCCGGCACCATTTGGCCCTAGCAGGCCCACGACCTCACCATTCCCTACCTCAAGGGATACATCGTGAACAACCGTGCGTTTCTTGTAGGACTTTCGCAGGCTGCGGGCCGATAGCGTACTCATTTGCTTTGGTTTTTGGGTCGAATGGTAATGCGTACCCGGCCAACCGGGGTTTGGGCACCATGTTCGCCTACAACCTTGAAAAACTCTGTCTGGGTGTTATACGTAATCAAATTGCCGCGAATTTCGTCGTCACCCTTGCGCAACCGGGCTCCGCCGGATAATTCTAGCTGGCCTTTGGTGTTGTCGAATTCAACTCTGGGTGCATACGCTTCGACAAACTCATCCACCCCATCCCGCTTCTGTCTGAAGCTGACAGGATTACCGATTGCGACCACACTTTTAAGTCCATTTGCATCCTGGATGACCTCGACCCGGTCAGCCCGAATCATCAAGGTTCCCTCAGTCAGAATGACATTGCCCTGATAAACCCCGATTTTCTTGATGTCGTCCAGTGTGACGCTATCCGCTTCCAGATTGATTGGCTTGCTGCGATCGGCTTTTTCCGCAAAGGCGGGGAGCGAGAGCAGGCAAGCAAGCAGGCAAGGAAAAACAAGTTTGTGCCGAGGATCAATCATCATGACTTGTAATGCGCCTTGACACGACCGCTCAATTTAAGAATACGACTTTCAGTGTCCAGTTCCAGATTGCTGGCCGTGAGTTGCAGGCCAGGGCCGCTCACTTTGACTGGCGTTGGAACTTTTACCAGGTGTATCTTCGGATAGGCCTCAATTCGCGAAGATTGCAGCGTCATGCCCTGTCTTGCCTTGGGCGGCATGTGAGTCAGGTTGACCTGGCCATCGAATATGATGGATTCCCCATCGGGCGATACATTTGCACGAAGAGCAGTGATGCGGACAGATCCATCTGTGTCGCTCAAGTGCTGAAAGATGGGGGCATCGATTTGGGTCTCCTCTGTCTTGCCATAGTAACGCAGCTTTTTTGCGCTCAGATCATAGAGCGGTCGGCCGTCCTTGTCGTTGAGCATGGAATGAAAGTTTTCCACGATGGCATCGGGTTCGCCCAAGCCGCTTCTGCTATTCGTCGCATCAGGCTTTGCTACCTGATCCAGCCAGAAGCTTAGCAGGGCAACACAAGTCAGAAGTCCCAGTGGTAACCAATATGGCGAGCGCGCAAACATTTGGTCACTACCTAGGCCAAATAAGGTGCCATCATGCGGTCAAATGTGTTTTGCGCCCGCATCATCCACTCGCACACTTCACGCACGGCCCCCTGTCCGGCATTCCGGATCGTAATGTAATGGGAATGCGCTTTAACCAGATCTGGGGCTGCTGGAACAGTAACTGCCAATCCAGCACGTCGCATGACGGACAAGTCCACAACATCGTCGCCCATATAGGCAGTTTCCTCAGGATGCAAGCCCAGTCTGCCAAGTAATTGCTGGTAGATCTCGAGTTTGTCATGGGCACCTTGATAAAGATGGGTGATGCCAATGTTCGCGGCCCGAAGTTCGACAACGCGGGAGGTGCGGCCGGTGATAATGGCAAGCTCAACCCCTGATCCTTTGAGCATCTTCAGGCCATGGCCATCGAGCGAATTGAAGCCCTTGAATTCTTGGCCATCGTCCGCAAGAAACAGCGTTCCATCGGTCATTACGCCATCGACATCGAAAGCAATCAGCTTGACGCGACGGGCACGCTGTAAGGCATCATGTGTCATTAAACTACTCCCGCCTTAAGCAAGTCATGCATGTTCAATGCGCCCACAAGACAGTCTTCATCATCTACCACCAGAAGACCATTAATTTTCAGGGCCTCCATTTTTTCAACTGCTTCCACAGCAAGCTGATCGGGCTTGATGGACTTGGGGTTAGCGGTCATCAGTTGTACCACTTGGGCCGCGCGAACATCAAGATTATTTTCCAGCGCACGACGCAGGTCGCCATCCGTAAATACACCTTTGACCTGACCAGCCTCATTCACAATTGCTGTCATCCCCAGACCCTTGTTCGTTATTTCCAGCAGAGCATCCTTCAGGCTTGCCGATAGTTCGACCTTCGGTAGTCGCTCCCCGGTATGCATGACATCACGCACGTGAACCAGAAGCTTCCTTCCCAAACTGCCGCCAGGATGCGTACGCGCAAAATCCTCTACTGAAAACCCACGCGCTTCCAATAGAACGACAGCCAAAGCATCGCCCAACGCAAGCGCCGCTGTTGTACTTGCAGTAGGCGCAAGGTTGAGCGGGCAAGCCTCCTTGTCGACCGCGGCATTGAGATGCACATCCGATTCCTTGCCCAGAGTGGAATTGGGATTTCCGCTTATGCCGATCAGCTTCGCGCCGCGGCGCTTGATCAGAGGCAGGATGCTCGTGATTTCTGAACTCTCGCCGGAATTGGACAATGCAATGACGACATCATCATGGCTGATCATACCCAAATCGCCGTGACTGGCTTCGCCAGGGTGGACAAAGAATGCCGGCGTACCGGTGCTGGCGAGTGTTGCAGCAATCTTATGACCTATATGCCCGGACTTTCCCATGCCCGACACAACGACACGCCCTTTGCCGGCCAGGATGAGCTCTACTGCCTGGTAAAAGTTCTTATCGAGGCGGCCTGCCAGCGTTCGAACAGCATCCGCCTCGGTGATCAGAACCTGCCGGGCCAAATCAAGGGTTTGCTGAGGACTCAGGGAATTATTCATGAGTGCGTAAGTATACTAGAGGCATTGGCAGTCTGGCCCATGATGCGGCCACTTTGGAACAACCATAAAACACAATGCATGCAACGCTCGAAATCGTTTTGATTCTGTTGGCGGTGGCTGTGGTCGTGGCGGCGGCGGCCCGAGCGTTGCACCTTCCGCCGATGCTGGGTTATCTGCTCACTGGCATCGCGATTGGCCCCTTTGGAGTAGGTTGGATTCCGGACACCCAGGAAACCCGATATCTGGCCGAATTCGGCGTGGTGTTCCTGATGTTCTCGGTAGGGCTGGAGTTCAGCCTGCCTCGTTTGCGGGCCATGCAGGGCACCGTCTTTGGTTTTGGGGGCGCCCAGGTGGGGATCACCTTGCTGTTGACTTTGGGGTTGGCATGGCTGCTAGGCCTGCCGATCATGAGTGGATTCGCCTTAGGCGGTGTATTGGCCATGTCATCCACCGCCATCGTTTCAAAATTGCTTGCTGAACGGATGGAACTGCAGACGCCTCATGGACGCATGATTCTGGGTGCACTGCTGTTTCAGGATCTTGCCGTTGTCCCAATGCTGATTCTGGTTCCTGCCTTGGCTATGAACGTGGGAGCCATGGCAGCTGAACTGGGTTGGGCCGTGTTAAAGGCGGTGCTTGTCCTCGGTTTGATTCTCTATGCCGGCCAAAGAATCATGCGATCCTGGTTTCACCACGTAGCCGCCGCCAAGTCGCCGGAAATATTTACTCTGAACCTTCTGCTGTTTACTCTGGGTCTGGCGTACCTGACTGAACGGGCCGGATTGTCCTTGGCGCTGGGCGCCTTCCTGGCCGGAATGCTGGTTTCTGAAACCGAATATCGCTATCAGGTCGAAGACGACATTAAACCGTTTCGTGATGTTCTGCTCGGCCTTTTCTTCGTTACCATCGGAATGCGTCTGGATCTGGCCAGTGCGCTTCAGTCATGGTGGCAGGTGCTTGCGTTGCTTGCTGCGATCATGCTTGGCAAGGGTGTCGTGATCTGGACTCTGGCGCGCAGCTTCGGCAATGCCCCCTCTACTGCAGTTCGCACTGCGCTGGGTTTGGCACAAGCAGGTGAGTTTGGTTTTGTGTTGATGGCCCTATCCGCAGATAACGGCTTGCTTGAAACGCATGTTTGGCAGCCCGTGCTGGCGGCCATGGTTTTGTCGATGGTGATCGCGCCGCTGTTGATCAATCGGATGGAATCACTAACGCGCCTGATCTGCGGAAGCGACTGGGCGAATCAGGCCAAACATGTACATGATATTGCAGTAAAGACATTTGGCAAGGCTGGCCACGTGGTTCTCTGCGGCTATGGCCGCAGTGGGCAGAGTCTGGCGCGTCTGCTTGAAGCAGAGGATATGCCGTTTGTCGCCCTGGACTACGATCCGGAACGGGTCAAGGCCGCAGCCAGCGCAGGCGAAAGCGTCGTGTTCGGAGATGCGGGGCGACGCGAGGTTCTGATCGCCGCAGGACTGTCGCGTGCAAAAGCCCTCGTGGTCACGTTTGCAGACGTTAAAGCGGCACTGTCGATTCTGCGCCATGCACACGAAATAAAACCGGAGCTTCCCGTTGTGGTGAGGACGACGGACGAGTCCTCGATTGATATTCTGAAAGAAGCGGGCGCAGCTGAGGTGGTGGCAGAAATAATGGAGGGCTCGCTCATGATGGCCTCGCATACACTGATGCTGCTGGGTTTGCCGTTGTCCCATGTAATGAGGCGAATCCAGGCCGTGCGGGAGTCGCGCTATGAGTTGATGCGCGGTTTCTTCCGTGGCGTGACCGATGTTGACGAAGGACTGGATGATACTACGCAACCCCGGCTGTTTTCAGTGCATATCGGTCCGCAGTATGCGGCCATCGGCAAGTCACTGGCTGAACTCGACCTCGAGCAACTGCTGGTCGGCGTGGTTGCGGTAAGGCGGCGCGGGATAAAGGGTGGAGATCCTCAACCCGAAACAAAATTGGAGGCTGGTGATGTGATCGTGCTGCGGGGAACGTCAGAAAACCTGGCGACTGCAGAAATGCGTTTGCTGCAGGGATGAAAAGCCCCGCCAGGCCAGGCTTTTCATGGAAGTTCTCGTGTTGGGAATTAGAACAGAATGGCCGCGCCGCAATTGGCCTGGCCGTTGCCGGCACTCCAGATTCCGTTGGTTGTGTCATAGCAGTTGCCGGCTACAGGTGCCGTTCCACCGTCCGCGTACGCGGAAAAGCGCATGACGCCGGCGTTGGCTTTACCGTCATCGATCTTGCGATCCACTTCAGCAATGATTTCTACAGGAATCTGATTGCCGATTTTAAGATTATGGCGCGTAGTAGCCGTTGCAGTGGGATCATAGTTGTTGTCATAGGCGAGCTGATAAAAGGCATTCCATGGGTTGGTTGGGGTGGTCGAACTCGACTCTGTCGCGTTGTAGACATATGTCCCTGTGATAAATCCGGCATGGGAAAGGTGATCCCAAACCGCAATGTACTCGCCGTTGGCTAACTCGATCTGGCCATTGCCGTTGCCATTTTGCGTTGCGCCGGGAATCTGTGTTGTCGCCTGGGTAAAGTCGCCTGGCAAGGCACGATAACGATCCTGAAAGCCGTAGAAGGCGGCCTTAATCCCATCCTCCTGACTGATGAGATTGCGCACCCGTGCGCTGTTGATGAGCGACTGGCCTTGAAGAATCCCGCCAAGCAACAAGCCGATGATAACCAGGACAATGGCGATTTCGATTAGCGTGAAACCCTGCTGTTTGCGCTTGGACATGGGAACTCCCATAGCTAAAGACAAAAATGGACCTGCAAGTTTCATGCCGCCTTGTATCAATGTTTAGGATAGCAATTCGCACAATAACAAGCTGTATTTAAATGATCTATTTGTGAAACGCCCCACGTGTTTTGTCTGATTTTGCTTTTTGAATGGCGAAAAAACGACGCCGATGTTGAGTAATCATCATTCTTCGCCCGAATTGATTCGGTTCAACAGAAAGGCAATTTCCTTCTCGTCCTTGAGCATGCCGCTGTCGATCAATCCCCCCAGCACTATTTCTGCCTGTTGCTTTTCCCCCATATCCGTCAATAGAAGCAGGGACATCTGCCGGGCCCAGGCCGGTGCGCTCTTCACCGCCGTCAAGTCGTTGGCGTAGCGCAGCGCGAGGTTCATGTCTTGAAGGCGATGGCGGGCAAGCAATGCCGCATGAGCCAGATAGGGCCAGCGAGATCCGGGATCGAGGAGGAATTGCTTATGGACAAAGTCCAGCATGATGCGCAGGCGCTGGGGGTCAGGCACCTCCGAATACACTTGTGCGGCTGCCAGCATTATGTTGCTGTTGTGAGGGTCAAGCGCTAGCGCAGCCGCCATCCATTCCCTGACGCGCTCGTAGTCAAGTGCGACATAAGGCAGACTGACGCCCGGTTGCTCGTCATGGGAAAACAATTCAAGCGAAAGCAACTGGCTGGCGAATGCGTGTTCGCCCATGTCGCACGCCTTGACCCAGCCAGCATCAGGAGGACTTGGCAAATCACGGGCGTAGGCTTTGGGTGGGGGCTCGTAAAATTTCCACAACGCTTGCAACGCGAGCGCGAGCACCAGGATCATCAGCGGAATCCGGCTATCAGCGATGCGAATCATGCGTTCAGGCGGGTTCACCTTTGCGTTTCAAGTCCAGTGTTGCGATGGCAAAAAGCGATAACAGGTAGATGGCCGTCTGTATGAAAATGGGTGGCAAATGGCCGGTGCGAAGTCCTGCCAGCCAATCGGCACTGCCGAACAGATCGAATCTTGGTATCAGCCATGCCATGGCTTCAATCGGCGCCCGTGCGGCTGATTCTGCGTGACCACTATAGTCTGCCAAGGGGTGGCGGGCCAGCAGCAGAATCGCACCCAGGCTGTGCCCCAAGATATAGAAAAACGCTGCGGCCATCGTCGTACTGGCAACCTGACGCAGGACAACGGAGACTGCCAGGGTGAAGGCGGCAAGCAGGGATAATTCACAAGCCAGTCCAATGGTCCAACTGATCAATTGCACCCTGGCCCCCAACGATAGAAGCACGAACCCGGCTCCGGCAGCCATCATTGCAGAGAGCATGCTATAGCCTGTCAATCGGCCGATGATCAGCACGGGGCCGGGCAGCCCGGCCGCCATGACCATGTCGAGCCCCTTTTCCTGGGTTTCACGGGTAATGGCAGCCGCAATATGGAGAATGAGCAGGAAAGCCAGTAAAGGCCTGGACAGGGCAGCAAGGGTGATGATGCGGATGCGTCCCACGTCCGCAATCGCGAGCTGGCCCATGAAAATGGCAGCGCCAAGGCAGATGAGCAACACCAGGCCGTAGATTGGCCAGAAGCGGGTCCGCAGGCTTTCGAGTAATACAGTGCGAGCAATTATCGGAATAAAGGGCATAGGGCTCAATTTACGGGTATATATGGCCGACAGTATAGCTACACATGGCGATCGAAATCATAGCGAGCAGTGGGAGGAAGGCGCGCGGTGCGAAGGAACCGGAGTGTACAGGGAAGTACATGAGGATTCCGAACACTGCGCAACGCAGTTATCCTGCTGCCCAGTAGATTCATGTCCTTATGCCTGGAAGCCTGCGTAATGGCAGGCCATAGGCTGTGGTGTCCTAACCTCTCCTTCCAGATCAAATCATATTGAAACCACTGACCCGAATTAGCCAAATGCTGGTCTCAGCGCCCTCGCTGCGATGGCTGAGCCTCGCTTTGATCAGTCTGCATCTCGCCTTAGTGCTTGATCAGGGACAGGCATGGTCTCGCGCGTTTATGTTGGCTCACTACGGTTTCTTCCTGCTCTGGCAGCCATTTCTTCAAGGGGAACAAAAGCTTGACTTGCGTATGGCGCTACCCGTTTTTGCTGTGGCAGCCTTGTTGGTGCTTACTCCTGGGTGGTGGGTCGTCGGCTTGTGGGTCGCCGTACTCATTGGCTTGACCGGCGCAGTGGTCGCAGGCGTGTCAAGCAGGGGTCAGCGATTCATGTATCTAGTTGCGCTGGCCTATCTACTGGCATTGCTGCTGATTTGGGTGCTACCCAAGACATTGCCGTCAACCCAGTTGCCTTCAGCCTTGATTGAGTTGATCCGCTGGGGACTGCTTCCGCTCCCGTTACTGATCCTGTTCAAAGGCGGCAGAGGGTTGCGCCAGCCAGGCTCTGCCCTGGACCTGTTTTACGGGGTCATGGTCTTCCTGATTGTTGTTGTACTGGCACTGGGCGCCTTCACGGTAGTAGCGGCAACAGGGGCGAGCTATGTGCTCGCGTTGACGGAAACGCTTATTGCAATGGCAACGTTGCTGGTCATCCTGAGCGTGCTGTGGAATCCACGCGCGGGCTTCTCGGGAATGGGCCAATTGATGTCGCGTTATCTGTTATCAGTTGGGTTGCCATTTGAAGACTGGGCGCGAAAGCTGGCTGTTCAGGCCGAGCGTGAACGCGATCCCGAGACCTTTGTAGTTGATGCGTTACGGGAGCTGGATGATCTGGATTGGGTGCAAGGCATCGACTGGCGAACAGTGAAGGGGGAAGGCAGGGTTGGAAGCGAAGGGACTCACAAAGCGGCGTACGGCTTCCATGGCCTGAATCTGGTGTGGCATACAAACCGTAGCTTACCCCCCGCGCTTAATCTGCATGTCAGGCTCTTGTCCCAGCTGCTTGGTTACTTCTATGCCAGCAAGGTCAGGGAACAAACCCTCAGGGATAACGCCTATACCCAGGCCATTTTTGATACCGGCGCCAGGCTGACCCATGATGTAAAGAACATCTTGCAGTCACTCAAAACACTGATGGCCGCGGCAGAAACCAGTGGTCCCGATGATGCCGATCGTTTGCAGCAGCTGATCAAGCGCCAGTTGCCGCAAATGGCCCAGCGCCTGCAAAACACCGTCGACAAGCTGCGCCAGCCTGCGGATCTCGATCATCAACTCCAGTCCGTCACTGACTGGTGGGCGAATCTGCAAACCCGTTACGCGCATGATCATGTCGTTTTCGAGCCTGTTGAGTTGCAGGCCGACCAGTCGCTGCCCCAAGACCTGTTCGACAGCGTCGCGGACAATCTGCTGACCAATGCATTGCGTAAACGTCGGGAACAGTCAGGTGTGGAAGTGAAGGTCAGGCTGCAAACCGAACCGATTCTGGCGTTGCGTGTGGAAGACACCGGCCCGCCGGCGCCTGGCCATGTGGTGCGCAATCTCTTTCAGGCGCCCGTTACCTCCGACCATGGCCTGGGTGTGGGGCTTTTCCAGGCGGCAAGGCAGGCCGCCAAGATGGGCTATGAGCTGGTGCTGGAAGACAACCGGCCGGGTGTGGTCAGGATTGCACTCAGGGCAAAAGCGGCCTGAATCAGGGACAGCCACCAGCCGGACAGACCCTGGCAAGCAAGGTACTCGTTGGCAACCAGGTAACGATATCATCGAATTCAGTGGTTGTCGGACTGGCTTCGGACGGGGATCGGCTGATAAACGTTGGATCGCCGTTAAGGTTTTCCTGCTCGTCTGCGCTGGTGGGCGCAGCCTCCGATACGCCATTGCTATTCATTGCACCCCAGCCATTAGGGCCATTGGAGACAACTATGGCAGCGATGACGGGTATTCCTGGGGTTCCCGCGGGATCGGTATAGGTTGAGTTAGGCGGGGTCACTACACGAATTTGGTATTTTCCATCGATTGTTGTACTGGAGCCAAAGCCCGAAGTGCTATTTGCAAAATCATGATTCTGCGGAATTGCGAGGTCTGTAGCGACTCGATAGCGTAAGCGGTTACCCCAAGCATCCGCATTTCCTACACCGAGTGTCGCCCAGGGAAATATTCCTTCCGTGCGAATGCATTGACCCGTTGCAAGATTTCTGTCCTCGGTTCCATTGTTGTCAATATCCGGACAGGGCAAATATGGCTTCCCATTTGTCGCTGTGTGACTCATGGCATATCCGATCAAGGCCTGTTTGGTGTCCTCCATTATTTGCCGGGTGCTGCGTATCCGCTCTACTTCGATCTGCTTGGTTAATGGCACGAGTACGCCTCCAGCCAGCAAGGTGAGCACCACCAAGACGATGGCCAGCTCAATGAGGGTAAAGCCCTGTTGGCATTGCTTCATGGATCGGTCTCCCGAATAATTTGATGAGGTTCGTAGACTTTTCCGTTGACCACGGCCTCGCCGGGCTTGAGCGGTTGTCCCTTGAAGGTAGGCGTCCGCGCAAAACCGGAAACAGGCCGGTCATTGATCCAGCCTGTGTTTCGCCCATCGCTGCGGAGGACGACGCCATTAAAGGTAAGTGGGCGGTTACCCGGCCTGGGTGGCGTTGTGTCGCGTTCGGTAATGTGATGCTGCCGGGCATGTTCCAAAGCGGTCCGTTCCGACGGCGAGTAAAACAGCCGCCCCTCCGCTCTGGCAAAGTGAGGGATCAGCAGCAGCAAGAGAACGTACCCGATTTGCTTCATGATCCGGCCTTCAGCGTATACCAGAGGAGTTCACATTCGGCTTCCAACCCTGGCCGATTGACCATGTCAGGGGGGAGCGGTCCGGTTCGGCTGATGCCGCATGATTTTGGACGCATCAACCCGGAAGGATGCGATTTCAGCCCGGCCAGGAAACGGCTTAGGTCATCCTCTACGAGTATTGGCATTTTGATGTGGATAACGGTTTGCATGAGTGGCAATCCGTACGCAGATTTCAAGGCGGCTTGCTTCGGGGAAGATAGGGTGTAATCCAGGCCATACAGCTGGTTATGCCGATTTGCGTCGCTAACCGCTTCCAGCCAGGCCAGTCGCTGACTGTTATTGGTGAAACCGCGTTTTTCCAGCGCTTGCCACTCCGTAAGACTGGCTTCAATGACATGACGCTCCGATCCGGCTTTGAGGAGCCGTGCCCTTGCGGCATTCAGGGCGAATTCAATGTGTTCTTTTTCAGTGCGTGATTTGTTGACCTGATTGGATGACATAGACCAGAGCGCTATCGCCACGCCGGCCGATAGGACGAGAAAAACGAAAGAACCTGACAAGGATTTCAGGTCGATCAGTTTCACGATTCCCCCTCGACATGTTCGAAGCTTAATCGGAAGTTTGCTTCCGGCCGCTTTCTGTTATCCAGGGTAGATCCGCTCAGTGGGCTGTTCGATTCGGAACTGACTGGACCCTCGATCAAGCTGACCGAGCTGATATCAGGCTGGGCAGAGAGCGTGGCGATAAAACTTTTGATCTGATCTACGGCCACCCGGTAGTTGCCATCAAAGGGTTCAACGTCGGCGCGTAATTCAAGATGGCTTCCATGGCCTGTCCCGGCAGCGAGCTTGTCCTCCCATGTCAGACTTTGAAGAATGACCGCAGGATGACGATCCAGTGCATGGGAAACGGCGGCAAAGGCGACTTCCGGGCTGCGCGGACCGGACTCAAGGCTATGTGCGATCTGTACGGCTTGCCGAAGCATATCGGGCGGAACGGAAATGAGCGGATATTGTCTGAGCGTGTCCCGATAAAGCGAGTCGTTGCGGGCAAGGTCCTGGGCGAGGCTGAGGGTATCGGACTTGTATTGATTGGCCTGCGACCACTGTGCGCCAGCTGCAACGGCACCGCCCATCAGGCAGGCGAGAGCAGTACCGTTAATCGCCCGGCGTATGCGGTGTAGCTGGTATTCACGAGTGAACCTGCCCGGAGCCAGATTGATAACCGGCGGCATGCCTGCCTGTGCGCCCAAGAGGGCAATTCCCGGTGTGGCTTGCAAAAACTCTTCCGGCACGTGCAGGGCCTCGGCGATCTGGTTTGCCGGAACCTGTCGGGCGTCAAACAGCGGGTCTGCATTGAGCGATGCCAACGTGGAGCCATGATCATTTTCCAGATTGAGCAGAAAAACAGTACAACGAGCCTCTCTCGGAACAATACGCTGGCTGGTCAAATAAAGCAGGGTCTTTGAGACCTCATCTGCACAGTTCAGTTCGCCCCTGTCGCCGGGTGTCAGGCGGGAAAACCGCAACAATCCCTGCTGAAAATACGAGAAGCGCAAGCCCGCGCTTTGTCTGGTGACGAGAAGAACTTGAGGATCGCGAATTTTGAGTCGGGTTAGCAGGGCTTGCGCGGCACTTGAACCCAGGCTGACTCCTGCCAATGGAAATCCAAGAGAAGTGATTGCAGACAGCCAGGGCATCAACCAGTCAGTGTCATTAAGCGCAGAGAACAGGTAACGATCATCCTTGCGCCCGTCTGTTTGGCGTCCCTGGCGCCAGGCAGTACAAAAAGGCTGGCCACGATATATTTGCCGCAGGCGTCGATTCAGCATTTCCTTGCGTGCCTTGCCGTGCACGTGTGGCAGCGTTTCAAGCCGGTAATCTTCATCCACACTGTCCACCATCAGCCACACCGGATGTATATGCTGCCCGAGCAGGACGCCGGCAAGTGCGGCCAGGCCCGATTCACCACCTGGAATCTCGCCAAGCCATTCAAGTTTGCGCGCGCGCCCCTTGAGTACTGCAAGACTTTGCGGGCTCAGGTAAATGAAGAATTGGGTTTCGGACAGCATCCTAAGTGGGCAAATGCGTTGCCAGGTTATAGATGGGGATGAGCACGGAGAGTGCGAAGAAGCCCAGAATCGAAGCAAGGATCATGGTCAGAATTGGCCCCAGCATTTGCAGGCCCCTGTCCACGGCATCTTCCACTTCACGATTGTAGAAATAGGTGACATTGTCCAGCGCAATATCCAGCGCCCCCGTGCTTTCACCGACATGCACCATGCGTATGACCAGGGGCGGGAAAACCCCAACATTGCGAAAGCTTTCTGTCAAGCCGCGACCTTCCGATATTTGCTGCCCGGCTCGGCGAATGCTTGCTGACAAAACCCGATTTCCGACAATGTCTTCACCTGTTCGAAGCGCCTCAAGCACGGATACACCTGAGCGATACATGAGGGAGAGGTAATTGGAGAAGCGTGCCAGAAACATCTTGCGCAGGATGGGCCCAAGGAAGGGCAGCTTGAGTTGTGTGCCATCCCACCACCAGCGACCTTTTTCAGTGTAGCGTACCCAGGTGACAAGGATTGAGGCTGAGCTTGTTAACAGCATCAGAATCTGCCACCAGTACGTTCTGAGAATGCGCGCCAGATTGAACATAAAGGTCGTATACGCAGGAATTGCCACATGGGCCGTTTTCAGAAATGGTTCGAACTGCGGAACCAGATAGCCGATCAATACACCAATTAGGATCAGCACAAAAATGCTGACAAACGCTGGATACACCATAAGGCGGCGAGTCTTGTCCACCGCTTCATCCTGCCACTTCAGGGTGTGAGCAATATTCTTGAACACCTCGTCCATGCGGCCGGTTTGTTCGCCAGCGCGAACCACATGCACGAATACGGCATCATAGACAGTTGGATGGGCGGCCAACGCCTGGGAGAGAACCTTGCCACCTTCCAGGTCTTCCAAGAGCGCGGTAAGAATGTCGCGAAAGGCACGGTTGTCCATGCTGTCACGCAAATCTCTCAAGCCATCGTGCAGGGGAATTCCTGCGCGAGTAATTTGCTCGAGATGAAAGCAAAAGGTAATCAGGTCGCGTCGGGTAATCCGCTCAGTGCTGTGGCGCCGTCCATGCTCAATCGATCGGAGCGTGACAAGGTCCAGCCCCATGCGCCGCAGACGCAATTCGAGATCCACATCATTAGTTGCAGACAGGGTCCCACGCAGGTTGCGGCCGGTCTGGTCTATGGCACGGTAACGATAAAATGGCATTGTGGCCCCGCTATCTATTTAGAGCGCAGCGATGATTGGGGCGAGTGCAATGCGCGGGATCTTCGCGCTCATTCAGATACATCCACATTCCTGCGCTCAGAGCCAACCGGGCAGACGACAGCATGTGACCGCTTACCAAGATGCCCATGCTCTACACTCGTCCAGTCAAATCGACGACGCGCGAGACTTCTGCCAGTGAGGTAATGCCTTCCAGGACGCGACGGATGCCGTCTTCTGCCAGAGGGTGGTAGCCATGCTGTATCGCAGCATTGCGTATATCGTGCAAGCCCGCATTGCGCGCCACCAACTCGTCAAGTTCATTATTCATGCGCAGCAACTCAATCAGAGCCATGCGCCCCTTGTAACCTTTTCCGTTGCAGGCTGGGCAGCCGGCTGGCTGGTAAATTGTTGGTTGCCCAGCCTCATGCCAGCCGAGGATTTGCGCTTCGGCTTCGTCCGGCGTATAGGATCTCTTGCAACGCGGGCACAGACGACGTATCAGGCGCTGAGCGACTACACCAATAATGTTGCCAGCCATGATGCCGGGCTGGATTCCAATGTCGAACAATCTTGGAAATACGCCCAAGGCAGAATTGGTGTGCAGGGTGGTAAATACCTGATGGCCAGTCATGGCAGCGCGAAAGGCCATCTCGGCCGTTTCCTTGTCGCGGACTTCGCCCACCAGGATGATGTCCGGATCCTGTCGCATAATCGAGCGTATACCATTGGCAAAATCAAGCTTGAGCGTTTCATTGACCGAGGTCTGACGCATCAGTGTGACCGGATATTCCACTGGGTCTTCCAGGGTCATGATGTTGACGTTCTCGTCGTTCAGGTGCGAAAGCATGGAGTACAGCGTCGTGGTTTTTCCTGATCCAGTCGGCCCGGTAACGACGAGTATGCCTTCGGGACGAGCCATCATCAGCTGCAGCTGCTGTAGCGCTTCAATCGAGAATCCCATGCCCTCCAGCGGCAAGATGGATTTTTCCCGGTCGAGAATTCGCAAGACGATATTCTCGCCATGTATGCCTGGTTGTGATGAAACACGAAAATCGATTGGACGGCCGTTCAGCGTCAAAGACATGCGGCCATCCTGTGGAGCGCGAGTCTCTGCAATATTCATTCCGCACATGACCTTGAGGCGCACGGCTATGCCAGGCCAATAGGTTTTATGCAGGCTGCGGATTTGTTCCAGCACACCGTCAATGCGGTAGCGGATGCGAAGGAAGGCATGTTCGGGTTCAAAGTGAATATCGGATGAACCACGTTTAACCGCATCAATCAGGAGCGCGCCAACCAGGCGAACCACCGGTTGTGTATAACCCTCGGTATCGTTGCCCAGACTCTGGTAATCCACTTCGCCGGTTTCAATCTCGCGCAGAATCCCATCGAGAGACAGATCGAAACCGTAGAACAGATCGGAAAATTCCAGTAGCTGGGCCTCGCCCGCCAAGTGGGTATCGATTTCTATGTGGCCGCCGAGCGAGGCTTTCAACTGATCGAGCGCAATAACGTTAAACATGTCCGTCGCAGCGACCGTCAGCGCATTGCGTTCGTTATCAAAGGCGATGGGCAGTAGTCGATGCTTGCGTGCGAAGTCCTCGGGCACCATGCTAAGTGCTTCGGGGTCAGCCACGACCTGGGCGAGGTCGATACTCTGGCTGCCCATGACATGGGCCAGCTGATCCCGAATGACCGACTCGGTTACAAAACCAAGGGCGACTAGCTGGCGGCCAATGGGCAGGCCAGTAAGCTTTTGCTCCTTGAGGGCGATGCGTAGCTGGTCGACGGTGATGAGTCCCTGGGCAACCAGGGATTCGCCCATGCGGAGTTTCTTTCTCCGCTCCATCTAGGAAACCTCTGCACAACCCCCGCATGACCGTGCAGGCGGCTTGGCGGGATGAGATGCGCGAAGTGGCGCGCAGATTGTAGTCGTTCTACGAAGCCAAGTGTCGCGACAAAACAGATCGCTCGCCAAGCCCCTGCCCTCTGGGTTCGCGCGAAACATGCCCATCTGCTGTGTCGCGCTCCTAGGCATGGTAGACCCAGCTGCGACCGTCGTCGCGCGCCTTGCATCTGAGCATGTTTCGTGACAAACGCGGGTCATGATGGACTTGTTCAGAAGTTTCCATGTCCTTTCAACTGCTGGATGCGCGCTTCTGCCTGGCTGCGGTTGAACTGGCTGTCTGGTCCTGCAAGCCTGATCGCGGCTTCGTAGTGGCGTATGGCTGCTTCATTCTGATGCAGATGGTCAAGGCTTATAGCCAGATTGAATGCGTAATCCGCGTTTGCCGGGTCACGTTTGTATGCTTCGTAATAAGCAGACTCGCCATCGCTCCAGCGTTTCTGGTCTGCATAGAGATTTCCCAGGGCGTAGTAGAGGTAGGCACTGGGTGCTTGTTGCATCTGGTTCTTGAGGCGTGATTCGGCCGCTGTGGCGTCAGAAGTGCCAAGCGTATCCAGCAGCGCGGCTTGTGCCACTGCGTTTCGCGGATCAAGGCTTATGACCTGCTGATATAGACGCACCCCTTCTACCTGGTGACCTTGCACTATCGCAATGGCGGCCAGACCCAAAAGGGCATCCGCATTTTTGTCCCGATCACTAATCTTGTTGTACTGGCTCTTCGCCTCCTCCAGCTTGCCGGCTTGATACGCTCTATAGGCTGCTTCCAGATCGGCCTGGGCATCATTTTGCTGAATGGAAGGGATCAACTGAGTGGTAACGGGCGCAGAGACTGCTTTGCCAACAGCAGGTGAGGTATGGCGAGCAACGGATGCAGTGGCAGTAGAGTGATGAGAAGGGGTTCGGGGCAGGCTCGGAGGGCTTTTTCCGCCCTCACCTGTCGGCATTTTGGCTAATGCCTTGGGTGCGTTTGCTGAAGGCAGAACTGGCTGAGTGGGTAAGGCAGACGGTGAGGTCGTGGCTATTAGCTGCGGGCGAACATTCAGGGGTGCAAGCCGTGCAGGCTGGCTAATGGCCAAATAGACATAGATGCCATAACCCAGCGCGATGAGAAGAGCGAGAAAGGCAGTTGTCGGAACCAGACCCAGAGGCCAGTAGATCCGGGCATCGGGACGCTTGGGCTGCATTATCGATTCTGTATCGTTGTCATGAGGTTGAACCCATTCCCGACGCACCGAGAAGGGCGTTTCCATCGGCTCAAGGTCCAGGTCCGCATCGGTCATGGCCGCTTTTACTGGCCCTTGTTCGGCCTGTTTGAGCGCTTTAAGCAGCAGGCTCATGGTGTTGTCGACGTCCCAGTGGGCAGCAGGTGTTCAAATGGCTGCAGATCATCGTCAGCCATGGCGCCGTCTGCAACTACTGTAGGACGCAGGAAAATGACCAACTCCGTCTGACTGTTGGTCCGTTCATGCTGGCCAAATATCGCGCCAATTCCTTCCGGCCGGGACAGAACGGGCAAGCCGTCCCGTGCGTTATCACTGTCGTCCTGAATCAGTCCGCCGAGAATGACCGTCTGTCCGCTGCGAACCTGCAGCAAAGATTCCATTTCCCGAACCTGAATTATGGGCACATTGCTAGTAATGTTGGCTTGGGCCAGTTCGGGGTTGGGGTCAGCAGCTTCGCCGACCTTGCGGGTAATGGTCGGCCGAACGGTGAGGGTAATCTGGCCATTTTCGGCAATTTGTGGGGTAACGCTCATTACTACGCCGACGGGAATGGTGTGTGCCGCAGTCGTGTAAAGAGTGGGAGTGAGCTGGCTTCCGGTTGAAGACAGTGTGCCGGGCGAAACGTCGATTGAAAAATAGACGAGATTATTGACCACCTTGAGCAGGGCAGTCTGGTTGTTGAGCGTCATCAATTTGGGACTGGACAGGACTTTGGTTTTGCCAAAGGACTCAAGGAGGTTAATCGTTGAGCTAATGTTCCTGCCAGTATTCGTATAACCGATCGCAGCAAATGGCTGTAACTGGTTGGCCAGATTGGCGCCGCCGATGCCGGCCCCCATTGTGTTTATTGTCCATCCGGTAGAAAGGTTGGAAGCCAGACTTTGCCAATTGATTCCCGCGTGGTATTGATCATTGAGAGTGACCTCGACGATGGTGGCATCAATCATGACCTGCCGTTGGGATGATCTGGAAACCTTGTCAATGTATTCCTGAATCAGTTGCTGCTGCCGCTCATTGGCGAACACGGAGACAATGCCTGCAACCGGATTTACTATAACCTCTCGCTCGCTGTCGCCTGGTTGGGGGGCTGCTGTTCGGCTTAACGTATGCAAAAGTTCCTGATCCTTGGCCAAGGAAGTTTGCGCTTTGTCACTATCCTTGATTTCAAGCTGAAGTCGATTGCCATCAGCAATGGCTGCGCGCTCCTCCGCCTTTTTCTGCTCGACTTTGGTGGCGTACAGAATATTGACAATATTGTCTTTAAGCACGCCCCAGAAGTCGTTGTTTGTGGTTGTCTTGACATCGGTGTTGGAATTGTTTCCGCTCGAGGCCGAGTTGCCACTTACGGCGTTGATGTTGGTGCTGGTTGAAGCGATTTGCGACGCCACGCCGATCGTTGACGCCGTGTTGCGCGTCAGGTTGACATAATTGACCCTGTAGATCTTCAGGTATGGTGTGTCGGGCATGATGCTAATGGTGTGCCCCACAACTTCGTAGCGCAGATCCGCCTCTTTGGCAATGCGGTCAAGAATGGCGTTCAACGGTTCATTGACTGCATTCAACGAAATCCGGCCGGTGATACCGGGATGGATGTCGATGTTGTGCTGAGTGTCCCGTGCTATGGAGAACAGGAGGTCTTTAACCGGAACATCATTGACCACGACCGTATACCTTGGTGTGGCGGCGGCGGCATTGGGCGGAGGCACATAGGGTGCAGCCTTCACGGGAGCCGGCGGTGGCGCTTCGGCTTTTGACGGCGAAGGTTCTCGTGGTATGTGGCCTTGGGAAGGCCTTATGGCTTGTGGCGGCAAACAGGCTGTCACTGCGGCACAGCCCAGGACAGCGACAAGCTTCGCGAAGCGATCCTTTATCCGGCTACCCGGAACGCCGGCAATATGAATCTTCATGAAACCTGATCCGGGACCGGTGGCCAAGTGCGGCTCAAGCCTCTCAAACATAATCATGATGCAGCCTTCTGAACCGATGTGGACAGGGTTTCACGGATCTTCCCCACCGATCGTAACAATGGCCCTTGCGCTTTCAGCGCTTCAGGGAGAGTCGACAGCGCCGCTTGAGCCAGGGCCCGCTCGCTGAATTCGCCGGCAACAACAATCCAGGCTTCGCCACGGTAGGTGAGTACAGGAAAAACCCGCAAAGGCTGGGGTATTGCCTGTTTGCTCAAAGCCCCTAGTAAAACGGATGCCTCAGCCTCATCTTTAGTGGTGTAGATCTGGATGACAAAGGTAGCTGGGTCAGCCTGTTCGAGCCATAGCCGGGGTTGCTTGATGAAATTGGCGGTGGCGGAATCCGGCGCTGTTGTGCGTGGAGAAGGGGCCGAAGCAAATTCAGCGGCAGGCACGGCAGGCAAAGGCACTTGGGCATGGGCAGCCGGCGTGATTTCGCCCAAGCCCAGCCAGAAGAGGAAAGCAATCAGGCCCAAGCCGGAGGTAATGCCAGCCGTAACCCAGCCCCAATTGATTTTGCCTTTCATGGCTGTGGCTGCCAGCTCAGCGTCATTCGCTGCGGCATGAACATGTGAACGCCTGAGGTTGTGGGTTTGATCGACATAGGCGGCCAGCAACGTCTTGTCCGCCAGTATGTTGATGCGTCGGGTCAGCCCGCCAGAGTAACGGGTGATGGCTCGCGCAGTTCGTGCGTCGAATAAATCCGGTCCCCGATATCCTGCCGTAGCCAGCCGGGATTGCAGGTAGGCGGGGATGGCTTCGCTGGGCAAGGGGCCGAGCCGCAGACTGAGCGTGATGCGATCCTTGAGCTGGCGGATGCGCGGATTGGCGAGCAGTTCATCCAGTTCGGGCTGACCGAAGAGGATAATTTGCAGCAGTTTGTCCCTGGCGGTTTCCAGATTGGTCAGCAGGCGCAGAAATTCAAGACTTTCGAAGGGCATGGCCTGTGCTTCTTCGACGAAAATCACCGATCGACGACCTTGCTGGTGTTTTTCCAGCAATAGCTTGTTCAAATGGTCGAGCATGGCCTGACGACTTGCGCTGATTAATGGGCCAGCACCAAGATCGGCGAGCAGGGCAGCGAGGATTTCATCCGGTGACAAGGTGGGATTGGCTAGATAAAGACTATCGACCTTGTCGGGCAGGTGGTTAAGCAGCATGCGCAGCACCATGGTTTTGCCGCTACCCACCTCGCCGACTACCTTGATCAGCCCTTCCCCATGACGTACGGCATAAATCAATGCATCGAGAATTTCCCCGCGCTGGCCCCCGGGGAACCAGAAATTTGTGTCAGGTGTGATACGGAAGGGCGCGTCTTTCAGCCCGAAAAATTCCAGGTACATCGGGTTAGACCAGTCTCATTCGCTGCCGTAGGTCTGCATCCGGCTGTACAGGGTAGTTCGATTGATTCCAAGTATTTTTGCTGCCTGGGAAAGGTTGCCGTTGGTCATGTTAAGCGAAGCTTCCACGTAGGCCTTCTCCCACTGGCGCAACGTGGCGTCCAGATTGAAATTGGCCAAGGTCTGCAACTGTTTGCGCGCGGTATCGATCAGCGCCTTTGCATCATTGGGCAGGGGAATTTCCTGGGGGTAGGCAAGATCCGTATCCAGCTCTGCTTCGAGCTGTTCAGCCTGTACGGTCATACCTGGGTACTTGGTCGTCAAGCGGATGACAATGTTGCGCAGCTCTCGCACGTTGCCCGGGAAGTGGTAATCCGACCATATTTGGCTGGCGCGGGCGTCCAGCTGGAACGGCTTGCAATGCGCTTCCCGCGCGTAGAAGTCGCGGAAGTGGTTCAGCAGCTGGACTTTATCTTCACCCATTTCACGCAGGGGAGGAACCTGAATGCCGAACACAGACAGGCGGTGATAAAGGTCGGCGCGGAAACGTCCAGCCTTGATTTCAGAGCGCAGGTCGCGGTTGGTCGCGGCCACGACGCGTGCATTGGAAAAGCGTGGCTGGGTTTCGCCCACACGCTGATACTCACCGTTCTCCATCACGCGTAACAGCTTGGCCTGGAGTTCCAGTGGCAGTTCGCCGATTTCATCCAGGAACAGGGTGCCGTTCTCCGCTTCCTCGAAGTAACCTGGACGGGCGCTGGTTGCGCCGGTAAATGCGCCTTTGGCATAGCCAAAAAGAGTGGGTTCCACGAGTGTCGGAGAAATGGCGGCGCAGTTAAGGGCCAGATAGGGTTTATTTGAACGTGGTGAAAGCAGGTGCAGGCTGGAGGCCACTTTTTCCTTGCCGCTGCCAGATTCGCCTTCAATCAAAACCGGAAAGGGAGCCGCGGCATATTGTTGGATTTGCTGGCGCAGTTTGTCCATTACCGGGCTGACACCCACAATGCCGGATTCCTTCTTGGTCGGTGCTACCTTGTCGGCGCTACGCTCGGCGTCCTGGATCATCAGGGCGTTAAACAGCATTGATTTCAGCCGATCAGGTTCGCAGGGCTTGGCAACGAAATCGATCGCGCCCAGCGCCCGGGCGTGGCGGGCGTTGGACTCGTCGCTTTGGCCCGACAGAACTAGAATCTTGATAGTGGGAGAGATGCCCAGCAAATCGGAAATCAGTGCGAAACCCTCGTCCGGTTTGTGGGGCTGGGGCGGAAGACCCAAGTCGACCAGGGCCAACTGGGGAGGTGTCTCCATCTGAGTCAGTACGCTTTTGACTTGAGCCCGTGAGTCAGCGGCGATTACGTTAAAATCCTTACCCAGAACGAAACTCAAGGTGTCTGAAATCAAAGGGTCATCATCAACGATCAGAAGCACCGGTTTTTTGGCTTCAGCCACAATTTCTCCTTGGTTGGGATGATACACGGGATGGATGTCTGTCTAATTATCGACAGTTAGTGCCCCCGGCTTTATAGCGCCAATGTCATTTTCTCGACAATTTTGCCAGAATTGTGCCAGTATGGCTTGTGGTTCCATTCTAGGACTGATGAATAAGGCTCAGAAAAGCCTGTTCCAGGGTTTCCCCATGAGCATCCCTCCGGCAGGATGTGGGTGATCCATCAAAGCGAACCTGGCCCTGATGGAGAATTATCATACGGGCGACAAAATCGTCCATGCCCTCAAACAAATGCGTGGAAAAAAACAGGCTCCCCCCCTGCCTGGCGTACGCTGCCATGAGGCTTCTCAGGCCCAGGCGCGCTTCTGGGTCAAGGCCGGTAAAGGGCTCATCCATTAGCAATAGCGGCCGATTTGTGGCCAGGACTGCAGCGATCCCCAGCTTTTGGGCTGTTCCCTTCGATAGCTTGCGGACAGGTCTGACGAGCATGCCGGCATCCAGGCGGAGGGTTAGTAAAAGGTCGCTTGAGATTTCCTGGCGAACATCGCACAAGCTCAGGTAATAATCCAGGAATTCACGGCCTCGCAGATAATGGGGCGGGCTGAACCGTTCTGGCAGAAAAGCCATTTGCCGACGATTTAGAGCTGTGGAGACAGGCAAACCTGAAAGGCTTATTGTTCCGCTGCGCGGAGAGATCAGGCCTGCGATGCAGCGAAGCAGTGTGGATTTGCCCGCCCCGTTGCCACCAACCAGGGCAGTGCATTGGCCGTGAGCCAAGTTGAGATCAATCGGCCCCAGGCTGAACATGCCCATCTGATGCTTGAGTCCCTCGATGCTCAAGATATGGGAACGTTGGGCTGCTACCATTAGTGCTGGCTTTTCTTGTCAATGAAGAAACTTATTCTACATGCTGTCGTACATCGAAATTCCGGCGCGGAATGAAGAACGGGCTGTCATGCTCTGGCTTCACGGTTTGGGAGCGGATGGGGGAGATCTTGAACCGGTTGTTGAATTGCTGGGCATATCGGGGCTAAGACATATTTTGCCGGATGCCCCTGCACGGCCAGTGACGATCAACGGCGGCATGAGGATGCGTGCCTGGTATGACATCGCCGAGTCTGATTTTTACGGCGGGAAGAGTGATGAGGCCGGGTTGATGGCTTCCGCGGATGCAGTAGCGGAACTGGCAAACCGTTGTGCTAGTCCCGGAACACCCATGTTCATGGCAGGATTTTCGCAAGGGGGCGCGGTTGCACTGGCAGTGGGCTTGAAGCGGCTGGAAAACTTGGCGGGGGTTATAGTTCTGTCGGGCTATGTTCCGCAATTCCTGAGGTCAGGTGAGTGCTATAGACCTCCGATATTCATGGCGCATGGTACGCGGGATCAGGTTGTGTTTCCTGACTGGGGACACGCTTCACACGACTGGCTTGTTAGTGAGGGATTTACTGTCTGCTGGCGAGAGTATCCGATGGCTCATGCCATTTGTCAGGAGGAAATTCAGCATTTGGCAGAGTGGGTCCAATTGATGCTGCAGCGCTACCAAACACGAAGAACTCTACCTTGACGCAGGCGTATTCAGCAGATCGGCATTGACCCGAATCCAGCCCTCGCTGCGTTCCAGCGGTTGACCGAGCTGAACCGGTTGTCTTTCGTTCGGGCGACGGATCTCAAGAATGCCTTTATGCTGGTAATCGGCCGGATCCATGATGAGGCAAATCTTCCCTGGCTCGCAGGATGATAGCTGCACGGCGGCAATGGGTAAGTCCAAACCAACCGTATCAATACCATCGACACTATAGCCCTCTGATCTTCGGCTCTTGCCATAAAGCAATACAACCTGGGCTTCTTCCGGGAAGGCTTCAATGCCAACCGAAGTTTCCCTGTCATTTACCCTGGACAGGCGCCGAAGTACACCCAGCACCCAGCCACCTTCCCGATTGGCTTGAGTGGCCATTAGTGTACCGACCCGGAGCCAGTCCTTGTCATTTGCTTCTACTATGGCGCCGTAACCGCATTCGCTTTCATCGTGCATGACCCAGCTTTCAATGCCTCCTGAAACGGTCGGTAGCTTGGTGGCATGCGGAGTGCGTTGCTTAGTGCGTTCGGTGACGAAACCATAAACATGCACATCGATGATTTCATCGTAAACAAGCTTCGGCGAGTACAAACCATCCCCTTCATCGGCCTCATTATTTTCGTGTCTTATACAGGTGATGATGTCTGGCAGCCCATGGGCGACTTGCACCAGTTTCTTGATTGGATGACGTGGCTGGCGACGCTGCTCGCGGTCCATTAAAGGGGACCATTGGCGGCCCAAATGATCGAGCAATTCAATCGCCTCCGCTGTTCGCACGTCGTCTGACAGACCAATTTCGCCTGGAGAGGTGCCATTCGTGAGTGACTGACGCAACTCGCCCAGATGCGCAACCAGCTTTTTTGTTGTCCAGTAACGGAACGTCTTTTCATTGTCGACATTGCGGATGCGTCTGGGGCCGTGGTCGGTTGCAAGGTCGACGTTGAACGTATGGAGATTTTGGTCCAGTTCGGCGCTCATGCTCAGAAAGATGGGCGCCCACTTGGCAAGCCACCGATCCACCAGATCGAGCTGGCGAGGATAGAGGGTACCGGCATGGGCCTGATGAAGCATCAGACAGTGAAGGTACTCGAACTCACACGTTGTGGCTTGGCTATCGGTAGGGTACGCATGAAGCGGAGTAGTCTCAAAGCCACTTGCTTCCGCAACCTGGTACAAATTGTGCAGACGAGACCAAATCTTGTCGCCCAGTTGGAGGTAGCGAATGGAACGCCATTTCACCAGCAAGCGGAAGGTTCTGATCAAACGTAAAATCATTAAAGGAAGAAGAGGTTCCTGCCAGCGCGTGTTTGAGGACTGACTAAGCAACCGGATATAGGTGTGGTAGGAGCGAGCGGTTTCCCAAAGCAGGTTGTATACCTCATGCCAAAGCTTGCTCTCGACAATTCGGGTCATCCGGACATTACGCAGGTACTGGCGAACCAAAGTATCCCGAAGGTCCTGAGCTTTTTCGTCAAGCAGCATCAAGGCTTCCAAGCGGGCCTTGGTGGGCTCAGTCAACTGGTCATTATATTGCCGAATTTCTGCCAGTATCGCCGCATGTGCCTTGAATGCATCGCCCACCGGAAGTTGCTCCACCCACTTGGTTGCAGAGCGCAGGCTGGAAAGTGGATTCTCGTCCTTCGGCGCGGCTTGTAACAGACCGCGCAGTTTTTCCGTTAACGTGCGGGAAATCTTACCCATGGGCAATTCGTGTCTCTTTTTTTCGACTGGCCACTATAACGGCGTTGATCAATAACTGGTTGAATATAAGCAAGTTTCGCGCCAAAAAATTGACGGATGCTTGTTGAACTTTAACATTAACGAACTGGCATCTGGCACTTGAATCATAGGTTTTATGTAAATTAAACAATCTGATGCTAGACAGACAGCCGTTCAGCCACCCAGGACTTGACTCCTTCCAAAGCTTTGGAGAGCTGCTCGGGCTGCGTTCCGCCGGCCTGAGCAAGGTCGGCTTTGCCTCCGCCCTTTCCACCGACTTGACTGGCAACATGACTTACAAGTTCTCCGGCGTTGATCTTTCCCGTCAGATCGGGGGTGACAGCAGCAATCAGGCTGACCTTGTCGTCTTGGATCGTGCCGAGAACCAGCACACAAGATTTGAGCTTGTCCCTCAATCTGTCGGCGGTTTCACGAAGCGCTTTGGCATCAATACCTTCAAGTTTCAGCGAAAGCACTTTAACGCCATCCACCTCTACCACTTCTGAAGCCATCCTGTCACCCTGGCTTGCTGCCAGTCTGGATTTAAGCCGACTGAGTTCCTTCTCCAAGGCTTTTACGTGATCCTGAATCTGAACGATCTTCTGCGGGAGTTCTGCAGGGTGCACTTTGAGCGCGGCGGCTGCCTGCTGGTTGCGGTTCTCCAGATTTTGCAGGTAGCTCAATGCGTTGTCGCCAGCAACCGCTTCGACCCGACGGACGCCTGCGGCGACGCCGCCTTCCATCACAATCTTGAATAGACCGATATCCCCGGTTCGATTCACATGAGTACCGCCACAGAGTTCCCGCGATGAACCGATATCGAGCACCCGGACTTCATCACCATACTTCTCCCCAAACAGCATCATCGCCCCCATCTTGCGGGCCTCCTCCATGGGAACGACACGCGCCTGGGTGGGAGAGTTGGCGAGGATCTCATTGTTGACGATTGTTTCAACCCGCTGTATTTCCTCTACCGACATGGGACCGCCATGAGCAAAGTCAAAGCGCGTCTTGTCGGCGTCGACCAGCGAGCCCTTTTGCTGGACATGTGCACCCAGCACTTCGCGCAAGGCCTTGTGCATCAAATGAGTTACAGAGTGATTGCGCATGGTGCGCGCCCGGCGGATGCTATCCACCCGCGCTGCCAGTTTGGTGCCAGCCCTAAGCGTGCCCTGGCTGACAGTTCCGTGGTGGCCAAACACGTCAGAGTGAATTTTCTGCGTGTCACTGACGACGAAACGCATGCCATTGGCTTCAAGCATGCCACTATCACCCACCTGGCCGCCGGATTCAGCATAAAAAGGTGTTTTGTCCAACACCACAACAGCTGTCTGGCCCTCATTGATTTCATCTACCGGGCTGCCATCTATATAGAGTGCAGTAACCAATGCTTCATCCACATTCAGGCTGTCGTAACCATAGAATGCAGTGGGCTTGCCGCTGTATTCAAGGGTTCCCCCCAGCTTGAACTTGCCAGCGACCCGGGCTTGCTCTTTTTGTCGGGCCATCGCCTTTCCGAAGCCAATTTCATCCAAAGAGATGCCGCGTTCACGACAAATATCAGCCGTGAGGTCCAAAGGGAAGCCATAGGTATCGTATAACTTGAACGCCGTTTCCCCATGCAGCATTTTTACCCCGTCTGATAGCGCCGCTTCGAGGATGGTCATGCCGTGCTCGAGCGTTTCGCCAAAACGCTCTTCTTCCTGCAGAAGTACCTCGGAAACCCTCTGTTGTAATGCGTCGAGTTCAGGGTATGCCTGACCCATAACGTGCGAGAGATCTGCAACGAGCTTATAGAAGAACGGCTTGTTCTGGCCGAGTTTGTGACCATGGCGGAGGGCACGGCGTATGATGCGGCGCAAAACATAGCCACGCCCTTCGTTGCCCGGAATGATTCCATCAACAATCAGAAAACTGGTTGCACGAATATGGTCGGCAATGACTTTTAGCGAAGGGTTGCCTAGGTCTGTACAGCCCGTTTCCCGCGCGGCAGCCTTGATCAGGTGCTGGAACAGATCGATTTCATAGTTCGAATGCACATGTTGCATTACTGCAGAGATGCGCTCCAGTCCCATACCTGTATCGACTGAAGGCTTAGGCAGCAGATGCATGACTCCTGCATCATCGCGATTGAACTGCATGAAAACGATGTTCCAGATTTCAATATAGCGGTCGCCATCCTCGTCTGGGCTGCCTGGTGGACCACCCCGGATTTCCGGGCCATGGTCGAAAAAAATTTCAGTACACGGTCCACACGGGCCTGTATCGCCCATCTGCCAGAAGTTGTCCGATGCATAACGCGCACCCTTGTTGTCGCCAATGCGGATAACCCTTTGCTCTGGCATGCCGATATCTTTGACCCAGATGCCATACGCCTCTTCGTCTTCGGAATAGACACTAACCCAGAGATTTTCGGTTGGTAACTTCAAATCCTGAGTAAGAAATTCCCAGGCATATTGAATGGCAGCGCGTTTAAAGTAATCACCGAAGCTGAAGTTACCCAGCATTTCGAAAAAGGTGTGATGTCGAGCCGTATAGCCGACATTTTCTAAATCGTTGTGTTTCCCGCCCGCACGAACACAGCGTTGAGATGAAGCGGCGCGCACATAAGGGCGCTTCTCCAGCCCCAGAAACACATCCTTGAACTGCACCATGCCTGCGTTGGTAAACAACAGGGTAGGGTCGTTGCCTGGAATCAGAGAACTGGATGGAACGATGGTGTGCCCTTTGGAGGCAAAAAAATCCAGGAAGCGCTGACGTATTTCGTTGCTGGTCATGGGGAAGTAGGGCTATGCAATTTCGATCATTTTATCAGGGCGCCCGCTGGGGCAGACAAAAAAGAAGGGCCCGAAGGCCCTTGGAGGATAAAGAGGAAAGAGCTAGCCGATGCGCTGAACTCAAACTGCAATACCCGGATTGGTGGGAGAAATTCCAGTGACTTTGGGCATGTTGAGGTTAACGCTCTTGATGACTTTCTTGCTTCGCAGATATTCAGCCACCACATCCCAGACGGGCGTGCCCGTTACGCCTTGGCCGACAGGCGCCCAACCAGCTACCTTGTATGTTTTGTTGGGGTCGACGGCTTTGCCCTTGAGCGTCATGTTGCTGATGCGCTGGCCAATCTTCTTTGTGGGATCCACGGAATAGTGAATGCCACCCACGCGCACCATGTCGCCGCCCTGCTGATAATAGGGGTCCGCATTGAACAGGTTGTCACAGACATCTTCCATGATGCTCTTGATGGTTTCGCCTGTCATGTTGTTGAGGGTAGTGAATGGATAGGTGATGGCAGTCTGGTCCATCAGACGTTCCATGGTTATGCTCTCGCCAGGGAGCAACGTGGTGCCCCAGCGAAAGCCTGGGGAGAAGGCTGCGTCTGCTCCCTTGACTTCCATCAGCGCGTCCAAAATGACTTGGTCGAAGGTACCATTGAAGTTGCCCCGACGATAAAGGAGGTCTTCAGTAACGGCCAGCTTCTGGTTGAGCTGACTCTCATAGGGCGCACGGATATTCTTGATCAGCGCGGCCATCTTGGCGTCTTCCGGCAGCAGGTTGGAAAACACCGGCAGCAGTTTGTATTTCCACCCTTTCACTTTTCCGTCTTTCACCTCGAAGTCCATCACGCCGAGGAATTTGCCGTTGGAGCCCGCATTGGTCACCAGGGTGATGCCCTTGGCGTTCTTAACCTGTACGGGCTGCGGCACGCCATCGTGGGTGTGGCCACCGAAGATGGCGTCAATACCGGTGACCCGGCTGGCCATCTTGATGTCCACGTCCATGCCGTTGTGAGACAGGACCACCACGACCTTGGCCCCTTTGGCGCGGGCATCATCCACCCACTTCTGCATATTGTCCTCACGGATGCCAAAACTCCAGTCCGGCATCATATAGCGGGGATTGGCAATGGGAGTGTAAGGGAATGCCTGGCCGACTATGGCGACATTCACACCGTTGATTTCCTTGATGACATAGGGTTTGAACACCTGATCGCCAAAATCGTTGGTCACCACATTTTGGGCCACAAAATCCACGCCCGCCTTCTTGAAGTCATTGTCGATGATTGCCTTGACCCGGTCCGCACCCAGCGTGTATTCCCAATGCCCGGTCATCACATTTACACCAAGCTGAATGCAGGCATCTACCATGTCCTGGCCGTTGGTCCACAAGGATGTGCCTGAACCCTGCCAGGTGTCGCCACCATCGAGCAGGAGCGAGCTCGGGCGGGAGGCGCGAACCTTGTCTACGAGGGTTTTCAGATGAGCGAATCCACCAACCTTGCCGTAGGTTCTTGCGGCCTGGACAAAATCGAGATAGGTGAAGGCATATGCTTCCGCGCTGCCAGGCGTGATGCCAAACTTCTTCAGCAGGTGCTCACCAACCACATGAGGAACCTTGCCTTCCGCGCTGCCAATCCCGATATTGACATTGGGCTCGCGAAAATAGATTGGTAACAGCTGGGCATGGCAGTCGGTCATGTGCATCAGCGAGACATTGCCATAGGGGCGCAGACTGTACAGATCGGCACTTCCCGCCAAGGCCTCCCTGCTATTGATGGCCATGCCAGATGCAGCGGCGATTGCCAGCATCTGCAGAAATTCGCGTCGGTTCATGTGCATGCAGTTTCTCCTTGGGTGGCTGGATTTGAAGTCGAAATTCTGCAAATCCTGGCAGATTTGGTAAATGGTTGCTTTGGCCTATCCGTGGTGAACAAAAAAGGCCTGGAAACCAGGCCTTACGGTTAAGACGGGACGAATCCTATTTGCGGAAAACCGAAGCCTTCATTGGTAGGCCATTGGAAATATAGGAATGGAAATATTCCAGGTTGTTCATGGCGGTACTGCCTTGGGGTGGTCCAATGCCGCGTACGGACTTGTAGCACCCCTCATAGCGCTTCTGTAGCGTGAAGAGGCTGTCACCGCCGCGGAACACGGGCCAATGGACGGACTGGCCGATGGCAGGCGAAATCAGCTCCGAACGCAATCGCACGCCCGCATTTTGTACGTGGCAGGTCGCGCAGGCGAAATTGATCTGCCCGGCGCGGGAGTAGAAACGCTTCTTGCCATCCTCGTAGGCAGCCAAAGCACCTTTTCCTTCGACCTTGATGTTCATCAGCATGCCATCAGACAGTGTGCGCATATACGAGTCGAGAGTGCCCATGGTCTTCATGTCGCTGACCTTGTAAGCGTCCTCTCCATTGGCTACGCGGCAATCATTGATGGCGTCGTCCAAGGTGACGACTTTGCCTTTCTTGTCATCGAAGTAGGGGTAATTCCCCGCGATGTTCTTGCCGCCATTGGGCAAGCAGTCCGCATAGGTCTTGCCGTTCTTGAGTGGGGTTTCCCACATCTTTCGGCCCGTATCGATGGTATCGAGAAAAGGGGGGAATTCCATAATGCTCTTGTATTGGTCCATGGAGTCCGCATCAAACGCCAGAGCACCATATATGTAGTTCTCCATGGGAACATCGGGATACTTCTTGGTGTAATAGTTGATCAGATCCTGCCGGTCCTGCTCTGGCGAAGCAATCGCCGCGCCAACACTAAACAGGAAACCCGCCGCAACCAGACCCAACATCAATGTTTTCATACCATCCTCCGAATCAATCCTTGGTGTAAATCTGAGGAGGAGCAGAGCCCCGTCCCATCCATCCAGATACGCAGTCTATATGATTAGCTGATGGTTGCTTCGTCAGTGCGCTTGTCGCCGGTATTGTCTACCCAACTGATCGCAACTTTGTCTCCCGCCTTGGCGCCCTTGACCTTAAAACCTATCAAGGGGTTCTTCGAGATTCCCGTGCCCCAGTTGGCAGTCATGACGGTGGTGCCGTTGATGGTTGCATTTATTTCCTGAATATAATGCGCGGGGATCGATTGGCCGGTCTTGGCGTCCTTACGCAGACCGGTCTCCATTTCATGGTTCATCAGTACCTTAATGTCGGCAACGTCTCCTTGCACTTTGGCACGGATCTTCATTGGTTCAGCCATTTATAGCTCCTTAAATTCCTAAATAAGTTTGCAATCATCGGATATGTGCTTCTGCTTTGGCCTTGGGGAAAGGCGTATCGCCGTTAGTCAAATTAGCCGCCGCAGCCGCCGATCGTGACCTTTACTTCCTTCGCGGCGGTATAGGATTTGCCGTCGGCCATCACAATGGCGCGCACCAATGCAGTCGCGCCCATTTTGATGCGGGTGGAAATGTATCCCTCGGTGCCGTTGGAGAAATGGAAATCAGCAAGCAGAGGAGTAACGTTTTTTTCCGCCAGTATGGCGATGCTCGTCGTGCCGGGAATCGCGCTGGTGACTTCAACCGGAACGACTGCGCCATTTTCGGCAATGTCGGGAGCCTTGATCGTGATGTCCTTGGAGTCGGCCGGGCTCGATACGCCCAGGCCCTTCATGGCATCACCGACATTCTTGGCTCCGAAAGCATCTTTGTTATAGTCAGCCAAGACCCGGGTAGGCTTAATCAAACCAGCCGCAACTGCAACGGCCAGAGCGCTGGCACCCGTGGCGCCTTTTAATACGTTTCTCCGAAGAGCATTCATGTGTGTATCTCCTTACAGACCGTAAATGAAGTCAGTGATTTTGTCGATTTCCTGTTCCGTCAGGATTTTGTGTTTCCCGAACGGGGGCATGGAACTATTGGGGTTGGCGGCCGTGGCGTCCCAAATCTGGGCACGCAGTTTGGCCTTGTCAGGGTAGCGGGCGCTCATGGCGATTAATGGAGGCCCATAAAGACCGGTGGCTTCTGCATCCGGCATGGTTGGCATGCCATGGCAAGCGAGGCAATTGCCCTTGGACCGGTCGTAGGCCAGTTCTTTACCTGTTGCATCTTTGGGGGCATCGGCAGCCAGGGTTGAACCTGCCAGAAAAATGGTCCCGAATACAACTGAAGCCGCAACCTTTACAAACATCCGCATAATCATCCTCCGTAATTTAAGGTATTTGCAGGAATTGGGGCCTGCGGAAATTACTGCCCCGCTACTCTAGTCCTGTCCAAGAAATTGGATGGCGCAAGCATAAAGCAGTTGGATTTCATCATGCAAGGGCAGAGTACGAAACTTTTGCATTGTTTCGACGGGTAAATTAATACCAGTTAAACCTACTTTCTGGTTTGTTCTTTCAGTATTGCCCGCCATTCGTCGCGCCTGGCTTCCGTGGAAGATAGATCATAAAAGTCCCCATCGCCAGCTTTCAAGCCCAAATTCAGTTGTTCAATTGCGGAGCGGAAGTCACCGGCCAGGGCAAGCGCTTCGGCGGTAGCACGATGGCTGGCCAATTGCTTACCAAGCATCGCATAACTACGGCCAAGCAATCTCCATAAGCGAATGTCATCTCGCCTGAATGCCATTTTGGGTTTAAGGAGGTTGAGTGCTTCCTGGGGTTTATTGTTATCCAGCAAGGTTTCAGCATAGCCATAGAGTAAAGGATGGTAGTTTGGATAACTCGACAATCCATTGCGGTAGCGACTGAGTGCAAGCTCTTGCTTGCCGCTTTTGACCGCGATTTGCGCCAGCAACAACGAAGCGGCAGGAGTTGGGCTCAGGCGGGCGGCTCGCTGGGCAGCCTGCTCGGATTCATTGGGCCGGTTGGCGCGCAAATACGAAAGGGCCAGACCATACTGGGCGGCTGCCTCGCTGCCGTATGCCTTTTCGCGTATCTGGCTTTGGAACTTGGCAACACTATCCTGGGGCGTGCCCTCCATAGACTCGATTCGCGCCTTAATTAACAGAAAATCGCTGCTGTCTGGATATTGTTTGTAGGGCAAGTTTTCCACGCGGGACTCGATGTCCGCGATGCGCTCGGAGGTCAAGGGGTGGTCGCGCAGATAAGCCGGGGCATTGGACTCATAGAGCCTGTTGGCTCGTTGCAGCCGTTCAAAAAAACTTGCCATTGCGCGCGGGTCGAAACCCGCGTTTTGCATCACGTCAAGGCCCATTCGATCTGCTTCCCGCTCAAAATCGCGACTGTAACTCAGCTGGTTTTGCATGTTCAGGGCCTGGGTGCCTGCAATTGCGCCTGCTCCTGCACTCGGGTTGGATCGGGAGGCCAGGATGGCGACTGCAAGCGCGGCCATGGTTGGCCAGAAGCTCTTGTCCTGGTTGGCGATCATTCTGTAGAGATGGTTTTGGTTCACATGGGAGATTTCGTGCGCCAGAACTGCTGCAAGTTCCGATTCGTTTTCAGCCGTCAGTATCAGTCCCGTATGGACCCCGATATGCGCGCCAGGAAGGGCAAAGGCATTGACGGTCGGATCCTGCAGGACAAAGAAGTCGAAAATACGTTGATTGCCAGGGCTGTGGGAAACTAGTCTATAGCCCAAGTCATTGAGATAGGCTTCGATTACCGGGTCATCAAGATAATGGGGGTCAGCGTAGATCTCCTGCATGATGGACCTGGCCAGGGTTTGTTCCTGTGCGTCGGTGAGATAGGAGCGCGACGACTCACCCAGGTCCGGAAGTTCGGAAGCATAAGCTGAAGGCCAGGCCAGGGTGATGGACAGTAGCAAAGTCAACAAGAATGGCTTTTTCACGGTGCTAAGATACATCTATTCAATACGGGTTCCCGATAGGAGTGTACCAATGAATGGGCTTACTCATTTCGACGATCAGGGACGCGCCGTCATGGTGGATGTGGGCGACAAGTCCGATTCGCTTCGCAAGGCTGTGGCCACAGGCCGTATCGTGATGAAGCCCGACACTTTGCGGATGATCCAGTTTGGAGGAATTGGAAAAGGGGATGTCATCGGCGTTGCCAGGATTGCCGCCATACAGGGCAGCAAGCGAACTGCGGAACTCATCCCGCTTTGCCACCCGATTGCGTTGACCAAGGTGAATGTTGACTTTGAGGTGGACACAAACACTTCTAGCATCTCCTGTACTGTCACCGCAGAAAGCATTGGCAAGACCGGGGTGGAAATGGAGGCGCTTACCAGCGTCAGTGTTGGACTGTTGACCATTTACGACATGTGCAAAGCGGTGGATCGGGGCATGGAGGTTAAGTCTGTTCGATTGCTGGAAAAACAGGGCGGCAAGTCGGGATACTGGCAAGCAAAGGAATGAAGGGAAAGTGCGTGGTTCGCGAGGCTAAGGGTTTTCGCCAGCTACCATTCTTCCGGATTCTTATCTTGCTGCTGATTTCTGGTTCTGGCTCCGCGCAAGCAGCGGCATCGCTGCCCGGCCCTGACCACCTGCACCTTGCAGTCCCTTCCGGTGAACAACTCGATTACCTGCGTTATCCCGCAAAAGGGAAAAGGTTGTTGATCTGGGTCTCCTCCGAGCGAGGTCAGGCGGAAACAGAACGCTCAGCGGCACGCGAGCTGGCCAAACGCGGTATTGAGGTCTGGTTGCTGGATCTCAACTTCAGTTATTTTCTGAATGGTGACCGAAAAGGTTTCGACCAGATTCCAGCCATTGATTTGCAGACGCTATTGCAGGATGCGAGCAAGAAGAAAGGCGTTGTCGCATTTGCAATGGGGCGAGCTGCGGTCCCGATTCTCAAGGCATTCGGCTCCTGGAAAGCGGGCGAGGGCAGGCTGGGCCATCTGGACTTTGTGTTGATGCACCCCAATCTGTATGAGGACGCAGAGGCGCTGCAGGAGCCGCGTTATATCGATTTCGGGAACTTGAAAGGCGCCCGGTTGCTTATTTTGCAGCCCCGTCGATCCGCGGGAGTGGTATGGTTGGACCACCAGAGGGATGCGCTTCAGGCGCAGGGTGCGGTGGTACGCAATGAGATTCTGGAGCGCTTGCGCGAAGGTTTTTGGGAGCGTCAGGAAACGACTGACTATGAGACGGAGATGGGCCAACACCTTGCTGATCTTGTTTGGGATCGACTGCCCAAGGGGAGAGAGAAATGATGCCCAGGCTGGTTGGATGCTGTTTGATTATGTTTGCGCTTGCTGTGCAGGCAAGGGCGATGGAATTCCGCAAAATGGAACCTGTGGCTCCGCCCGCCCTGGCCACAAGGGATTTGAACGGCATGGCTCATGACCTTTCGGCTTATAAGGGACGGGTCGTATTGGTGAATTTCTGGGCGTCCTGGTGTCCGCCGTGCCGGAAGGAAATGCCGTCCATGCAGCGACTGATGCAGAAGATGGCGGACAAACCGTTTACCATCCTGGCCATGGACACGGGTGAATCCAGGGAGGAAGCCGAGGCATTTCTGAAAAGCATGCCAGTTGATTTCCCTGTCTTGCTCGATCCTGAGAGCATTGTTGCAAAGCACTGGAAAGTATTTGCCATGCCCACCAGCTTTCTTGTCGACAAGCTGGGTCGCATTCGATATGTTCTTCCAGGTGGCACCGAATGGGATGATGGGGATGGCATAAAGCTGATCCTGGAAATGCTTAATGAATAGGTTCATCTGGTTCTGAATGGCAGATCGGCAGATTAATGCATGCAGGCACCGTCAAGTGCTTACATAGATGGTCGCCCCCGTTTTGCAAGACATTTCCTCGGTGACAGTTTGCTGGTAGAGATTGCAGCCATAGATCCGGACTTTCGATCGAGGCTACAGCCTCTCTGTCCCTGATGGAATGTGCTGGCCGGCTCCTCAACACAGTCGAGCGCTCATTTCGGCGCGGTGTAAAAAACAGGGTGTTCCGGCCACGGT
>JBAUMF010000010.1:0-9834 GCA_049578545.1 Thiobacillaceae bacterium
GCATACTTAACACGCGGGTCTTGGAAATAGGTTCTGACGCGCTTGGGAGATTGCGCCAGTTTCTGCATGTGTTCCGTTGCGGCGGCTCTCAGTTTTTCCTTGGTGCGCACGGGCGCTTTCGATCCGATAGCCTGCTTCAAATCCGCGTTGAGCCGCTCTTCGGGATTCAACTCTGGGCTGTAACTGGGCAGGTAGAACAACTCGATCTTCTTCTTGTTCTTCGCCGCCCACTCCTTCACCGGTTTGCTGTGATGCACCCGCAGGTTGTCCAGAATCAGGAACACCTTCCTGCCGGCGTTCTTGACCAAAGCCTGCATGAACTCGATCAGCCTGTCCGCGTTGAAGGCCTCGTCGATGATCATCCAGTGCGCGCGTCCACGGTTGGTGACCGTGGCGATCATCGACAGCTTCTGCCGCGTCCCGCCGACGGCATAGGCGACCGGCGTCTTCCCGGCTGGCGCGTAGCTGCGGCCGCGCACGTCGGTATTCACCAGCGCGGTTTCATCGCCCCAATGAATCTCGGCACGCTCGGCACGGGCGCGGGTCTCGATGGCGGAGTATTCCTCGTCCAGCCATTGCTTCACCGCTTCGGGGCGCTGTTCGTAGGCCTTCTTGATCGGCTTTTGCGGGGTGAAGCCCCAGCGCTTGAGGTAATTGCCAACCCCGCGCACGGAGAGACCGATTCCGCATTCCCGTTCGATCAACTGCATGACGGCGGCGCGATTCCACAGCGCAAAATCCATCTTCAATTGTTCGGGCCGCTTCTCGCAGATCAGCCGCTGGATCAACGTCTCTTGCTCTGCGGTTAGCGCGCGGTCTTCGCCTGCGCGACGCCCGCGTACGCCGGGCGCCAGCGCGCTCACGCCCATGCCTTCGTTCGCGCGGTAGCGCATGACGATCTGGCACACCGCCGGGTAGCTCAAGCCGATTGCCTCGCTGATTTGAACCCGGTTAAGCCCGCGCTTCCATGCCCGTATGACCTGCTTGCGCAATTCGTATTGCGCCGCCGGTTCCAGTTTCCTCGCGTCTTGTTTGTCCATGCAAATGCAGACTCAATCAGACTGAAATAGTTCATATTATTTACGTGCCGGATCTATAGTGGGGGGCATTGCCCGTGTGTCGGTTTGCGGTTATTTCTTATGCTTGCCCCCGTGTTACTCAAAGGGAGGCGACGTTTCTCTTTTTTGACCGGAACAAGGAGAGTATTGGATCAATGGATAGAAGGACGTTCATACGTGCGTGTACGGGTAGCCTGGCCACTGCGGCAGTGGCAGGAAGCGTGATCGAGCGGTTGGCAAGCGCGGGCGATCTTGTCAGCTATGCCAAATCCCGTCTGGTGGATGGGGATGGCAACCCGATCAAGACTTCAGCACTCAGCACGACGGAGGCGTATTTCTTTCCTTATCCAATCAAGAGTGCCCCCGCTCTGCTGATCAAGCTGGGCAGCGCGGCCGATCCGACCGATCTCAAAACCGAGGCGGGTGAAGCCTATACCTAGCAGGGGGGCGTTGGTCCGGACAAGGACATCGTTGCGTATATAGCCATCTGTGCCCATCAAATGGCCTATCCCATGAAAAACTTATCGGTGATCTCCTATCAGGCAGGCCAGAGCGAGCGCGCCGGCAGGAAGGGCATGATTACCTGCTGTGCCCATGGCAGCACGTATGATCCGGCCAAAGGAGCCGCCGTCGTGTTTGGCCCAGCCCCCCAACCGTTGGCGGCCATCAAGCTGGAATACGATCCGGCCGACGCCAGCCTGTCTGCGACAGGGGTCTATGGCGGCAACCGGTTTGATGATTTCATCAAGGCTTATAAAGCCGACTTGATGCGACAATTTGGCCGTGCGGAGTACAAACAACCGGTTGACGCCACAGTTCAAGCGGTACTCTTGTCGAAATACTCTGCTGCGGTCGTGTTCTGCTGAGATGAATAGGCAGGCCAAGAGACACGCCGTCGCATGATTGATGACGCAGGCTCGGTGAAAGCTCAGTGTGCCTCTTGATTGGTGGCAAACAGTTGTTGCGAATGAAAGCTGTTGGCCACATGCTGGCCGTCTGAATCCGACCGAGGTTGAGGATACATGGCTTTATCGAGTGGATGACCGACATTCTTCACCATAATGACCTCCGTCGCCTTCGTAATGGAATAGTTCCAAACTGACGCATAGGCGATCTTCTTATGACTCCAACTCCAAGGCAATTGTTCAGCATGATGCTGGCTAAACATCAAAATCCCTCCTTAGCGCCAAGGTTCGTCGTGGAGGAAGTCGTCGAAGATTCCTTGGCCCGCGCCCGGCTTCCTCAACGCCGACAGAAGCATGGCGACCTTGGACAACCTACTCAAACTTGTCGGCAGGCCGCGCGACAGCGCGTTGGTGCACTTCACGCTGGGCAATGAGCTGCTGAAGGCCTATCCGTCGCGGTGCGGCCAGGAAGAGTCACTGCTAAGTGTGAAACCCACGTAACTGAGCGACGGTTTACTACTGTGAGCAACCTAACGGGCGGGCTGGCACGGGCAGCAGAACCACTCTTGTGGCAAAAGCCCGCTGTCGGATGGCATGGCGCACGTGTATGATCGCGCTTGCTCGCAGGCTGAGTCTCGCATTTACTTAGTATAATTAGGCGATTGCTGCGCGCTCGTGACGAGCGCATTGGCTTGCGGCTGCAATAGCCGAGCGCGAATCCGACATGACAACCTTCCCCAGGAAATCTGAGGTGCCAGTCACAGACAAGACCGGCGCAATCCCCATCGTCGTGGATATGGACGGGACGCTGATCGCGACCGATACCTTGGTGGAAGGGGCACTCCTGCTGTTCAAGCGCGATCCGTTAAGCGTGGTCCGCATGCTCGGTTGGCTAGCGCGGGGCAAGGCCCGGCTCAAGGCCCGGATCGCCGAGGAAGTGACTCTTGATGTGCCCCGCCTGCCCTACCGGCCGCAGGTCCTCGAGTACCTGCAGACCGCCCGCGCGGCGGGCAGGCGGATTGTGCTAGCCACAGCAGCCGATGCCAGGGTGGCGGAACAGGTGGCCGACTTTCTGGGGCTGTTCGATGACGTGCTGGCGAGCGACGGCGTGCTTAACCTGGCGGGCGAAGACAAGCGCCGGCGCCTCGTGGAGGTATTCGGTGAGAAGGGCTTCGACTACGTGGGTAATACCCTGGCAGACGTCCCCGTATGGCGTTCTGCGCGCACGGCCGTGGTGGTGGGCAGCAGTTCGAGGCTGCGCCGGCGGGTCGCCCAGGTCACGCAAATTGGCCAGGTCATCGAAAAGACTGACACGGGTCTGGTCGACTACATCAGTGCCCTGCGACTGCACCATTGGCTGAAGAATCTGCTGCTATTCACGCCTCTCGTGGCGGCCCACCGGATCACCGAGGCCGCCTTGTTTAACCCGGTAGCTCTGGCATTTCTGGTCTTTGGCCTGTGTGCTTCCGGGGTGTATTTGCTGAACGACTTGATGGACCTGGAGGTCGACCGTCAGCACCCGCATAAGCGGGAGCGACCAATCCCTGCAGGGCGGGTGCAAATTCATCTGATACTGGCCGGGCTTCCTGCGCTGCTAGCGGCCGGTCTGGGACTGAGTTTCCTGCTGCCATGGGGCTTCGTCGTGGTGGTTGCCAGCTATCTGGTCCTGAATCTCGCTTATTCCCTCCGCCTCAAAGCCGTGCCTATCCTCGACGTACTGGTCCTGGCGGGGCTCTACACCTTGCGCATCATCGGCGGCTCAGTCGTCACAGGTATCTGGTTGTCGCCGTGGCTGCTGACCTTTGCCATGTTTGTGTTCCTCAGTCTGGCCCTAGTCAAGCGCTACGCGGAACTCACGTTGCGGGTGGAGGAGGGTGGCCGCGGCATGGCACGCGGCTATCAGGTCGATGACGCCGAGCTGTTGTCTTCGCTCGGCGGCGCTGCAGGCTATATCGCAGTCCTGGTGCTGGCGTTCTACATCGAGAGCGGGACCAGCCACGCCCTGTATAGGCGACCACATGTCCTGTGGGCCCTGTGCGTGCTGTTGTTGTACTGGATCAGTCACCTCTGGCTTATGGCTCATCGCAAACGAATGAATGACGATCCCCTGGTCTTCGCCCTGCGTGATCCAGTAAGTCGCCTCTTAATGGCGCTCATGGCACTTGTCTTGCTGGCCGCGGTCTGACTGAACTATGACCCGGCTTCTCGTTGGAACCATGCTTCTCACGTCCATGCTGGCGGCGTTGCAGCTGGCCATGTCCGGCGACATGGTGGCGGGCGCGGCCGCCGAAGCGCAGGCGCAGCAATATGCCGCTGACGTCCCAAAGACCATCGTGCAACTCCAGCAGTTCCGCCACACCCAGGAACAGCCTATCGGGGGGCCTGCAGGACGGCACGGAATGGCCACCCTGATCAACCTCAACCCGGTGATCAAAGATTGGTATCTGCTGGCGCTGGATTGGAGTGATGGCACCCAGGCCTACTATCATCTGGAAAATGCAGCGCCCGCTGCTCAGACGGTAACGCTCGATCCGGGTTTCAAGGCCGGTCTGATGCTAACCGGCGGCGCTGAGCACCACCCCTGCGACTTGTGGGGCGGTCGAACACTGGTGGAGGCTGCGGCGAAGTCCACCCCTTACGCTCCCCTTTGCAACGCCAGGCTCTATCTGCACAACCAGGCGCGCGGTCAGCGGACGTATCTCGAAGCCATGGTGGAGTTTCTCCGGGGCCACGTTTGGGGAGGGGAGAGGCTGATTAACACTGCCAAGGAGACCGTCTTCAGGAATGCCGGGCGGGAGGAAGCCGTGCTGGGTGGCCGCACGAAGTCCCTTCCAGAGACCGCATTCATGCCTGCGCCTGCGCGGCTCAATCCTAGTGACGCCGAGCGCCAGATCAGCCGTGGCACTCTGGGCATCGCGGTGGCCGGGCGAGACGATGCCCCCCTCGCGGTGGGCCAATGGATGCCGACGCGGGATCTAGAGGGCGCTTTCCTCAGCGTCATTGCGCCTGAGGCGGTCGTGCCGGTCATCCTCAGCCACCATCGCGACCGGGCCAATTCGCTCGACCCTGAAGAATCCTCGGCACTGGTGTATCTGATTGCCTTCGATCTGGGCCGGTTCGATCTGGGCTTCGGCGTGGGCACCGATAACCCGGGGGTCGACTGGTCGCCGCGCCCCCCCGATGCAGTGCGGGGGAAAGATCTCCCAGGCCCCGACGGTATCGACACCGTGAAGCCGTTAATCACCACGGGCATGATTCCGCCTCCGGATCGGGCGCGTGCCATGGCCGCGTTCACCGGCGGCTTCAAGCGCTACCACGGCGCCTTCATGTACGGCGATCTTGCCCTGCGCAACCATGGGAGCCACTACGGCTTTATCCAAGAAGGTGTGGTGCTGAGCAAGCTGCAGCCCGGCCTGGCGACGCTGTACGTGCTGCGCGACGGCTCGGTGCACATGCATGCCTGGACCGAGCAGGACAACCGGCGCCTGGCGGAGGTGCGCTACGCCCGGCAGAATGGCGTTCCATTGGTCGAGTGGAGCGCCGCCGCCGGGGAGCCGGTACCCGGCGCGCTGGTCAGCCGGTGGGGGGCCGGCAACTGGTCCGGTTCGCCGGAGGAATCCTTGCGCACGGTGCGCGCCGGTGTGTGCCTGCAGCGGACCCCCGACACCCAGTTCCTGATCTATGGCTATTTTTCTAACGCGACACCCTCGGCCATGGCACGCGTGTTCCAAGCCTACGGCTGCCATGATGCCATGCAGCTGGATATAAACGCTCCCATCCTCACCTACCTTGCAGTTTACGCCGACGGCGGGCCGGGGCCGGCGATCCAGTACCTAGTGCAGGCGATGTCCGAAGCGGACCAGAAGGTGCGAGGCCGGATCGTTCCTCGTTTCCTTGCGGTGCCCGACAACCGGGATTTCTTCTACCTTACGCGGCACGCAGGCGGGCCAACATGAGCGCTCACGGATGGGCGCGGCGTTTGGGTCCCGCACTATTCGGCGCGCTGCTGGCAGCGGGGAGCGCGGGTGCCCTCACCCCCCTGGAGCAGCAGAACGAGGCCATGCTGCAGGAACTGCAACAGGTCCACGGACTAAGCAACGCACAGATAGAGAGAGTGCGGGAGACCTTCCGGCGTTCGGGCTACATGGGCCAGGGCAATCCCGCCATCGCCCAGCATCCTGACACCCCGAAGCAATGCCGGGCCAGACTCAAGGGCCTCGGTGTGGATTACGCCAATCCGGATTTCCAGCGCATCTGCGGGGCCAAATACATGGCGCCGTTGTATGACCCGTCCAAGAAAGGTGCCGAGGATGCCAAGGCCTGTATCGATCAGTTCGAGTTCCCGGATATTCCCTGCGAATACCCAGTGGTGTGGGTCAAGGCCCGTGAGGCGGCCGAGTTGTGCGAGGCCGAGGGCAAGCGCCTGTGCGATGCTCATGAGTGGGAGGGTGCCTGCGCGGGTGCCCTGCTGGCACCTGACTATCGTTTTGACTTGGCCCAACGTGTAAGCCCCAGTGTGGCCGTGGCGCGCATGGCGAAGGCCCACAACGCCAAAGATGCGCCCTTCAAGACCTGGAGCTACGGCCCGGCGTATCAGAAGGGCATCTGTGCGGCAGCCAGCCACAAGACCCCAGGCTGCCAAGGTGGAGGCTGGAGCAAGTGCGGATCAAACACCTATCCCACCGGAGACTTTCCGAACTGCAAGAGCAGGCTGGGCGTGTATGACCTTAACGGCAACGCTGCTGAGCACATGAACCTGCCGCTCAATTCCAGCCAGATGGCAAGCCGCGGCAGCAGTCAGCTGGGCTACACGGAAATGAAGGGAAGCTGGTTCATCTTCGACTCGTATCGTGCGCACCCCGACTGGTGCCGCTGGCGGGCGCCGTTCTGGCACGGTAGTCGGGTGATGGATCCGCACAGCCACGCGAACTACCACTTGGGCTTTCGCTGCTGCAAGACCTTAGAGCAGCATCAAAGTGCAGGCGAGTGAGGTGATTCGCCGCGACCTGCGTCAGCGTGATGGGTTGGATCCTGCGCCGCAGGCTCCATGCCCGCCACCTGGGTCGGCTCTGGAATGAGTTGGGAGAGAACTTCTACGGGACCTTCGTCGCTCAGGATCGGTGCCAGTTCCGGGTTCTCCAGCACCCGATGCACGGAGGTGGGCTTGCCGTCGATGTACATCATGTCGCTCACCAGACGGATGCCATGGCTATAGTCAGCATAGTTGGCGCCGTGAACCGTACTAAGTGGCTGAATCGGCCGGCCGTCCGGCTTGTGCCAGCCGTAGATCGCGATTTGTCCAGGATGGCTGGCAAGGCGGTTGGAGATGACCACGTCCTTCTTATCACCCGAGATCAGCGCGCCCAACGGAATGCCGAGGGCGTCGATCTGTTGTGTGATGGTGTGGTTGTGCCGGACGTAATAAGCGGTAGAGCGCATCTGCGGTCCGGCCGGCATGGGCTGGGGACTTAGATGGATATCGGACTGACGGTAAATGGCGTCCACCATCTTGCGGGTCGGGAGAACGAAGCGGAAGCGGGTGGTGATGGCCGTAGCTGTGTGAAGGTTCATGGGGATGCGCAGGAAATCGCGGTCGGTACCGATGGACAGGTAGTCCGGCATGACGCAAATGGTTGCCGTGATCGTACGACCGCTGGGAAGTTCTGCCCTGAGCCTTACCGGCCTGAGCCAGTGCAGGAAGCGTGGCAAATTGCCTTGCAGGATCTCCCGTTCAATCGCCGCTTCGCGGTGCTGCGGGTCGTCGGATGCAACTTGCGCGGCGAAGTCGCTGCCGTCGGGCGCCGACGCTTGGCGCGGCGGAATATCCTGGGTGAGAGCCGATGGACACGCGACGCTGTCGCCGACGGCAGCGCTTGCGAGTCTCGGCCCAATCCCCAACAGAATTAACGCCCCCACGCACGCGCGGCTGATGCTGGTCAAGGCCAATACTTCCCCTCCCTCGATGTTGTTTGTCGGATAAATTCGAGATGCCAATATGCTTATACTGTGGCTGGGGTAGCCAAGTCAAACTAACGATTGCGCCGCTGACCGCCCTTTCCCTCTGTTGCTGCGACAGAAGCGGCAGGAGAGGCGCGGCGAAGACGGTACACATGACAGAGGAATCCGCGATGCCGTACGTTCTGCTGGTTGTGGCAATGGTGCTCAATGCGCTCGCCAACATGCTGCTCAAGGCGGGCGCCGCCTCCTTGGGCGGCCCCTGGAATGCCCAGGTCCTGCAGCGGCTGTGGGGCAATCCATATCTGTTGCTAGGTCTGTTGCTGTTCGCCATCAACGTGGTGTTTTACGTGGCTGCGCTGACTCGGCTGAACCTGTCTGTCGCCTATCCAGTGATGGTTGCCGGTGGCCTAGTGGTCGTGGTCCTGGGCTCGATTCTTTGGCTGCGGGAAACGGTCACACCCCTGCAGTGGGCCGGAATTGCCTTGCTGGTTGCCGGGATCGCTCTGGTCACCTACCGGCCCGCCGCATGAGCAGTGCGCGTTGCCTGGTCACGGGAGGCGCCGGCTTCCTAGGCATCAACCTGGTGCGCTTCCTGTTGCACCGTGGCTATAAGGTACGCTCTCTGGACATTGCGCCGTTCTCCTACCCGGAGCAAGACAGCGTAGAGGTGATACAGGGTGACATCCGGGCTAGAGACATCGTCGAACAGGCCATGGCAGAGGTCGATCTTGTGTTCCACTGCGCCGCCGCGCTGCCCCTCAGCCGACCGGAGGACATCCGATCGTCCATCGTTGACGGCACCCGCAACGTGCTGGCCAGCGCACTCAGCCACGGTGTGTCGCGGGTGATCTATATCTCTTCCACGGCCGTATATGGGATCCCTGACCACCATCCCCTGCGGGAGGGCGATAGGTTTTACGGCGTCGGGCCATATGGTGAGGCCAAGATCGAGGCTGAGGCCTGCTGCCTGGAGTTTCGCCAGCAGGGCCTGTGTGTGCCGATATTGCGCCCCAAAACCTTCGTCGGCCCGGAGCGCCTCGGTGTATTTGCCATCCTCTACGACTGGGCTTATGACGGCAAGAACTTCCCCCTCATCGGCGACGGTAGCAATCGCTACCAACTCCTCGATGTGGACGATCTTTGCCAAGCTTGCCTCCTATGCGCAACTGCGCCGTCCGAGATAGCCAATGACACGTTCAACGTAGGTGCCAAGACATTCGGTACCATGCGGGAAGACTTCCAGGCCGTGCTGGACTATGCCGGGCATGGCAAGAGAATTATCGCCTTTCCCAGCTGGCCGGCCATTCAGGCTCTGCGATTGCTCGAGGCGCTGCACCTCTCGCCCCTATATCGCTGGGTGTACGAAACTGCTTGGACCGACAGCTTCGTCTCCATAGAGCACATTGAAGCCAAGCTTGGCTTCGCGCCGCAGTTCTCTAACCGCGATGCCCTGTTGCGCAACTATCGATGGTACCTGGAGCATCGCGAGGAGGTGCGCGCCACCAGCGGTGTCTCTCACCGCGTGCAGTGGCGCCAGGGGTTCCTGCGTCTGCTCAAGGCATTGTTCTGAGGTGTTGACAGCTGCCACTGTGGCACGCGGGAACCACGCTCCGCCGTTCCAGCGGCGCAAGCAATCCGCTATGGACCCGGGCATCTTCGGCAAGGTGGTGGCAAATGGTCCAAGATAGGGGAGACGATGCAAATACACCAGCAGACGGTCGAAGAAGCGTTGGCCAGACTGCGCAGCGGGTCCGGCGGGCTCAGCTCCGCAGAGGCAGACCGACGTCTTGTGGAGTTCGGCCCCAACCGCATTCGGGAGGAACACCGCAAGTCCCTCATCCTCGGGCTGCTCAAGGAATTCACCCATTTCTTCTCACTCGTGTTGTGGCTCGCCGCAGGGCTGGCCTTTCTGC
>JBAUMF010000011.1:0-15180 GCA_049578545.1 Thiobacillaceae bacterium
CCTTGCGGTGCTTCGCTACATTGTTAGAGCCGCTCTTTATTCAGGCTCCTAGATTCGCTCGGTGACACGAGCGGTTCCCTCCTTTTAGTGAGAACAACTTCTATAAGCGACTTCGTGTCGCACTGCCCGGCTTGAAGTGAGGATTGCGCTTTGCGGTGATTTCAACCACCTCACCGGTTCTGGGGTTTCGGCCTGCACGTGGCTGGCGTAAATTTAGAGTGAATGCACCAAAGCCGCGGATCTCAACTCGGTTTCCTTGTGACAGCGAATGCTTCACGGCATCGAGTATTTCGATCACCGCCACCTCGACGTCATCCGACGTCAGGTTGGGATAGCGCGCCGCCATGCGCGCAATGAGTTCGGACCGGGTCATGACCGCATTTTACCCAGTAGGACCACGCTGCCAAGGGTGAGCTAAACGTTCAATACGTGGTCTGGTAGGTCGAATTGCTCTTGATCCAGGCATCCCCATTGTTTCGATCCTGCTGTTCCTGGTTGGCCTTGTTGGTCAGCGCGTTCATCATCACCTGATTGCCGGACAGGATGTCGCCCCGCAGGAGCTGCAACTGGTTCACCATCATGCCGCTGATCTGGTTGCCGGCCTGGAGTACCTGCATGCGGCCGACCGCCGACTGGCTGGCAGTCTGAACCGCCTGCAGTCCCGACTGCTCGGTGCTGAAATTGTTCGCCTCAAGCCCATACTGCTGCAGGATGCTGGCGACCTGGCTGTTCAGGTTGGTGGTCCACTGCTGGAGTTTCTGGCTGTAATTGGCCAGCAGGGCGCTGGGATTGCCGAACTGTGCCTGCACCTGCGAGGCCGTATTCATCGAGGCATAGGTCAGGCCTTGTGCCTGACCAGCGATGTTGATGAGTTGCGAGATCTGGCTGGAGATATTCGGCCACAACTGGGTCGGCAGGCTCTGCAGGTTCTTGATCTGGTTCACCAGCATCTGCAACTGCTGGGAGGTCTGGGTAATCACCTGGGTCAATTGATTGACGAGCGTTGCCTCCTGCACGATCTGCTCAGGCAAGGTCGCCCCGATGGGGTTGAACCCGCCACCGCCCGCGAAGGCCGGTGCAATCGGATTTGTGGCTACCAGAACCGCGAGAATCAGGGTGGGGGTATGCGAGAATTTCATGCGGGTTACTTTCCGAGTCCAGATATGGGCCAATCAGTTGGCTGGGAAATCCCGTGGGAAATCAGGGAACGAGCTTGACGTCAAGTTCGATGGCAGACTCTAGTCATGCTCAATCTGCTTCCCACAGACGGGCCGCATCGAATAGACCCTGTTCCCTCAGCCACTGGGCTGGCCAGGCGTCTCCAAACGAGGCGACCAGATCCCGGATGCGGGCGAGGTCTTCCTTGCCTGATGCGCCGACAAAGGCGAGCTCCACGGGACTCAGGCCCAGCTCGAACAGCCGCCTCCCGTCAGGATGGATCATGTAGTACTGGCGCTTCGGGATTGCCATCGACAGAATGTCGATCTGTCGGGCATTGAGTCCTATGGATTCATAGAAGGGCTCGACGCTCTCGGTGCCGGCTTCCGGATTCGGCAGCAATATCTTCGTCGGGCAGGATTCCAGGATTACGTCGGCAATGCCGGACTGGCTCAGATCGGACAGGCTTTGTGTGGCAAACAGTACCGAGACATTCGCCTTTCTCAGCACCTTGAGCCATTCCCGGATCTTCGCCCTGAACGCCGGATGGCCCAGCAGAATCCAGGCCTCGTCCAGCACCAGCAACGTGGGCTCACCCTTGAAGCGCTGTTCCAGCCGGTGGAAGAGATAGGTCAATACCGGCAACACCACCTTCTCCCCCCGGTTCAGCAAATGCTCCATCTCGAAGACCTGGAAGAGGTCTTCTTTTAATCCATCCTGATCCGCATCCAGCAGATGCCCGGCGCTGCCCTTGAGCGTATAGAAACGCAGCGCATCCCGCAGTTCATGGGATTGCAGCAGGGTGAGGTAGTGGGTCAGGGTGCGCTGTTCCGGCAAGGTGCTGCCCTGGCCAAGCTGGACGACTGCCCGGTAGAGTTCATCGCGCTGGCGGGGATTCACCTGAAGTCCCTGCAGTTCGACCAGCGACTCCAGCCACTGCGCCGCCCAGGCCTGTTCACCCGGTTCGCCGACCCGTGCGAGTGGACAGAACGCGAGCTCATCATCCTCGCCGGCGATATCGTAGTGCTCCCCACCACAGGCCAGTACCAGGGGCAGGGCCGAGTAGCCCTTGTCGAAGGCAAACACCTGCGCACCGGGATAACGGAAGTGCTGGGCCATGAGGCTGCCCAGCAAGGTCGACTTGCCGGCGCCGGTCGGCCCTAGGATGGCGGTATGTCCAACATCCCCGGCATGCAGGCAAATGCGAAATGGCGTCGCCCCAGAGGTAGTCGCCCAGGTGAGCGGTGGACTGTGCGGTGGATAGAACGGCGAGGGGTGGGTCTCCGGTCCCGGCCAGACCGCAGTGAAGGGCAGCATGTGGGCTAGGTTCAGGGTGTGCACCAGCGGCCGGCGCACGTTGGCCGCGCTGTTGCCGGGCATTGAACCCAGATACGCTTCCACCGCATTGACGTCCTCGATCCTCACGCCAAAGCCGTGGTTCTCCACGATCTTCTGTACTTCACGTGCGCTCTGGAACACCAGATCATGGTCCTCATGCGCCAGCAGGATGACGCTGGTGTAATAGCCATAACGCACCGCGCCGCTGGAGGCCTCGGCAATCGCCGCCACCACTTCGTGGGTCATGCTATCGGCATCGATGTTGACGTGGGTGGCCTGGCCACCCGACTGTTCACGCAGCACGTTCATGGCGCTCTTGCGCTTCTGACTCCAGCGCGAGCGATAACGGTTGAGCAGTTTCTCGGCCGGTCCCGGATCGAGATAGATGAAGCGGTTGCTCCAGCGATACGGTACCGGCAACCGAGACAGAAAGTCCAGGATGCCCGGAAACGAATGACTGGGAAACCCGTCGATCGCCAGCACTGCCATACAGGTCCGGTCCACCCGCGGCTGAAATCCCGTGGTGAGTTCATGCCGACCCAGCACGGCGTCCAGGTACATCGGCACCATGGGGAGCCGGAAGGGCCGGGATCGGAAACTCACGCAGAATTCCAGGAAGGCCAGCAACTCACTGTCCAGTACGCTACGCTCATCGATCGTGTCGGTGAGGCGGTGGATCTTGAGGAAGGAGGTGAGGCGTCCCTCGATTTCGCCCAGCCGTTCTTTGAAGGCGAGCAGGTTGCGGGTAGCCGAGGCGGCCTCGCCCCCTTCGACGAAGAGCTGTGACGCCCGGCCGGCAGCATCAGGTAACGGTGTCCAGGTCACGGTCAGGAGGTAGCGGCTGGTATAGCCTCGGCTGTTATCCAGATGGGAGCGACGCACCTCGTCGATCAATCGCGTGGTGCGGTCTGGAAACGCACCCCGGGGTGGGCGGTCCATCACCGGTGCACGAATCGCATCACAATTGAGTACCCAGCCATCCCCCAGCTTGAGCGCGGCATTGATTCGCGTGGCCATGGCCGCCAGTTCTGCGGGCGTGGCCGAATCCAGATCCGGACCGGTGTACTCCCAGCCGGCGAGATAGGCTCCGCTCTTGGTGAGCACGATTCCGTCATCCACCAGTGCCGCCCAGGGCAGCAGGTCGGGCAGGCCATAGGCCTTCGTGCGGAATTCCTTCAGCGTTCGCATCAGCCCACCTCGCGCAGTGGGGCGAAGGGACTCGCCGCCGCCGGATAGTGCCGCGCATAGCGCAGGTGGCGCAGCCCGGTGCGGGACAGGAGGGGATCGTAGCGGGCCGCCAGGGCCAGGGCCCACTGGCCGATGACCCACAGGACGATGCCCAGCACCGCCGCCCAGAGCTGCGCCAGAGAGAAGATGAAGACGCCGGCGATGACGCCCAGCATCAAAACGAGATTCCGTTCACCGCCCATTACCAGGATGGGGCGGTTCAAGGCGGTATAGATGGGGACTTCCTGCTGCATGGGTTCCATGGTTTCAATCTCGCAAAGAAAAGAAACCTGACGTCAGGCTGACGTCAGGGTCCGGAAAAGGTGTGTACTCAATCGTCCTAAATGAGGGCACCGGTCAGGCCGAGGGCAGAGAGGAAGTTGTTGCCCAGCACGATCATGGCCACGCCCAGCACGACAAACAGCGCCTTCTTGGCGATGCCGCCCAGTTCCTCGCCAAACACCAGCGCCGCACCGGCGGCAAGGAAGGCGATCACGCTGATGCCGGTCGCGACCGGTCCGGTCAGGTCATTCTGCAGGGTCTGGATCGGCGTATCCCAGGGCAGGCCGCCAGTGGTGGCAGCCAGGGCGGTGGAGACGGACAGGTAAAAAGATCCGGCCAGCAGGCCAGCTCGGGCCAACATATGACGGAGAGGATGGGGACGTTTCATGAAGGGCTCCTTGGTTAGGGCAACAATGCGTGCCGTAGCCAATCGGAGCGGAGGGAAAGGTGACATCGGGTTTGTGCGGCTTGCTTGATGCAATCTAACGGTAAATGGGATTACCGGAGGGCTAAATTGAAGCCTGACCGTTCGGTGCTGCTACAAATCCGTGGATAGTGGATATGGCCACGCGATGAGCCTAAACCAAGAGCAGCACACCACATCCTGGGCTGGGCCCATTCGAACGTTATAATTCAGTTCGCCCGCATCACACTGTTCTAATTGAGATTATTTTTCTTACAGCATCCTTAGCAATCAATAAGGGAGGGGAGTTTGAACTACGATATCCATGGCCCATTTCCAGTTACTCGTTCCGGCCGGTTGGTCGACAAAACTGCTATAGCCAAGAAAGATTTCTGGTCGTGTGTTGATGAAGAGGTATCAGGACTGTCAGCCGCTGTCGGCTGTTACATGTTCTGTATGGGCAAGAAGCCTTGGTATGTCGGTTTGGCAGAAAAGCAAAGCTTCCGGAACGAGTGCTTCCAACCACATAAGATCAATGCCTTTAATTCCGCGCTAGACAAAATGAAGGGCAAGCCCTACTTGCTTTTTCTCTGTAAGGTGACCTCTACTGGACGTTTTGCCAAGCCAGGAGTCAATGGCCACAAAGCTACCAAGTTTCTAGAGGATCTACTTATTGGTATGGCATTCGCCAATAATCCACGGCTTGAGAATATTCGAGGCACAAAGTTCACTAAGGAACTCGTGGTCCCCGGGATAATGAACACGCCGAAAGGCAAGGCAAAGAAGAAATCAGTTCAGTTTCTAAAGCAGGTTTTACATGCCAAAAAATCGGTTTAAGAAATTCGGCTCACTTACTCATTGCGCCAGCAGGCTGAGGCCTAAGCTTACCGTCCCTGGTCCTGGGTGCCGTCGTGATGGATAGCATTGGCACTGTGTTAGCTCCAGCTTTTAGTGACCTTGATGATGCAGTCGAAGACCTCCGCGATTCATCGTTTCAGAACTTTGGAAACGCACTCACTAGACTGCTGTACTCACTGGATGAGGAGCCGTTGGCCGGGTTCCTTCTATCAGTTCTTCGGTCTGTCGCATTTGACCCATGGTGGGAGAAAACCAAGAACACAGCAGGATCTATGGTTGGCTCTGGATCACTTGCTTGGCCAATCGAGCGCTCAGAGAGGGTTGATATTCAAATTGCGCTGTGCCGATCTATCGCCGGCGGACAAATTGACCCTTTGCCCTTTTTCTTAAATTACTGCTACGCGGGAACCACTAATATCAGCGCGCACGTACGTAGATTCACAGAAGTAGTAGTTGATCCCATGGTTCGGGACATTAGGCGCTTATCCGAGCACCGTGCATTGCCACCGATACTCTTCGAATCCATGGGACATCTTCCTGAGAGTGGTGATTCAAAGCTTGACTCGATGCTCCGCGAAGCGTGTCAAGGTTTTCGTGATCCGGCCCCGATGGCGCGGAAGGCTGCGGTCGAACGACTTTGGGATGCCTGGGAAAGATTGAAGTCACTCGATGCCTCAGGAAACAAACGCCTCTCAGTTCAGATGTTGTCCCAAGACGTAGCTCAGGGCTCTTCGTTTGGGTCAATTTTGGAATGCGAGGCAAAAACGCTAACTGACATCGGTAACGACTATCACATCCGTCATTTTGAACAAAATCGAAGTGAGATCGTCTCACCCGAACTCTACGATTACTTGTTTCATCGCATGTACGCGTTGATACATCTTTTCCTGTTTGCGAAGGCGAGAGGGCAATGACGTGTAGGGCACGCCACAGCCAGACGCTCGCGAGTACCGTGCCTTGCGCATTGCTTTAGGCGCTCTGCTTGCCGTGGACGTTGAATGTCCACCTTCCGAGCCGCCTGCATCTGCTTAGCGTAGATCTGGCCCTGCAGGTAATCGCGTCTGTCGACATTAGCTACTGCCTATTATGGAGAGTCACTTCTGGGACAATTGGCTCTTCGGTGGTTCCAAGAGTTCCCTATCCTTTCGGCTATCAATCAATGCACTGTTCCAATATGAACATCCCGTTCCGGTACCCGGTCACCCGCAAAATCTGATCGACCGTTCTGCCCATGGCCGTCCGCCTGATCGACACCACCACATTGACCGTCTCGGCGATCAGCTCCGGGTTGGCCGGCACGTTGGCTTCCTGAATGAGTTGCCCCATTCGGATCAGCGCAGCCTGAGCGTCGTTGGCATGCACCGTCCCAATCCCGCCCGGGTGTCCTGTATTCCATGCCTTGAGCAATGCCAGCGCCTCTGCGCCACGCACTTCGCCGACCACGATGCGGTCCGGCCGCATGCGCATCGTGGCACGCAACAGGCGGATCATGTCGACGTCCTCCGCGGTGCGCAGGAAGATCACATTGGGTGCGGCACACTGCAATTCACGGGTATCCTCGATGATCACGAGGCGATGATCGGGTGAAATCTCCCCGATCGCATGCAGCAGCGCATTGGCCAGCGTGGTCTTGCCCGTGCCCGTGCCACCGGCAATCAGGATGTTCTGTCGCAGGCGGATTGCATCGATCAGGGTTTCTGCCTGACTTGACGTCATGATCCCCTGATTGACATAGTCCTCCAGGGTAAAGATCAGCAATGCCTTCTTGCGGATGGTGAACACCGGGCGTTCCACCACCGGTGGCATCAGCCCCTCGAACCGGCTGCCATCCAGGGGTAGCTCACCTTCCAGGATGGGACTGGCCGCGGTCACCACCGTCCCCAGCATGGCTGCCACCGTATCCATCACCATCTGCCCACGTATGGCATCCATCGTGTCCCGCTGCTCCATGCCGCGGCCCAGCACATCCACCCAAAGGTGGCCGTCGGGATTCAACATGATTTCCACGACGGCGGGATCGTCCAGATAACCGAGCACCTCATCCCCCAGCTGGCGGCGCAAGGCCTCGATCTGACGCCCATGAAAAAGCTGCGCATTGGTCGCACTCATGCACGTTCACCCATATAGGCGTCCACTTCAGCGAGTGTCGACGCATCCAGGCAGCCAGGCGCTTTCATCTCAGCGTCTCTGACATCAGGCTCTCCGTCATGGAACACCAATACCGGGTACACAAGACCCAGCCTCTTTCGAACACTGAACGCCTCCGCCTCCGTCTCAAAGAGCAGTGGCCGCAGGAGGGCATCGCAGACCAGTCCATGGCCAATGCCGTTCTCCAGCGCAAATACCGTATCAGCTTCAGGTTCCTCCAGGGGATGGACACCGTCTGCAAGATAACGGATGCGGTAGTCGAATGTCTGATATTTCTGCAACGCCAATTCAGGGCTGAGCATGGTCCTACTCCTTCAATGAGGGGAGGCCCAGACCAGGATGGGCTGGGCAATGGAAAGAATGCGCGAACGGGGTAGGGGGCCCCAATAGCGTGAATCGAATGACCGGCGTGGCCAGCCGGTGCCATATACCCAGTAGCTGTCTCGTGGCAGCACCATCGCCTCTCGCCACTGCGGCAGGCTGACGTCCATACTGATTGCCCGAGCGAGTGGGATACTGTCCGCAAGTGTTCTGCCGTTGATGCGTACCCCGGCATCTGTGACGACCACACGATCGCCCGGCACGCCTGCCACCTGTTTGAGGAAGGGCTTCGCGCCATTGGGACAGTCACCCGGTTGCAGAAATGGATACCAGGCCACCGGCGCGCAGAAGCTCACGTAGTCGCCCTGTTGCAATGGACCCGAGGGAGCATGAACCTGCCACAGCCCCACAGGTACCGAAGCCGAGAAATTAATCCGGTAGCCCAGCACCCAGGACACGAGCAGGACAGCCATGACCGATCCACCGGTCATCAGGGGCATGCGCAGGACGCGCCACCGGGCGGGTCGACTGAATCTAGCCAAACCAGAGACGATCAAGTTCATCATATTTTTCCAGTAGCGGTGACTTGCCTCGTTCACTCCCGAATTTTTTCTGTGGAGAGGCGAGGGTCTTGTTGGCAGATGGATCAACCGTTTGCTTCACCCGGCCTTCCGGGTGCATCTTCTTCTCGGGTTCCCGCACCGTCCGACCGGTCTCGTCCGACACCGGCAAGAGACGCCGTATGAACCCTGCATCGGTGTAATAGCGGATCTTCCGGCAATAGATCGGGCTCGTGCCTGCAACAAAGATGATCTCATCGTCTGCTGGCAAGCGCAGGGCCTCATCCGGGGTGAGGAGCGGCCGCTGGATGATCTGCTCGTTGGTGTTGACGTGGCCCAGCACTACCGCAAATCGCCCGCCGGAATATTGCCGCTGGGTGTGGCTCACCGTCGCCTGGCCAGACATGCGTGAGAGCAGCTCCGCCGTCTCGATCTTGTTGGGTGCATAGGCCACCCGTACATGGCAGTTGCTGATGATGGACTCGTCCTTGCCATAGGCGGCAAACAACTGACTCAGGTCCTGCACGATGATCAGTGCCTTCAACCCATAGCCCGCGATGAAGGCCAGCGCCTCCTGGAAGATGTCCAGCTTGCCCAGACTGGGAAACTCATCCAGCAAGAGCAGCAGCCGATGCGGATAACGGCTTTTGCTCTTGCCTCCGGCCTCGAACTCCATGCCTTCGGTTAGCCGCCGCACCACCTGGTTGATGATGAGCCGGGTGAGCGGTTTCAGGCGATCCTTGTCCGAGGGTGGCACCACCAGATAGAGGCTGGTGGGTTGTTCCATCAGACTCGTCAATGAAAAGTCCGACACCCGGGTGTTGGCGGCCACGACGTCATCCTTATAGAGCGACAGGAAGGAAAGGGCGGTCGAGAGCACCCCCGAGGCTTCAGGCGGCGCCTTGTTGAGAAACGACTGGGCCGACTGCGCCACTACCGGATGCGGTGCATCCCCCAGATGGGGTGTGGTCTGGATGGAGAGCACCACTTCCTGGATAGTCCTGCCCGGTCTGGACAGCAGGCCCTGAACGCGGGCCAGGCTCTTGTCACTTTCTGCATAGAGCACATGCAGGATCACGCCGACCAATAGATCGAAGCCGGTCTTGGCCCAGTGGTCATTCAATCCCTTGCCATCCGGGTCGACGATCATGGTGGCGATGTTTTGCACGTCACGGGTCTCGTACTCGGTGCCGATGCGGATTTCCGCCAGCGGATTGAAGCGGGCTGAATCCGGACTGGTGGGATCGAACTTGATCACTCGCTGGCCCAGCACACGACGCCTGAAGCCACTGGTCAGATGCCAGTTCTCCCCCTTGATGTCATGCACCAGCACCGACTCCCGCCAGGCTAGCAGCGTCGGGATGACGATCCCTACTCCCTTGCCGCTGCGGGTGGGGGCAAACACCATGACATGCTCGGGTCCCCTGTGGCGCAGGTACTGAGTCTCTCCCTTCTGGTTCTCATACGCCCCCAGGTACACCCCGCCGGCATTGTCGGCACAGGCCATGAGCCCCGTCTCGGAAATTTCATCATCGCTTGCCCAGTGCGCCGAGCCGTGCAGGTCATTGCGCTCGCCGGTCAATTTCCTTGTTCTGCGGTAGGCATAACTCACCGGAATGACCAGCGCCACCAATCCTGACAAACCCATCAGTACATGGGCATGCGCAAAAATGTCGACCACCTGCTGACCATAGGCAGGATTATCAAACTTGAGTGACCACACCACGATCATCCAGGGTGCGTAGAAGGGTCCAGACAGATGCCTGCCCAGTGCTGGCGACCACTGAAGCTTCCAGGCAGCATATTCGGTTGCACCCCAGAACCCCAATAACGTAATCATCATGAACAGCCCCAGGGCCGGCCACACGATGCGGGTGAGATCACTCTGTGCCTTGGGGATGTGATAGAGCGTTTGTGGCGTCATGATCTCACCGAAAAACTGGCAGGCTGGGGGCATCCAGATTTTGTTGATGCCTGCTGTGTTCAGCCAGAACGGCCACATCCGGAACAAGTGTGTGGAGGAGAACTGCATCACCGACCCGGTGTTCAGCGGCTTTATTCTTTACACGCGCCTGATCTTCTGCCTCTAGCGCCTCACCAACATTGCGGGTGCGCAAGGCCTTGGCCTCCTGCTCACGCTCCAGCGCCAGCTGCTGTGCGTCCCGATGTTCAACACGCAGGTCCGGATACAGATCCTGGTAGTGTTCGGGCAGCTGTTGCCGTTCCAGTTCCAGCAGATGCTGCTGCACCAGGAGCACGTTGCACCCCCTTGGCGTGAGGTCGCCGGCCTCGTTGTATGCGAGTGCGTCAGCCAGCACCTTGCGTTCCGAGGCTAGGAGTTCGGATGGGCCGATGGATTGCGAAAGCATGAGGGCATGACCGAGTAGCGGACTCATGGCCAGTTCATGGCGGGCTTCCATCCAGTCATCCATGGGCAGGCCGAACACCATTGAGCCTGTTTCCACATCGCTGTGCAGCTCATCCCGCAGAGGGGTCGTGATCGCGCCCGGTCTGTCCTGCTGATCCTGCACATCGGTTTCGAACGATTCGTTCCGTGATTGCAATGGTGTGTCCATGACCGTCCTGTTTCTGTGGCTCAGAAGCCCAGCCCCGAACCCACTGTCAGGGCAGGCTCTGTCGATGGCGTAGGGACTTTGTCCGGGACGATCTCGGGTGTCAGGGCCAGCGTCAGTTCGCGTCCCAGGTAGAGCGAGGCCTTGACGCCCAGGTCGATCGCCTTGCCGATCTTCTCTGGCTGGGTCTTGAGCACTTCGGCCCAGCTCGCCGCATAGGCCGCGTGCTGTTCCTCGGTCATGTCGGGATTGCCCCCGGCATAGGGCACACCCAGTTCCTGGCAGAGCAGGTAGGAGCCCACTTCCGCGGTGATTTCTTCTGCCGCATACAGCGCACTCCCAAAACTTCCGGTGAGATCACGCGCCAGACGCGAGGCATGGCCACTGGCATGCGTCAGTTCATGGGCAAGGGTGGAGTCATAGCCATGCTGGTCATGGAATGCATTCCGCTCGGGCAGGTGAATGAAATCCCGCGCCGGGGAATAGTAGGCCTTGCCACTGCCCGCCACCTCGACGACCTTGACGCCCAGCGCATGGGTCAGAGTGGCCAGTTCCTGGCTTTTGGGCTGGATGTTTTGCTGGGGCACTTTGGCAAGGGGTGGCATGCCGTCGATCTGCTGGGCATTGAAGATTGGCACCCGCTTGAACACCAGACGTTTGCTGCGTTCGGTTTCACCCTCTCCAGCAGATGGTGTGTTGGCGTTGTCCTTTTTGTTCAGGATGATCTCCACCGGCAGGTGGATTGTGGCGGATTTCTCGCCCTTCCTGACCTGCCAGCCTGCCTGCGCAGCCTGGCGGTAACCTACCCAGCGCGGGTCGGCATAGCCGGCCAGGGCCGCACTCAGGGTCAGATCGAGCCGGTTAAGGCCACTGTAGGCACGTCCGGTGACAGGGTTGTGCGGTCGTGACATTTCAGGCCCGAACTGCGGCGTCCAGGGTTTCTGCCAGGGCGGAATGTGACCGCTGTCCAGCATCAGTTGCAGACGCTGGGTGAAACTGTCGAGGATGTCTCTCTTGCTGACCGCCATGACCGGATTCCATGAAAGGTGACCTGCCTAATCGGCAGAGGGGAAAGCGGGGAGGCAGCGATAGCCTTATCGACCCTGCAACGCCGACTCCCCGTGTTGGATCCTTCGCTGAAAACCTGTAGGGCCTAGCGGCCCATGCCCATTTCCTGTGATACGGGAATGGAACGTGCCGCTTCCATCGACTGTTCCTTGACCTTCGGAGCGAGGGCGTCGGGCCTGACGTCAAGCTGCCTCTGCATGGCGGAGACCTCGTAGGTATCCTTGACCCGGTCGAGCTCGGCCATGGGTTCGTTCATACGGACAATGCCGCCCTGGCCCTTGACCGGGATGAAGTCGGTCTTGCCTTCGGCATCACGGCCGAACTCCGCCACGCGAATCGATGCAAAGCGGCCTTCCTTGCCGTCCACGCCGACGATGCGCACCAGGAGTGCGGGTGCGCCCTCGCGTTCGATCTTGCCGGAAAAGTACCGGTTGCCATCGTGCTCACGGGCCTTGAGATCGAGCGAGTGGCGCTCGCGTGATTCGTCCGGTCCGTTGATCACCAGACTTCCTCTCAGGTCACCGGCGTCTCGGGCGGGATCGTCAGGTCGTGGCGCCCATGCCCTGAGCGTATGAAACTTTCCTTCGTCGTCCTTCATGGTGGCGGTCAGTGCCGGATATTCCTGGAAGGGCTTGCCGGCCTCGGTGGGAATGGGGTGGGGGTTCATTGATTAGCTCCTCGATCAAGAGCGCGGAATTGCGCACCCTGTAATCGGCAAACAGGGAAGCGCACACCCTGACGTCAGGCTGAAATGACGGAGACAGTCTTCACACTGCTGCGCAGAGTGGGTTCCAGGCAGCGGCCAGCTGCGCTCGCCGGGAGATGCACGTCGACATCCCGACCTTGACGTCAAACTCAGGGTCCCCCTTCCTGCCCGGATGATTGCTGATAACCAACCAGCAATCGGATGTGGATTCTGCACGCCAGCTTGTCTGTAGGAGGTAGGTATGGGTGAAGGCTGCCCTTGCTGGCTGCGAGTAGCTGTTACGAGAGGGAAGGTGTGACTGGATTGGAACTCATCATGCAGTGCGCGCCACGGGTGGCGCCGGTTACCCTGGCCGCGATCGTGCAACAGGAGAGTGGGGGGCGGCCGTGGACCATCAACGACAATACCGATCATCAGCATTACGTGCTGAGCAACGAGGCTTCCGCGAACGCTCTGGCGAAACAGTTAATCAGTCAGCGCCATAACATCGACATGGGACTGACGCAGATCAACAGCCGTAATCTGGGCTGGCTCCGTCTGCCGGTGGAACGAATATTTGATCCCTGTACCAATCTGCATGCGAGCCAGCAGGTTCTGTTGTCTGCCTGGAACAAGACCGGAGGAAATCTGGACGGTGCCCTGCAGGTCTACAACACCGGAAAATCCATGGGAGTGAACTACGCGATGAATGTTTACCGGCAAGCCGGAGTGTTCATCCCGACGATTCCGGGAGGACAGTTATCGAGTTGGGCAAACAAAAACGTGACAAGCGGATCAGTCGAGCTCGACGTCAAGGTCGGATTGCCACCGGTACGATTGAAGATGGAATGGACACCCGAGGGGAGTCCGTTGCAGCCGAGGTCCATTACCGACTTGCAGACGGGTTTGAAGTAGGGCGTTTCTGTAGCGGGCCAGCGCTTCGCATTCACAATTTTGTGAACCGGTTGCCCTGTTTTTATGAACCGGTTAGTCTTTGCTCACCTTGTGAGTACCGTGGAATGGTGCTGGTGACACGAGTCGAACGTGCGACCTACTGATTACGAATCATCCAAGCTTTCCAGCATTCATGCGGATTCGCGCGAGATCTTGGTTCATAAAGAATCCCCTGGATACTCCTTTTTCTGCTTGGGAGGCTCTTTCTTTATGAACTGGCTTTACCAATTCGATGCACCGCTTTGACCCCCTTTGCGCGAGGTATGCTGACGGGGCTGTGGGGTGTCACCTTCATTTTGGTCCGCAAAGGGAGAGTGCCTCGATCAGCGTCTTCTCATGCCACATTGTTTGATTGTGGTACAGCGAAAGTCTGCGAAATCCATTAGGTCATTGGCAGGAAGAAGAACACAAAACGTCCCTCGCAGATGTCCACCATCAGCTTGGCGCCGTGGCTCAAGCCATATTCCACATAGCCAGGGGTTGCACCGGGCTGGTTGCACTCACTAGTGTGCTGAGGCGCTTCGAAGTTTCGATCTCGGTCATACCATGACAACAGCATGTGTTCGCCGATGGCGGCTTCTGCTGTAGCTTCGGCCAGCTTCATTGCCCCCCGGTAGTCGGCGGGCGCAGGGTCAGGCTGCATATTGACGATCTCGACACCGCTATTGTCTGGATGCCGCAGAAGGATACAGGCGGCTGCGCCGCTTTCGAATTCGGGCACGGTCTTGGATTCTCCTGATATGGCTTCTGAAAATAATAGCATACGCTCCATGAGTTGCAACTGCGTATCAAGACTTACAGGCATAAGTCCCGTGTCAGGAAACTGTCTCCAAAACCAACCAACCGCCACACGGAGGAAATGCACAATCCAAATTGCATGGCATGTGCGCTCGAGTTCGGCTGCCTCATTGAAGCCCCGGAGGATTTTGGTCAGGCGTGTGGCAGCACCCTGCAAAAAGAAAAAAGCCCCCGGTCGCTGGGGGCGTTACATGCTGGTGAGTACACGACCTTCTTACTTATGCACGCCCAGCTTCTCACGCCACCCGGGGTACAGCTTGTCAGCGTCGTTCGGGAAGGATTCGAAGGCGCGGGCGAATTCCTTGTGCTCCTTGGCAAACGCGATGGGGTCGGCTCCAGCCTTCCAACACTCATAGGACTGACGCAGAGAGATCGCGCCTGCCGCCGGGCTGTCGATGTGGCCGTAGGAGCCGCCGCCGGCGGTGTTGACCACGTTGCCGTGGCCCAGGTTCTCGAAGAAGCCGGGCAGACGCAGTGCGTTCATACCGCCGGAGATGATTGGGGTGGTGGGCTTCATGCCGTACCATTTCTGGAAGTAGACCGGGCCCTGGCACTCGTCGCGCTCGATCATGTAGGCGATGATCTTGTCGCCGCCTTCGCCTTCCATCTTGCCGTAGCCCATGGTGCCCACGTGGATGCCGGAAGCGCCCTGCAGTCGGGAGATCTTGGCCAGCACGAAAGCGGTGTAGCCGCGCTTCGCGGATGGGGAAGTGATCATACCGTGGCCGGCGCGGTGGTAGTGCAGGTACTGATTGGGATACTGACGACGGGCGGTGGTGATCATGCCGGGGCCGCCGACGAAACCGT
>JBAUMF010000012.1:0-91384 GCA_049578545.1 Thiobacillaceae bacterium
CAGTCGGCCAGTACCTGGCCGGGCTTGAGCAAGCCGGCCGCCGCAGCCACAGACAGGGCGCCAACGCCCGCCGTGCCTTTCAACACATTTCTACGCAGTGCATTCATGAACGGTTATCTCCTTCTGATTGGTAGTGAAATTTACCGGTTTACTTGGGAGACACAGGTGCGGCACCGGCTGCCGGCATCTGCGACGGGAACATTGGCATCATAATAGGATAGGTGGCTGGATTCGCTATCGCTCCCATCCAATTGGTATACGTTTGAGGATTGGCGGGGGCCATCATCAGTCCCATGACCTTGGGATCCATAGGAACCGACATCATTTGGGCATAATAGCCCGGGTTCATTGCCTGCGTGGCCATTTTCATCCAGCGCGGGTCCAGCGGCATCATCATCCAGCCCATGTAGTTGGACGGATTCATGAATGGGGCCATCATTGAAAGATAGAAATTTGGGTTCATCGATGCGCCCATCCAGTTTGCGGCAACAGCGGGGTCGGCAAGCTGCATGTAATTCTGAAATGCAGCGGGGCTCATCATTCCATAAACCATCCGCGCATAGGTTCCTGGATCCATGGCTGCCATCCCCATGCTGGGTGCAATGGCAGGGTTCATCATGGCGCCTGTCCACTGGCTGAACACGCGGGGATCCTTGAATGCTGACGCATTCTGGGTGGGGTCGGTCATCCTGGATGCCCAGGCTTCAGTGCTGGTGGGGGTCGGTTCATCAGCGCGGGCAATGCCAGTCAAAGCAGACATCAGACAAATCAGCAATACGTACTTCATCGAGTTTCCTTTGACTGAAACTAAGGCCCCTGATTTCCAGGTTGGGGAGCGATAGAGGTTAAGTTCTGTAAGAAGGGTGCGGTCTTGATGTCCCAGGTCTCTGCCTATCAGAGGCAAAAATGGCTGGAATCCATGTTACATGAAGGCTGCAAAAAAAAGAATACTTGATCGGGCTGCGCTAAATGACACTGGTGGAATGGCTCGATTGCTATTTCCCATAGTGTTAATCCCTGCTGGGAACATCGTTGCCCCAACGAGGGCAGGGGGATGCCCCCGAGTACGGCTCACAGCATGAGACGGTGCCGAGCAAGACTGGCGCGTTGCAGATCCGGGGGGTGTCTTGGCGGACAGAAGAGATTCGGGTTGCCACTTGATCCCCCATTGCGTCAGGCCAAGAAGAGATTTCGCTCTTGCGCCAGGGTGGGCAGGATGGGGAAGAAGGTGAGGCCGATCGTTAACGCCTGGCACCGCACGGTTGTCGCAAACCGCGGCGAAGCTCAGGCAGATGGGGGTTGCCTGAGAAACAAAAAAGGGTGACCTGGGGGTCACCCTTTCAGCAGAGCAGGTGATGCTTAGCGAAGGCCTTGAATGTACTGGGCCACGGCCTTCATTTCCTCGTCCGTCATTTTGGCGGCAATGGTGCGCATCATCTTGGCGCCATCGTTGGCACGCTCCCCCAGGCGGAACTTGTTCAGCTGGTCGTAAACGTAATCAGAGTGCTGACCATACAGGGCCGGGAACTGGACCGGAATACCGCGGCCTTGAGGACCATGGCAGGAAGCGCAGGCGGGAACGCCTGAACCCTGGACGCCGCCACGAAAGATCTTCTGGCCCAGCATAGCCAGGTCCTTGTCCTTGGCAACGCCGGTCTTGCGTTCCTTCTCCGAGAAATAGGCCGCCAGGTTTTTCATGTCATCCGGCGAGAGGGACGCAACCATCCCGGCCATCACCGCACTTTTGCGATCACCGGATTTGAAGTTGGTGAGCTGCTTGTCAAGGTATTCGTAACCCAGGCCAGCAATTTTGGGGTTGGTCGGCGCTACACTGTTGCCGTCCGGTCCGTGGCAGCCAGAACAGACGCTGGTGACGATGCTTTCCGCTTTCTTGGGGTCGCCCTGGCTGAGGGCGGCTGTCGGGTTGGCTTGTACCAGTGTGCTGGTCAGTCCTGCAACAACAAGAATCAACGCCTGCTGGATCTTCATCCGTGACTCCTTAAAGTCTTTCCATTTGTCGGAAAAATGAGTAGTTTAGCGAATTTTAATATTGAAGGGAATTCCCGCAGCCGGGATTTTGCCTCAGAGAATGGCCGACAAGAATGAGTTTTTTGCAAAATGCCTGCTACGTTACCTCGGCCGCCACAATGGCCCAGTTGCCCCATAGCCGGGCCGAGATTGCCTTTGCCGGTCGTTCCAACGCGGGCAAATCGAGCGCCATCAACACACTTGCCCGCCATAACCGGCTGGCGTTTGTTTCCAAAACCCCGGGCCGCACCCAGTTAATCAATTTTTTTGCCCTGGAGCCCGACGTGTTCCTGGTGGATCTGCCAGGCTATGGGTACGCGAAGGTCCCCGCGGACATACGGGCCCGCTGGGAAAAGGTACTCTCCACCTATTTGCAATCCAGGGAGGCGCTGCGTGGGATGGTGCTGATTATGGATGCCCGGCATCCTCTCACCCGGCTCGACTGGCAGATGCTGGACTGGTTCGCGCCAACAGGGAAACCGGTTCATGTCTTATTGACCAAATCAGACAAGTTGTCGCGACAGGAAGCCATGAAAACCTTGATGACGGTCAAGAAAGACCTGGCTGAGTGGCCATGGGTGAGCGTGCAGCTCTTTTCGAGCCTCAAGAAACAGGGCGTGGACGAGGCTGAACAGGCGATTGCGCGCTGGTTGGAGAATAATCAAGAAGATTAACGGGCATTACCACCTTGTTGGCCCAAGTTCTTGGCAATCAAGGTGCTAGCGGTCCACTAGTGGATTTTAGAAGAGATATTGAATAGATAATGAATCTTGGCGGCAAAGCGGGCGATAGTGGGTAAAAGGATAGCCTTGGAAGAAATTAAGGGCTGAACTTGTAACGTACGGCAAATGGCCGTACACTGTAAGTTGAACAAATTGCTTTGCTTAATGGAGATTGCCATGATTGCCGCCAATGCTGAATCGTTAGACGATGACCTGTTAGAGCAGAGCGCACGCAGCGCCAGGCTGGAAGCACGGGTCACGAAGGAACAGAAGTCGCTGTTACAGCGGGCGGCTGCATTGCAGGGCCGTTCCTTGAGCGACTTTCTTGTATCAAGCGCGCAAGAAGCGGCAACACGGGTCATCCAGGAGCACGAAACGATCCGCCTCAGCAGGACAGATCGAACCGCCTTTATTTTGGCCTTGCTTAATCCGCCAGCGCCCCAGGTGCGTCTTGCCAAAGCTGCCAAGACCTACCGGGCAAAAACGGGTATGTGATTATCAGCGCAAACTTTGCGATATCACATTGAGCCACTCACGAAAACGCATATCCGCATGGAATTCATGTGCGGCAAGGAAGCGCTAGACCGGTACATTCAACGTCAAGCTAGACAGGATGCAGAAAAGCATGTCGCTGCGCCGTTTGTTCTGGTGGAACCCCCGTCGAAGAGGGTGCTCGGCTACTATACGCTTTCATCTTCGGCGGTGGATATGCAGAATCTCCCCTCTGACCTAGCCAAAAAATTGCCGCGCTACCCCTACATGCCGGTCACTTTGTTAGGCCGGTTGGCAGTAGATCTCAGCCTGAAGGGCCGTGGCCAGGGCGAGTTCCTCTTGATGGACGCCCTGAATCGCAGTTGGCAGGCTGCCAAGCAAATTGGCGCCATGGCGGTGTTGGTCGACGCCAAGGACGCTGAGGCCAAGGCTTTCTATGAGCATTTTGGCTTTATCCCCCTACATTCACGCCCCACGCGGCTTTTTCTTGCGATGAAAACGGTCGAGATGCTGTTTGGCCAAAGTTGATGCCAAACCATTACATCTTGGTAGGAAGATGTCCAAGAGCGCTAAGAACTTGAATTTGGGACACGCGGTACCACTGCCCAAACAAAAAACCCCGGGCCAAGGGGATGCGCCCGGGGTAAATGCCTTGCAGAGCCAAGGCTCCCGCTCAGGGAGGAGAAGCGGGAGGCGATAGAAATACCGCCTGCGAAATAGAGCAGACCAGGATTAAAATAGTTCCTGAAATTTTTTTGGAGTTGATCGTGAACCCATCTTATGGACACTTCCCGTCCCGGCGCATGCGCCGAATGCGGCGGGATGAGTTCTCCCGCCGCTTGATGCGGGAAAACTATTTGACTGCTGGGGATTTGATCTATCCCGTTTTCGTGCTGGATGGCCAGAATCGGCGCGAAGCGGTGGCGTCCATGCCGGGAGTGGAACGGATGTCCATCGATCTGCTGCTGCCGCTGGCGGAAGAATGCGCCAAATTGGGGATTCCGGCGATGGCCCTTTTCCCGGTGATCGACACAGCACTTAAATCCGAGGATGCACGGGAAGCGGTCAATCCGGATGGACTGGTTCCCAGAACCGTATCTGCATTGAAAAGAGTCGTGCCTGAACTGGGGATCATTACCGATATTGCCCTTGATCCCTATACCAGCCATGGCCAGGATGGCTTGATCGATGCCTCCGGCTATGTGCTGAATGACGAAACTGTTGCCGTGCTGACCCGCCAGGCAGTTCGCCACGCCCAGGCCGGGGCCGATGTGGTGGCGCCGTCGGACATGATGGATGGGCGGATTGGCGCCATCCGCGAGGCGCTGGACCACGAGGGGCAGATTCATACGCGCATTCTGGCCTACGCCGCCAAGTACGCGTCGAGCTTTTACGGGCCGTTTCGCGATGCCGTCGGCTCCGCCGCCAGTCTGGGCGCGGGCAACAAGTACACGTACCAGATGGATCCGGCCAATTCCGATGAAGCGCTGTGGGAGGTGGGACTGGACCTGGAGGAAGGCGCAGACATGGTCATGGTCAAGCCTGGCATGCCCTATCTGGATATCGTCCGCCGGGTAAAAGAGCATTTCGGCGCCCCGACGTATGCCTATCAAGTTAGCGGGGAATATGCCATGCTGAGGGCAGCGGGTCTAAACGGCTGGATTAACGAGCAGGCGTGTGTATTGGAGGCCTTGTTGAGCTTCAAGCGGGCGGGGGCGGATGGGATTCTGACCTATTTTGCGATGGACGTGGCCCGCTGGCTGGAAACGGGCAATTAAGCCCTTTTTCTAAACATTTACCAGATTGTGGTCGATAAGAAGTTAACTATAAGTTGTTTCGGAACGGAGAAAGTGAAGGAAAGATCATGGCGCTGAGTTTGGAGAATCTGAAGTCACGCAGACAGCAATCTGCTGATGATTGGGATAAAACGATTGTCGCTTTCCAGTCACCCTACCGGTTGAAGGATTTGTGCATTGATCAGAGCGATGAACTAGAAAAAGCCAAGGATAAGACCAGCAGACAGGAGTTCAAGCTGAGGCTGGCAACCAATGATGACCGGCGCAAGTCGGCCAGCGTTCTGATCGAGAAGATGTACAGCTGGAGAGGTTATGAAACGGGCAAGGTTGTTCAGGACCCCTACAAGCTTGTGCTGGTTGCCTTTCAAGAAAGCAAGGTGGTGGGTACTCTGACCTTGGGTCTGGATTCACCCGCGGGCCTGGTGGTGGATCAGCTCTACAAGGCAGAAGCCGACCAGTTACGTGTAGACAACAGGAAACTGTGTGACATCACCCGGCTGGCGATCGATCAGGACATCAAGTCCAAGAGTGTTCTCGCAGCACTTTTTCACCTGTCATTCATCTATGGACATACGATCCATCGATCCACAGATTTCCTGATTGAAGTTAATCCCCGGCATGCGACCTTTTATCAGCGCATGTTGGGTTTCCAGCCCTTTGGTATGGAAAGGATGTGCCCTCGTGTAAGTGCGCCTGCTGTGCTGCTGCGGCTTGAACTTTCTTATGCCGATGAGCAGATTCGCCAGTATGGCGGCACGGGCGCTGAGGCGATTGGTGTCAAATCCATTTATCCATATTTCTTCTCCAAAAAGGATGAGGAGGGCATTTGCCATCGATTGTTAGGGGGTGCCTTCCAAGGCTGAGATGTCAGCGTTCTCCTATAGTGAAGCCTTCTCCCGTAATATTGGTTGGTTGACAGAGCGAGAACAGGATCAGTTGCGGCAGAAGCGTGTGGCAATTGCTGGCTTGGGAGGGGTGGGTGGCAGTCATCTGCTTACACTCGCCAGGTTGGGTATTGGCCACTTCAGCATTGCTGATTTCGATGTGTTCGATCTCGTCAATTTCAATCGACAGGTAGGTGCGACTGTTTCCACCTTGGGTAAACCCAAGGCAGAAGTTATGGCCAGTCTGGCCCGCGACATTAACCCCGAGCTCGATATTCGGGTATTTCCAGAGGGTGGGTCGAAGGAAAATCTCACTGATTTTCTAATGGACGTCGATCTTTACTTAGACGGCCTGGATTTTTTTGCCTTCGACATTCGCCGTGATATTTTCGCAGCCTGTCGCAAATCTGGCATCCCCGGTGTGACAGTTGCCCCTTTGGGTATGGGGGCCGCCCTGCTTAACTTCTTGCCAGGTCGCATGAGCTTTGAAGATTACTTCCGTCTGGCGGAATGTCGAAATGAATCCGACCTTGCGTTACATTTCTTGATTGGCCTGTCACCCTCCATGCTCCAGATGGGCTATCTTGTTGATCCTTCCCGGGTTGACTTCGCCAACCACAAAGGCCCCTCGACGATAATCGCTGGCCAGCTCTGTGCCGGGATTGCTGCGGCCGAAACCCTCAAAATACTGCTAGAGAGAGGAAAGGTTTACGCGGCCCCGTGGGGAGTCCATTTTGACGGTTACAAGAATGCCGTGAAGCGTACTTGGCGACCTGGCGGTAACGGTAACCCGCTCCAGAGAATCGCGATAGCCATTGCGCGAAAGCAACTTGCAAAACGCTTCGCTGAGGCCCATGCGGAGCATTGAGCAAATACTGAATCTTGCGCGCTGGGCGCCAAGCGGCGACAACACCCAGCCTTGGCGGTTCGAGGTTGTGGATGACGATAATGTTGTTGTGCATGGATTCGACACCCGCGACCACTGTGTCTACGATCTGGACGGCCACCCCAGCCAGCTGGCCGTGGGTGCCCTGCTCGAGACCATAAGCTTGGCCGCCACGGCGTATGGTCGCCGCGCCCGCATCACCCGGCGGCGGGATACCCCGGAAACCGACCTCCTGTTTGATGTTCAGTTTGAGCAGGATCCTGACATCAAGCCAGATCCGTTGGTTGACTTTATTGAAAAGCGCATGGTGCAGCGCCGTGCGATGTCCACCCGGCCCATCAAGCCCGAAGAGAAGGCGAAGCTGAGCAAGGCTCTGGGTGATGCTTACGAGGTGGTCTGGTTCGAAAGTCTGGGCAAGCGCTGGCGCATGGCCAAGCTGTGCTTTGACAATGCCAAGATACGCCTCACCATACCCGAAGCCTACGAAGTTCACCGCGTGGTGATCGAGTGGGGGGCGCGCTATAGCGAGGACAAGATCCCCGACCAGGCTGTGGGCGCAGACGCATTCAATCTGCAAATGATGCGCTGGGCCATGGTCAGTTGGGAGCGAGTTCATTTCTTCAATACTTGGCTGTTAGGGCACCTGATGCCGCGGCTGCAGATGGATCTAGTGCCCGGAATTCTTTGCGCAGGTCATTTTGCTCTGCTGGCCGACAAGCCTGTGGAGACAGTCGATGACTACATCAATGCCGGCCGGGCAATGCAAAGATTCTGGCTGACGGCCGCGAGTCTTGGTCTATATATCCAGCCGGAAATGACGCCCCTGATTTTTGCCCGCTACCACCGGCAGAAGATTAATTTCACTCGCGTCAAGGCAGCCAGCGACATGGCAGATGGCCTCGACACGCGCCTCAGAGATATGTTTAGCGGCGGGGACATTAATGCCCTGTTCTTCGTGGGGCGCATAGGCACCGGCCCAGCCCCAACGGCGCGTTCCACCCGCAAGCCACTTGAGACCTTGATTCTGGCCGGCGACAAATTAAGAGTTACATAAATCGGGACAATAGGTCAGCCGTTTTCGTGAGGACCGCAACGTCCGTGGTGATCCATTTCCGCTGTCGCGATTCTTCAGAAGCCCAGCGGTTTCTGCCGGCTTGGCTCAAAATGTATAGCGGACCTCGGTGTACACCCGATCCTGGTTATCAAACTCGCCAAACAGACCGGTCGAGGGACCGGAGAAAATGTCCGCGCCGGCCCGCAGCTGCCAGTTGCCGTCAAGCTGCCATGTCACCTTGGGTTCGGCCAGCCAGTCGTTTCGGTTAAGGCTGTGGATCAGCAGCAGCTCGGGCTCTATCCTGGGATGCAAGGCCTTGGTGCTGAGCAACACGGAGATTCCGCTTTCCGTTTTGTCGAGCATGAGGCTCGGGTTGTGATCGGGGAACCAGCGCTGGTACAGCTGAACATTGAAACGCGTTTCCTGCGGGAAGCTCCATTCCAGCCCGACGATGTAATCCAGAAAGTCCTGTTGCACCAAGCCGTCGGCGCTGGACGGATTTGTCACGCTAAACAGCTTGTCCTGGGTATAGACGGCCTCTGCCTTGAGCACCATCGGTCCCAAATCCTTGCCCAGCGTTGCCCCAGTTTGATGAATGCGGTTGTGTATGGGTTGATAAAGGATGGTCGGATCGGTTAGCGGCGTCAGCCGCTTGAAGGCGGCCGAAGGGTCCATCGGGGTGTAATAGAAGCCTGAAAGATCCCAGCCGTTGTACAGATAGGAAAGCCGCAAGCCGTACGCAGAGTCACTCAAGCCGGTTGGCTGGTCTTCCCCGAGGATGACCGAGGTCGAGCCGGGAATTGCCGGCGGCTTGAAGGGGTAGAAATCGGCTCCCGGCTTGCCGATGTTGTCATAGGTCATGTAAGGGATCCACACCGCCTCGGCGTGGAAATCACCCTTGAAGTATTCGGCGCGGCCGGCCCACTGCGGGATGCGCAGAATGTCGAAATCCGGCAGGACGAATTCACGCAGATCCTTGGCAGACACGACATCCGCGAAAAATAGGCCGACCATTTCTCCCCAGATGATGTGCTGGCGCCCCAGGCGAAAATCGAAATCGCCCGCGGAGTAATCGAAGTAGGCTTCTCGCACCATGGCTTCGAATCGCTGGTCATCGCTGACCTGGCTGTTGTAGTAATTGGTCAGATCATAGATCGGGTCGTAAACCACCCGGCCACCTAATTTCCAGCCAATCCCTCCGTCGGTGCGGCCGGTTGCGGACAAATCGAGCATATTGCTGAACTTGGACCAGTGCTCGTCGCCGGCGTAAGTATAAGCAAGTTCATTGCGGTAAAACCCTGACAGACGGATCGGGGACGAATTGGGTTGGGGTGCGGGGGATTTTTCGACGGTCTGGACCGGTGCCTCACCCGTCTCAACTGGGGCAGTCTTGATTTCGGGCGACGGCTGCGTCGGGGGCGGTGTACCAAACAGTTCATCAACTGATGCGGGTTCGGAACCCTTGTTGGTGGCATCCGGAGCAGGCGGAGTGTTGGGTGCAGGCTTCTGCTCGGTGGGGGGAGGGGAGCCAAACAGGTCATCCATGGACTGTGGCTCACTGTTGCCCTTGGACGCGTCTCCCGCTGTCGCTGTATTCGGCATCCCGGCAATTGAAAGGCCCAGCAAAAGAGCCGTCAGCACTGCGCCTAAATCGCTTTGATGGGGGTTATTTATTTTAGACACCACGGAATTCTCCCTATTCAGCGATCTGGCCGTCGCTGAGTTCGATCAGTCGGTCCGCCATTTCCATCACGCGTGGATCGTGCGTGGAAAAGATGAAGGTTGTTCCTTCTTCCTGGTTGAGTTCCTTCATGAGCTGGAGTATGCCTTCGCCTGTCTTGTGGTCGAGGTTTGCGGTCGGTTCGTCAGCCAGAACGATACTGGGCTTGGTGGCCAAGGCGCGTGCGATCGCCACGCGCTGGCGTTGCCCACCGCTGAGCTCATTCGGCCGATGGTGCATGAAGCGCTCCAGGCCCACGATTTTCAGGTAATACTCAACACGCTCGTGCCGCGCCTTTTTGCTGATCTCCTGCTTCTGCAGTAATGGATACTCAACATTTTCCCATGCCGACAAAACCGGCAGAAGATTGAAGGTTTGGAAGACAAAACCCAGAGTGTTTAGGCGCAGGTCAGCTAATTCGTCTGATGTCTTGCCACTGACGTCCTCGCCACCAATTCGGATTGCGCCAGATGTCGGCGTATCGATGCAGCCTATCATGTTGAGCAGGGTTGACTTGCCACTGCCGGAGGGCCCAGCCAACGCCATAAACTCGCCCTTGAAAATACTCAGTGATATGTTGCGCAAGGCAGTGACGGTTTGCTGTCCAAGCGCATATTCCTTGCTCAGCTTTTCAATTTCGACCACTGCTTCGGCGTTGCGCGTTTCCGCCTCGGCATCGATGACAAATTCCAGCGGGAATGTGTGGATGCCAATTTTGTCGCCATCGCGCAACTGCCGGCGCTGGATCTTCTCCCGGTTTAGAAAGACCCCACTCTTGCTGTCCAGATCTTCCAGGAAGAAGAGGCCATTTACGCGGCTGATTTTGGCATGCTTGCGGCTGACACTGCTATTTGAGAGTTGGATGTCGCATTCTGGCGCTCTGCCGATATAGACTGTCGGCTTTAAAAGCGGAACGTCTTTTGCAACTTTCTGATTTTGCCAGATCAGTATTCTTGCCACGGCAAAGCTTTCGTAGTGGATAGGCGGCCAGGCAGATGAGGTCTGTTAGCGTGGCTACTTTTCCTGTTACGGAATTGAAGAGGGAATGATGAATGCAAGAAGAACGTCACATGAAACATAATTCATTGTGCCACGCTGTTAAGATCAGTGCGTTAGGAAGTTTAAATCATACGTGAATTGGGTATGAAGTTCATGTGGAGGAAGGCTCATGATGGGACTAAGAGAGAGGTGCGGATTGAAGTCTATCTTGTTTTTGCTGGCGTGCTCATTTGTGCTTATCGGAGACTTGGCGAACGCCGCTGACGATTATGGCCAAGCCGGGGAATTGCTTAAACGAGTGGATCATATCCGTTTCCCCTCGGGTGGCTATCAGGTGGACGTCACTATCACGACCACGGATCCCGGAAGCGAACCCGACGTGCATGCCTATCGCATTCTCTCCAAAGGTAATGACAAGACCCTCGTCAAGACCACTGCTCCGGCGATCGATCGTGATCAGATTCTATTGATGCGTGAGCGCGACCTTTGGGCGTTTTTGCCCAACCTATCGCAGCCCATACGCCTGCCGCTTTCTCAGAGGCTCACAGGCCAGGTTGCGAATGGAGACTTGGCCCGCGCGAACTTCTCAGGCGATTATAAGCCGCAAGTCTTGCGCAAGGACACGATGGAAGGGCAAGTGTATTACGTATTGCAGCTCGATGCGGTCGATAGTTGGGTGACCTACCATAGGGTCCTACTATGGGTGAATGCCAAGAACGACAGACCCTATAAAGCTGAATTTTATCCATTGTCTGGGCGGTTGCTGAAGACTTGTTACTACCAGAATTTTAAAGCACTGGGCGGAGTTCAGCGTCCAACGAACCTGGTCATTGAAGATGCGCTGCGCAGCGGCAGCCGTTCGGTGCTTGATTACAGCAACCTGGTTGAACGCGACCTGCCTGACAAGGTCTTCACCAAGGACTATCTGAAAAAGCTCAGCCGTTAGGTTGAGGGCCCGTGCGCTGCCCGTTTTATATGTTGTGGCGAAGCGCCTCCACCACCTGAAAGCGTGACGCGCGGTATCCTGGCAACACTGAGGCCATCAGGGCGGCTACCGCGCCAACGGCTGCCGCCGCGGCCAGTACCCAGGGTTCCAATCGGATGGATGCGGTATACCCGATATTCGAGCCCGGGGGCGGCGGCATCGAAATTCCGATGCCGGAGATTGCACCGGCCAACGCCAGCCCGACGACCACGCCGAGCAGGCCGCCAAATGCGCCCAGCACGGTGTTTTCCAGCAATATCAGCCGGAATATCTGCACCCGGCGCAGCCCGATTGCGAGCAAGGTGCCGAACTCCCCGGTGCGCTCGAAGACCGCCATGTTGACCGTGCTGGCCACACTCAACACCAGCATAATTAGTATGATGAACTGCAGAGCGCCGAACTGACGCTTGTACAGCGCTACAGTTTTCTCATAGAAATCTGCCAGCAGATACCAGGGCTTCACGTCATAGCCCTGTCTGCCGAGCTTCTCCCTTACAGCGTTTGTCACCACGTCAGTCGATCGGGTCTCATCCAAAGAGACCACTAGGCTGTGAATCGCGGGGGTGAACAACAATTCTTGCGCATCGGCGAGTGGAATCCTTACCGCCCGATCATCGTAATCCTTGGAAAAAGTGCGAAAAATGCCGACAACCTTGACCTCCAGGGTATTGAGTGCACCTTCCGGTGTATTGATTGTGAGCGTTATATAGCGGCCGGGTCGAAGTTGTAGCGCATTCGCGACACCTTCGCCAATGACTGCAGCCGAGCGATCGGAGTCCAAGAGTTGGCGACCGGCGACAATGGTGGTGGCGGTTCCCAATCCTGCCTCCTTACCAGCTTCCACGCCTTCACCAAGTATGGGCAAATTCGCACGGCTATTGTTAGCTAGGCCGGAGAAATTTACGCGAGCCATGACATCTCTTACATGGGGAATAGCGCGAACAGCATCCTCAAGCTGCTTGAATTCTGTGATCAGGTAACGAGATGGGTCACGCCGGCCGTATTCCAGGTAGCCCTTGCGAAAGATCTGCAAGTGGCCAAGCCGCGAGTGGATGGTCGACTCGCGCAATTGAACAAAGATGTCTTGCACAAAGCCGCCACTGATAATGATCGCGGCCACGCCCGTGACAATGGCTGCCAGCGTCAATGCGGTGCGAAGGCGGTTGCGCAAAATATTTCGGAACGAAAGCTTGAGCACGGAATGTGGTTGCCTCAGCTATATATTGTGTCGCAGCGCATCGACAATTTGCATTCGCGATGCTTTCCAAGACGGATAAAGTCCAGCAAGCCCCGTTGTCGCGAATGCAACGATGAACGATCTAAATAATACCTCAGCAGTTATTCGAATTTCGCCGGTATATCCCCTTTCCATGCCAGGAGGTGGCGGCATCGGAATACCGATGGCCGAGATCAGGCCGCCGAGGGCATAGCCGCCAGCGATTCCAACGGTGGCACCAAGGAGGCCGAGCAGTACACCTTCCATGGCAAACAGTTGCTGAATCTTTCTGCGCTTGAGTCCAATAGCGAGCAGAGTACCAATTTCGCCCGTACGCTCCAGAACATTCATGATCAGCATGTTCGAGATACTCAACACGATTACGATGCCAATGATCAGCCTGAGCACATTCATTTGCTGAGAGAACAGTGCGACTGTCTTATTGTAGAAGTCGGCTCGTTCATACCAGGGGGAAAATTCAAGTCTTGTGTCCTTAGGTGGGAACCGTGCACGAAATTGGGCAAGATATTGGTTGGTTTGATCGGTGTTTTCGAGCAGCACCAGCCAGGAATGGGAGCCCTTTACTCGCAACAGTTCCTGGGCCAACCCAATTGGCAGGCGCAAGGCCGAATCATCGTAGGCTTGGCTGGCGGTGACAAACAATCCTGAGACCTTGGCTTCGACCGCGTTGATTCCTCCGGTGGAGGTTGTTGTCAATAGCGCCACCGTGGCGCCTGGCCCCACTCCAAGGCTACGGGCAAGACCGCGTCCTAGAACAAGCTCCCTAGCTTGCGAGTTAGAAAGATTCTCACCTTTGACGATACGGAAAGCCTTGCTTAGTTCGGCTTCCTTGGCTGGGTCGATGCCATCCCCGACGAAGGACACTGTCGTCTCACCATGGCTTATTAGTCCAGTTACTCTAAGCCTCGGTGCTACCAGCTTGACCCCTGGCGTAGACTCGATCACTTTCAGCTGAGGTAGGTTATTGGGCAGAATATATGCGAATGGATCTGCGGCCCCAGCAGTATTGTAGCCAGGGCGCACTACTTGAATATGCCCCAACTGAGATCGTATAGTGCCTTCCCGCATGGCCCAAAAGATCCACTGGACGAATCCATCTGCCAGTACTAAGGAGATTACACCGGCGGCTATTGTCAGCAGTGCATAGACCGCTCTTCGCCTGTTGCGTGTGAGACTGCGCGCTGCTATTCCCAGATCAGTCATGGCGTTTCTATTCTCTGTCGAGTTTCATCAACATGACGATGTCAGAATGTTATTCTAACCTTCGCTAACCATGGCTCGTTACAACCTGGGCCGTACCTCTTAGGCGAAGGCGTGAAAAAGAGCTGAGCTATCTTGTAGGACATTCACGCATGTCATGTAACGTGCAGCCCAAATTGGGGTCGCTGACATGAGCTACCCCCCAATTTCTATGCCAGCATGGTCGCGGTAGAGTTGATCTTCGGGCCAGCATGAGGAGTATACTGGATTCGGTCGCCCGGTTCCTGGGCTATCCCACGGCTATCAGAACTGATCAAGGGCAAGGAGTTACGGCAAGGCGCTGGATCAGTGGGTCTGCCAGCAAAGCGTGTAGCTGAAGCCGATGAGTCCGGCAAGCCAACGCAGAATCCTTAATATCTCGAGCCTCAACGGTAAATTCCGGAACGAGGTCTCCATGAACACTTGTTCCAGTCAATGGCTCGTGGCCGAGCTATCATTCAGGCGTGGCGCAAGGGTTACAATGTGTGGCGGCAGCAGCCGTTGCGAGACTAACAGACCTCGGTCGAGGACGCCGAGCAGTTAAGGCAGCAGTGACCCCAGTGGGGCTCGCCCGAGCTGTGGGCGTTACTAAAACTGAGAGCCAGTCATGTCAGTAAAACCTTACCAAAGTAAAGCTGTAAGGGCTTGGAATCTTATGGCAAGAATATTGCCAGTCGAGACGCTATCACCCCACCTTTCCCTGGACGACATCATTTCTTCAGCGATAAGAACCGCAGGTCACTCTGACTTTGGAAGTGTGGACGTCTTGGATGGGCTGGCAAGACTTGTAGTGGCCCTTGCAGAAACCGCGGACTTACACCCCTTTGGCAAGTTCTACACAAAGAAGGTCATCACGGGCCTTCTGATTAACCGACTAAGACTCAATAAGCTGTGGCAGCAACATGCGGAAATTGTAAGCAACAAAATTGAGTCACCATTGATAATTCTGGGCTTGCCTCGCACCGGCACGTCTCTGCTAGTTAACTTGCTGAGTAAAGCTCCGGAACATCGCTATTTGGCAAACTGGGAAACAACCGTATCCCAGGTTCCCCCAGAAGGAAATTATTCCTTAGCAGACGACCCTAGGCGGAAACAGGGGCAGTTCTTGATGAAGTTCCAAGACTACTTGGTCCCGCAAATGAAGAACATGCACGAATTTCATTTTGACGGGCCGGAGGAATGCACGCCCCTTCTGATGCAAAGTTTCACAACCAAGGCTTTTAGTGAAATGTACGAAATTCCCGGTTACTTCAAATGGCTTGAGAATGCCTCCCACAAAGAAACATACAGGCACCACAAGCGTATATTGCAAACTTTGCAGTGGAAATATCCGGGCAGAAGATGGTTGTTGAAATCTCCCCTCCATATGGAGGCAATCCATGATCTTCTTGAAACGTACCCCGATGCGTGCCTTGTGCAGACGCATCGGGACCCGGTCAAGGTTGTCCCGTCATATGCCAGCCTCTGTGCAACCTTTCGCGGGATAACCAAGGCATCCATAGACCCCCATAAAATGGGCGAGTATGTGATGACGAGTTGGTCGAGCTATTTGAGAACGTATCTGCATAGCAGAAGCCAACTGGACCAATCGAGATTCATTGACATTCAGTACTCTTCCCTGAAATCCGACCCGATTGGCACTGTGGAACAAATATACGAGTATTTTGGCTTTCCTCTTTCTGTGGAGGCAAAGAACTCGATGCAACATTTTCTAGCACTCCAGCAAAGCAGAAAAAGCACCCACTTCTACACTGCCCGAGATTATGGGCTAACCCCGGCACTCATTCGAGATTCATTCAAGGATTATATTGATCTATTCAGTATCCCCCTCGAGCAGTAGGGCATGAAGCAATCCTTTGGACAGGATCGCGACAAACCCCACGTAGAGACTACATCAGCTTCGAGCCGCCGTTGGCACAGTATACGTCCTGGCGATGCTGGGCCAGGCTTGTGAGATTCGGGTGTTTGTTAAACCGCGGGCCGTTCGCCAGAACGGTTTCTTGCGCGACAGGTCATTACTTCTGTGAGGGCGGTTGATGCTAGGACAATCTGCCATTATTGCAACAATTGCTGTTGCGTGCCTGGTGTTGACCAATCTGTTGAATGGGCCGGCGCAGCTTATCGTTGTGTTGTTCGTATTCGCCGCTGCTGCAATTGCGGTGCTCTTGTACTTGGCCTATTCATTCATTGCTGGCCTAAATGCCGGTATTTGGACGCAAGACAGGCCGAGCATGCTTGCGCATATCGTCCTGCATATTGTTCCAGTGAGCTATGTGGCAGTTCAGTCCCTGATCGGTACGACACTGCTGATCAACGCCATTTATCTGTTGCCCATCATGCTGTTTTTTTACACGGGTCGCCGGACTTGGGCGGAGATGTTCAAACAGTTCGGCAGAAAGATGTATCGCATTTATTACTTTGGCAACACCGCTTTGCTTCGAGCATGTCCAGTCCTGCTGGCATTTGGATTCCTGGTCGATGAGTCTATTGGAACAGAGGCATTTCGACGGGCAATGCTCGCGTACTGCAGCATCCACTTTCTCCTGAGCGGTCTGACCATGATCAGTATAGAAAAAGACCTTTCGGCCGGAGTGGCCTCAGTCCGGATGCCCAATTGATCATTCCGCCACTGAACTTGCGGCCTGGAACAGTGGGCGCAGACCGGGGCGGAATACCCGGATGCAGGAACGAACGCAACGGGAAGGTTCAAGTCAACGCGCCGCCCGCTCAGTGATTGCACTTCCCGGTACGTGCCGACTCAATCGCCTTTGGCGATAACAATAGAAAGGGGGGCATTTACCCCCCCTCCTTGCCTAAAGCAGTCCCGTGTTTAGGACTTGGCCTGAACGCGCCGGCGACGGGCCACAGACGCGCCTAAACCTACCAACCCCAGACCCATCAGAGCGAGAGAACCGGGCTCGGGAACGGTGAAGATGTCAGACGAGTCGACCTTCAACAGGAAATTGGTAGCGCCTGGTGGTGAGGCTGTAGCTACGCCATTCCACATATTGGCAGGACTAAATTGCGTGGGAACGTTCGTGGTGCCAGTGATGTCGGTACCCATAATTTGACCTACAGTAGCGTTAAGGTAATTAGAGTTTACGTAATCAAACGCGAATGCGACATTGAACGACCCTGTTCCTATGCCAGCGCCAGAAAGGGTGAAGCTTGAACTATTAGACACAACGTGGCCCGACGCAATCAAGATGCCCTGTTGATAACCAGTCGCGCTGTTGGGATTTGCAAGGGTGGCGACCGGGGTGTCTAGGTAAAACGCGATCTGCTGGTTACCCGTGTGGGCAGGGTCTACGTCATGCGCTAGAATTTGAGTAGTGTTGCCGAAAATTGCATTGACGCTAGGGGTCTGGGCGGTGACTTTCTCCATAAGGTCCAGCACTTCGGTAACCTGATAGGACCCCGCCCCAGTAGTGTTTATGGTGTAACCGGGCGTAGTCACGGGAACACCGAGATCCTGAAGAGTACCCAGACGCGCCTGAGAAATAAGCCGAACGTCATACGGAGCCCCGGGAGGAACCGACCCGCCGAGGGTGAAACCAACGGACAAGGCCGAATCAGTCAGGTTGGTCCACAGGTCGGCATAGGTAAACGCGGCTCCCGAGCCGGAAGGATCAAGGCCGATGGCCGGGCCAGCAGACGCTACTGGACTATGCGTTAGCACAGCGGCCGCAACCAAGGCGGGCAAGCCTTTGGCCAGTTTTGCGGTAAGTGAATTTTTCATGTTTCTCTCCTTAAGATCGATTTAACTTAACTGTGCTATTCGCACCTTGCAGTGCATGATAGGTGACGAAAATTCTCATGCTGGCTTACTTAAAAGCACTTAGCATGCCAACGTTCAACGATTCTTTATTTATCAATAAGATATAGATTTAATGTCCGGTTATTTTGGCTTTTCAGTGATAGGTCTGTAAAAAATTCCGACAGCGGCAATCATGCTCCCGAATGGAGTCGGCAAACTTAGTCATTTCAATCCCAAGCCTCAATGTCCCGCCGTTTCAAGAGCTTGGCTGGCACGCCTCCCCAGATTTCTCCCGCCCCAATGCGCGTCCCCTTGGTTACCACTGCGCCAGCCGAGACGATGGCGCCGTCGCCTATGCTTACACCCGACATGACAACTGCGGTTGCACCTATGGTGACGTGGTTTCCGATATCGATTGCAGCGAACGCCAGCCGCCTCCCCTCAATGGCATGGGAGAACAGGACGGCGTCATGGCCAATGATGCAATTGTCGCCGATATACGTCAGTGGCGGGTCAAGAAGAACGCCGGCGCTATACGTGTTGCGGCCTAGGCGGGCGCCCAGCGCAAGATACACCAGCCGCAGTAAGGGGAAGGGGAGAAACTGGGTGCAGATCAGGGAATTAAATAACATCACGTAAAACAGGATATTCACCTGGGCGGCAAACTCATCCCTGGAGCCCTCCGCTATCTCGCCTTCGCGCAGTGGCATGAATTTCAGGAACAGTCGATAAATCACCAATGCCCAGAGATAAGTAAACAGCACGGCGGCCGCCACCAGCGTTACACCGCGAAAATCTCCAAGGGGCAGGGAGCCGAGCAGCCACCAGTCAGTGACGATCGCAAGGACAAGAATGCCGCAAAAAAGAACCACAAAAGTGAGGATTTGGGCGGATGAGATTTGTCGCATGGAGCCTCCGTGGCCGTTAGATAGAAATAGTCCGCGCCCCGCGTGCGTTATACAAGAGGCTGCCCACTAATTCACTGAATCGTCTTGGCGCGGGGTAGCGCGCCAGGATGGCGGCGAGCTCCCGGGCGCGCTCTTTGAACCCCGGTTCGCCAAGCAGGCGTTGTGCCGCGGTCCGTATGGAGGCGGTGTCAGCCCGGTCGGCCCGCACCAGGAGTCCGGCCGCTGCCACGGCTATTGCCTCCATGTTCAGGAACTGGTCCAGGTTGCCACAAATGCCCAACACGGGTACGCCGGCCGCCAAGGCCTGCTGGCTGGTAGGGCTGCCGCCATTACATATCACCAGACTGGCTCGCTGCGCAGCCTCGATCCCTGGAAGATAGGCGGCAGTGCAAACATTGGCTGCAGGCGCCTGCTTAATTGGGGCGTTGGCGGTGGCGACGATCGCCGTGACCGGCAGAACGGATAGGGCGGCAAGAATGTTCGATAACAGCCTCGGGTGCCCCGAGCTCCCAAGGGTGACATACACGATGGCGCGGCCGGTGGGCAGGTTGTCCCACCATTCAGGCTTGGGTTGAGGGGGTGACCACAATGCGGGACCGAGAAAATGGTGGTTGGGTGGTAAATCGCGGGTGGGAAACAGCTCCGGCACATCGGCATAGAGGGTATGGTCTGCGTCAGTATAGATTCGTCTCAGGTCATAACCCAGCCCAGGTAGCCCCAACTCATGACGAACGCGATTTAAAGGTTGGCTATGAAGCGCGAAAGCCAGGGGACGCGCGAGGCGGAATAGCAGTCTGGCAAGGGGCAGCGGGAGTCTACGGCTTAGCGGCAGAACCGGCAAAGGGAAGCTGGCATGAGCGTAATATGGGCTCCAGTACGTATTGCATATTGCCATGTAAGGAATACCGACAAACCGGGCGCTGGCCGAGAGGCTCAAGCGGAAGTCACCGACGATCAGTTCGGGCTTGACGTCATTTATCAACGCCAGATCATCGCGGACATAGCGGCGCAAGGTATCGACATCGTAGACAGGGCGACCATTTGCCAGCGCAGCCAGGAACTGTTTACTGTCTACGCTGTAGAGATCCCGAAATAGACATTTGAGCTCCCCGATGAAGGACTTGTAACGCTGGTTGCAGGCGAAGGTGATGTCGTAGTGGGCCGGATCTAGGGCCGCGGCCAAGGCAAGCGGGCGCGCCACATGGGCCAGCGTCACCGCCTCGGCAATAAACAGAACGCGCTTGCGCTCGCTCATTCCAGAGTTGGCCTGAGCCGCGCTCCCGACTCACCGGGTATTCGTGGCATGAATAGGCATCAGAGGTGATTTAACAGGTTTCTTGTTTCCTGCAGTTCGGGAAAATCCTGCCGGGTTGCCAGCAATTCCTCGAGCAGCTTGCGCGCGCCGGCCCTGTCACCGCTCCTGGTCAGCGCGACCGCGAGATGATACTTGATCGAGGGATTCCTGGGAGAGAGACTTAGCCCTTTCTTCAGCAGCTCCTGCCCTCGCTGAACCTTATCCTGTTCAACCAGTATCCAACCAAGGGTATCCAGAACAAATGAGGCATTAGGCGCAAGCTTGTAGGCGCGCTCCGCAAACTCCAACGCAAGCGGGTTCTTCTCCTGCTGGTACAGCCAGGCAAGGTCATTAAGAACAGTCACTTCATTTGGGTGCGACTGAAGCAGCGTCCGAAACTGCTCAATCGCCTCCCTGTTCTGTCCCGTGGTCATGTAGGCTTGTGCGAGATAAAGCCGCGCGACATCATCATGAGGGTTCTCCCTGAGCCATTGCAGGATGTGCTCCTCGCCATCCTTGCGTCTTCCCGCCTGACTGTAGGCAGTATGCATCTTGACGACAACAGCCCAAGTCCTTTGCAAGGCCAGGGTCGATTCGTAGGCCTTGGCTGCCTGGACGTACTGCTTCTGCGCCATCAGCACATCGCCTTCTAAAGCAGGACCAATGGCGAGTTTGGGATTGCTCTGCTGGATCTGCTTGGCGATCTTCAATGCTTCGGCAAGCTTGCCCTCACGCAGATCCAGGATCGCCAGGGAATTCTGCGCGTCCACATACTTAGGGTCGAGTTCCAAAGCCTTATTAAGTGCATCCCTCGACTTGGCAAAATTCCCTAGCGCGGCGTGTGCCGACGCCAGGCGGTAGTAAGCAAGCGCTGAATTGGGCATTTCTTCGACAAGCTGCTTAAACGTGACCAAGGCATTATCCTTGTCCCCTGCCGCCAGTTGCATGGTTCCCAGGGTTTCCAGCGCTAGCGGATCTCTTGGCTGGGCGGAAATTGCTTCTCTGGCAAAACTCAAAGCCTTCTGCGGCTGATTTTTGGCCAGAAAGTAACGCGCCATGATCACACGTGGCTGAACCGCAGTGGGATTGGCCTTTGCCGCCCTGTCGAGCCAGGCTAAAGACTCCTGCTCCTTGCCTTCTGCAGACGCGGTCTCGGCCATCGTGAGCATGGCTTGGAGATTGCTTTTGTCGCTGGACAAAATCGCATCTAAACGCCTGCGCGCATCCGCGGTCTTCTTCTCGCGAAGATCCAGTTGCACCAGGTTCATTGCTGCAGGCACCGACGCAGGACGGACAACCAAGGCGCGCTCGTAACTCTTTCGGGCGTTTGTCGGATCATTCTTCCCGAGGTAGGCCACGCCTTTCAGGATATATATATTCGGGTTGTTTGGCTGTTTTTTCTCAAAGTCGGCAAGTGCCCACAGTGCATTATCGAATCGACTTTGCTGTAAATAGACCAGCACCAGAGACAAATCCGCTCCGGATTGGCTGGGATCCAGTTTTACGGCATTCTCCAGCTCGGTTATACCTTGTGCGGTTTGCCCTGCTGAAACCAGACTTATCCCCAACTGGGTATGCAGACCTACATTCTTTGGATCGATTGCCGCTGCTTTTTCGAACTGTTCGGCAGCGGCGGAGGGGTTCTTGTTTTGCTGATAGGCTTGACCGGCCAAGGCAAGCAACTGGGAGTCATCGGAGTTGCCTGTTGCCAAAACCGGGTTAAGTAGTTGCAGAGCCTGGTCGCCTTGCCCTTGGGTCAGGAGTGTGGCGGCCAATAATTTGCGTACCTGAAGGTCGTCCGGGAAGCGATTGAGATACTGCTGCAGATTCTTGTTTGCCTGTTCAAATATTCTGAGGTTGTATTGCACGATACCAGCCAGACGCACGGCAGGCATGAAGTTAGGCTGGTCCTTGAACACCTGTTGAAGACTTTCCAGCGAAGCCTGGTAATTGCCGGTACCGTATTGCACCGCTGCCTCCAGAAAATAGGTCAGTGGATGATTCGGTGCAAACTTCTTGATCTTGGCCAGATCGGCCTGCGCAAGATCGTACCTGTGTTGCTGAAGATAGATCAACGCGCGGTCAATTAGAGCGGCTTTGTGCTTAGGGTCGATCTTGAGTGCATGGGAGAATGCTGTTTCAGCTGCGGTTAAATTCTTATTGTATTTCTCGAATTCCCCAAGGAACACCCAGGTATCTGGATTGGCCTGGTCCACCTTGAGAGCAATTTCGATTTGTTGTCGCGCTTCCGCGAGGTCGCGGTGAGCCAGGGCGCACTTTGCCAGCCCCCAGTAGGCAGGCACATAGGACTTGTCCACGGCTAATGATTGCTTATATTGTGCGCACCCTTCATCGAACTGGCCCAAGCCCAGCATCGCGTCACCGTGCAAGCGAAAGATTCTTGCCTGATTGAGTGGCGAGGTTTCCGGTGTGCTCTGAATCTCGTTTAACACCTTCTTGTATTCACCTTGCAAGAGAAGCGCTTCACCAAGCGATACCTTGATCGACTCATTGTTGACACCCAGTTGCTTGGCCTTGCGCAATTCCTTCTCAGCCGCACTGCCTTGCTGGGCCTTGATGTAGACATCACCCAGTAGAAGGCGGGCTTGGGCATTGTTGGGCTGTTCCTCGATTGCGCTCTTGAGCTCGATGATACTGGTCTTCAGATCCCCCTTCGCCTGGGCATCCTTGGATCGCTGAATGTGTTCCTCAGGGGTGGCCTTGGCGAGCTTGCTGCAGCCGGGAAGCAAAGGGCTGCTCAGCATCGCAATAAGTAGGGCAGCAGTGACGGGGCGTAATTGCATTACTTGATCTTTCCTGGTTATAGGGATTGCATCAGGGCCTGTGCGGCGGGTTTCTGGCTGAAGTCCAGGCCGCTATCCATTAGTTGTTTCAGTTCCTGGCGGGCGCGCGCTTTATCGCCACTCTCAGCCAGCGCAGCAGCCAGATGATAATGGATGTCCCCCGAATCGGGCTGCTTGGACAGCGCCTGTCTCAAATAGGGCAGCGCCTTGGTCGCTTGGCCTGATTTCAGCAGGGCCCAACCCATGGTGTCCAGGGTGGCCGGGTTGTCAGGCGCAAGTTTCAGTGCCTGTTGGGCTACCTGAACCGCATTCTTGTCCTTCATCTGCGCCAAGGCATAGGCCATATTGTTCAACACCATCAGGTTGTTGGGCAACTTGGCTGACAGGTAGCGGTATTGTTCTACCGCAGAGGGGTATTGGGCAAGACTCAACAGGCTTCCGGCATATTGTGCCCGGACAGCCAAATCCTCCGGATGCTGTTTTAGCCAGCTGGCCAGGCGTCCCTCCCCTTCGGCTGATCGTCCCAGGGCATTCAAGGCGTACTGTTGTTTGATGATCAGCCCACCGCTTGGCCTTACGGTGGCGGCCTTTTCATAGGAGGAAAGCGCGTCTGCGGGTTGTTTCGCTGCCATGTGTATATCCCCTTCAAGCACCAGGCCAGTGATATTGCCGGGCTGGCTGGTCTGGATTTGGCGGGCTATCTTAATGCCTTCGTTATAACGCCCTGCTTTGGCGTCGAGCGATGCAAGTGCTAACTGTGCTTCAATGAAGTCAGGTTTGATGTTGAGTGCCTTCTCAAAACTGGCTTGTGCAGCATCGAGCTGTTGGGCAGCCATCAGGGCACGGCCTTGCTGTAAGCGGATGGCGGCGGAGTCCGGTTTCATCTCGACAAGTTTTCCGTAGGTCGAGATGGCATTATTCACTTCGCCTGCGGCGAGTTGGGTTGACCCCAGCAATTCTCGTGCTGCTGGGTCATCCGGCTGAGCAGAGATGGCATCGCGTGCGGCCGCAAGTGCCTTGGCGAAATCGCGCTTGCTCAGATAGTACTGGGCGATGAGAGCCCGGGGTTTCAGCGCTTTCGAGTCTGTCTGCGTGGCTTTGTTGAGCCATTCAAGGAATTTGTTCTCCTGACCTGACTTGAGCGCCAGCAGTGCCTGCCCTTCCATGGCCTGAATATTTTTTGGATCGGCGGCAAGCACCGCGTCAAAACGGGCCTGCGCGGCCTTGGCCTGCCCGTCTTTCAGGTCCAGTTGTGCCAGTGCGGCGGCGGCAGGGAAATAGGTGGCACTTCTGGCGATGGCCTGTTCAAAGTACTTGCGCGCATTGGGCTCGTCCTTTTTCCCCATATAAGCGACACCGGTAAGGTACACAGGAAGTGGGCTTTGTGGTTGCTTCTGTGCCATTTCAGCCGCGGCCTTTAGGGCGGCATCAAATTCGCCTCGTTTGAGGTGGGCCACGATCAGCAGGGCAGCAGCGCGCTGGCCACCCTGATCCGAAGCCGCCGCACTTTCCAGATCGGCCAAGCCCTGGGCTTCTCCCTGGTTCAGCCGGGCCAGTCCGAGTTCCGTACGAATTGCCGCGCTTTTCGGATCCAGCCGGTTGGCCTTGGCGAAAAAGTTCTCGGCCTGGGCAAACTGCCGGTGGGCAAGGGCAATTTCACCCGCAATGATCAGCGTACCCGGATCCTCGCTGGCTTCGGGTTTGAGGGGCGCCAGTGTTTCCGCGGCCTGGTCAGTCTGGCCCAGGCGCAGCTGCGCTGCCGCCAGCGTGCGGCGTGCATAGACGTGATTGGGATCAGCCTGAAGAACCTTCAGTAGCTGGTTCTGGGCTGATTCCATGTTGCCCAGATTGAATTCCAGCGCCCCGGACAGCAGGACCGCAGGCAGGTAGTTGGGGGCCGATCTGAGCACGGGGGCAAGTTGATCCCTGGCCTCAGTGATCTTCTTGTCCTTGAAATCAATCAAGGCAAGCGTGTACTTGGCGAGCACGTTGCGTGGCGAATCCTTGAGAACGTCCGCAACGTCCTTGCGGGCCTCGTCAAGGCGACTGTCACCCATCGCAATCCTGGCCAGTGCCAGCCGGGCACCTTGATGGTGCGGGTTGATGCCAATGACGGTCTTGTAGATGGCTTCGGCCTCGGCACTCTTGCCTTTGGCCTGGAGCAGCGAAGCCTTGAACAACAAGGTGTCGACATGGTGCGGGTCGAGCTTCAGGCCGCCCTCCAGAGCCTGGAGTGCCTCGTCCACTTTCTTGTCCTTCAGTGCCAGGGACGCGCGGGCCAGCAGGATGTCGGGTGACTGCAAGTCATCTGCCCTGGCCTGATCGAGCAGTTTTTCCGCTTCGCCGGTGCGATCGAGGCCAATCAGTGCCTGCGCCCGCTTGGCGAGGATATCGGCATAGCTGGGCAGACCCTTCTCGGGCAAAGGGATTTCCTCCACCAGGCGCTGATAGTCGTGTTGACCCATCAAGGCTTGTGCAATCAGCGGATCAGTGATGGACGAATCAACCCCGTTCTGCCGTGCCCGCTTGAATTCCTTTTCCGCCGAAGCGTAGTCTTCCATGGTCAGATAGAGCTGGCCCAGGTGCATGCGCACGTCCTTGTCATCGCTATGCGCCTGGGCTGCATTCTTGAGCTGGATCAGGGCACCGTTAAGGTTGCCCGCTTGTTCCAGCTTGCTTGCTTCGGTCATCAGCGCCTTGGGGTCAGCCTTGGAGCCGCAAGCGGCCAATAGCAGGGCGAGAAGAAGTGAGGGGACAGCGTGGGTGCGATTGGTCATATGTCTTATTTCATCCCGAATTTGTTCATCAAGTCATAGAGTGTAGGTCGGCTGACGCCGAGTAATTCCGCAGTTTGTGCCACATTGTGCTGGGTGCGCGCCAGTGCTCTGGTAACAGCCTTGCGTTCTGCGTCGTCTCTGGCCTGGCGCAGGTTGAGTGGCATGCTTTCACCATCCTTTTCGTTCAGCCCGAGATCGTCGGCGCTGATCAGTGGGCCATCGGCCATGATTGCGGCACGTTTGATCAGGTTTTCCATTTCGCGCACATTGCCTGGCCAGGCATGGGATTCGAGTACTTCCAAGGCATCCGGGGTAAAGCCTTTGAACGGCCGCCCCTGTTCCCGGGCAATACGTTCCATGAATGCCTGGGCCAGCAGCACTGGGTCTCCCACCCGATCGCGCAAGGGAGGGATGTTGACGGTAATCTCGGACAGGCGATAGTACAGGTCTTCGCGGAAGCGTCCCTCCTTGATCATGCTGCGCAGATCCTGATGAGTCGCGCAAACCACCCTTACATCGACCGGAACTTCCGCCCGGCCGCCCAGACGCTCGATCACCCGTTCCTGCAGGAAACGCAGCAATTTTGCCTGCAAAGGCAAGGGCAGGTCGCCGATTTCGTCCAGGAACAAGGTGCCTTGATCGGCGTACTCGATTTTTCCGATGGTTTGTTTTGCCGCCCCCGTAAACGCACCTTTTTCATAACCAAACAACTCAGATTCCAGAAGCGTGTCAGGGATGGCGGCGCAATTAATGGCGACAAAGCGTTTGTCTGCGCGCGGCGAGAGTGCGTGGACCGCGCGTGCCAATACTTCCTTACCCGTTCCCGATTCCCCCAGCAACAGCACGGTCACATTGGCGGGCGCCACTTTCTCGATGGTCCAGCACACCTTGAGCATGCCTTCATCGGCCGTGATCAAGCCCTCCAGAGGCGATCTCGCCGTTTGGCTCAGGCGACGGTTCTCTGCTTCCAGCGTGTAGACATGCAAGGCACGGCTGATCAGGATGGAAAGGACTTCGGGTTCAAACGGCTTCTGAAAGAAATCGTAGGCGCCGATGCCGATCGCCTTGACTGCGTTTTCACGGTCAAGATTGCCGGTGATGACAATGACTTTGGTGGCAGGGGCCAAAGTCAGGATTTGCTGCAAGGTGGCCAAACCCTCCGTTGCCCCATCCGGATCAGGGGGGAGGCCAAGATCCAATAACACGATGGGCGGCTCATGCCTGCGCAGCAGGGTGATTGCGGTCTCCTGGTCAGATGCTGTGAGCACCTCGTAGGCATCCAGGCTCCACTTGATCTGTTTTTGCATGCCGGTGTCGTCTTCCACCAGCAGGATGGTTGGCTTGGCTCCGCTCATGCCGCTTCTTCTTTCAATTTTGTTGTATGGGGCTCGTCCAAGGATACGCGCTGGTTGACCGGCAGCAGGATGCAGAAGGTGGTCCCCCTTCCGGGTTCGCTTTTCACCGCAATCTTTCCGCCCAGTTCGTGCACATATTCGCGGCACTCATAGGCGCCGATGCCCATGCCTGCGCCTTTGGTTGAATCAAAAGGCCGGAACAGCCGGTCGCGAATAAATTCCGCCTCCATGCCACTGCCGGTATCGCTGATTTCCACCTTCACCACTTGATCCGCTCGCGATGCATGAATGTGGACTTTGCCTGATTCGGGCGTGGCCTCCAGGGCATTTTGCACGATATGCCCGATCACACGCCCCAGTTGAGCTCCATCCGCACATACCCTGAGGTCGTCACCCGTGCTCTCTAGGGTGGGTTTGAGACGGAAGGCGGATTTGGAGGAAATGACCTCGGGCAATAACTTGCGCAGATCGACGCTTTGCTGTTGGCCCGGCTGACTGCCTCGCTTCAGCTGGGCCAGAACCTTGTTCATGCGTGCGACCGAGCTTTCGATCGTGGCGATCATGTCTTCCTGAAATTCCGGCTTGTGCTTGTGCTTTTGCGCATTGGCCAATAACAGCGAAAGCTGGGCGACGAGATTCTTCAAATCGTGAATGACAAAGGTCGTTGCGCGGTTATAGGACTCGAACTGGCGCGCCACGATGAGGGCATTGGATGCCCGCATCTGAGCCAGGTGGGTCGCGGCCTGGCGGGCAGCCGTCTTGATCAGGTCGCTCACTTCCCAGTTGAAGCTGATTCTTGCCAGCGAGTGTTTGAGAACAATAAAGCCGATTAGTTGTTCGTGATGCAGCAGCGGAATGAGCAGCCATGCGTCCGGCAGACCCGATATCCACAAGGGTAGTTCGAGGCTGTCGTATCGAGCTGGATTGACCCGATGCTCGTCAAGATCGATCACCCACTGGCGCTGGATCAGCCAGTCGACCAGAGGAGAGGATGCGGGTTCCGTGCCTTGAGCGTCGGACATGTTCCAGTAGGCTGCCCGGGTGTAGCCGGCACTTTCGTCCAGCAGCCAGATGGCTCCGCCAGGACTTTCTACCAGGCTGGCCAGCGCTTCCACGGTCCGTTCGCACATTCTTTCCCCGGCCGCTCCCTCGGAAAGCATGCGGGTGAAATTCAGCCACTCATCGCGGTAATCGTAGTGGTAGCGGAAAAAATGCTTGCTCATCCACACCCGCACGCGGGCGCGCAAGGTTCCGGAGAACAGGATGACGCCCAAAAGGATAACGGCGGCGAACAGGAACGCCGTTTGGATGACGCCCCCCCAGTTGCCACCAAAAATCCGGATGTAGTAGCCCGCTGCCGCCATGAGCAGCAAATAGATGCCCGCCCCAAGCAGGGCGGCACCATGGAACATGACCCGGCGCGACAAGGCCATATTGGTTGGCGTTTCGCTGCTTTGCCGGGCAAATGAGATGGCAACCAGCGGGATGATCACCAGGCTGGCAAGACCGCGGGCGGTCCACACGTCGCCATCCAGTTGCTGGAAGAGCAGGGCGTTTGCGTAGAGATAGAAGTCATAGGCGAAAAGCCCGCCCAGACCGAGACTGAGGAACTTGAGTGACCAACGAAATTCGGGCTGGCTGCCCCGGTAGACCTGTTCCACCATGACCAGGCCGAGCACAGCCAGACTGACCATGCCCAGGTAGATCGAACTGGCCTTGAGCGTGGGCAGGTCGGACCAGATGGCCGGCAAGATCAGACCCGATACCAGTAGGGTCGTGATGCCCAAAGCCAGCCAGAACAGAATTCTGAGATGGCTTGGGGTAGGGGTATCGGATGGGCGATGACCTTTAAGGATTGCAAACAGCAATCCCAGCCAGGCGAAATCGCGCAGGACTTCCATCGCCAGGCCAAGCGGGCTGATGAAAGGCTGAAAACCCACAATCACGGACCAGAGGAGAGATGCGGCACTGGCGGTTGCGAGATACTTCGATTGCGGCCGCTCACGCCAGACAAACAGGGACAGAAGAAGCAACAGGCCAAAGGCCAGTGCGCCGAGCCCGTAGCCCAAGACAACAATATGCGGAGCCAAGCTTTGCATGGTCAGTTCAGCGGGCTCCTTTTCCCCACAGGACGACCTGAACGGTCTGTAACAGAATCATGAGGTCCAGAAATAGACTGTGATTTTTTACGTAATACAAGTCATATTGTAGTTTTTCTATTGCATCTTCCACGCTGGCACCATATTCGTGGCGTACCTGGGCCCAACCGGTAATGCCGGGCTTGAGGATGTGGCGCACGCCATAATAAGCGATTTGCTGATTGAGCTCGGCAACAAAATAAGGGCGCTCAGGTCTGGGGCCGACGAAGCTCATGTCACCCATGAATACATTGAAAACCTGGGGCAGTTCATCAATCCTGGTTTTGCGGATGAAGCGTCCCACCCGCGTGGTACGGTCATCATTGGCCTGAGCCCAACGAGGCTTGCCATCCTGCTCCGCATCGGCACGCATGCTGCGGAATTTGAAAATAGTGAACGTTCGGCCGTGTTGCCCGACTCGTTCCTGACGATAGAACACCGGACCAGTGCTTTCCAGCTTGATGGCCAAACCGGCCAACAACATGATGGGCAGGGTCAGGCCGAGAAGGATCAGGCTCATAACCACATCAAACATACGTTTGACCGTATCCCTCAGCATGCCCTGGTGGAATCCGTCTCCCAGGATCATCCAACTCGCATTCAGTGAATCCAGTTGTAGGTGGCCGTTCTCCCGCTCGAAAAAGGAGGAGAGTTCCAGCACGCGAACCCCTTTCAATTTGCAGTCCAGCAAATCGGCAACCGGCAACGCGCCACCTCGCCGGTCTCGGACAGCCAGAACAATTTCGTCGATCTGCAATCGGCTTGCCAGTGAAGGCAATGGTTCCTCAGCATCCAGAATCTGCTCATGGGGAACAAAATGATGAATACTCGCCAGGGGCAGGTAACCCACAATTTGCAACCCTGATGAGGTGCCCTGCTTGGTCAGTAATTCGTCAATCTTGGCGGCCCGGCTGCCTGATCCCAACACCATGACTCTCGTCTTGAGGGTATCCATGGACGACCATCGCCAAAAGCCAAGGCGGATGAGCAGCACGGAGGCCAGGCCGATGCCTAGCGCCAGCAGAAAGACGCCTCTGCCCAGATAGAGCGATTCCGGAAAAAGGTAAAATAACAGGCTCATCAGCACAAAACCGAGGCCGAAAGCCAAACCCAAACGCAGCAGAAGCGAGCGCAGCGCGGTGCGCCATTCCCAGTCATACATGCCTAGGGCGCTCATCAACGCCAGCATGACGATGGTAAAGGCCAAGGCGCGCGGGAACAGGGCGCCCACCGATTTCGGTACGCTTGCGTCGAAGCGAACACTTACTCCAAGGTAGACGGCGCCCATCAGGATGAGGCCTTCCAGGATGACCAAAGCCAGAATGCTGACAGGGATATAGTGCCTGAAGAACCGGATCACGATGAAGCGCTTTACCTAACTTGGAGAATGACTAACCTGCAGGATTTATGCCAGGAGCTACCGAGGCTTGCTTTTGAAATTTGGGGAGAAGGGGGACGGAAGTTTTTGAAGGTGTCGAACAGGGGCAGCCCTAATCGTAAAGTGATGGGCCCCCCATCAAGAGCGTTTTGACTTGGGGCAGCCGCATACGGCGAGGGCTGCCATCGGCTTGCGTGCGCTTCATTTGGCCGAGTGCTGTACGCGGATAAAGAATCAATTCTAGGGTGCCGCGCGCATCGTGAACAAGAAAACTCGGGTGGCTGGTCTGGCCAGAACGCGCCTCTCCCCGCACATAATCGATTCGCCGGTTCAACAGAAAAAATTCCAGTTCCTTTTCATCATCCCAGAACAACTGCAGGTTGATCTCGGAATGTCGGCCAGCCGTGCCGTTCAGCACAGGGCCTGTCAGGTGCGGGTCGAACGCCTCCAGCAGCGACATGTATTCCATGGCCAGTTGCCGTAAATTGGTCAACTGGTCCTTCTGCGCCTCACTCTGGTACAGCGCCTGGTAGCTTCGCAGTGCTTCCTCGATCTCCTGATTATCAGGCAAGGCGCGGCTATCAGGCGCGCCTAGCTGGCGAGCCGCCTTGCGTTTGGCGGTCCCGTAATCGAGACTGCCGTCACCGGCGATAAGTCGTGCAGCCTCGTTGGCAATAAGGCGGCGCATCTCGCGTGCCTTCATATCAGGTTCGGCACAGCTTGTTCTGGTTTGGGAGCGCTTTTCTCGACAGGGGATGGGCTTGTCAGGTTTGGCCCAGCAGGCTGTTCTGGCTTCGGGGCAGCCTCCTCCAGTGGGGATAGACCCTGCGTAGGCAGATATTCCTGATAGAAATATTCAGTCATGCCGTTTTCCCCCGGAGCAGATGGGGCGCCTGTATCCGGGTTGATCGTTGCCGTTACGACGCCAGCGGGAGCGGTAAATGATTTTTGCGGCATCGAGCGCAGCGCTTTGGCCATGAAATCCATCCAGATCGGTAATGCTGCCTGACTGCCTGTTTCTCCTGGCCCCAGTGAGCGGGGCTGGTCAAAACCGATCCAGGACACGGCAACCAGATTGGGGTTGAAACCGGCAAACCAGCCGTCCCTTTGGTCATTGGTCGTTCCGGTTTTGCCGGCAATGTCTGACCTGCCCAGTTGGCTGGCTCTGGCGGCTGTTCCATAACGGACAACATCCTGCATCATGCTGGTCATGATAAACGCATTGCGGGCATCCAATACGCGGGGTGCCTCAATGCCGGGCCGAAAGGGTTTGCCTTCCATCAGTACCTGCCCTTGGCCGTCCAGAACGCGTTCTATCAGGTAGGGTTTAACGGCGTACCCCCCGTTTGCAAATACGGCATATCCCGCAGCCAGTTGCAGGGGTGTGACGGACCCCGCACCCAATGCCATCGTCAGATAGGGCGGGTGGCGTGCAGGGTCAAAACCAAAGCGTTTGATGTAATCCCTCACATAGTAAGGACCGATCGCTTGCAAAATCCGGATGGACACCATGTTGAGCGAGCGCGTTAGAGCTGTGCGCATGCGCACCGGCCCGGAATAGGTATTGTCGTAGTTCTTGGGTTCCCACGCGGTGCTCCCTGTTTCTTCTGCGGAAAGCGTCAGCGGAGCATCATCAATGATCGTGGCGGGGGTGTAACCTTTTTCCAGCGCAGCTGAATAGACAAAAGGTTTGAAGCTGGATCCAGGTTGGCGCCAGGCCTGGGTCGCATGATTAAACTTGTTGCGCGCAAAATCAAAGCCGCCAACCAGGGCTGTAATGCCGCCGGTGGACGTGTCGATTGCCACGAGGGCTGCTTCGGCATCGGGTACTTGTCCCAGACGCCATTTGCCGTCCTTGTCACGGATTACCCTGACTACATCTCCCGCTGTTAATCGCCTGTCCTTGCTCGACTTTTTGCTGTTCAACCAGTTGGCCGCCAGTTTGAATCCTGCGGGTGAGATTTCTGCACGGCTGCCACCGGCAAAGCCAACGACCAGCGACTTCGCTGAAACATTCAAAAGGACTCCAGGCTGCAGGCCGTTTACCGTGTCAAAATCATCCAGAGTCTCAGCGATCATTTTGTCTCTGGAAGCTGCGTCTGCAGGCAGGTTGATGTGTTTTTCGGGGCCACGGTAACTGTGTCGCTGGTCGTAGGCCATGAGGCCGTTTTGCAGCGCCTGGTTGGCAGCGATCTGCTGATCCTTATTTATTGTTGTGTAAACCTTGAACCCCGTGCTGTAGAGCGATTCTCCATACTGCTGAAAGAGCACCTGGCGGACCATTTCAGCTACAAAACCCGCCGGTACATCAACCAACTGCTTCTCCTTCCTAACCACCAGTTCTTCATTCATTGCTTGGCGATAGTCGGAATCCGAAATCATCCGCAGAGCTTTCATTCGACCCAGAACATAACGCTGTCGGGCTTGGGCCCGCTGTGGATTGGTCACTGGATTATAAAGTGAGGGTCCCTTAGGCAAGCCTGCCAACATGGCCGTTTCAGCCAAGGAAAGCTTGTCTAGGGGGTTGCCAAAGTAGGTGCGTGCGGCAGCCTCAAAACCGTACGCACGTTGCCCAAGGTAAATCTGGTTGATGTAGAGCTCAAGAATCTTGTCCTTGGACAGGTTGTGCTCAATCTTCATGGCCAGCAGGACTTCCGATATCTTGCGGGTAAATGTTTTTTCCCTGGAAAGAAAGAAATTGCGTGCAACCTGCATAGTGATAGTGCTCGCCCCTTCTTTTGCGCCGCCTGATATGAGATTGGCGGCTGCCGCCCTCAATATTCCCAAGGTATCAACGCCCCCATGTTGATAAAAGCGCTCATCCTCGGCGGCAATGATGGCCTGCTTCATCCGTTCGGGAACTTTGCTGATGGGGACAAATGCCCGGCGCTCTTCGCCAAATTCGCCAAGCAAGGCGCCGTCACTGGAATAGATCCTCAGTGGCTGTTTGGGTTTGTAGTCTGTAAGCGCTTCAAGAGGAGGCAAATTTGGGTAAATCAAGGCTGCTGCCAAGCCGGCCAGGGCCGAACCGACGATGCCCAAGCCGAGTGCAACAACAAGGGCGTAATGCCACCATTTAGAAAACATTGACGTACTCATTAAAGTTTCGAGGATTATAGGCGTTATGTGTGTTGGGATTTGGACACATCGTGTCAAATAACTGTTCAGACCCGGAAAATCGTTTTGGGTTTCTGTTAGTTGCTGCTAGGATTTAAATTCAATTATAAATATCTGTTGACAACTTAATAAAATCAAAGGGAAAAATCTTTGAGATTCGATTTCAGCCTGGATGGATTTACCACCAAGACGCCGCCGATGTTGGGTCTGGACATCAGTTCCACGTCCGTCAAGTTCGTTGAATTGTCGGACACCGGCAAAGGGACCTATCGGGTGGAGCGCTATATCATAGAGCCACTGCCCAAGGACGCCGTCACTGATGGCAATATTGCCAACATGGAGATGGTTGCCGAGGCAATCCAACGCGCCTGGAAGGCGCTGGGAACCCGGGTCAGGCACGTTGCCATGGCGCTTCCTTCCAATGCGGTCATAACCAAGAAAATCCTGGCGCCCGCCACCCTTTCGGGCATTGAACTTGAGAATCAGGTTGAAAGCGAAGCCAACCAGGTCATTCCCTTCCCCATGGATGAAGTGAACCTGGATTTTCAGGTCTTGGGGCCAGCTGCAAGCAGTCCCACGGATGTGCAAATCTTGCTGGCTGCCGCGCGCAAGGAGAAGGTCGAAGACAGGGTCGCGTCTGCCGAAGCTTCAGGCCTCAAGTCTTTGGTGATGGATGTCGAAGCCTATGCAACCCAACTGGCTTATGAGGCCATGTCGAATCAGCTGCCTAACAGCGGTGCGGGTCAAACGGTGGCGATCATTGATGTTGGTGCCAGCGCGATGCATATTAATATTCTTCACGACAACGATTCGGTCTATTTGCGCGACCACGGTTTTGGGGGCAATCAGCTCAATCAGGAAATATCCCGTCGTTACGGCATGACCGGTGAAGAGGCCGAAATGGCGAAACGCAGGGGTACACTCCCGGAAAGTTATGAGGTAGAGGTGTTGCAGCCCTATAGCGAAACCTTGGCTATGGAAATTGGCCGCGCCTTGCAATTGTTCACCACCTCAACCCAATACCACAAGGTAGACCAGATTCTGTTAGCGGGTGGCGGGGCCATGATTCCGGGACTCGATGATGTGGTTGCCAATCGAACCGGTATCCCAACCATGGTGGCCAACCCATTTTCCAACATGGCGGTTGGCTCCAAGATTCGACCACAAGAACTGGCCAGTGACGCCCCTGCCTTATTTGTAGCCTGTGGCCTCGCCTTGCGGAGGTTCGACCCACAATGAGCATTCGGATTAACCTGCTCCCGCACCGGGAGCTGAAGCGGGCGGCCCGGCGACGTCAATTCAATTTTATGCTTGCGGCCGCGCTGATAGCGGGGGCAGCAGTCGCTGTTATTGGCCATACCGTGATCGCAGCTCGTCAGTCAAACCAGAATGAGAGAAATCAATATCTCCAGGACGAGATCGCCAAGCTGGATAAGCAAATTGGCAAAATAAACGAGATCAAGCAACAGACCACAAACTTGCTGGAACGCAAGCAGGTTGTCGAGACGCTTCAGTCGGACCGAACAGAAGTGGTGCACCTGTTTGATGAAATGATACGTCGCCTCCCAGAGGGGCTTTACCTCAAGTCATTCAAACAGGCGGGTGACACGATCACCATCGACGGTTATACGCAGTCAAGTGCCCGGGTTTCCTCCCTCATGCGTAATCTTGATGATTCCCCATGGCTTGTACAGGCCAGTTTGGTGGAAATCAAGGCGGCCACCGTGAATAACCTGCGTGCCAACGAGTTCGTTCTGACTGTTAAGCAAACGCGCCAGCTGCCAGAAGAAAAAGCGCCGGTTGGAAAGGGCAAGGCATGAATCTCGATCTGAATAATCTTGACCTAAAGACAATTCCTGACTGGCCATTCGGGGCAAAGTTGGTGACGTTGGCTCTCCTTTTCATATTGATAGTAGGTGCAGGTTGGTGGTTCGATTGGAAGTCTGGCCTGGACGCGCTTGAAGTGGGCCAGCGTAAGGAACAAGAACTCCGGGCAACCTTCGTAGCAAAGAAAGGACAGGCAGTTAACCTGGAAGCCTATGAACAGCAGTTGAAGGATATTCAACAGGCTTTTGGCGCTCTCCTGAAACAGCTTCCTAATCGCCAGGAAATGGATGCCTTGATAACTGACGTAAACCAGGCTGGGCTAGGCCGTGGCTTGCAATTCGAACTGTTCAAGCCGGGCGCAGAAATCAAGAGTGACTTTTATGCCGAAACGCCAATCAGTATCAAGGTAACAGGTGGGTATCAAGATCTAGCCGCATTTACCAGCGATGTGGCAAAGCTTTCGCGCATTGTTACTTTGCACGATATCTCCCTCACACCTGGCAAGGATGGTTCTTTGGAGATGGACGCGATAGCCAAGACGTATCGCTACCTGGATGAAGATGAAGTAGCCGCTCAGGAGCAGGCCAAGAAGAAAGATAAGAAGGGAGTGAAGAAATGAAAAAGCTCACCTGCCTTCTGTTTAGCCTGATGCTTGCCGCTTGTGGCATTGGTGGCATGAGTGATCTGAAGCAGTTCGTTGCAGATACCGGTAAGGATTTGCAGGGCAAAGTTGAACCTCTTCCCCAAGTCAAACCGTATGAGCCTTTCGAATACAATGCATTCAACCTTCCTGATCCATTCAAACCGCGCAAGCTATCTCCCAAGGGAGGAGGTGGCGGGCTACAGCCCGATTTGGCACGGCCCAAGGAACCATTGGAAGCATACTCCCTGGAAACACTGAAAATGGTGGGTACCTTGGAGAAAGATGGCGTCATCAATGCAGTGATCAAGACTCCCGATAACGCCATATATCATGTGCACAAAGGAAATTATTTGGGCCAGAACTTCGGCATGATTGTTGGAATAAGCGATTCCGGAGTCAAGCTCAAAGAAATTGTGCAGGATAGCGCAGGTGATTGGACTGAGCGCGACAGTACCCTAACTTTGCAAGAGTGATTGAGGCGGATATGAAAAACCGAGTCCATTTTACCCAGCTAGTAGTTCGATATAGTGCCTGGCTCTTCATGACCCTGTCCCTAGCCTTAGGGATGCAGGCCAGGGCTGAAGGGGTTCCGACGTCGAACGCCGTGATGTCAGTGGATCCGGCAGCCTTGCCAGGCGGCAAGGTCGTGCTGAGGGTGGGAATGAAAGAAGCCCTCAAGAGCACACCATCCGGTTTTTCTGTTGGGAACCCTCCACGCATTGCGCTCGATTTGACAGATACCGGCAATGGTCTGGGCAAGAATACGATTGAAGCAAACCTGGGTCCCTTAACCAGCGTCAACGTAATCCAGGCGGGCAATCGTACGCGTCTGGTATTGAATCTGAATCGGTCGGTCGAGTACGAAGCCAAGCTCGATGGTAAATACCTGATCATATCTTTGGGAAGCAATTCGGCCGCTACAGCAGCACCGGTTAACGCATCGGCGCAGTTCGCCGAGGCCGCGCCTGCGGCTGCCCACCATGCAATTCGTGATATTGATTTCCGTCGTGGCCCGAATGGTGAGGGTCGCATTGTGACCACATTGGCGGATGCGCAGACCGGGATCAACATTCGGCAGCAGGCGAAGGGCATAACCGTCGATTTCATTGACACCGAGCTTCCCAAGGCCCTCCAGCGGCGGCTGGATGTTGCTGATTTTGCGACGCCCGTAAGAATTGTTGAAAGCTATGCGCTGGGTGATAGCACCCGTATGGTCATCGAGCCCCAGGGTGGCTGGGAGTATTCTGCCTATCAGACGGACAATCAGTTTGTCGTGGAGGTCAAGCCCTCTTCCGACGGTGAGAAAAAAACGCCGGATGGAAAAATCAAGTACACAGGCGAAAAACTATCTCTCAACTTCCAGAACGTTGAGGTTCGCTCTGTGCTGCAAGTGATTGCCGATTTTACCGGCCTGAATATCGTTGCCAGCGATACAGTCAATGGCAATCTGACTTTGCGCCTCAAGGACGTGCCCTGGGATCAGGCGCTGGACCTGATCCTGCAAACCAAGGGTCTGGACAAACGGGTCAACGGTAACATTATCTGGATTGCACCCAAGGATGAGCTGCTCGCCAAGGAGAAGCTGGAATTTGAGGCCAAATCGGCGATTGCTGAGCTGGAGCCTTTGGTTACGGAATATATCCCGCTCAATTACCTGCGCGCTGATGAAGCCCAGGCACTTCTATACGGTTTCACGGGTGGGTCTTCTTCCCAAGGTGCAACAAGTGGCAAGGCAACCTGCTCAACCCAGGCCGAAGGCGTCGGCGGCACGGCCGGAACCCAGAGTTCCCAGCAAAGCCAGGGGCAAAGCAATCAGTCAATCCTCTCCAAACGCGGGCGTGCAACGTATGAGCTGAAGACCAATACGCTGATCATCAACGACACGGCCAAGAAGATTGATGAAGTTCGTCAACTGCTGGCCAAGCTGGATGTCCCTGCGCGCCAGGTCATGATTGAGGCGCGGATCGTCCTCGCGGATGAGTCGTTTTCGCGACAGCTGGGTGCCCGCCTAGGGGTTGGGATTGGCGGCACATTCAGAGTGGGGAACAGCAGTCAGAATGGAATCGGATTGGGCTCCACCCTGGGAAATTCGCAAACGATTGCCAATCCTCTCAATAATGGGGGTAGCAGCGCAATTGGTCCTTCATTCAGTAATGTCAATTTGCCTGCCCCAGTTACCAGCTCAAACCTTTCACCCGCCACATTGGGTTTGACCCTGCTCAATGTCGGCTCCGGTAACCTGATCAGTCTCGAACTTCAGGCTATGGAGGCGGATCTACAAGGCAAGGTGCTTTCCAATCCACGGGTGGTTACCTCCAATCAAAAACCAGCGGTCATTCTCCAGGGGACGCAGATTCCCTATACCACCCTTCAGGTTGCCAGCGGCATTCCCACCTATACGGTGACGTTCAAGGATGCCTTGCTGTGTCTGCTGGTCGACCCGCAGATCCTGAACAATGATTCAATCGTCATGACGGTGGAAATACAAAAGGACACCGAGGGGGCTCTTGTGGTGGTTCCGGGAGGTGGCTCGGTTCCAGGCATTGACACCAAGCGGGTCAAGACGCAGGTTCGTGTGAAAAACGGCGAAACCGCAGTGTTGGGCGGCGTCTATGAAACGGTGACCCGCGATGACTACAACAAGGTACCTTTCCTCGGGGATTTGCCATTCCTTGGCAACCTGTTCAAGAACAATAATAAGGAAACCGCGAAAACCGAACTGCTGATCTTCCTGACTCCGCGCATTCTTGATGACCGCATGAGTCTGAGGTAAAACCTGGCAGCCCATGTCCGCTACAATGCGGGCATGGGCAAGCATGACAATATCTTTCTGGTCGGTTTGATGGGGGCGGGCAAGACCACCATCGGAAAGAGTCTGGCCAGGCAACTCGAGAAAACCTTCTATGATTCCGACTATGTGCTGGAACAGCGCACGGGCGTTCGCATACCCGTCATATTTGAGATTGAGGGTGAAGCCGGTTTCCGCAAAAGGGAAGAGGAGGCCCTGGAGGGATTGACGTGCCGCGACAATATCGTGCTTGCAACCGGGGGCGGAGCGGTGTTGGCCGCAAGCAATCGGGAGAAACTGAAGGCTCGGGGCACGGTGGTTTACCTTCATGGCCGCCCGGAGGATCTCTGCCAGCGCACACGCCACGACAAGAACCGCCCACTGTTGCAAACAGAAAATCGCATGCAAAAGCTAAAGGACCTTTACCAGGTTAGGGACCCCCTTTATCGGGAAGTCGCGGACATTGTCGTGGACACCGGTCGGCAGAGTATTCAAAGCCTGACAGAGAAACTGAAACGCCAGCTTGTTGACCTGGGTTATGCTGGCAAAGGTGAGACCAGCCCTGAGCAGATCTAGGCTTAATTCAATCGCCATTGCCAGTTTGCTGGCATTGGCAATCTTGATCCGGCCGGGTTATGTCAAGGCCCGCATCATTCTGGCCGGTCCGGAGGCTTACTTGCCGGCACTCCATGCCCTTCACGCGGGCGACACACTTCAACTTGCTCCAGGTGTCTACCTCAAAGGCCTGCCCATTCATGGATTGCGAGGTGGGCCAACTCAGCCCATCATTATTACCGGACCGGAAGATGGAACCGTTGCCCAGTTCCTGGCGCAATCGGGGGCCAACACCATCAGCCTGGTGGATGCGGCGTATATTGTCATCCGCAACCTTACTCTGGATGGGAGGAATCTCCCCGTCGACGGGGTGAAGGCGGAAGGGCATAGCCGATACACCCATGACATCACCCTGGAAAACCTGCATATCATTGGCCATGGCAACAACCAGCAGATCGTGGGCATATCAACCAAATGCCCGTCATGGAACTGGGTGATCCGTGGCAACACGATCGAGGGCGCAGGGACCGGCATTTACCTCGGAAATTCAGACGGTTCGGCGCCATTCTGGGCGGGGCTGGTTGAATCCAATCTGGTGGTGGACAGCATCGGCTATGATCTCCAGATCAAACATCAAAAGCCCAGACCCGCCCTTGAGGAAGCGCCAACCGGGCCAGCGGTAACCGTCGTTCGCAACAATCTGTTCGGCAAGTCCCGCAATGCATCCGTCGGTGTGATGGCCAGGCCCAACATGCTGCTGGGCCACTGGCCGCTCGAAGGGCCGGGCGCAGATGACCGCTATCTCGTCTATGGCAACTACTTCGTCGATAATGCGACTGAGGCCTTGTTTCAGGCAGAAGGCAGGGTGGCGCTTTACAACAACGTCTTCATCAATCCTTTTGGGGATGCCGTGCATATCCAGCCGCACAACGACATACCGCGCGATATGGATATTTTTTACAACACGGTGCTGGCGCGGGATGCGGGTATCGTCGTCCGGCAGAAGCCATCCACAGGTGAGGCTTTTTCGCAAAGGGTTGAGGCCAATCTCGTTGCCGCCAGCCGACCCATTCAGGGTGGTGAAGCGGCGCACAATGCCACCCTGTCCTTTCAGGAAGCTCTGGACAAGCAGTACCCGGCAACTCAACTTACCCAAGCGCTAGCGAACAGTGGCCATGTCAGGGAAAGAGTACCCCAGGCAGCCTGGGCCAACTTTGCTTTTTATCCGGACTGGAATTTGGGTCGCAACAACCCGGCGCAGCTTGGCGCGTGGGGAAACCAAGTCAACGCGAACTTTGAAGCCTATATCAATGGACGCTGACGTGATACCAGCCAATCCCGGCGCCAGGCAAGCAGACTTGCATGATGTCCGTCGAACTCTGTCTTTTGTCGCCCTGTTCTATCTGGTATTCGTCATATACGGCAGTCTGGTTCCGCTGCACTTTCATTACCAGCCGTGGGATAAGGCTGTCGCATACTTTCGAACCATTCCCTACCTGAATCTGGGGATCGGTTCACGAGCTGACTGGGTGGCCAACATCCTGCTGTTCATTCCCCTCGCATTTCTTTGGCTCGGTGTCCTGTGGCCGCGCGGATTCCTGGGCAGATTCCTGGCTACAGTCGCTGTGCTGGCCGCAGGCTTCGCACTGAGCGTAGGGATTGAGTTCACGCAAATATTTTTCCCTCCACGCACCGTGTCCATTAACGACATCATCGCCGAAAGCCTGGGTACCCTCATTGGTGTAGTGGGATGGTGGGCGTTCGGCGCAAGGCTTTCGAGCTGGTATGTCGACTGGAGGCGCATCAAGGAACCAACGACATTTGCCGAGCGCCTCGCGTGGGCCTATGTCGCGGGGATTTACGTTTATGGCGTGCTTCCATTGGATCTCACAATCAGCGCAGTCGAGGTTTTTCACAAATGGCGCGAGGGCAAACTGATCCTGATCCCGTTTGCAGGTCTGCCACCGGAAGCCGGCCTGGCGCTTTTTAACGTGACGATGGATGCGCTGATGTGGACACCCGCTGCATTCCTCTGGCGGATCAGCGGAAAACGCAGCAGCTTGAAAGTGTGGGGGATGGTGGTCGGCGGCGCAGCATTGCTGGAATTTCTGCAATTGTTTGTGTATTCCCGGGTTACCGATGTCACCGAGGTGATCACCGCTGCTCTCGGCGGGGCGATAGGCGTTTTTCTGGGAGTGAACTTTGGTGCCGGCGTACGGCCAAGTAGTGAAGTAGGAAGAACAACGGCCACGTCGGATATCATTAGAACGTGGTTGCCGCTTGCGCTTGCCATGTTGTGGGTGTGTGGCCTGGCCGCATTGTTCTGGTACCCCTTCCATTTCCGGACGGATGGCGCGTTCCTGCATGAGCGTCTGCACAACCTGATGACGCGTGTCCCGTTTGAAGCCTACTACTTCGGTACCGAGTACCGTGCCGCGACGGAGGTATTGCACAAGGTGCTTTTTTTCATCCCGCTGGGCGCACTGCTTGCCTGGTTCGTCTCTCAACTGCGCTGGACCTGGCGTGGCTTTGCGACGTTTCTGTCTTTGCTGTTGATTGCGGGTACGGCTCTGGCGATTGATCTGGGTCGGCTCGCCCTGCCGGAGAAGAATCCGGACAGTATCGATATCGTCCTGCAGGGGCTGGGTGGCCTCATGGGTTTTTTCATTATCAGAGTCGTTCTTTCCCGCAGGTTGCTGGCTGTGAACTCTGGAAGGGCTGCCTTATCGTCGAATGGCAAACGGCACACCCGCCCCACGCGACGAGTGATGGATGGGACAAGCGGCAAGGCATGATGACGACCATTCATAGAGTCTGCGTATGCACGATGTAACCGCTTACATCATGCTGTTGGCCCTGGCTGTAATGGCCTGGCGGGAGCCCTGGATGGGTTTGCTGGGTTTGGCAATGCTCAACGTCGTTCACCCCCAGGGGGCGGGCAACGGCGAAGCCGCGGCTCTTCCAGCCTATTCCATTCTGCTTGGTATCACGTTGGTTTCGGCCACCTATGCCTGGTTGCGCAAGCGCCTTGAACCAGTGCTTTTCTGGGATTGGCGTCTTCTGGTTCTATTCTTGTTGCTGGGGCAGTTTGCCTTGACCACCTGGTTGGGCGTGAACCCTTGGGCGGCATGGGCCAAGTTGGCCAGTGTGGGAAAGATGTTCATTCCGCTGATCCTCATGACCGTGTTGATCGACAGCAGGGAAAAGCTTCGACTCTTGCTCATGGTGATGGCTGGATCGGTCGCACTGGTTGCAGTGAAAGGGGGCTATTGGGCGCTGATTACCGGTTTTCGGGACCGGGTTTACGGTGCGCCCGGCAGTGAAATGGCGGGTAACAATGAATTTGCGATCGCGGTGACTATGGCGATTCCGCTGCTGTTTCTATGGCGGGACGAAGCTAACGACCGTGCGCTACGCGCGGTATTGGTGGCTGCTATCGTGCTGTGCTTTGGCGCTGCATTATCTTCGTGGTCGCGTGGTGGGTTCCTCAGCCTGAGTGCGATGAGCCTGCTTTTGATCTGGCACTACCGGCGCAAGGGCGCACCGCTGGTGCTTCTGATACTCGGGTTGGCGGCAATCGCGTTGTTGTTCCCGGAGGGCTGGATTGCGCGGATGACAGGTATGGGTCAGTATCAAACTGACGAGTCCGCCGTGGGGAGGCTGGAAGTCTGGCAAAACGGTTGGAAATATATGCTGGCCCACCCCTGGCTGGGTGGCGGCTTTGAAAGCTGGATCTTTGTCTCCCTGCGAGAAGGCATGCGTGACTGGCACAATGCCTACATCAAGATGGGGGTCGAGCATGGTTTTCCGGGCTTGTTGCTTTGGCTGGCGCTCTTGGCCGGCACATATGTGAGCCTAACCCGCATGATCACGCGGGCGAAACTCTGGCGTCTGGATTGGGCCCAGCGCTGGGCCGCCATGTTGCGGGCCTCACTCGTCGCTTATGGGGTCGGAGCAGTTTTCCTCGGAATTGCCTACTGGGAACTGCTTTACTGGCTGTTGATGGCAAGCGCACTTGCCACACGCTTTGCCGTTCGGGAGCAGCGCAGCCTGCTTGGGGCTCAACGCGACAAGGGGCAAGGTTTTGACCAACGGCGCCATATGGAATTGGCGTTGGGCGAGCAGGCAAGGTGAAGACTGTCGGAAAATTTTACGGATTAGCTGGCAAGATATGCGTGCCAAGGCCTATCATCCTGTTTACGAAACGAAAATTGTCGCGGGCGTGGAAATTGCTTTAATTAATTGAGATCAGAATATTTTCCCTCTCGATAGGGGGATGTGGAGAAAATCATGTTGGGTTTCTTTCAGAAGAGCGCACTTGGGCTGGTTGCGGCCGCGGGGCTGATGATGGCGGGCAACGCCTTCGCAGCCAGTTACTTCATCATTCTGAAGGATAATGCCAGTAATAATATCGGCTGCGCCAGCGGCGGGTTTTCTTTTACGAAGACCAGTGCCGGGACCTTCCCCACCGGTGGAGCTTCGGTCATGCTCGGGCGCTGCACCTTCGTTCCTGGCATCGCCAACGGCACGTACAGCCCGGGCAACCTGAGCGTGGTGGTACAGGACATCACCACTCCACAGCCTCAGGGGCCTAATGTTGAAGGGCTGACCGGCACCCTGCAGTTCACCACCACCGCGGCGGGTGACTGCGATGGAACCGGTACTTCAACTCTTCCCAAGACTTACACTATCACGTTCAGTTATGGTGGCACTCCGAATCCCGCTTCGCGCACCTACAGCATTGCGTGTGCGGGACCTGGCAATCCACTACCTCCAGTTACCGGTGTCTATGATGCGCGCAACACCGCAAGCTTGCCGGAACCCGAAACGCTGCTATTGATGCTGGCTGGCCTCGCTGGCTACGGGCTGGTGATGCGGCGCCGGCGCAAGCTTCACGCCTGATCGGTCTTCTCTATTGCGTCACGCCATCGTCCGTCCCCGAGGGAGCGGATGGCTTGAATATCTCTGGTCAAGCGCTCTCGCCATTTGTCTGGCCCTGCTGCTTTTCCTTCCTGCCAAGCATCACCTGAGCCTGTCAGCCTGGGTGGGAGGCTATCTTGCCCAGCTGCTGGAAAATACATACCGGCTTATCAAGGTGGCCGTTCCCTGGAGTGCGACAGGTCTACTTCTGGGTCTGGCCGGCTGGGGACGAACGTCGCGTCTGATCACACTGCTTGGGCTACCGGTGCTACTCATTTTGTCCGCTGTGTGGGGATTGGGTGAGCCGCGGGATTGGCTGGTGCTTCCTCTTGGATTATCCGCAGGGCTGTGGCTGGGGGAGCGCAGTCGCCGATTGGAACCGAGCTCGGAGCCCTCTCCAGTAGGCGCTATATCCACCCCGGAACAGCCCGGCCCACGCGGGGGGCAGCGCGAAGACACAGATCCCCCCGATCTAGCTCAACCCGACCAGGCCGCGGCGGTCAGGTCAGGCGCGAGACAACAGGCGTGGCATTGGTTGTCACGGATGCTTTCCGTCTCGCTTGTCGCGGCGGTGGGAGTCTCCCTGTGGGAGTTCCCTAGGTGGAATCTGGCCCTGGCGCTGGGGGGCCTTGCATGTCTTGTCCTCCTGTTTCGCTATCCAGGTGCCTGGTTGATCCTCATTCCCGCCGCCTTGCCCCTGCTCGATCTGGCTCCCTGGACAGGGCGATTCTTCTGGGATGAATTTGATATGCTGATGCTGGCTACCTGGGCAGTGGCCTTGTGGCAAGGTCAGTTCAGGGCATCGGCATGGATGGTTCCGAAGCTGGGCGGATTGCTGGGCCTGTTTGTGCTGGTCTTGGTCGTCAGTTTGTTCGTCGGGCTGTTGCCCTTGCAGCAACTCGATGCCAATGCCTTTGCCACCTACTGGAGTCACTACAACAGTCTGCGGCTGGCCAAGGGCGTCGTCTGGGGGCTGTTGGTTTATGGCTTGTTCCGGTCACAGGCAGATCAGAACAAGGCATTCAAGAAACTCTCCCTGGGCATGGCCCTGGGCGCATTGGGGGTAAGCCTGTGGGCGCTGCGGGAGGAAGCCCTGTTTGCCGGTACTACGGCCACCGCAGACTATCGGGTGACTGCCAGCTTTTCCAGCATGCACACTGGCGGCGGGCACATCGAGGCCTATCTGGTCATGGCACTGCCGTTTGTCTGGGGCCTGTTCTTTCTACTGCGCAATCCTCTCTATCGGGCCTTGCTTGGAGCCAATTTTTTGCTTGGCGCCTATGCGCTTTTCTTTACCGTTGCACGTGGGGGCGCAATTGCGCTCATCGTGGCGCTCATGATTCTGATCTGGGGAACCTGGCTGGCAGGGCGCAGACAGTCCAGACATCGCAGTCGATCGGCGGCACCACTGGCGATGGGGCTGTTGACTCTGGCTGTGATGGTCGTCGGCGTCTCCGGTGTTTTCTGGCGCGAACGACTGCAGCAGACAGGAACGGATGCGGGCATCCGCCTGCACCACTGGGTCGAGGTGCTGGGTATGCGGAATGCTGGGGTGATGACGGCGTTTTTCGGGCAGGGACTCGGCAGCTTTCCCGCTGTCAGCCTGGCCAACCAGTTGCCCGATCAAGCCGGGACCTATCGTTACGTCTCTGAAGGCGGCAACACCTACCTGGCGCTTAATTCTGCAGGGACGCTGTACATGGCCCAGCGGGTCGAGCCGCGTCCCGGTCAGACCCTGAAACTTGAACTTTCCGTGCGGGCACCTTCCACCAAAGCGGGCCTGGAAACTTCGCTGTGCGAAAAGAGCCTGTTCAATTCCCGCAAGTGCCAGTGGCTCAAAGTCGACTTCAAACCTGGCGTACAGGAGTGGCAGAGCCGCAACCAGACATTCAAAAGTGGTGACGTGGGCGCAGGCAATTTTCTGGCCCAGCGGCCGGTGCAGTTTTCTCTCTACAACCCGGTTCCCGGCACCGTGGTCGATGTGGACAATGTTCGTCTGCTGGATGAGAGCGGACAAAATCTTGTAAGAAATGGGGACTTTTCCCAGGGTGGAGATTTCTGGTTTTTCAAGTCCGGCTACCATCTCGTCTGGCATGCCAAGAATCTCTGGGTGCATTTGCTCTTTGAGCAGGGCTGGCTTGGGGTGGTGCTGTTTACGCTGATGGTGGTTCTGGCCCTGGTGCGATTGGCGCGGGCGGCAGGACGTGGTGAACTCGAGGCCACAGTGCTTCTGGCTTGCACAACGGCATGGATCGTGGTTGGCGGAGTGGACAGCCTGGTTGATGCGCCACGGATTGCACTGCTGGTGTATGCAACATTGTTCATCGGCGCGGGGTGGGGTGCAGTATCAAGTACCAATGACAAGCATCGACGGCGCCGGCATGACGCTCCCACGCCAGCAGGGAATACTCGTGCGGCAACTCCGGCATGATTCAAATGGCTTATGCTATAAGGCCAAAGCAAGAGAGGATTGATTTACTTTTCCGGCGTTGTGAGCGATTCGGCCTTTAGCCGCGAGCCCCAAGGCTTAAGGCCGTGACGCGAAGCAGTCGAGCCCGAACAAAATCATTCAGTGACTGGATCGCTTGGTCGTTTTGCTCCTTGTGATGATCCGCAGACCAGCCCTTAACAGATAATTCGGGAGGCAAATGCAGTTCGATGTTTTCAATGGCGACGCCGATGGCTTGTGCGCCCTGCACCAGATGCGGCTGGCCTATCCGGCCGAATCCATCCTGATCACCGGCCCCAAGCGGGAAATCGATCTGCTTGGAAGGGCCGAAGCCAAAGCGGGCGACGAGGTGCTGGTGCTGGATGTTGCCCTGTCAAGAAACCGCGCAGCCTTGGACCGCCTGCTGCATAACGGCGTGAGAGTGCGCTATTTCGATCATCATCAGCCGGGGGAGATTCCGCAACACTCTGCTTTTGAATCCCACATCGATACCAGTCCGGATACCTGTACCAGCCTATTGGTAAATGACTATCTGGGTGGTCGGCATCTAATCTGGGCAGTGACGGCGGCGTTTGGCGATAACCTGGAAACGTCTGCACGCAAAGCGGCCGTTCCTTTTGGTCTCAATGATTCACACCTCAACCAGCTCAAGGAACTGGGTGAGTGCCTGAACTATAACGGCTATGGAGAAACGCTCGATGATCTTCACTATGACCCGGCCGAGCTCTACCAAATCGTCCATGGTTATGATGACCCGTTCGATCTGATTCAGGTGGAGCCTGCCTTTCAGGTGCTCAGGACTGGTTATGCCGAAGACATGGCCAAGGCCAGTGGATCACAGCCCGCGATCGAGAGGGAAAGCGGCCGGATATTCATTCTGCCGGCAGAAAAATGGGCACGGCGCATCTCCGGCGTTTTCGGCAACCTGCTGGCATCGACGTCGCCGGCTCAAGCCCATGCAGTTCTTACCCGTAAACCCGAGGGGGGGTATGTAGTGAGCGTGCGCGCACCCCTGAACAACAAGGCCCACGCCGATGAGATCTGCAGCCAGTTCGAAACGGGTGGCGGGCGCAAGGGGGCCGCAGGCATCAACCACTTGCCCGAAGCGGAAGTGGATCGCTTCATCCGCATTTTTTACGAGAACTATTGCAAATGAATGATCGCCATCTTATTTCGCCCCATGGCGGGCAACTTGCCAACCTGATGGCCACACCGGAGCGGGCAGAGCTCCTTAAGAAGGAGTCGTTTGGCCTTCCCTCGATTGACCTGGACTGGCGCCAGCTTTGCGACCTGGAGATGCTGCTGAATGGCGCCTATTCCCCGCTGACAGGCTTCATGGGCAAGGCGGATCATGATGGGGTGCTGGAGAAGCTGCAGCTGGCGGATGGCACTTTCTGGCCGTATCCGATCACCCTGAAAATCGCGGCCAATCAGGCGCAGAAGCTCAAGGCCGGGGATCGGGTGGCGTTGCGTGATGGCGAAGGCTTCATGCTGGCGGTGCTGACCATAAGTGACCTGTGGCCTTCCGACCCCGAAGTCGAGCATGCCCTGCTGGAAAAGTCTCCGGCCGATGCCAGCGTCGGGCTTCATACCGGCGTGTGGCATGTGGGCGGAAGAGTGGAAGGCGTGGCGCTGCCGCAGCACCATGACTTTGCCGCGCATCGTCTTACCCCGGCCGAGCTGCGCGCATTGATGGCAAAGCTGGGCTGGCGCCGCGTTGTGGCTTTCCTGGCGCGTCAGGCCATGCATCGTCCGCATTTTGAATTCTGTCTCAAGACCGCCATTGAACTCGAGGCGAATCTGCTCGTCATGCCTTATGCCGGAGGGGACCTGACGGACAGCGCGGACTATTTCTCGCTGGTACGCAGCATCCAGGCGATCCTGCCCCGGTTTCCCTCGACCACCACCCAGCTGGCGCTGCTTCCGGCTTTGGGCCGTCATTCAAGCCTGCGTGAACAGCTGTTGCGGGCGGTCATTGCACGCAACTATGGCTGCAATCACCTTATCGTTGGAGGCGAGCATGAAGCCCTAGGCGAACGGCGTCGAGGCGAGGATACCCAGTTGGACCATGGTGCTCTCAACCTCGTGGCCGAAGCGTACCAGAGGCTGGGCATCACCCTCATTCCCTTCCCGCGCATGGTCTATGTGGAAGAGCGCGCTGAACACATGCCGGTATCCGCCGTGCCGGCGGGATCACGAATCCAGACCATGGCAGGTGACGAATTGCTACGCAGGCTGAAGCACGGCCTGAAAATTCCCGACTGGTACAGCTTCCCCCAAGTGATCGAGGAACTTCAGCGCGCCCACCCGCCGCGCAACGAGCAGGGCTTCACCGTGTTCTTCACCGGCCTGTCCGGGGCGGGAAAATCCACCATTGCCAAGGCCCTGGCCATCCGGCTGATGGAAACGGGCAACCGCCCGGTAACCCTGCTGGACGGGGATATAGTGCGTCGGCATTTGTCCTCGGAACTGGGCTTCTCCCACGCGCATCGCGACATCAACGTGCGGCGCATCGGCTTTGTCGCGTCGGAAATCACCAAGAATCGCGGCGTGGCCATCTGCGCCCCCATTGCCCCATACCGAAATACGCGGCGGGATGTGCGGGCGATGATCGAAGGTGTAGGCGGCTTTATCGAGGTGCATGTCTCCACCCCCATCGAAACCTGCGAGTTGCGCGACCGCAAGGGCCTGTACGCCAAGGCGCGTGCGGGCCTGATCCCCGAATTCACCGGCGTATCCGACCCCTACGAGGTGCCGGAACATCCCGAAATCGCGATTGATACGACCAACCTGGGGGTCGATGAGGCCATCCAGCACATCCTGCTCAAGCTGGAGCATGAAGGCTATTTGCGCTAACCCGCGTGTATCCGGCGATGAAGAAATCCGGGTGTAGGCTAATCTTGTCTCGGTAATGCTATTATTACGGCATTACCAACTCTCTTGGAAATGCGGCCATGCGCACCCCGACCAGCAAGTTAACGACCAAATATCAGGCCACCATCCCTGAGCCGGTGCGCAAGCGCTTGCATGTCGAGGCAGGCGATGTCATTGCCTTCGATATCGAGGGTGATGTCGTGCGCTTGCGCAAGGCGCAACCGCTCGACCTGGCTTATGCTCAAGCCCTGGTTGGCACACTGGGTGAGTGGGATTCAGAGGCGGACGAAGAGGCTTATCGTGACTTATGAAGCCTTTGACGTGGTCGTCGTGCCCTTCCCATTTGCCGATCGCAACAGCACCAAGCGCCGACCGGCCTTGGTGCTGTCCGGCCTGACTGCATTTAATTCGGCATCAAGGCATTCGGTACTGGCGATGATTACCAGCGCCAAGAATTCCAGCTGGCCGCTGGACATCGAGATCATCGATCTTGATGCTGTGGGCTTGCCTTCTCCTTCTATGATTCGCATGAAGCTTTTCACTCTTGATCATCAGCTGATCCTCCGCAAACTGGGCAGGCTTGGCGAACGTGATCGTGCCGCCGCAGCCAGAACGCTCAAGGCGCTGTTTCAGTGTTAGGGGTCAAGGTAAGTCACGCTGCCTTCGGAACGGTTTACAGCAATTAGCCTGGCAGCGGGTGAGGCCATCCAGCACATCCTGCTCAAGCTCGAGCATGAAGGCTATTTGCGCTGAACCCTACCAATCGAACAGCAGGGCATGATCATCCTGCGCCAGGGATTGCGAGGTGCTGGGTAGCTCATATTGCCTACCAATTTGTCTCGATTCACCTTTTCCAATGTCGGTTTCCTTTACAGTATGATTGCGATCGTCGCAGGCCAGTTCATCTAGGCCTATGAAAATAATAAAGAATCTGTTTCTGGCATGGGGCCTGCTTGCAATAATGACAAGAAGGCTCGACCTGACCGCGACGGAGATCGATCCGGGACGAAATGACGGGTTTCGCCAATTTCCATTTTTTGAGGAGCGGCAATTATGAAAATGAGCATGAGAGAGAAGAATCTACTGGCGCGGCGCTTGTCCAGTTGGTCGATGGCCTTGGCCACCGCCACGACCTTGGGCCTGCTGAGCAATCAGGCTGAGGCGATCCCGGTCGGCTGGACCTGCGCGGGCAGCTGCGGCACGCTGGGCGCCAACGGCGCTGTCCCGGTGCCTCCTGTTCCCAGCGGCGCCACTACCTATGACTGGATCTCCACAAACACCGGTAGCAGCAGCAACAACGGCGCGAATATCGGCGTGTCAGGCGGCACCGAGACGAACGGCACACTGTTGACGTCGAGCGTCTTCAACATCAGCACCGCCGACGCCGGGACCGCTACCGCCAAACTGCAATTCGCGTTCGACTTCGTTACCTCTGACGGATCCGGCTTCCCCGACTACGCGTGGGCCCGGCTGTTCGACACAGACACTAGCACGATTGTCGGCTACCTCGTCACCGCGCGCACCGAGCCATCGGGAAGCATCATTCCCGGCTCAGGCATGCCGGGGATCATCGCCGGGCTGACCCCGCCGTCGGTTCCGATCATCACCGGCGCCGGCAGCACCGATTGGGCGCCGCTCGGCGGCAGTTCCGGGTCTTGTTATCTGGGCTTCGGTCAAGGTTGCGGCAACACGGGTTGGGTGCTTTCCGACTACACGATCCCGACTGCGGGCAATTATGAGCTGCAGTTCGGCGTGATGAACGAGAACGACACGGCGTTCCAGACCGGGATGGCGATCAGCGGCGCCACCATCGGCGGCACGCCAATCGTAAGCGTGCCTGAACCGGCCTCGCTTGCGCTGCTCGGCATCGGTCTCGCCGGACTTGGCCTCGCGCGCAGGCGTGAGCAGGGCTAGGCGGCGTCGCTCGCTAGGCAACCAAAACCCGCCCGTGCGGCGGGTTTTTTGTTTGGGGTGCCCGGAGCGCTGCGCAAGCGTTCCAGCGCCCGCTCTTCCTGAGTACGAAAGTCACTATCCGCAGGAGTGGATCCGCAGTTTTCGCCGGCACGATCTTCGCCATACGTCGCCGAACCGGCATGTGCAAGCGGGTACGCCGTTGCAGAAGCTTCACGACCGGGTGGTTGGGAAAGCGTGGAACTGGTGTGGAAGTACGCCGACCTTTGCAGTGAATACCGAACCTACGAACCGTGCTTGACCGCGGGCAATCTGGCGGGAATGCAGAGGGTGTTGACCTGACGATCGCGGGATTCACCCGATGCGTGAATAGAACATTGAAGCGGCCGAAATGCGAAGAAATGTTGCGTCCTGCGCGGGCGTGCAGTTGGTGACAGGTCGGGTGCGAGTAAAACGGCAGACCGACAGCGTCTTCATGCCGATGGGGCAACGGGCCTGCTTCATGGCAATTTCTCACCCTGACGGGGTTGTGGTCGCGCTGGCGGGAACAGCTGCCGCTGAGCTACACCAGCCCCAATGAGCCGCGCATCCAGCCGCCGCGAGTACTGGAAGAGTTTGGTTTTCATAAATCTGTCGATCAATTCGTCTCGGCTGAACTTGTTCTAACATCGGCCTTCTTCACGGTCAGATCGCGATCGCTTGATGTCAGTTCATCTGGCCTGGGTGCAGGCACGATGACTACCGGCTCCTGCTATTGGATCGATGGATCGTGCCGCCCGAAGCCTGACAGCTTTGGTCACCTTTTTTGATGTCGGGTTTGGCGGCAAGCTTCATGCGCATCCCGAGGGGAACGCTGATTGTTGCATCCTGCATCCTTGGGAGTACCAACGCACCAAACGGGAAGCAATCCGGTTCGGCATGACATCAACACGTGAGGGGATCGATTCGTCGTTGGATTCCTCGCGCTGCCTTGTGAATCAGCACTTGCCTAGATCAACAACAAATGGACAAGCCCAAGCAGCGCACACGCGCCGATCACTTTCATGATGTCAATGCTGTATTTCCACAAGGCGAAAAAACCAGCGATGGCAACCATGACCGGAAACCAGTCGAACGGACCAGCAAATGGCTCGAATGCGGTACCTTTGGGCCAGAAGGCATGCCAGGCAAAAAACGCTGCCAGATTCAGGATCACGCCGACCACGGCAGCCGTGATACCGGTGAGGGGCGCGGTAAATTTGATGTCTCCGCGTGTGGCTTCGACCAGCGGCCCGCCCGCCAGAATAAACAGAAAGGAAGGCAGGAAGGTGAAGAACGTTGCCACCGCGGCGCCCGCGAGGCCTGCAGCCACAGGATTGCCGAGCACTTCCTTGGCCACACCGCCAAGATAGCCCACCCAGGTCACCACCATGATGAGTGGCCCCGGCGTGGTTTCACCCAGAGCCAGGCCATCCATCATTTGCGGGCCGGTAAGCCAGCCAAAATGTTCAACGCCACCCTGATACACATAAGGCAAGACTGCATACGCGCCGCCGAAGGTGAGGAAGGCTGCCTTGGTGAAGAACAGCCCCATCGCCGCCAGTGCCTGCTCGCCACGCAAGGCGAACATGGCTGCGAGCCAGATCGAGACGAATACGGCGAGCGTCAGCGCCAGCCGGGTCCAGGAGAATTTCCCATGGGATGGCGTGAGCGAGTCATCGTCGATGATCGCAGGTCCGTATTCCCTGTTGCTTGGACCATGCCCGCTGCCGCTCCTGAATTTTTCCGGCGCAAGCTTGCCGCCGATGGCACCGAGCACGCCTGCTGACAGGACAATCCATGGAAAGCCGATGTGGAAGAAGAAGATGCCGACAAAGGCCAGCGACGCCATGCCCCACAGTACTTCATTCTTCAGAGCACGTGCGCCAATGCGCCAGGCGGCAAACAGCACGACCGCCACTACGGCAGGTCTGATGCCATAGAAAATGCCCTGCACCGGCGAAACATGCCCCCAGGCCAGATAAACCCATGCCAACAATGACAGCAGAAAGAACGCAGGCAAAAAAAACATTATGCCTGCCAGCACTGCGCCACGTGTGCCATGCATCAGCCAGCTGATGTAAATCGCGAGCTGGATCGCTTCCGGCCCCGGCAGCAACATGCAGTAATTGAGTGCATGCAGGTAACGATGCTCGGAAATCCAGCGGCGCTTCTCCACCAGTTCCTGATGCATGATGGCAATCTGCCCGGCGGGTCCGCCAAAGCTGATGAAGCCGAGTTTGAGCCAGTACTTGCAGGCTTCGCCCAGGGTGACTGGCGCGGGGGCTGTCCGGGATACGGTGTCCAAAAGAATCCTCCAAACAGATTTTGGTTATTGAGAGCCAAGCTTGGACGGGACACCGTCTTGGTTAGGCCGGGGGTTGGCACCCCGACGCGAATACATTAGCACTGACACCTATCGCCTGTCGAGCAAAAACGCCTTGAAGGCCTCCGCCACGGCAGACAATCGCTTGCCCTTGCGATGCACCACATACCAGTGGCGCAAGATCGGAAGACCCGCCACATCCAGCACCACCAACCGGCGTGCTTCCAGCTCCAGGGAAACTGTATGCAGCGCCACGACGGCGAGTCCCATTCCGGCCTGCACAGACTGCTTGATCGCCTCGTTGGTGTTCATGGTGAGGCCCGTTTTGAGCGTAACCCCGTAAGCGGAAAAGAACCGTTCAGTCGCGCTTCGCGTTCCCGAACCCTCCTCTCTGACCAGAAATGGCTCAGTGGATAATGATTGAATTGGAATGTTCTTCTTCGTAGCCAAAGAGTGATTGGGCGGAGCAATGACAACAAGCGGGTTTTCCATGAAGGATGCCGCCTCCAGATCATGTCCTTCCGGCGGTTGCCCCATGATTGCCAGATCAATTTCATTGGCCGCCAGTTGGCTAAGCACCTCCTGCCGGTTGGTCACATCCAGATGAATGGAAACCTTTGGATGTTCTGCGCGAAATCCGGCCAGCAGGTCGGTGGCCACGGCATTGGCGGTGGAAGCCACCGTGATTTTGAGCTGGCCCTGATCAAGTCCCTTGATCTGGGACAAGGCTGTTTCCAGATCCGCCAGCTGGGCCGCGACAGATTGGCTATAGTGGAAAACTTCCCTGCCTGCTTCCGTGAGGAAAATCCTTTTCCCCATCTGTTCAGTCAGGGGCACTCCGATACTCTCCTCCAGGCCACGAACCTGCATGGAGACGGCAGGCTGGGTCAGATGAAGCTCCCGGGCCGCCTTTGAATAGGACAGGTTACGCGCGACCGCTTCAAAAATAGTTAACTGACGGAGTGTTAAATGCAGCATGGAAGAATTAAAGCATAAGTTTTACCTTATATAAATAATCAAAATGTTTGACTGTTGTTTATGTTTAACTGTGTTTAGACTAGCGTCCACTATCTGAAGCAATAGGTGCTTTTCGATGGCTCGACCTCTTCAATCAAGGAGACTGCAATGGCTGTAAAAACCTACAACGCTGGCGTCAAAGAATATCGCCAGACCTACTGGACCCCGGATTACACTCCGCTGGACACCGACCTGCTGGCTTGCTTCAAGATTACCCCCCAGCCAGGCGTGCCTCGCGAAGAAGTCGCTGCCGCCGTGGCCGCTGAATCGTCAACCGGTACCTGGACCACGGTGTGGACCGACCTGCTGACCGACCTGGACTACTACAAGGGTCGTGCCTACAAGATCGAGGACGTGCCTGGCGACGACACCTGCTTCTACGCCTTTGTGGCTTACCCCATCGACCTGTTCGAAGAGGGCTCCGTGGTCAACGTGCTGACCTCGCTGGTCGGCAACGTGTTCGGCTTCAAGGCCCTGCGCGCGCTGCGCCTGGAAGACGTGCGCTTTCCCATCGCCTACGTCAAGACCTGCGGCGGCCCGCCCGCCGGCATCCAGGTTGAACGCGACCGTTTGAACAAATATGGCCGCGCCTTGCTGGGTTGTACCATCAAGCCGAAACTGGGCCTGTCTGCGAAAAACTACGGCCGAGCCGTGTACGAGTGCCTGCGTGGTGGTCTGGATCTGACCAAGGACGACGAGAACGTCAACAGCCAGCCCTTCATGCGTTGGCGCAACCGTTTCGAGTTCGTCATGGAGGCCGTCCACAAGGCCGAACGTGAAACCGGCGAACGCAAGGGCCACTACCTGAATGTCACCGCTCCGACTCCGGAAGAAATGTACAAACGTGCCGAGTTCGCCAAGGAACTGGACGCCCCGATCATCATGCACGACTACCTGACCGGCGGCCTGACCGCCAACACCGGCCTGGCCAACTGGTGCCGCAACAACGGCATACTGTTGCACATCCACCGCGCCATGCATGCCGTGCTCGACCGCAACCCGCACCACGGTATCCATTTCCGCGTGCTGACCAAGGTGTTGAGGCTCAGCGGTGGTGACCACCTGCACTCGGGTACCGTCGTAGGCAAGCTCGAAGGCGACCGCGAGGCCACCCTGGGCTGGATCGACACCATGCGTGACAAGTTCATCAAGGAAGATCGCTCACGTGGCCTGTTCTTCGACCAGGACTGGGGCTCCATGCCTGGTGTGTTCCCGGTAGCTTCCGGTGGGATTCACGTGTGGCACATGCCTGCACTCGTTTCCATTTTCGGCGACGATGCCTGCCTGCAGTTTGGCGGCGGTACATTGGGACACCCGTGGGGCAACGCTGCTGGCGCCGCAGCAAACCGCGTCGCACTGGAAGCCTGCGTGGAAGCTCGCAACCAGGGCATCGAGATCGAAAAGGCCGGCAAGGAGATCCTGACCAAGGCTGCTGCTCACAGCCCCGAATTGAAGATCGCCATGGAAACCTGGAAAGAGATCAAGTTCGAGTTCGACACCGTGGACAAACTGGACGTTGCCCACAAGTAAAAACTGTCAGCCGCGAAGTTTCACAGGATCTGATTCTTCGCGGAAAGCAAACCGAAAGGAAATCAAATGTCTGAAGTAATGGATTACAAAAGCCGCCTGAGCGATCCCGCCAGCCGCAAATTCGAGACCTTCTCCTACCTGCCCGCCATGACCAAGGAGCAGATCAAGAAGCAGGTTGAGTTTCTGGTCAAGAAGGGCTGGAACCCGGCCATCGAGCATACCGAGCCCGAGCACCTGATGGACTCCTACTGGTACATGTGGAAGCTGCCGATGTTCGGTGAAACCGATGTGGACCGCGTGCTGGCTGAAGCTGAAGCCTGCCACAAGGCCAACCCGCACAATCACGTTCGACTGATCGGCTACAACAACTTCAACCAGTCGCAGGGCACGTCGATGGTGATTTACCGCGGCAAGACGGTTTAAGTCGCGCGGCGGCTAGAAGTCCCCAGCCCCCGTTGCGCGGCAAGCGTGGCGGGGGTTTTTGTTTGTCCATGAATGGTGCGCCTGTTGCGATCCGGCACGCCATCCATGGATAAATAAGCATCTTTTCCTAGAGGAGCTTTCATGAGCAACATCGTCGATCAATACCGCATCACCCAGGAACCCTACTATCGGGCCGTCGCCGATGAAGTCGAACTGTACGAGGCGGCCTACTCGGTGCGCATGCCGATGATGCTGAAAGGCCCGACCGGCTGCGGCAAGACTCGTTTTGTCGAGTACATGGCCTACAAGCTGGGCAAGCCGCTGATCACCGTGGCGTGCAATGAGGATATGACGGCTTCCGATCTGGTTGGCCGCTTTCTGCTGTCAGCGCAAGGCACCGAATGGCAGGACGGGCCGCTCGCCATTGCCGCCCGCTATGGCGCGATCTGTTATCTGGATGAGGTGGTTGAAGCGCGCCAGGACACCACGGTGGTCATCCATCCGCTGACCGACAACCGTCGCGTACTGCCGCTGGAAAAGAAGGGCGAACTGGTCCATGCCCACCCCGATTTTCAGATTGTGATTTCCTACAACCCCGGCTATCAGTCGCTCATGAAGGACCTCAAGCAATCCACCAAGCAGCGTTTTGGCGCCCTGGATTTCACCTACCCCGACCATGACATTGAAACCGAAATCGTTACGCACGAATCTGGGGTGGCTGCCGACATTGCCGGCAAGCTGGTTTCGATTGCCGAGCGTTCGCGCAACCTCAAAGGCCACGGCCTGGATGAAGGTCTCTCCACCCGCATGCTGATTTACGCCGGTTCACTCATTGCCAAAGGCGTGAATCCCCATGCCGCCTGCCGCGTCGCGCTGGTACGGCCCATTACCGACGACCCCGACATGCGTGACGCGCTGGATGCAGCCGTTACCACCTTCTTCTGATTCGACTCTAGAATTGGAGCAATCATGTCGGTCAATCTAGGCGACTATTCAGAACTGCTGGATGAGCTTTCCAAGCACAGTCAGGAAGTGTTGCATGCCAGTTGGCACGACGCGACCAAGGTGTTTTCGCCCCGCGGCCTGGATACCTACCTGAAAGGCGCGGCGGCGATTCGCGGGCTGGGACGCGGCGACTCTCTGGTAGAGGCCTGGATAGAGAATGCACCGCAGGTGGCCAAGGAGGTAGGCGAGGATGTGATTGGTGAACTTATCACTGCCTCGCTCTCGCTGGCTTCGAGAACGTCTGGCTCAGTGATCGAATTATTGCTTGGCACTGCGCCGACCGCTGCCAATCGACTGGGCGATGCTTCCCTGTTCATCAATTACCTGCAGTTCATCAATACCCTGATCGCCCAGGCGCCGCGTGGCGTGCGCCCGATGCTGGACAAGCTGGAGGTGCTGTTCCAGCATTTGACCCTAGGTGGTCTGCGCCGCTGGGCGCTGTGGGGTGCACACGCTCATCGCACCAATTACGAAGAGCAGATCAAGTATTTCAGCCTCGAATCCAAAGAATCATTGGCGATGCTGCAAAAGGAGCGCAAGGGCACGTTGCTGGTCGACGTGCAGCGCCGCATCAATATGTATTTGCGTGCCCTGTGGGCACGTGACTTTTTCATGCGCCCCACTTCTGGCGACTTCGAGTCGCGTGAAGGTTACAAGCCCTACATCGAAGACTATCTCCTCCATGTGCCGGATGCGTTCGATGATTTCGCCCCGGAAGGCCATGAACCCGTATCGGGTCTTGAGCTTTATCGCGCCACTGCCGCACACTGTGCTGCGCACGTGGTCGAAACAAGGCAGCCGATTTCTGCCGAGTCACTGAATCCGATGCAGATGGCCGTGATCAGCGTGATCGAAGACGCGCGAGTGGAAGCGCTTTCCATTCGCCGCTTTCCGGGTCTGAAGCAGCTCTGGAGCAAGCTGCACACGGCCACGCCGGACATGACCGCAAGCGTCGGCGATTACCTCAATCGACTGGCCCGTGCACTGCTGGATGACAGCTATCAGGATGATGACGCCTGGATCGTCGAAGGCCGCACTTTGTTCGCAGCCGCACACTACAAACTCGACAACAATCACATCTCATGGGAAATCGGCGTGCAACTGGCGCACAGCCTGACGCAGAAACGCATCCCTTTCAATGCGCGCACGGACCTGCTCAGCGCGCCCTACCGCGACGACAACCGCTACTTCTGGGAATTCGAGGAATTCGATTTCAACAAGGCCGCCAGCGCCGGTTATGAGTCCGTCAAACAGGTTCGCAAGAATGTGAACGTGATGGAAATGGCCAACGAAATCGAAGTCGAGGGCGCGGGCGACGATGCCGAGGAGATCTGGGTGCTTTGCACCGAGCTCTTTCCGTATGAGGACATGGGCAAGAGTTTTAACGAGATGGAAGGCAAGGAGCCGGTATCCGACCCGTTCCACTATTCAGAGTGGGATTACCAGATCCAGCTGGAACGTCCGGCCTGGGCCACCGTACTTGAAAAACGCGCGAAGGCGGGCGACCTGGACGTGATTGACGAAATTACCGCCAAGTACAAGCGTGAAATTCATCGCATGAAATTCCTGCTCGACGCCATGCAGCCGCAAGGCGTGCAACGCATCCGCAAGCTGGAAGACGGCGATGAGATCGACATCAACGCGGCGATTGCCAGCTTCATCGACATCCGCCTCGGCAACCAGCCCGACCCACGCATCATGATGCGCAGCGTGCGCAAGACGCGCGACTTTTCCATTCTGGTGTTGCTCGATTTGTCGGAATCAACCAACGAGACGGTTCAGGACCAGGAATATTCGGTGCTGGAGCTGACCCGTCAGGCTTGCGTGTTGCTTGCCGATGCCATCAACAAGGTCGGCGATCCGTTTGCCATTCACGGCTTCTGCTCCGACGGGCGCCATGATGTTGAATATTACCGCTTCAAGGATTTCGACCAGCACTGGGACGAAACGCCAAAAGCCAAGCTAGCCGGCATGACCGGGCAGCTGTCCACGCGCATGGGCGCGGCGATTCGCCACGCTGGCCATCATCTTAAGCTGCAGCGATCGGCCAAGAAACTGCTTATTGTCATCACCGATGGCGAGCCCGCAGACATTGACGTGCGCGACCCACAATATCTGCGCTACGACACCAAGAAAGCGGTGGAAGAAGTCGCAAAATGTGGTGTGACGACCTATTGCATGAGCCTCGATCCACGTGCGGACAGCTATGTGTCGCGCATCTTCGGGCAGAAGAACTACATGGTCGTGGATCACGTGCAGCGGCTGCCGGAGAAACTGCCAATGCTGTATGCCGGTTTAACCCGTTAAGATATTAACGTGAAAAACACCTGAGTTGGATTGCGCAACGACCATCATCGCATCACCTGGCTCGGCCGCATTGTGCTGGACGGGCGGGTCTTAGGCTTCATCCCCGAGTCAGCTGCGGCGGATGGGAGTTAGGCCGAATGCAGACGCTGATGGACAAGATCAGCACGGAATGGGACAAATGCGCCGAGCTGCCCAGCCGCCCGCTGCCAGCGTTGCAGCAGCGGCACAGTGAGATCGATGCCAAGGCGATGGCGCAAGCTTGGACAAAGGGCTGGAATCCCGAACTCGGTGGCGAGGAATGAACCGATAGGACCTGCGCTTCCCGCGGGTCGCCAACAGGAGGTTGATTCCAGCAAGACAGGACGTTTTCTTTTCAATTTGAGCCGACAGAAGTAGTGCGCTAAACCTTCTGCAGGAGATTGAAGATGTTCGGGTTTGTTCTCGGCTTGGCGGCCTTGATTGTAGGTGCTGAACTGCTGGTCAGGGGCGCTTCAAAGCTCGCCCTTTCCTTCGGCATCTCGGCCCTGGTCGTGGGACTCACGGTGGTGGCATTTGGCACCAGCGCGCCGGAAATGGCGGTGTCGGTGCAATCGGCCTGGTCGGGCCGGATGGACATCGCCCTGGGCAACGTGGTGGGCAGCAACATCTTCAACGTGCTGGTCATCCTCGGCCTTTCCGCCCTCATTACGCCGCTGGTGGTGCACCAGCAAGTCATTCGCCAAGAGGTGCCGATCATGATCGGCGTCTCCCTGCTACTGTGGGCCCTGGCCGCGGACGGTGGCATCAGCCGCTGGGAGGGGATACTGCTGGCCGGGCTGGTGGCGGGGTACACGATCCTGCTCGTTCGCCAGAGCCGACGGGAAACAGCTGCTATCGAGGCTGAGGCAAAGGCCGAGTACGAAGCGGCCTTCGACGGCACCCCCAGGGGCTGGGATGCCCATTGGGGGGTGCAGGTCCTGCTCATCCTGGCCGGCCTGGCCCTGCTGGTGGCGGGTGCCCAGTGGCTGGTGGAGGCGGCGGTGGGCTTCGCCCGGCAACTGGGTGTGAGCGAGTTGATCATCGGCCTCACCATCGTCGCCGCCGGCACATCCCTGCCCGAGGTGGCCACCTCGGTCATGGCCGCCATCCGGGGCGAGCGGGACATCGCCGTGGGCAACGTGGTGGGCAGCAACATCTTCAACATCGTGGCCGTGCTGGGCCTCTCCGCCAGCGTGGCCCCCGCCGACCTGGCGGTGGCGCCCTCCATGCTGGCCTTCGACATTCCGGTAATGGTGGCGGTGGCCGTGGCCTGCCTGCCGGTGTTTTTCACCGAAGGCAGGGTGGCCCGCTGGGAAGGCGCCCTGTTTCTGGGACTGTACGCAGCCTATGCCCTGTATCTGATTCTGGATGCCAGCGAGCACGACGCCCTGCACCGCTACAGTGCGGTGATGGGTGGCTTTGTGCTGCCCCTCGTGGCCGCGACCCTGATGGCGCTGGCCTGGCGCCACTGGCGTTTGAGCCGCAATGGCGGCGGCACATGACATCTTCCGCCGGCCCGGCACCCGCAAACGGTCCAGGGCATTTCGCACTGCTGGCCCTGCCCGCAGTGGCTTTCGGCCTGCTGGCTTGGGGACTGACTCGGTATCCCCTGCCCTGGCGCCTGACCCTGGCGTGGGTGCCGAGCCTGGGTCTGGAAGTGGCTTTCCGGGTAGATGGCCTGTCAGCGCAGATGCTGGCGCTGATCACCGGCATTGGTGCCATGGTATTCGTCTACGCCCATGGTTACCTGGATCACGAGCCGCGCCGCGACCGGCTGCTGACCATCCTGGCCCTGTTCATGCTGGCCATGATGGGCGCGGTAACGGCGGACAACGTGATTCTGCTGTTCCTGTTCTGGGAACTGACCAGCTCGCTGTCTTTTCTGCTGGTGGGCTGGAACCACGAAGACACGCATGCGCGTGCCGCTGCACGCCAGGCCCTGCTCGTCACCATGGCCGGCGGGCTTGGCCTGCTGGGCGGGCTGATCCTCCTGGCGCAAATCGCCGGTGTCTGGACCCTGTCGGGCATCCTCGCCGCTGCGCCAACCCTGCTCAAGGATCCACGCCTGCCGGCGGCGCTAGTGCTGGTGTTCCTGGGCGCCTTCACCAAGTCGGCACAGTTCCCGTTTCACTTCTGGCTGCCCAACGCCATGTTTGCGCCCACCCCCGTGTCGGCCTATCTGCACTCGGCCACCATGGTCAAGCTCGGCATCTACCTGCTGGCAAGGCTCGATCCTGCCTTCAATGACCTGCCCTTGTGGGAATACACCCTGGTCGGCATTGGCACCCTCACTGCCGTCTGGGCCGCCGTGCTGGCCCTCAGAGAGCGGGACCTCAAGCGTATTCTGGCGCGCACCACGGTTTCAGCCCTGGGCACGCTGGTGCTGCTGGTGGGTCTGCCCAGTCCAGGGGCCGGATTGGCCGTGGTGGCTTTCCTTTTCGCCCATGCCTTGTATAAAGCGCCGCTCTTCATGGTGGCCGGCAGCATTGACCACGCCACCGGTACCCGCAGTATCGATCATCTCATGGGCCTGCGACGAATCATGCCGTGGACCGCCGCTGTCGCTTTGCTGGCGGGGCTATCCATGGCCGGCCTGCCCATGTCTTTCGGCTTTGTGGCCAAGGACGTCATTACCGCCGCCAAGGCCGAATCGGAAGTCCTGGCCCTGGTGAGCTATGCCACCGTGCTGGTAAACGCGATCACCGTGGCGGTGGCCGGCGTGGCCGCGGTGCGGGTGTTCTGGGGAACGACGGAATATCCTCGCGACAACGTCCATGAAGTGCTCTGGTCCATGCGACTGCCGCCTTTGATCATTGTCCTGTTGGCTCTGGACTTCGAATTCCTGCCCGGCCTGGCTGATCCCCTGCTGGCCGTTGCCGCCCAATCCGTGTCGCCGGGGCTGGCCGCTGCCCGGGTCGATGCCAGCTACAGCTTCGACGGCAGTCTTACCGCCCTGGAGATCACCCTGGGCATCGGCCTGTTGCTGTTCATGGTCTGGGACCGCCTGCATACCCTGCTGCACCACATCCACTGGCTCGACCGCTACGGCCCGGCCGCCTTGTACGAGCATGCCCTGCACGGTCTGTCATCCCTGGCAGCCTGGCACACCCGCCTTCTTCAACATGGCCGCCTTACAGGCTATCTGCGCCTGACCCTGGCGTCTCTGCTGGCAATGGCGGCCTTTGCCTGGCTACTGACAGACTCCCGCATCCTGCTGCAATGGGATTGGCCGGATCATGCCTGGGCCTGGGCCGTCGCCTGCCTGCTCATCGTCGCCGGCGCCGCAGCCGCGATGCTGCTGCGCGACCGTCTGGCCATCCTCATGGCCAGCGGCCTGGTCGGTTATGGCTCTGCCGTGCTGTTCCTGTTTGCCGGCGCACCTGACCTGGCCTTCACCCAGTTTGCGGTGGAAACGGTGCTGGTCGTGGTGGCAGCCAGCGTGCTGCCACGTTATGGCCCGGCATCCCCACGGCACGAGCCGTGGCGTTGGTCGAGTGGCCTGCTGGCGACGGCAGCTGGCATCGGCACCTTTCTGTTGCTCGCGCATCTGCAGGGCCTGCCCGTGAGTAATGACCTGGCCGACTGGTTTGGCCGCACCAGCCTGCCGCAGGCCCACGGCCGCAATGTGGTCAACGTCATCATCGTCGATTTTCGCGCCCTCGATACCCTCGGCGAGATCGCCGTGGTGGCCTTTTCCCTGTTGGCTGCGCTGCCCTTGCTTGTCGCGCTTGGAAGGGGGCGCGCGCCATGACGCCGCGTTCCACTCTGCTGGCGCAGTCCGCGCGCCCGCTTTACTGGATCATGTTGGCGGCCGCCTTGTGGATTCTGCTGCGCGGCCATAACGAACCTGGCGGCGGTTTCATCGGTGGGTTGGTCGCGGTGGCGGGAAGCAGCCTTCTCGCCATCACCCTGGGGACCCGGGTCGCGCGCCGCTGGCAGCCATTCGCGCCGCTGCCCCTGACCATGATCGGCGTCGGCCTGGCGCTGCTGGCGGGACTTGTCGGTGCCACGGCCGGGCTGCCCTTCCTCACCCATCTGTGGACCGACATCGGCCTATCCACGGTCACGCTGTTTGACCTCGGTGTGTTCTTCGCAGTGTGGGGTGCGCTAACCGGCTTTATCTACGCCCTGCTTGCGGACCCTGACACGGAAGAAGCCCCATGAGCGTGGTCCTGATGCTAGCGATCAGTGTGGCCGTGGCGGCGGGTGTGATGCTGCTGCTCGCGCGCGACCTGTTTCGCCTGATCGTGGGCCTGGCGGTGCTGGGCAGCGCAGTGAATCTAATCGTCTTCATGTCAGCTCGCCCCGGCACCCTGGTTCCGCCGCTGATCGAGGCTGGCGCCAGCCAGTTGCCAGCCGACGCTGCCAACCCCTTGCCACAGGCGCTGGTGCTGACCGCAATCGTCATCGGCTTCGCCTTGCTGTGCTTTGCCCTGGTGCTCGGCGCCCGCATCGCTCAGCAAAACGGCCTCGACGCGGACCGGCTGCAGGCATCCGAGCCTGACGCCACCGATCCACTCAAGCCGGCGGTGCTGGAAGAATAATGCTGGTTCTGACCCCGCTGCTCGTGCCGCTCTTCACTGCGTTGTTGACGGCCCTCCTGGCAGGGCATGCAGCCGCGCACAAGGGCGTGAGTCTGCTTGGCGGCGTCACGCTGCTTGTCTGCGCTGCATCGCTGCTGCTCGACGTCATGCACAATGGCCGGCAGTCGGTGGCGCTCGGCGACTGGCCGCTGCCCTACGCCATCGAATTCGCTGCCGACTCTCTTAGCGCCGCCCTGGTGCTGATCACGGCGGCCCTTGGCGCGGCCGTGTTGCTTTACCAGTGGCATTGGGGCGAAGCGACAGCACAAAGGCACGGCCTGCAGCCACTGGTGCACGCCCTGCTGGCGGCGACGTGTGCAGTGTTTCTGGCCGCCGACCTGTTCAATCTTTACGTGTGGTTCGAACTGATGCTAATCAGCATGCTCGGCCTGCTGGTGCTGGGGGGCAAACGACAGCATGCGGAAGCCGCATTCAAGTATTTCGCGGTAAGCATGCTGGGTACGCTGCTCATGCTCGTTGCGGTGGGCATGATCTACGGTGCCACCGGCCAGCTCAACTTCAGTGCCCTGCGGGTGGCTGCGGCACAGCCGCAGCTGGCGGGCGCGCTGCTAGCCTATGTTGGCTTGCTGCTGCTCGCATTCCTGTTGAAGGCAGGCGCCTTCCCGTTATTCGCCTGGCTGCCCGCCAGCTACCCCACCTTGCCAGCGCCTTCACTGGCGCTGGCGGGCGGGCTGCTGACCAAGGTCGCCGCCTATGCCCTGCTCAGGCTGCTGGGGGACATTTTCATCGCGCCGCGCGTGATGATCGATGCGCTCGGCTGGCTCGCGGTGATCACCATGCTGAGCGGCGTGCTGGGCGCCGCCTACCACTGGGATTTGCGGCGCATCCTGGCTTTCCACATCATCAGCCAGATCGGCTACCTGCTGCTCGGCATCGCCCTGGCTACGTCGGCGGGTGAGGCAGCAACGGCCTATTTCCTGTTCCACAACATCCTGGTCAAGGCCAACTTGTTCCTCATTGCCGGCCTGATGTGGGCGAGTTCCGGTCACTACGATTTGCGGCGAATCGGCGGCCTGTATCCCGCTCGGCCGCTGCTGGCGCTGCTGTTCCTGCTGAGTGCGTTTTCCCTGGTGGGGGTGCCGCCTAGCACGGGATTTTGGGGCAAGTTCATGCTGATCAACGAAGCTTTTGCCCAGCGCCAATACGTTTGGGGCGGGGTGGCCCTGGCTGTCGGACTGCTGACCTTGTACTCGATGAGCAAGATCTGGCTGGAGGGATTCATGAAGCCGCAGCCGCCCACGGCATCAAACCCTGATCGGATCAATGCGGCTGCCGTCGCGCCGCTGCCGATGACGGCGTGCGCGGCAGTGATGCTGCTGTCGTTGTTGATCCTGATCATGGGGATTTTTCCTGAGCCATTTATCCGTTATGTGGAAGTCGCCACTGCCGGTTTCTGGCAGGTAAACATGCGATGAACAGGCTACTCGCGCTCTGCCTCCTGTTCGCCAACTTCCTGAAGGAGGCAATCACCTCCGGGTGGACCACCGCCCGGATCATCTTGCGCGGCGACGAAGACTTGCAACCGGGGCTCGTGCATATGCCCTATGGCGAGCTGAGCGATACGGCTGCCAATTTCCTCGGCGCGCTCGTTACGCTCACGCCAGGCACCACGACCGTGGATATCGATCTGGCGCGCAAGGAATTCCTGCTGCACCTGCTTGACGCGAGGCAGGCTGAGGCGACCCTTGCATCGATCCAGAACGATTTTCTACGGCACGTTCAAACCCTGTTTGGAGGCAGGCCATGACACTCCTGATGCTGTTCGTACTGGTGGCCGGTGCCAGCGCGCTGATGGGGTTTTACCGGCTGCTGGTCGGCCCCACGTACACCGACCGGGTGGTGGGTCTGGACATCCTGTTCTCGGTGGCCATTGTGCTGAGCCTCATCGCGGCGTGGGTCAGTTCGCGCACTGTTTTCCTGGACGTGGCCATCGGACTCGCTCTGGTGGGCTTTGTCGCGACACTTGCCTGGGCCCGGCTGATCGAGGGCGGCGGCAGCGGCCAGGGGGAGACACCATGATCATGACTTTCGGCTGGGCCATCTGTATCCTGGCGATGATTGTGTTGGCAATTGCCGCCGTCGGCATTCTGCGCTTGCCCGATGCCCTGGCGCGGCAGCATGCCGCGACCAAGGCCGCCACGCTCGCCGTGTCGCTGTTCGCGATTGGACTTGCCCTGGTGGCAGCAAATGTGGCATGGACATGGCGCCTGGTGGTGGTGGTGGCGATCCTGATGACGACGCTGCCGCTGGCCTCCCACGCACTGGCTCGAGCGGGGGTCGCAGAACTTGCGCAACGTCCACAAAACTTTCCCGCAGACAAGGCCTGAAGGCAGCCCCGCAGACATCCGCCTTGGGTCGAGTATGCAGGGGTGGCAGCTACCTGGCCCTAGGCACCTTTCTTCTCTGGCGATTCCAGCCACTCGCGCCAGACCGCAAGGGCAACGGCCAGGATCACAGGCCCCAGGAAAAGACCCACAAGGCCAAAGGCAGCAAGACCGCCCAGCACGCCAAACAGCGCCAGGATAAAGGGGATTTTCGTCGCGCCAGCCAGCACCAGCGGGCGCACGATGTTGTCGACCCAGGAAACGACAAACGTGCCCCAGAGAAACAGACCCGTTGCCGCTGCAGTCTTGCCACTAAACAGAAGCCAGAGTGAAGCGCCTCCCCAGATGAAAGGCGTGCCGAAGGGAATCAATGCGATCAAGGCTGTCACGGCCGCCAACGTCCCTGGTGCCGGCACCCCGGCGACCCAGTAGCCAAGTCCTGCAACTACTCCCTGCACGACGGCGGTGGCGACAATGCCATACACGACCCCGCGGGTTGTGCTCGCCGCAGCATCAAAGTAATCATTGGCGCGCTCGCCCAGCAGCGAAACCAGAACGGTCCGCGATTGCGATGCCACAATGCGTCCGTGCAGGTAAAGAAAGAACAAGGTGAACAAGGCCAAACCCAGCTTGATCAGGTTGCGGCCAATGCCGCCCACCAGGCTGACTGCCCATTCATTCAGATTGCCCAGATGTGCGCGCAGTTCGGCTTTCATTCTTGCTGGCTCGGCAACGAGTGCCTGCAGCCAGGCAAACACCTCTTTTCCCGCAACAGGAAAATCTGCGATGAATGCCGGCGGCTTGATTCGGCCGGCAGCCATTTCGGCAGCCAGATAATCGGCGAGGTTTCCCGCATCCCGCTGCACCAGAAAGATTACCCAGAGCGTTGGCAGCACCACAGCCGAGGATGTCAGCAGTGTCATCAGCAGGGCCGCCAGACTGGCGCGGTTGGGCAGCATGCGCAGCAGCAGTGTATGCAGCGGCCATGTGGCATAGGCAAGAATCGATGCCCACACCATGGGTATGAGGAATGGGGCAAGCACGGTCAACACGGCCGCCCCCAGAAGCGTCAGGAACAACACCAGCAGTGCCCTGCGGGCGAGTGTGTTGGCGGTGATCTCACGCATGCGCTTCCAGTCGAATCGTAACAAGGTTGCAGGCCCGAATCATTCTGCCAGAACTATTGCGGGTGGGCAGAACACTTTGTCTCTCTGCAGGGCTGGCCGCGCCCGCTCAGCGACGAAATGCCATCTGGCGCAAGCCTCGCTGCAAAGGGGCCGTAAGCAAGGGGGCCGTAAGCAAGGGGGGCCGAATGCCCGATATGCGTTCACGATATGGATTTGCCTCCTCTTTCTTGCGCTGCGCTAGCTGGAGCTATCGGTGATTTCTGCCAGTACATCCCGCACACTGGTACAGGCGTCCGCCTGCCCGAGTTTGTCCATCAGCCCGAAATCCTGAAGCTATTGTTTTAGACGGGGATTGGCCTGGCATACCCGCACGCGTATGTGGCGCTGCTGAAGATGTCGTACCACATCAGCCAGCGCCTGCATGGCAGTGACATCCATGAACGGCACCCGACCGAGCCTGCGAATCACCACGCGCGCCTGATCGTGCAAGCCGGCCAGGGTACGGTCAAAGGTGGAACAGCGCCGAAAAACAGGGCGCCCATCAATGGAGTAGATCTGCACACCCGCCGGCACGCCCACGGGGCACAGGGCAGCCAGACCTGCCTCGCTCTCGCCTTCGATCCTGACGGTTTCACCATGCGTTTCATGAACAGCAGCGCGGCCAGTGGAATGTGCGCTGCCTGCGGTGCAAGGGCAACGATGACGGCAAGCAGGGTCTGCACATGACCGTAATGGCCAGCGGGCTGTCGCCGCTGTTGCGGAGATTGGTGGCAGTTCGTGCGATCGCACCGGTTGCGGCAAACCTGCCAAACAGGAGCGAGGCGATATTGGCGATGCCCTGACCGACGAGTTCCTGGTTGGGGCCGTGACGGGTGCCCGCCATACCGTCGGCAACCACCGCGCAGAGCAGCAATTCGATCGCACCAGGCAAGGCCATAGTAAAGGCCGGGCCAGACCGTTCAAGAACACGCACAAAGCTGATCAGCAGCAGGCTGAACTCGGGCAAACCCGATGGAATGCCTCCGACTGTGCGGCCAGTGGTCGCCACACCATCAAACTGAAAGCAGGCCTGTACAGCTGTGACGGCAACCGTGGCGATGAGTAGACTGGGAATGCGCCGGGTAAGGCGCGGTGCTACAACGACGATGGCAAGCGCACCGATGGCCAGCCGGCCGATATAGATGTGCGTGATCCGCAATACCTGCGCTTCGACACCAAGAAGGCCGTGGAAGAAATTGCCAAGTTTGGCGTCACGACCTTCTGCATGAGCATGGACCCGCTTGCGGACAATAACGTCTCGCGTATCCGGGGGCAAGAGAACCACATGGTGGTGGATCGCATACAGCGCTTGCCGGAAAAATTGCTGCTGCTCTATGCCGGCCTGACATGCTAAACGCACTATCATTGGCTGGTTCGGTGCACGTCCTGCCTTGCAGGCATTCGCAACGAATTCTGATGTTATAAAATTGCAGACAACTATATATTGGAGAACCCCATGGCGCCCAATCCGGCTTATCTGGTCATCACCGCCTCCGGTGAAGACAAGGTGGGATTGGTGGATCGATTCTCCAGCCAGGTGACAAACTCGGGCTGCAACATCGAGGAGTCGCGCATGGTGGTATTGGGTGGCTCGTTTGCCCTGGTGGTTCTGGTCTCGGGTGAATCCGGCAATATCTCCGCGCTTGAGCAATCACTTCCCGGTTTGGGTGAATCTCTGGGTTTGACTCTGAACGCGCGTCGCACCCAAATGCGCCATCCTCAAACCACGTTGCCCTATGAAGTCGAAGTGGTCGCCCTGGATCACCCCGGCATCGTCAAAAACCTTGCCGGCTTCTTCGCCCAGCGTGGCATCAACATCGAAGAACTCACGACCGACACCTACCCGGCCCCGCACACGGGCAGCCCGATGTTCAGCGTGCACATGACGGTCGGCATACCGCCGCAGTCTTCGATAGCCGGACTGAGGGAGGCGTTTTCATTGCTCTGTGACAGCCTCAATCTGGACGGGACGCTGGAACCCCGACGTTCCTGAATCGTCTTTTCGGCTAGAATCATTGCGACAGAATCCGAGGGGAATTCAATGATAGAACAACACAGCCGCATAGCCTTGGCCCTGTTGCAATGGGTTGAGAACATCGGTCTGCTGATTATTCTCGTGGCCACGCTCGCTGCAGGTGCCGGGGAGATGCATACCATGTTCGAGGCGGGCAAGGTCAGTCTGTCAGACTTGCTGCTGCTGTTCCTGTATCTTGAAATCGTGACGATGCTTGGCCTGTACTACCAGGAAGGCAAGCTTCCGGTTCGCTACCCCATCTATATCGCAATCGTGGCGCTGACGCGTTACATCGTGCTGGGCATGAAGGAAATGGATCCCGTTACGCTGATTGCCGTGACAGGGGCCATTCTTATGCTGACGCTAAGTGTGCTGTTGTTGCGTTACGGCCAGTTGAAGCTGCCATACAAGGACAACGAATGAAACAGGAATACGTCGGATTTCACAATGACAAGCACGGGATTACCCAGTTGGGGCGTATTGTGCTGGATGGCTGGCTCTTCGGATTTATTCCTGAAACCGAGGACTGCACAGGTTGGTCGCTTGGCCAAATGCAGGTGCTGATGGAAAAAATCGAGAACGAATGGGACAAATATGGAAATCTTCCCAGCCGCCTGCCCTCCGAGCTCAAACACCGTCACGCTGAGATATATGAACGCGCTACCGCGCTTGCCAGGGAAAAGGGCTGGGATCCTGAACTGGGTGAGGATGAATAGACCCTAATCTTCTTCCGGCCGGGGGAAATGCCCTCGCAGGTCCAGAACAACTGCCTCGCTGGCTGGCCGGTTTCGTTCGCTGAGTTGTTTGAGTGCAAGCGGAAATTCAGTCTGCAAACGAAGCATGGTTTCCTTTGCCTCCGGCAGGTAGTAAACAACGTCGTAAGGCACCCTCTCATCCAGGGCCGCCCTTGACTGAGGTTTGAAATGCTGCCAGGCGAGTTGGATCAAGCCGGATGCTTCACGATCGACAAAAACGATTTCCTCATGGTCAACGATGGCCAGGTACTGCATGGTGCGGATGGGGACAAAAACGCAGCCGTTGGAATGCGCCAGCAGCGTATGCGCCAGGTTGTAGGTTATTGCGGGAAGGAAACGGGGTTCCCGTAAAATCTCATCTCCGCGGTATAACGACATTTTCATGATTGATTTTCCGTGTCCCTGAATCTGACTCCAGCCCTGTTAAGAGAAACCAGCGCCCTGTTGGGCGATGCACTGACTTTTTCCGCTCCTGCCGATAGCCTGCTTTCTACCCATTTTCGCCGCAATTCCCAATTGGGCCGCGAACAGCGGACATTCATGGCCGACAGCGTTTTCGGTGTGCTGCGTCATCTGCGCACACTTGAATGGATGACCGATAATCACAGTCCCAGGTTCCTGCTACTGGCCTGGCTCATTAAATTTAGCGGCATGAGTATCAGGGAACTGGAGCCGGCGATCAAGAAGAGTGAGCATGGAACCCTGAGTGCCCTGAAGGCAACCAGTTCTTCTTCTGCCCCGCTTGCCGTTGCCGCAGAATGGCCTGACTGGGTGTTCGAAGCGCTGCAGATACAGCATAGCGGCGATGAAATCCTGGCATTGGGTCGCGCCATGCAAAACCCGGCGCCACTGGATTTGCGTGTCAACACAATTAAATCGAGCCGCGACAATGTGTTGATTGAACTGGCCCGGCTCGGAATTGAAGCCGCACCAACGCCCTATTCCCCGACCGGGGTTCGTTTGAAAGGCCATCCGGATCTGGCCCGGTTAAGCCTGTTCAAATCAGGCGTGATAGAAGTACAGGATGAGGGCAGCCAGCTTATTGCTGCCCTGACGGGTGCGCGAAGAGGTGAAATGGTGGCCGACTTGTGCGCGGGTGCCGGTGGCAAAACCCTCGCGCTGGGCGCGGCCATGGCGTCGAGCGGCCGTCTCTATGCATTTGACGTCAACGATAAACGCCTTGCCAGGCTGCAACCACGGCTTAAGCGTTCCGGCCTGTCGAACGTTACCCCGCAATTGATATCCAGCGAGAACGACAACAGGATGAAGCGCCTTGCTGGCAAACTGGACCGCGTGCTGGTTGATGCACCTTGTTCCGGCCTCGGGACGGCGCGGCGCAACCCGGATCTCAAATTCCGGCAAAGTCCCGAAAGCGTTGCTGAACTCGCCCTGAAACAGGCCAGCCTGATCCGCGCTGCAGCAAAGCTGCTCAAGCCTGGCGGAAGGCTGGTGTATGCCACCTGCAGCCTGTTGCCCACGGAAAACCAGGTCATCGTGCAGGGTTTTCTGGCCGAGCATTCCGAATTCAAACTCCTGCCGGCAAGCGAGGTTCTGGCGGCGCAGCGTATTCCGCTCGAGATGGGAAATTATCTGGACATGGACCCGGTGCGCCACCAGACCGACGGATTCTTCGCTGCCGTAATGGAAAAACAATCCCCATCAGCAGGTAAATAATCATGCAAGTTCTGGGCAAGCCTTGCCTTACATGATTGAATTGCGAAATGACGTATTACGCTCCCCTCCAGCCGGATCGTGTCGCCACCTTGAACGGGCTGTTTGCCGCCCGGGTTGAAGCTACTCCTGACAAGGCCGCCTACCGGCAGTTTGATTCCAAATCCGGAACCTGGGATTCCTGGACCTGGAAGCAGGTCAGCCAGGAAGTGGACCGCTGGCGGGCTGCATTGATCAAGGAAGGCCTGTCGCCCGGCGATCGGGTCGCGGTCATGCTGAAAAACTGTGTCGAATGGATTGTCTTTGACCAGGCCGCTCTGAGCCTGGGCCTGATCACCGTGCCGCTGTATCTGGACGACAGGCCGGACAACGCGGTGTGGATCATCGACAATGCAGGGGCACGCGTTCTCCTGGTGGAGGGCAAGTTCCAGCATCGCAAGGTGGCAGAAATTGTTTCCACGTCGAAACGGCTTGAACGCGTAGTCAGCCTGTTGCCCCCCGAAAGGCTTGCCGAATGGAGCCCGCAATTTGTTATTGCAAAGGACTGGTTGAATGCCGCCAAAGGCACGCCCGTGCCGGAGCGCCGTGTGTCCCCTGACATGCTCGCCTCGATTGTCTACACCTCGGGCACCACAGGCAAGCCCAAAGGCGTGATGCTGACTCACGACAACATGCTTTGGAATGCATGGTACGCCAGTCAATGCCTTCAGTTTGGGCCCGATGAAATCTTTCTGTCTTTCCTGCCGCTATCTCATACCCTGGAACGAACCGGGGGCTATTACATGCCTTTATTGCTGGGGGCTGAGGTTGTCTTTTCCCGTTCCATTACCTTGTTGGCGCAGGACCTGCAAACGATTCACCCTACCGTGCTTGTTTCGGTGCCCCGGGTCTATGAACGTATTTATGGCCGTATCCAGGATGCGCTCGCCAAGAAGGGCGCAATAGCCGAGCAGCTTTTCAAGTCGGCCGTGGACGTTGGCTGGCACAAGTTTGAATATGAGCAGGGTCGGGCAAGCTGGCACCCCAAGCTGCTTTCCTGGCCACTGCTGAAGAAACTGGTTGCCGATGGCGTCGTGGAAAGACTGGGGGGACGTCTGAAGGCCGCAATTTCCGGTGGCGCCGCCCTCTGTCCCCAAATCGCCCGCGTATTTATTGGCCTTGGTGTTCCGCTTTACCAAGGCTACGGACTGACTGAAACCAGCCCGGTCATGACTGTCAATCGCCCCGGAGCAAACATGCCGGCAAGCGTCGGCAAGCCACTGCCTGGTATTGAGGTGAAAATCGACACAAACAACGAGTTGCTAAGTCGCAGCCGCTGCATCATGCGCGGATACTGGAACGACCCTGAAGCCACCGCCGCCGCGATCGACGGCGCCGGCTGGCTTCATACCGGCGACCAGGCACGTATGGATGAGCAGGGCTACCTCTACATTACCGGACGCATCAAGGATATTATTGTCCTGAGCAATGGCGAAAAAGCCTCCCCCGGCGACATGGAATCCGCGATTACCCTGGATCCCCTGTTCGAACAGGCCATGATCGCGGGCGAGGGGAAGCCGTGGCTGGCCTGTGTAACCTCACTTAATCAGGAACACTGGAAAGCGTACTGCCAGGAACACAATCTGAATGCAGACCGGGCTGACACCCTCAGCGACAGACGTATTAACAAGCTGCTGTTAAGCCGGATCGGGAACAGGCTGAAGGATTTTCCCGGCTACGCGCAGGTTCGGCGCCTGCATGCGACCCTGGAACCCTGGACGGTCGAGAATGGGTTACTGACCCCAACGCTCAAGATGAAACGCAAACAGATTCAAGAAAAATACCGAGAAGCCGTTGAGGCCATGTATGAAAACTTGTCCGGCTAACCATCGATGCACCGTTCGGGAGGATTATGAACACACAAGAAATTAAACAACTCGGTTTTGCGGTCGGACTGATTACCCTTCCCGCTCTGAGTCTCGCTTCCGGCTTTGCCCTGACCGAACAAAACGCAAGCGGCCTGGGTAATGCCTATGCAGGGCAGGCCGCCAGTGCGCAGGACGCAAGCACGATCTACTTCAATCCGGCCGGAATGATGTTGTTGCCAGCAAGCCAACTCGTTCTCGCAGGGCATCTCATCAAGCCCTCAATGGAGTTTTCCAACAGCGGTTCTACTCCAGCACCACTGCAGACCTTGGGCGGGAATGGAGGCGATGCGGGCGGCGTAATTTTCGTACCGAGTCTTTACTACACCCACCCGGTCAATGATCGTCTTGCGCTGGGTATCAGTGTCAATGCGCCCTTTGGCCTGAAAACCGATTATGACCCGTCGTGGATGGGGCGCTTTCTCGCGGTAAAGTCCGAAGTCAAAACCATCAACATCAACCCGTCACTTGCGTACAAGCTTAACGAAACAGTCTCGGTTGGGTTGGGCATTGACTACCAGAAAATTGATGCCACGCTCACCAGTATGACCAATTACAGCGCGGCTGCAGGTGGAGGACTGGGCCCGAACCTGCAGGGCCTCGCCACCGTAAAAGGCCATGATTATGGGTGGGGCTGGAACCTTGGCGGCCTCGTCAATCTCGGGACGACCCGAGTGGGTCTGGCCTATCGTTCCAAAATCGACTACACACTGGGGGGTGACGTCAGCTTTGACAGCGTGCCTGCGGCACTATCAGGCGCTATTGCAAACAGCCCGATAACGGCCGCAATCACACTGCCGGCAAGTGCTTCGGTCAGCCTGTTTCACACATTGTCACCTACTTTTGCTTTACTTGCAGACGTCACCTGGACGGGTTGGAGCGCTTTCAACAAGTTGGCCGTGTATCGAACATCGGGCGCACTCGTTTCCTCAACTACGGAAAACTGGGATGACACCATGCGCTACTCCATTGGCATCAACTATAAGCCCGGTAATGCCTGGACTTGGCGCACCGGCGTGGCTTATGACAAGACGCCCGTTCCCGACCTTTACCGCACGGCGCGGATTCCTGACCAGGATCGCACCTGGATTGCCTTGGGTGGACAGTATCGCCTGGACCAGCTGAACGCAATTGACTTTGGCTACGCACATCTCTTCTTCAAGAATGCGGATATGACCAACAGCCTCAACAACACATCAGCCAGCGCAGGTACAGGTACGCTGAATGGAACCTACAAAGACAGTGTCGACATTTTGAGCGTCCAATACACCCACAGCTTCTGATCTACCTCACCCCGGTATAATAATCAGCACGGCTCGCCGTGCTTTTTTATGGCTTCTCAAACTGAATTTACCAACCTCCTTACCCTCCTGATCGAGGATAGCCACAACATTCCGCTGTTGTGGCAACTTGCTGCGCTTGCGCTTGCTGCGGGCCTGTCATGGTTCCTGATGCGCCTGGTCCAGCCCTATCTGCAGAAGGAAGAGGATGGGTGGGAAAGCGGGCGCGCAACCTTGCGTCGAATCGGCTTTCCCTTGCTGATGCTGGTGTGTGTCGTAATCTCGCGGGAGATTATCGACATCTGGCAACCCGAGCACCATCTGCTTAACCTGGTCGCACCACTGCTGGTTGCTTTGGTGTTAATCCGCGCACTGATTTATGCGCTTCGTTATGTATTCAAACCCAGCGACCGACTGAAGATTTGGGAGCGTTTTGTCGCCTGGTCCATTTGGATTGGTCTTGCCCTCCATATTACGGGACTTCTGCCGCGCATAAACCATGCATTGGAAGCGCTGTCCTTCCAAGCAGGCGGCCATCGCTTTTCGCTTCTGCTACTTTTCCAGGCAGCGACAACAATTATTCTTGCTGTTATCGCGGCCCTGTGGATTGCCCAGTTTATCGAAAGCCGGCTGATGAGTTTGCCGCGCATGGATTTGAGCCTGCGTCTGGCATTGTCCAAGGCAACGCGGACAATTTTGCTTGTTCTGGCTGTGCTGGTAGCGCTGCCCGCAGTCGGTATTGACCTTACCGTACTGTCCGTGTTTGGAGGCGCACTTGGCGTGGGCCTTGGCTTTGGTCTGCAAAAAATTGCCAGCAACTACGTATCCGGATTCATCATTCTGCTTGATCGTTCTATCCGCATAGGCGACCTGATCACAGTCGACAGCCGCTATGGCCAGGTAGCCCAAATCAACACTCGCTATACGTTATTGAAGGGCCTTGATGGGACCGAAACCATTGTGCCGAACGAGCAGCTGATCACCAATTCCGTAGTCAACCATTCCTTGAGCAAACCTGACGTTCGGGTTGGCCTGCCTATCCAGGTCTCCTACGACACTGACCTTGAACAGGCAAAGCAGATCATGCTCGAAGTCGCACAAGAGCATATCCGTGTCACGAAAGACAACCCTGAAGAAATGCCCAAGGTGCTGCTTAATGATTTTGGCGACAACGGAATCAATCTGGAACTGGCTTTCTGGATCCGGGATGCCGCAGAAGGCCAGCTTAACCTGCGCTCGGAACTTAATTGGGAAATCTGGCGCCGTTTCAACGCTGCGGGCATCGAAATCCCCTTTCCCCAGAGGGATATTCATATCAAGTCCGGCGCCCAGAGCACCGCTATTGACCCCAGGCTCGCATCAGCATAGAATGGCGACATTATTGTCTGAATATTAGAGGACATCTCGAATGCAGTTATCCCTTTTGACGCTCCCCTGGTGGGGTTATGTGGTTGTGACCCTGATATTTACCCATATCACGATCGCTAGCGTCACCATTTTCCTGCACCGTTCACAAGCACACCGTGCCTTGGACTTGCATCCAGTCGTCAGCCATTTCTTCCGTTTCTGGCTGTGGCTCACAACTGGCATGGTCACTAAACAGTGGGTGGCCATCCATCGGAAGCACCATGCAAAATGTGAAACGCCGGAAGATCCTCACAGCCCCCAGGTTTTGGGTATCAAGAAAGTGCTGTTTGAAGGTGCCGAACTCTACCGCGCGGAATCCAAGGTTCAGCAAACCATGGACAAATACGGACGTGGCACCCCCGACGACTGGCTCGAGCGCAATATCTATTCAAGCCACTCTGGCAAGGGCATCCTGCTGATGATGGCGATCGACCTCATCCTGTTTGGCCCCATCGGCCTCACCATGTGGGCGGTACAAATGATCTGGATTCCGCTCTTTGCGGCCGGCGTCATCAATGGTGTTGGCCACTACTGGGGTTACCGCAACTTTGCTGCGGAGGATGCCTCTACCAATATTGTGCCTTGGGGCATCATCATCGGCGGCGAAGAGTTGCATAACAACCACCACGCCTATGGCACCTCCGCCAAATTTTCTTCCAAATGGTTTGAGTTTGACACCGGCTGGACGTACATCCGCATTCTGTCCATGCTGGGTCTGGCGAAGGTCTTGCGTGTGGCGCCCAAGGTGCACTGGCAGCCCGCCCGCCCAAATGTCGATCTGACCATGTTGCAAGCTGTCATCACCCACCGATATGACGTCGTTACCCGCTACGTTGGCAGCATGAAGCAGGTATTGGCCGACGAAGTTGCTCGGCTTAAAGCCAACACCCACCTGCCACATGTCGACATGAGTCACCTGCGCACCTGGCTGCGTCTGGAGCCCACTGCCATTGAAAGCAAAGATAAAGCCGAGCTCGATCAGATGCTGGCCAGGAGCGACAAGCTCAACACCGTCTACCGGATGCGCACCGAACTCTCTGCCATCTGGGAGCGCTCCAATGCAAGCAAAGAGCAATTGGTCAAGCAGCTGCAGGACTGGTGCCAGAAGGCTGAAGCCAGCGGCATCGAAGCCCTGCAGGAATTTTCGCAGAGGCTGCGGCGCTACGCTTAATTGCAGTTTCCTACAGACAAAAAAATCAATATTCTTTGTAGGGCTTAAGAAGACCACAATATAAGTACCCAAGAGCTAGCAAAACGGCTACCTGAGCAGCTAAGGTAGCCGTTTCTTTTTGGCTCGACCCAGAAGTAATGGGGTCAGACACCCTATCGATCCCTCGCATTGCCTAAGTATTTCCTCCCTTGCTTAATCAGTGTTGACATCGCGTCAGAACAGAACTTAAACTAGGTGTAGTTTGTACACTAATTAGAGGTGGGTTGGGTGAATGATCCGGTTTACCGCTATGCCTATCCTCATCCTGCGGTAACTGCGGATGTCGCCCTGTTCACGATTCGGGATGAGCGATTGCAGATCCTGCTGATACGCCGCGGACAGGAGCCGTTTGCGGGTTCGTGGGCCTTGCCCGGCGGGTTTGTTGAGCCCGGGGAATGCCTGGAGGAGTGCGCCCTGCGCGAGCTTAGGGAAGAAACCGGCGTGATAGGGGTTTACCTGGAGCAGCTCTACACCTTTGGCAATCCACAGCGCGATCCGAGGGAGCGGGTCATCAGCGTGGCCTATTATGGCCTGACCCCGGTGCCGTCGATCGATCCCAAGGCGGCATCGGATGCCAGCCAGGCGGCCTGGTTCGACGTCGATGCACTTCCCACGCTGGCATTTGATCATGCTGACATCATCGCCAAGGCGCGCGAGCGGCTGCGGGCCAAACTGGGCTATTCCACGATTGCCTTTCAGTTCATGCCGGAAAGATTCACTCTAACCGAATTGCAGACCGTGTACGAAACCCTGCTCGGAGAGACGCTGGACAAGCGCAATTTCCGCAAGCGCATCTTGGCGCTCGGGCTGGTGAAAGCCACCGGTGATGAGCGTCGTGATGGTAAACATCGGCCTGCCGCTCTCTATCGCACGAGCCACCCAGACCGGGTGGACTTCATCAAATGAAGGATGCCGTGATGACGACCAGCGCGTACCCGATGGTAAGGATGCCGAAAATCGTGGTGCCGCCCATGGTCGAAGAGCATATGTCGCAAGACAGGCGCGATGAGCTTAAGGTCCGGATCAAGACGCTGATGAAGCGGCAGCATGCCGTGCTGGTGGCGCATTATTACACCAGCGCAGCCTTGCAGGATCTCGCAGAGGAGACTGGCGGCATCGTGTCCGATTCGCTGGAGATGGCGCGCTTCGGTCATCATCATCCGGCCGCAACCCTGATTGTTGCAGGCGTCAAATTCATGGGCGAGACCGCAAAAATACTGAATCCGGAAAAGCGCGTGATCATGCCGGACCTGGGAGCCGACTGCTCGCTGGACCTGGCGTGCCCGGCGGACGTGTTCACCGGCTTCTGCGACGCGCACCCGGAGCGGACGGTGGTGGTGTATGCCAATACCTCGGCTGCGGTGAAAGCGCGCGCTGACTGGGTGGTGACCTCCGGCATCGCGGCAAAGATCGTGACGCATCTGCACAAGCGCGGCGAGAAGCTGATCTGGGCGCCCGACCGACACCTCGGTGCCTACGTGCAAAAAATCAGCGGCGCCGACATGCTGCTTTGGCAGGGCAGCTGCGTGGTGCACGAGGCGTTCAAGGCCGATGGCCTGATCAAACTCAAACAGCGACACCCGCAGGCAGCCGTGCTGGTGCATCCAGAATCGGCCGCGAGCGTGATTGAACTGGCTGACGTGGTGGGCTCCACCACCCAGTTGATCAACGCAGTGAAGGACTTGCCCAATCCCGAATTCATCGTGGCGACCGACAATGGCATCTTCCACAAAATGCGCGAGATGGCACCCGGCAAGGTACTGCTGGAAGCCCCAACCGCAGGCGAAGGTGCAACCTGCGCGTCCTGCGCGCATTGCCCTTGGATGGCGATGAACGGGCTGCAGAAACTCGCGAGCGTGCTGGAAAACGGCGGCAACGAAATCCACGTTGAGGACGACATTCGGGTCGGGGCGGTCCGCTCGATCCAGCGCATGCTGGATTTTGCAGAACAGGAAAGACGCCAGGAAATGGCGTGAACAACTTGTCTCCAATCGCAACATGCTCCCGGTAGCGCTGCGTTACGTTCTGGCACTGCTTGGCGGTGGCCTGAGCGCGTTGGCGTTTGCGCCGGTGGACATGTACCCGCTGTCCTTGGTAGGCCTTGCCGTGCTGTTTGCCTTGTTGGCCATGGATGGGGTATCCCGCGCCTTCCTGACGGGATGGTTTTACGGCTTGGGCTTATTCGGCGCAGGCGTGAGCTGGATTTATGTCAGCCTTCACGTCTACGGCGGCATGTCGATTCCGCTGACCTTGATCGCGACTTTCCTCTTTTGTGCGTTCCTCGCCCTCTTCCCGGCGTGCCACGGAAGCCTGCAAGCCAGATTCAAGACGACACCAGCCATACGCTTGTTGATCCTGATGCCGGCCATCTGGACATCGCTTGAATGGGTGCGGGGCTGGATCTTCACCGGTTTTCCGTGGCTTGCGCTGGGCTACTCGCAGGTTCCGGACAGCCCGCTTGCCGGTTATGCGCCCGTGCTGGGGGTTTACGGAGTCAGTCTTCTTGCTGCGGTGTCGGCGGGGACACTGGCCTGGATGTGGAGTATGCGAGCCAGTTGGGTCAAGGTGTCGGCGGGGCTGGCGTTACTCGTTGCCCTGTTCGGCGGGGGATTTCTGCTCAAGGGTGTTGAATGGACCCGGCCCCAGGGGCCGCCGATATCAGTGGCGCTGGTGCAGGGCAATATCCCGCAGGAAATGAAGTGGAACCCTGACGTGGCGGTGGCCACGTTGCAAACCTATCGGGAGATGGCCAGTTCGACCCGCGCCCAATTAACCGTATTGCCAGAAACGGCGCTGCCGGTTTTCTATTCCGAATTACCCGAAAGCTATCTAAACGATTTGCGAGAGATTGGGCGGGAGAGGGGTGGCGACTTGCTGGCGGGCGTGCCTACAGGCGATTTGTTCGGTGAGTACTTCAATAGCGTGGCCAGCTTCGGTCTTCAGCCTACCCAGTTTTACAGCAAGCATCACCTCGTTCCCCTTGGTGAATTCATCCCACCCGGGTTTGGATGGATACTGGACATACTGCACATTCCGCTTTTTGATATATCACGGGGCGCTGAAAGTCAGCCTCCCATGGCTGTGGCAGGCCAGAGAATTGCCGTGAACATCTGTTATGAGGATGTGTTTGGCGAAGAGATCATTCGCGCTTTGCCCGAGGCGACGCTGCTGGTTAATGTCAGTGACGACGCCTGGTTTGGCGATAGCTTTGCGGCGAGCCAGCATCGCCAGATATCACAAATGCGTGCGCTTGAAACCGGTCGCATGATGTTGCGCTCAACCAATACCGGTTCAACTGCAATCATCGATGCGAAGGGGCGCGTCGTGAGCGAACTGGCGCCTTTTCGGCGAGCAATCCTGCAAGGGCGGGCACAAGGCTATGCGGGCGCGACACCTTACGTGCTCTGGGGCAATTATCCAGTCGTGCTGGGTGTTGGGCTGCTCGTCGCAGCGATGTTAATAAGCGGGCTCAGGCGGCGGCAGTAACGCGGGTATTGTTGCGCCCGGCCCGCTTGGCTTCCAGCAATGCCGCATCCGCACGAGACAGTGCGGCGGATTCCGACGTGTCATTCTTGCTGTACTCGGACAGACCCCCGCTCCATGACAGCTTGTGGGTGACACCGGAAATAAGCTCAACGGTATCCGGCATCTTGTCGCGCAGGCGCTCAGCCAGCTCGTCAGCCCGATCGAGCGGGGTGTACGGGAAGATGACGCAAAATTCATCACCACCCAGGCGGGCGATGAAATCGCTATTGCGCAGATTCTCCCTGAGCGCCTTGCCAAACGCGATGATCATCTGGTCACCGGCTTCGTGGCCAAATGTGTCATTGATCTGCTTGAAGTTGTCGATGTCCAGGATCAGCAAGCTGTGCGTCCAGCCATCCTTCAGAGTCTTGAACAACTCGCTTTGCTTTTCTTCAAAAGACAGACGGTTATGAACTTTCGAAAGGTGATCCAGCCGGGCCTGTGTGCTGACCTCCTTCTGTTTGCCCACCATGTGCTTGCTTAGCTTCATGAGATTGCGCATGGGGGATTCGAATTCAGCAAGGGAGGTTGGATAATCGGTCTTCAGGCGCTGCAATCGCAGGTCGTTCGCCAGCCCAACGATGATTTTCAGGTTATCGAGTACGCGGTTCCGAATGTTTGTAATAACGCCAGCAACCAGAACGGCCATGGTCAGAAAGATAACCAGCCAAGCCAGGATATACGCTACGGCCTGCAGGACAGGATGATCGCCATTCTTCCAGACTGCAATTTTCCACGGAGTTCCAGACAGGGTTAACAGTGTGGTTGGCGAACTGCTGCCCCGCGCATTCTGGTTGCCGCGGCGCATCAAGACAGTTGTTTCACCGTTACCGCTCAATTGCTGAAGTTCGGCGTAGGCACCGGAGTCCGGGAGAGGCAATTTGTCAAACAGGATTTGCACCTGGGGAACAGGCTGCTCGACGATGACAAATCCCAGTCTGTTGCCATCTTCGTCAACCACTGGCTGGGAAACGGACAGGTTGAATACTGACGCGGACACGCCACTGCTGTTGCGCGCAACGTGATCAATCAGCTGGCGCGTGTCACCCGGTACGAAGCCGGGCAGGAGCTGCTGGTTGTTCCCCTCGCCTGAGGTTACGAACAGCGTCGAGGCCTCCTCATTCAAGGCGTGCAGATTGGCGGCTTGGGCGCGGCACACATCCGGGTTGCGGGTCTGGAAACAAGCCAGTGTCTGGGGATGGGTGGCAATGTGCTCAGCAAGGCGCTGCATGGACGAAGCCAGAAACTCGATCTGACTTGCCATGATGGGCCGCTGTTGACTATCTGCCTGGTTCGCTTCGGGGCCGGGCTTGGGCCCAAGTACATAGAATCCCCCCACTGCGATGGCGCTTATAAGTGCCAGCGCCGAAGACAGCAATAGACCGAATCGCATCAGTGATGGTCGTGCCATAGGCGGAAATTGTTTTCTTTATTAAGTTCGGGCAAGCGGCCCGTGTATTAAGAGTAAATAGCAAGCACCATGCCATGAGCGGTCAATGAGGCTGGCGGAGCGCCGAAAACCGGGCGGAGCGCCGGACTGCGGTAAGTCAATGCTTGCCGGTACTGCCAAATCCGCCTTCACCCCGGTGACTTTCGGCAAATTCTTCGACAATCTTGAACTGGGCTTGCACAACCGGCACGATCACGAGTTGCGCCAGGCGCTCCATGGGGTTCAGGGTGAAGGCTGTCTTGCCACGGTTCCAGCAGGAAACGAACAACTGGCCCTGATAATCTGAATCAATCAGGCCAACCAGGTTGCCAAGCACGATGCCATGTTTGTGGCCGAGGCCTGAACGGGGCAGGATCAGTGCGGCATAGCCTGGATCGCCGATATGAATCGCCATTCCAGTGGGGATCAGTTGGGTTTCCCCGGGACCAAGCCGGATTGGCATGTCAATTGCCGCGCGCAAATCCAGTCCGGCAGCGCCTGCTGTGGCGTAGTGAGGAAGTTGATCGCGAATGCGATCGTCGAGGATTTTGACTTCAAGATTCATGATGTGTTGCGGTTGCTGTCAGTTCCTCGTCGGACCCAGTCGAAGGCTTATCTCTTTGATCAGCCTGCGGGCACAGGTCAACTTGTCCGCTTTCGGCAGCGGATGGGCGCCGTTGTCGTCGAACAGGACCAGTAATGCTTCGTCCTTGCCCATCGTATCCTGCGCCAGATTCCCCACCAAGAGGGGCAGCTTCTTTTTCTTGCGTTTCGCCTGAGCCTGGGTTTCCAGATTTTCCGTTTCCGCCGCAAAGCCTACGCAAAAAGGGGGTCGCCCAAGGCGCGCCACTTCAGCCAGAATGTCAGGATTGGGTTGTAACTCCAAAGTGAGCGAAGACCCGCTTTTCTTGATCTTCTGCGGCTTGCAAGAGACGGGCGCATAGTCAGCAACAGCAGCAACCGCAATAAAGATGTCGGTATTCTTTACGTGCGTCATGACTGCCTCGCGCATTTGCTCTGCACGGGTAACGTCCAGTTGCTTGACACCCGACGGTCTAGCCAGGCAGGTGGGGCCAGAGATGAGTGTCACCTGTGCACCGGCGTCATGAGCCGCACGGGCGATTGCATAGCCCATCCTGCCGGAGCTTAGATTTGTCAGCCCGCGCACTGGGTCAATCGGCTCGTAGGTCGGCCCGGCGGTAATCAGCACGGTCTTGCCGCTGAGCAGGCCGGGGGCAAAAGTGGCAACAAGATCAGCCAGCAAGTCTGCGGGTTCGCGCATGCGCCCCAGGCCGGTTTCGCCACAGGCCATGTCGCCCGGTTCCGGGCCAAGAAGAAGGATGCCGTCAGCCTGAAGCTGGATGGCATTGCGAACTGTGGCCGGGTTGGCCCACATTTCCGGGTTCATTGCCGGGGCGACATACAATGGGCAGGATCGGGCGAGGCAAAGCGCGGAAAGCAGATCGTCGGCACGGCCGCAGGCCAGCTTCGAGAGAAAATCGGCCGTGGCGGGAGCAATCAGAATGAAATCCGCGTCCCGGCTGGCATGTATGTGTGCCATGCCATTCCCTTCGTCGTGCCACAGATCGATGAGCACCGGCTCACCGGACAAGGCCTGGAACGTCGCGGGTCCGACAAACTGTTGAGCCGCTTCGGTCATGGCCACGCGCACCCGTGCGCCCTCCTTTTTCGCCAGCCGGGTCAGCTCTGCTGCCTTGTATGCAGCCACGCCCCCCGTTACGCCAAGGATTATGGTTTTACCGTCTAAATCCGGCATGGCCTTAAACTAGTAGGTGAAAACGTGATTTTAAGGTGGGGAGACAGATTTGGCGATCAGGGATTGGCCGGCAGACGAGCGGCCGCGAGAAAAATGACTGGACCGAGGTGCGCAATCGCTCACCGATGCAGAGCTACTGGCCATTTTTCTTCGTACTGGCGTCACCGGCAAGAGTGCGGTTGATCTTGCCCGCGAGTTGCTCGGTCGCTTCGGCAGCCTCTCGCGCTTGTGCAATGCAGAAAGAATAGACGTCTGCGCCGCACCAGGTTTGGGATTGGCCAAATATGCCCAGCTTCAGGCTGCCGTGGAAATGTCGCGCCGGGCCCTCGCTGAACAGATGCATCAGGGCGATGTGCTCAGTTCCCCCCTGGCCGTGCGGGATTATCTGCGGCTTACCCTTAAAGACCGATCCCATGAAGTGTTCGCCGCCATTTTCCTGGATGCGCAGAACCGGGTGATCGACCTGGAAGAACTTTTCCGCGGGACCCTGACCCAGACCAGCGTCTACCCGCGGGAGGTCGTCAAACGCGCGCTAGCCCACAACGCGGCCTCACTCATCCTGGCGCACAATCATCCTTCGGGCGTGGCCGAAGCCAGTCAGGCCGACCGACTGCTGACGCAGCAGCTCAAGCAGGCATTGGGTCTGGTCGACGTGCGAGTGCTTGATCACTTCATTGTCGCCGGCACCCAAATCCTCTCCTTTGCCGAATCGGGTTTGCTCTGAGCGCACTTTTCATGGTATAAATCGCGTTTTTCCAAATCCAGTTGGAGCGCATCATGGCTCGCGTATGCCAGGTAACCGGTAAAAAGCCGATGGTCGGAAACAACGTTTCCCACGCCAACAACAAGACCAAACGTCGCTTTCTGCCCAATTTGCAGGAACGCCGTCTTTGGGTGGAAAGCGAGAACCGCTATATCCGCCTGCGTTTGACCAATGCGGCGCTGCGCACCATCGACAAGAAGGGCATTGATGTCGTTCTTGCCGAAATGCGCGCTGCGGGCGAGAAGATCTAAGGAGTAGAACATGGCAAGCAAGAACCGCGACAAGATCAAGCTCGAATCAACCGCTGGTACGGGTCATTTCTACACCACCACGAAGAACAAGAAGACCACGCCGGGAAAGATGGAGTTCATGAAGTTTGATCCCAAGGCCCGCAAGCACGTGATGTACAAGGAAACCAAGCTCAAGTGATTGCGAGTGGCTGTAAGAAGAATACCCGCCGAATGCCAGGCCAAAACATAGAAACATAGATGAATTCATGCGTGAGCGGGTAACTACGCATCCTCGCTGAAGTATTCCAGGTACGATCCAGGCCACAATTGCCACAGCGAAATCTGTGGCAATTTTGTTTCCAAGGCCCCATTCGTGCGGTTGGCCTTGTTTGTCTGATTTGCCGAACAGCAGCACGCATGAGCCAAGGAGTGGCGATTACACGAGCTGGCGCCTGCTTGCGAGGCAACCACAAGGAACTTGGTGGACACCGGGTAAATTGGCGTGACGTTGCTGCCCCTTCGCCAAGACGCAGGCGTACGCCATCGCTGGCTGTGAAACCTGAAGTCAACAGGCGACGAGCGGCTCCGGACATTGCTTGATATGGCGACAGCACTCAGGTAATCCCGGCTTGCTGATATCGGCCGCGATTGCCGGGACCGAATCTGTTTAGGTCATTGGCCCCGGCGGAGAGCCAATGACTGTGCAGCCCCCGGGCAGGCGGATGTCAGGATCGAACATGGCAGAAGAGATGGGGATTGTCAGACCGCCGTACCTGGACCAAAGATGTCTATTGGCCAAGGTGACAGTCTGGCATCCGCTGCTCTGATGGTCAGATTTCCGCGCCCTTCACCGGCGATTTCACCTATTTGAAGACGTACGAGAAACTTGGACCTGTCGCGGTTTCCGACACCCAGGTGAGGTTGCCGTTGGTGTCTATTCTCCATCGACGCTGGTCCGTCAGTGTAAGGGTGCTGGTGCTGTCGTAATCCTTCTCAGTCAGGTTGACGATGGCCGTGTGCGCCGTGTCCGCCTCAACCACATAGCTTAGCTGGCCGGTGCCAATGGGCGTCGTCTTGAAGCTATCACTCCAGCAGTTGTAGGTTCCGATCGCGCCGCTGTCTCCGACCTTGACCGTTGTGGGTATGATCGGCGTACCCTGCATCACACAGTATTCAGCTGCGCTGGGTTGGTTTGGTGGGCTTAAGACAACGAGCCCGAATGGGGCGTAGCCTGGGGTGGAGTACACCTGCGTGGTCGTGGAGAAGGGAGCAGATGCGCCATTCACCGTCAGTGTGCCGCTGACAGTTTCGTCATTCAGCAGGGCGGCTTGCCCCTCAAAGCTCGACGAGCTGGCGGCCAACACGGTTATCGTGCCTGTCCCGGAAACGTTGTAGGTGGTGCCGCTGACGGTCTGCGTGCCCGTGACCGTGAAACTCTGAACATAACCATTTACGGTTTGATTCTGCAACGCGGTAGCTGCAGGAAACGAATCGGTCGAAGCGACGGGGCCAGAGCCGCCACCCCCACCGCCGCCTCCACACGCGAGGAGCGACAAGTACAACGTGGTGACCAGGGTCAATCTCAGGTATGAAGGCATGGACGTATCTCGCGAACAAGGGACAGGGAAGGCTATTTGCTGCCTTTACGTATGTCGAACCGCTACCGACTTGGGAAGATTACATCCAATCAGTTATTGACACAACCTGAGCCCCTGATTTTGTGCGCTTCTTCGGCGTCTGGAGATTTTGCTTCACGCTGCCCGCTTTCGTTTCGGCCCGTTGAGTAGGGTCACGAAAACCGATGGCGAATGCTGCACGCTGGAACGCGGCAGAATCCACGCCACGGCTTCATCGGCTTTATCAGCAACAGGAAACGGCACCCACAGGTGCCGCTCGTCTGGATGAATGCGCGCGCGATGGAGGCGTGGGTGCCGCGCGGGGCTGGGAAGACTAGACTGCCCTGGCCTGCCGCGCGCGCGATCGTTTGTGGGTGAACCCCAGACCAACCAAGCCGAGGCCCAGCAAGGAAAGCGTGGCGGGCTCGGGTACCGCCGCGGTTGCGACGGTCACGCTAGCCGCCCCGACCTGGCCCACAATGTCCGCCGTCGTGCCGTCCGTCCACCCGACTAGCGGTCCTGAAGCCGAAACTCCACCCGTACCGCCAGTCCCGGAGCCATTGAATATGACAACATCTCCGGGGAGCGAACCAAGCTGCGCAAAATTGTTGGCACTGAAATCAAACGTCAGAAACGACAGGGTCGCCGAGAAACACCCGCTGCCGCACACCACATTTGCGCCGCTCAGCGTAAACGCCGGATTGCCTGTTGCGGTGAACGTAGACGTTACGATGTTGCCGGGGTTGAGGGTGCCTGTACTGCCGTCCGTAGTAATGGTCCCGGACAGGACATTGCCGCCCCCGTCATTATAGTTATTCAGGGCGTAAGTAATACCGGTAGCCATCGCTCCGCTGCTGGCGAACAGGAGCGCCCCGGCCAGCAATACGGCAGGAGCCCGACGAACCGCACTCCCGTTCTCGAAATAGCGATCGTCGCAATCAGAGCGACGAACTGAGCGCAAAGCATGTGGTCTTTTCATTTTCGACTCCTTGGTAAGCCCTTGGGCCAGGGCAACTGGACTAGATTCCATATCCACTGCGAAAGCTACCACAATTTTGGACAGTGAGTACTCACGCATAAATCGTGCCGCAAAAAGAGGATTAGCGTGCATGCCATTGAAAGTAATAAGAAAAATATGATTCAAGCTCAGTATCACAAAGTTGCGGAGATGTCAAAGTGTAAAATATTCCGACAAAAATATTGGGTTCTATCGAGGCCATACGCGTTTGTAGACGGGCAGCGTAACAATTTTGAGAGTCTGCACCATCATCCGTGAAAGGCTGCTCGCATGGCCGAGACGATGTCTTCGGCTTCTTTCTACAACTTTGAACAAGCAGTGGTGAAGGGGCCAATCGCTGCGTCTGCACTCCTTATTCAAGTAATGCTCGCCGGAAAGAATTCTCCCACCACGCCCAGCGCATCGACACTCAATCGCTTCACCCGTCTTCGGTAACGACAAACCCAATTCCGGCAGCAACCCAACCACCTGGGCTTGTGCAAGCTCTTCCTCCGTCCTCGCCCTTGGCCAGGCAGGCCTTGGCTGCACCCAGCAATTCTCCACCGCTTGCTCGACAGCCATCACTGTCCCTCCCCGATTGCGGCAGGGCTGCCACTTCAATAACGATGTGGAAATGCAACAAGTCAAGTCTTCGGTTCTGCCAGTGCGCGCCACCCTGCGGACCTCTTGCAGGCCACACCGGGGCCCGGGAGGGCGCTCGGCTGGCCTTTATGGACAGGTCGAAGTCTGGCTATTAGGCTATAATTTCGCACGATTGGGGCGGTAGCTCAGCTGGGAGAGCGTCGCGTTCGCAATGCGAAGGTCGAGGGTTCGATCCCCTTCCGCTCCACCATCCATTAATCCAGCAATGTCCATAGAAGGCCACAAAACCCAACAAAAACAAGGTTTACGGCCTCCTTTATATCCAAGGCCATCCCATTAGAGCTATTGCAATCCGGGGGTAACTGGGGGTAACTTAGGGGGTAACCGCAAGGATTGCGAAAGGAGTTACCCCCAATGGCTCTCACTGATACCGCAATACGCACCGCAAAGCCCGCCGAAAAGCCTTTCAAGCTCTCGGATGAGAAAGGCCTCTTTCTCCTTGTTACTCCAAGCGGGGGTATATCCCCAATCAAGAGAACGATTGAGTATCAAAGAATTGGGGATGATTTGCGTTTTAAGAGCTCTGAGTACGGCGCTGTTGCTGCGTACATGATTCGCGAAATAAAGAAGTTACGTGGCCCCCAAGGCGACGTCGCGAAGAACGTCTATATATTGGATTCCTTAAAACACCCGCACGAAGTGGACTTGTTGCGCCACGTTTATGGAAATGGATTTTGTTTAATCGGAGTTGGATGTAGGCCGGACATTAGAACTGCGCGGCTTCAAACGAAATTAAACATTGATGACCCGGGTGATGGGGAATTAAGAAGGCTTGTTCAGCGAGATGCAGAGGACTCGGAAAATAAGTTCGGGCAACAAGTTAATGACACTTTTCATCGAGCTGATTATTTTGTTGACAACACACCTAGCCGCGAGGTTGTTAAGCAATTTACCCTTCCGGATGAACTTAAACGTTTGTTCGACATAGTATTCACCGGAAAGATACACCGCCCTCGTAGCGATGAGCGAGGGATGTACCATGCGCAGGCAGCCGCGATGCGTTCCAGTTGTCTCTCTCGGCAAGTGGGCGCAGCAATAATGGATTCAAATGGAGACCTTATCTCAGTTGGCGCGAATGAGGTTCCCAAATTTGGCGGCGGCTCGTACGATGAATCGGCGGGCGATGATAGATGTTTCAAAGTAAGGGGAAAGTGCAGCAACACTGTTCAACAAGAGCTAATTATTGACGAGATTTTTGAACGGCTAAAGGAATCCAAGTTACTTGGTGATGAAACAACGGTCGAAAAGATCGGGGAAGCCTTAAAGCCTACTCGCGTAAAATCATTAATCGAGTTTTCCAGATCAGTGCATGCCGAAATGGATGCGCTTCTTGGGCTAGTCCGTTCTGGAACAAAGTTACCGGATGACGCGGTTCTTTTCAGTACAACTTATCCTTGTCACAATTGTGCTCGACATATAGTGGCCTCTGGCATAAAGAGAGTCGTATACCTTGAGCCCTATGCAAAAAGCATGGCGATTGATCTTCATGAGGATTCGATTGCCGACAACAAACCGGAGGAGGACTCTAAGGACAAAGTGCGGTTTGTTCCCTATCAGGGGGTGTCACCCCGACTCTACAAAGCTGTATATCTGAAAACTGGTGAGCTTAAGCATAAGAAGACCGGGGATATTCTTCCTGAAAGCGAAATGCGTCGAGACACAACAGCGATTTGGTCAAAGACCTATAAAGAGTTTGAGGACGATGTTATTCAGTTCATCGAAAAACAAATTGAGTCAGAGGCGACGTGCCCCCTTTTTCAGTAGCAGTCTGATTTAGAGTCCATCGCTGCAAAGTGTAACCAAATTCTCCTGGGCTTGGCCCGGCGTGTGTCGCAAGGTGGATGCGAACACCGCTGGCGGCAGTCCCC
>JBAUMF010000013.1:0-38334 GCA_049578545.1 Thiobacillaceae bacterium
TTCATCGACCAGCATCGTGGCACTTTCGGGGTCGAGCCGATCTGCACGGTATTGCAGGTTGCCCCGTCGGGATATCGACGTCATGCCGCGCGGATACGCAACCCAGCCCTGCGCTGTGTCCGTGCCCAGCGTGATGAGAGGTGTTGGCCCCTCAAATTCAACGTGTCTGGCAAGCCAACCTCAGGTCTACGGCGTGGACAAGCTTTGGCGTCAGCTCAACCGTGAAGGCGTTGAGGTGGCCCGCTGCACGGTTGAGCCGGTGATGATGCCGCTGCCCCGTGGGCAGATAGCCTTGTCGTGGATTGTCCGACGGCAAGTAACTTCCTCTTGCCCGGCCAAGGGAGCGTCACCAAGGAGAACGCCGCCCCTCTACGCCATGCCTTTCGGATTCCCTCGGTAGTCTGTCCAGTCGGGCGGCTCACTAACTCGCCGTGGCAGGGTGGCACACCCAGCACCCTGCTGCGGAACTCACTCAGGCTCCGCCTCTAGGGGGCGAAAGGGACGGTGCCGGCTTGCCGTCTGAAGGTCTGCTTCGCAGCGTAAGCAAGAAGTTCGGCATGCGCAGCTGACCTGGCCACCGCGGAGTCGACGCCGCTTTGTGCGCACGTCGCTTGGCTATGCCACGCCACCGAGACTGTGGCTTTGGTCACAGCGACATCGTCGATTTGGGGATCGACAACTTGCAGCTGATTACCGATCCGCTACGACGGTCTCAGGTAAATGCTCTTGAGGCGGCAGCGGGCGTAACGGATAGATCAGCTGTCCACCCAACGAAGCGGGCAGTTTCGCCTCGATGCCGTAGGCCGATGGCCACTGTTTCCGGGGCAGATGGAGCGTGCCGAAGATCCAGTCCATCACGGGCAACATCGACGCATAATTGCGATCCCGTTCTTCGCCCAGCGTGTGGTGCCAGTGGTGGAAGTGGGGAGTGGCGAACAGCCATTCCAGCGGACCCAACCGCCAGCGCAAATTCGAATGGATGAAGAAACCCCACATTGTCAGGGCCAGCACAAGCAAAGCTGCTACGGTACCGCCCTCAGGGGTTAGCGGCGTAGCGATGCCAAGCACGTAAACTGGTATGAAGCCACATAGTCGGATGAACACGTTGTCGACCGGATGGGCCCGCGAACTGATCAAAAAGTAGATCTGCTTGGCGCTATGGTGGATCAAGTGAAAGCGCCACAGGAAAGGAATCTGATGCGCCCAGCGATGGCCCCAGTAGAAGCCAATCTCGCTGACCAGCAGTCCAGCAAGGGCGCGTTGCCATAACGGCAATGCGGCGACGGCGGATTGCACGCGCCATGGCACTATGGAATGAGCGCCATAAGCAGCCAAGGATAGCGGCACAGCCATCAACAGGCCAGGGACCAGCCCGCTGATGAAATAATAGCTCAAGTCCTGGGCGAGCGATTTGCAGAAAATCTTTCGCGGATGCAATGCAAACAGTCGCTCAAGCGGCAGGAAGATAACCGCGAGCAGGGCAAGCCACACGCTGAGCCTAATGATTTCCCGGACGAGCGCCAAGAGATGCTGTTGATCGAGAAAAGACGGCACGGTCAAATATCCTGAGTCTTTGTCATGCAAACGACAACGGCCATCGCCGCCTGAACTGAAGGCAGGATGGCCGCTGAGCGGTCAGGCCGTCAAACTGCGTTCGGGGACCGACGCAGCCTGCTTGCGCCAAGACCCAAGAGCCCAAGACCGAAAAGCGCCACGGTTGTTGGCTCCGGCAAATTGAGGCCCGGTTGTGAATTCACCCCGGCCAGGAAGATCATCGGTGGGAGATTGGCGGTGTTGCCGTTATTACCCCAGGCCAGGAAGCTCAGCAACTGGGTCGAAGCGTCGGCGGTGAGATCAACCGAGACATAATTCCAGTCAACCATGCCTTGGGACGGAACGGTCATCAACGGTGTTGCCACGATCGATGCGGTCGGATCCGCGTTGGAATAAGAACTATTGCCGCCACCAAGGCAGCCGGCGCAGTCGGTGAGCCCGGCGGTGCCCAGGGAGACAATCCACTGATTGGTTGTGGCGCCCGTAAAGCCCCGTTGCTGACTGGCCGCCTGGTAGAAACTCAGCGTGTAGGTCTGCCCGGCAGTCAAGCCTGTAACGGTGTAGTTGAACCCGCTCTCAAAGTCAGGATTGCCGTCCGCCTCAACCAAGTTGTAGCCGCCGGGGATAGCTAGCGTGCTGGGACATCCGTACGTGCTGAGGTAAGTGGGTCCGCACGCCGTTGTCGGATCACTTGCAGAAGTACCCGGAGCATCGATAAAGATAAGGCCAGAGCCCCCAGTCCAGCCGACCGGATTGACTGCGTTAAAGGAATTCTTGGGCGCCGCACCTGTGTACTGAAGAAAGTTGAGATTGGTGAGATTTGGCAGCAACGGGAATGCATTAGCAGACCCAACCAGGAGCGACAAGCCGATGAGAGCGGCGGATTTAAGCAACCATGTAGACATAATTTCCTCCAGTTTCAGATTTCTTGCGACCGCATATTGCAAAGTCACCTTCTGCACCGATGCGGAGTTAGTTAATAGCGACCCGACTGAAGCGAAGCTGCCGGCTCGCACGCGTGCTTTTTAAGCACGATCCGCGCCAACCTAGCATCGTGTGGAATATCAATTAGTTACAATACCCATTTCTGCTGGAGTGTAAAATTTGCCGATTCCGTTAGGTTCGTCCGCGCCTCACAGCGCCCGGTCTTGTGTTTCAGGCACGTCCTTGACCAAAGATGAATTCACACGCTTTGGCCAATCCGTCGATAGCACGGCTGCAATGCGTCTCATGGCCCAGTGTAGCGATCCAAATTATCGTACTGGCATAAAGTGGCCATGCTGGGTCCGCGGCCACTGTCCACCCTGCATTCCACGAATCCCCGTTTCCAGCCTTAACGAGACTCTCAAGCAGATAACTGCGACGGTCGGTCTTTTCCGTGCTTCGACGTTCGATATCTAGCGCAAACACAACATTAAGGGTGGCTGTTTTAACTGGAATACGCGTCAATTTAGGCAAACGCTGCTCACGTCACAACAGCACCTTTTCTATCCCACCCTGATTTGCCCGGTTGATGTAGTCAAACATCCAGTTCTGCCCCAACAGGTTTTTGGCCAACTCCACCACGATGTAATCGGGGTCAATGTTGGTATCGTCTGCATAACGCGCCAATCCTTGCAGGCAGGAGGGGCAGGAGGTCAACAGCTTGACGGTCTCGCCTTCTGTTGCCCCAAGTTGGGCACGGCCTTTGTGGATTTCTTCCTGCTTGCGGAAGCGGATCTGGGTGGAGACGTCGGGCCGGGTGACGGCAAGGGTGCCGGATTCGCCGCAGCATCGGTCCGATAGCTTAACCCCGTTGCCCAGCAATCCGGTTGCAACTTTCATCGGCGCGATGGTTTTCATCGGGGTGTGGCAGGGGTCGTGGTAGAGGTATTTCACGCCTTTGGCACCATCCAGCCTCACGCCTTTTTCCAGCAGATATTCATGGATGTCGAGCAGGCGGCAGCCGGGGAAGATCTTGCCGAATTCGTATTTGAGCAACTGGTCCATGCAGGTGCCGCAGGAGACGATGACGGTCTTGATGTCCAGGTAATTCAGGGTATTGGCGACGCGGTGGAACAGCACCTGATTGTTTACGCTGATCTGGTTTCCCTTGGCTTCCTGACCGGCCGCGGTTTGCGGATAGCCGCAGCACAGGTAGCCCGGCGGCAGCACGGTGGTGGCGCCGACATGCCAAAGCATGGCCTGGGTGGCGAGGCCGACCTGGGAGAAAAGCCGCTCGGAGCCGCAGCCGGGAAAGTAGAACACGGCCTCGTTTTCATCCGTGGCTTTTTGCGGATCGCGGATCACCGGCACGATGCGTGGGTCTTCCACCCCCAGCAGGGCACGGCTGGTTCTTTTCGGCAACCCGCCAGGCATGGGCTTGTTGATGAAGTGGACGATCTGGGTCCGCAGGGGTGCGTCGCCGACCGTTGATGGGGGGTGGGCGGTCTGGCCCTGTATCAGCCCCAGAGTCTTGGCGATACGGTGGGCGAAGCGCTGCAGTGGATAACTCCACTCGATCATGCCTTTGCGCAGTGCCCTGATGGCAGCCGGGTCCTGTACAGTAAGAAAAGCCATCGCCGCTCTGGTTGCGAGGCGGGACTTCTTTTTACCCTGATGCGTCAGGAAGCTGCGCATGGCAATGGATACATCGCCGAAGTCGATGTTGACCGGGCAGGGGTTCTTGCATTTGTGGCAGACGGTACAGTGCTCGGCGACATCATCAAACTCGGCGAAATGGGCAAGCGAGACGCCGCGTCGTGTCTGCTCCTCGTACAGGAAGGCTTCGATCAGCAGGGAGGTGGCCAATACCTTGTTGCGGGGTGAGTACAGCAGGTTGGCGCGCGGGATATGTGTGTTGCATACGGGCTTGCACTTGCCGCAGCGCAGGCAGTTCTTGATGGAGTCGGCGATGTTGCCGATCTCCGACTGTTCCATGATGAGCGATTCGGCTTCCAGCAGGGAGAACGAGGGTGTGTAGGCGCGCGCCAGATCGCCGCCTGGCAGCAGCTTGCCGGCATTGAAATGGCCCTGGGGGTCGACCTTGTCCTTGTAGTTGGCAAAAGTCTCGATCTGCTCGCGCGTGAGAAATTCAAATTTGGTCAGGCCGATACCGTGCTCACCGGAAATCACCCCGCCCAGATCCGTGGCCAGTTTCATGATGCGGGCCACCGCGGCGTTGGCTTCCTGCAGCATCGTGTAATTGTCGGAGTTGACCGGGATGTTGGTGTGCACGTTGCCGTCGCCCGCGTGCATGTGCAAGGCGATGAATACACGGGATTTGAGGACGGACTGGTGCAGTTCATCCATGCGGCTCAGCACCCGCTGGTATTCACGCCCGGTGAACAACTGGTGCAGAGGTTTGCGAATGTCGTTCTTCCAGGAGGCGCGCAGTTCGCCCGACTGAATCTGCCTGAACATCGCCTCATCAGATGTTAGCCGGTTCAGCCAGTCCTGCCAGCGGGTGCGAATATCCTCAACCAGCAGGCGGGCTTTTTCTTGCCTGTCGGCGGTATGGGACGGATCGGCCACCGTTTCCTCGTCTTCGAACAATGGCAGGTCGCCAGAGAAGAAGTCAAACAGCGCGTCAGCAAGCTTGAGCTTGTTTTTGAGCGACAGTTCGATGTTGATCTGCTCCACACCGTCCGAATAATCGCCCAGACGGGGCAAGGGAATGACCACATCCTCATTGATCTTGAATGCATTGGTGTGGGCGGCAATCGCGGCTGTGCGGGCGCGGTCGAGCCAGAACTTTTTGCGCGCTTCGGCGGATACTGCAATGAATCCTTCGCCCCCGCGCTGGTTGGCCATGCGCACTATGTGCGAAGCGGCTTCGCCCACTGCATTCTCATCGTCACTCGCCACATCGGCCAGCAGGACCATGTTGGGCAGACCAGAGCGGTTGGCCTTGGTGGCGTAGCCCACGGCTTTTACATAGCGTTTGTCGAGGTGCTCGAGGCCAGCGAGCACCACATCGGACCGGGATTTAAAGAGCTCGGTAATCTCGACAATGGCGGGCACGGCGTCGGCCACTTGGCCGAAGAACTCCAGGCATATGGTGCGGCCATAGGCGGGCATGCGATGCAGGATGAACGTCGCTTCCGTAATGAGACCGTCAGTGCCTTCCTTCTGGATGCCCGGCAGGCCAGCGAGAAACTTGTCGGTGACATCCTTGCCCAAACCGACCTTGCGGAAGTGCTTGCCGGGGATGGCGAGAATCCTGGCCTCGCCAAGTTGGGTCTTGCCATCTGCAGCAAGACGCCTGAACTCAAAGCGCGCTGTCTCGATATCGTGAATCTTGCCGAGGTTGTGATCCAGCCGGGTAACCACCAGCCAGTCCGCCTCCGGCGTAACCATTTTCCAGGACACCAGATTGTCCAACGCAGTGCCCCACAACACGGCCTTCTTGCCACCAGCGTTCATCGCCACGTTGCCGCCGATGCAGGACGCGTCTGCACTGGTGGGATCGACGGCAAAGGCCAGGCCGCTTTGTTCCGCTGCTTCCATGACGCGGCGGGTTACCACCCCAGCGCCGCAAGTGATGACCGCGGACTGCTTGTCGCTGCCCGGCAACGTCATTGTTGAAACAGGCGAAAGTGACTCCAGCTTTTCCGTATTGATGACGGCGGACGTCGGTGTGAGAGGAATGGCACCGCCGGTGTAGCCGGTGCCGCCGCCACGGGGAATCAAGGTCAGACCGAGTTCAATGCACGTGGCCACGAGGCCGGGAATTTCGTCCTGGCTGTCCGGATTGAGCACAACGAAGGGGTATTCCACGCGCCAGTCGGTGGCGTCCGTTACGTGGCTGACCCGGGCGAGTCCGTCGAATGCGATGTTGTCCTTGCGTGTGTGGCGCGACAGTTTTCTTAATATTTCGCGCCGCAGACGGGAGGTCTCGGCAAACCCCCTCTCGAACTTCTCCACCGCGTTGCGCCCGGCTGCCAACAGCAGTTCCACCTTGTCGTTGCCCTGGCGACGGCGGTCAATTTCGTTCAGCCGATGCCGCAGGGCCTCGATGAGTGCAGCTCGGCGCTTGGGGTTGGCCAGCAGATCGTCCTGCAGGTAGGGATTGCGATCCACCACCCAGATGTCGCCCAGCACCTCAAACAGCATGCGCGCGGAGCGGCCGGTACGGCGTTCATCGCGCAGTTCGTTGAGGATGCGCCAACTGTCCTCTCCCAACAGGCGAATAACGATTTCGCGGTCGGAGAACGAGGTGTAGTTGTAGGGGATTTCGCGCAGGCGGGATGCGCTCATGGCTGAAATGATGCGTTCTAAAGCCGCATTCTAGCGTAACCGGGCATGACTGATCAGAGCTGAACAGGGCTCCTGGTTTTAGCGGCCATCCGCCGCTTCAAAATCCACATGCCCGTCAATCACGGTGTAGCGCACTTTGCCCTTGACCTCATGGCCAAGAAAAGGCGTGTTGTTGCCCTGGCTCAACAGGCTTTGGGGTGAAACAATCCAGCGTCCTTCCGGATCGAAGATACAGACGTCGGCGCACGCTCCGACTGAAAGGTGGCCCGCAGGGATACCCAGAATCTGGGAGGGTTTCCAGGAAATCCGGTCGATCGCATCCATGAGCGGCGCATGATGCTGTGCCGCCCATTTAAGCGTGAGCGGCAGCAGCAGCTCCACACCGGATGCGCCCGGACTGGCCTCGCCAAAAGGCAATTGTTTGGCGTCGTCATCCAGCGGGGCGTGATCAGAGCAGACCGCGTCGATGCTGCCGTCCTTGACTGCTTCGCACAGCGCATCACGATCGCGCTGTGAGCGCAGCGGCGGGATCAGGTTGCACTGGCTGTCGAAGGTGGTGAGGTCAATTTCGCTAAGGTGGAGGTGCGCTATGGCCACGTCGCAACTGACGTTCATGCCCTGCAATTTGGCTGCGCGAATCATTGCAATGCTTTCGTGCGTGGAGAGCCGGGCCAGGTGAACACGGCAACCGGTCTCCCGGGCCAGCAGCAGGATGGTGGACAGGGCAACCGTTTCGGCCAGGGCAGGGATGCCCTGCAGACCGAGACGGGAGGCTACGGGGCCATCGTGGGCGATGCCGCCACGGGCGAGATAGAAGTCCTGGGGACGCAGCCACAGGGTGTAACCGAAGGTGGAGGCATACTGCATTGCGCGCATCAATACCAGCGTATCGGTGATGGGCGCGTCGTCCTGGGAAAAGGCTACACAGCCGGCTTCAGTCAGTTCAGCCATTTCGGTAAGGTACTCGCCCTTGAGCTGCTGGGTCAGCGCACCGATTGGATAGATACGCGGGCCAGGCAGGTTTTTTGCGCGGAACTTGAGCATCTCCACCAGCCCCGGCTCGTCCAGAGGTGGATCGGTGTCGGGTGGGCACGCGAGGGAGGTAATGCCGCCGGCGGCCGCCGCAGTCATTTCCGATTCCAGAGTGGCCTTGTATTCCAGACCCGGTTCACGCAGGCGAACCGACAGGTCGACCAGGCCGGGGCAGACGATGCAGCCGCTGGCATCAAGTATGCGGTTAGCGTGGAAGTCACTTGACGCCTGGCCGATGGCAACGATCTTTCCGGCAGCAATGTAGAGGTCGGTATTCTGGTCGAGGCTGTTCTTGGGATCGATGATGCGGCCATTCCTGACATGGATCTTCATGGCATCGCCTCCGTTGCCTTATTCGCTGTTTGGGCGTCAGGGTGTCGGCGACTGACGGCATTCGCGGGCGTGCGCATCCCCATTAAATGGGTCCCCTGCTTACTGCTCATGCCGTCGCCTCCGTTGCCTTATTCGCTGTTTGGGCGTCGGGGTGTCGGCGACTGACGGCATTCGCGGGCGTGCGCATCCCCATTAAATGGGTCCCCTGCTTACTGCTCATGCCGTCGCCCCCGTTACATTACCCGTCAAGATGCTCATCACTGCCATGCGCACTGCGATGCCGTAAGTGACTTGTGGGAGAATCACGGATTGAGGGCCGTCGGCGACTTCGGAGTCGATTTCCACGCCCCGATTCATCGGGCCCGGGTGCATGACGATGGCGTCGGGTTTGGCCAGTTTCAGTTTTTCCATGGTCAGACCATAGTGTTTGAAGTATTCGCCGGCTGAAGGCAGCAGCGCGCCTTTCATGCGTTCGTTTTGCAGGCGCAGCATGATGACGACATCGACATCCTTCAGCCCTTCCTGCATGTCGTAATAAACGTGCACGCCCATCTGTTCCACACCGGTAGGCAGCAGGGTCTTGGGGGCTATGACCCGTACCTCCGGCACACCCAGGCTGGTCAGCGCATGAATTTGCGAGCGGGCGACGCGAGAATGAAGAATATCGCCAACCACGGCCACGCGCAGGTTGTGGAACGCGCCTTTGTAGCGGCGAATGGTGAACATGTCCAGCAGACCCTGTGTGGGGTGGGCGTGACGACCATCACCTGCATTGACCACGGAAATATGGGGGGCCGCGTGCAGGGCAATGAAATGCGCTGCGCCACTTTGTCCGTGCCGGACGATGAACATATCGGCATGCATGGCGGTGAGGTTGGCCACGGTATCGAGGATGGTCTCGCCCTTGGTCTGGCTGGAGGTGGAGATGTTTAGATTGACCACATCGGCCGATAGCCGTTTGGCCGCAATTTCAAATGTAGTGCGGGTGCGGGTCGAAGGCTCGAAGAACAAGTTGAAAATGGCCTTGCCGCGCAGGAGGGGGACTTTCTTCACATCCCGTTCGCCCACGTCCATGAAGGATTCTGCAGTATCGAGTATCTGGGTCAGGATGCGCGGTGGTAGACCATCCAGTGTCAGCAGATGCTTGAGGTTGCCATCTGAATTGAGTTGTGGGTCAGCGGTCATGTTTATTTGAGCGACAGCATTAGCCGGTTATTCGTATCGCAGGACAGTTGCAGATTACGGTCGTTCGGCAGGCTAATTTGGGCGGCGGAAAAATCGGGGCAGATGGGGAGCTCGCGGCCGCCCCGATCCACCAGGACGGCCAGCCTGATCGAGGCCGGCCGGCCATAGTCGAACAACTCGTTCATGGCGGCGCGTATGGTACGGCCGGTGAAGAGAACATCATCAACCAGAATGAGCGGACGGTCTTCCACCTGAAACGGGATACGCGATGGCTTGACCTGCGGATGCAGGCCGATGCTGGAAAAGTCATCGCGATAAAACGAAATGTCGAGAACGCCCAGTGGCGGGATTATGCCAAGCCGGGAATGGAGCCGCTCAGCAATCCAGGCTCCTCCGGTATGAATGCCTATCAGGGCTGTTTCCCTTGTGATGACAGGTGTGATGGCTGCAGCCAGTTTGGCCACCAGGGCTTCGGCGTCAGGTAGTGAGTCGGGCATCAAAAAATCCCTGCAATATCAGTCGGGCGGCAACGGCATCCAGGAAATCACGGTTTTTCTTGCCGTGGACCCCGGTATTATGCAGCTCTTCTTCGGCAAGCTGGCTGGTGTAGCGCTCGTCAGCCAGAAACACGGGAAGTTTAAAGCGCTTTTCGAGTTTGGCTGCAAAATTGCGCGCTGCCCGGGTTAAATCGTGCTCCGCGCCATCTGGGTGAAGGGGCAGGCCCACGACCAGCAAGACAGGCTGCCATTCCTGGACCAGGCGTAAAATCTGGCTGAATCGTTCTTCGGGTGATTCCGTCCGGATGACGGTCAGTGGATGGGCGACGCCGATCTCCAATTCCCCTGAAGCAACACCGGTACGTTTTAGGCCATAGTCGAAGGCAAGGACGGACCCGCCTTCAGGCATGACCCGCTTCGTCAGACAGATGCGTGAAATCGATACCGAGCAGTTTCATGGCGGCAGGCAGCCGTTCTTCCGGCGGCAGGTCAAAAATGACTTCAGGTCGGGCGACCACGGAAAGCCAGGCGTTTTGCGCCAGTTCGCTCTCAAGTTGCCCGGCCGACCAACCGGCGTAACCGAGTGAAACCATGAACTTGCTCGGCCCCGAGCCATGGGAAACGGCCTCAAGCACGTCCTTGGATGTTGTCAGGTTGACATTGCTGTTGACGGCCAAGGTCGAGTTGTAGTGCCCGTTGGGCGTGTGCAGGACAAAGCCACGCTCGGTTTGTACCGGACCGCCAAAATAGACGATTTGCTCCATATTGTCGGGCAATGAGAGGCCAATCTGGTCGAACAGGGCGGAAAGCTGTAAGTCTGTCGGCCGATTTATCACTACACCCAGGGCACCCTGATCGGTGTGATCGCAAATATAGGTGAGCGATCCGGCAAAATTGGGGTCCGCCATGTTAGGCATGGCGATCAGGAAGTGATTGGTAAGATTCACATTTTCCATATCCGTCACCTGCTAATCTTAATCCTAGAACGGAAACAAGCCCTCTTTTACACTGGGGGAAGAATCTTCTTCCGATAAACCTGTTGTAGCAAAGCCCATGCCTGAATTTGACCGCTCACTGATCTGGTTTCGCCGTGATTTGCGTCTGACTGACCAGGCCGCACTCTTCCATGCGCTCAAATCCAGTAAGGAGGTTCACTGCACATTTCTATTCGACGCGGAGATCCTTGCGGGGTTGCCCAAGGCCGATCGCCGCGTTGAATTTATTTGGCGATCCGTTGTTGCACTGAAGCAGGAATTGGAAGAAAAAGGGGGCACGCTTCACGTTTTGCATGGCTCAGCCAGGCGCGAAATCCCGCACCTGGCAAGAAAGCTGGGCGCGCAGGCTGTTTATTGCAATCGCGACTACGAACCTTATGCGCTGGAACGCGATCAGGCGGTATCCCGAGCGCTGCAAGCTGCAGGAGTTGCATTTCACCCGTTCAAGGACCAGGTGATTTTCGAGCAAGATGAAGTGTTGACCCAGGCAGCGAAACCCTTTGGCGTCTTCACCCCTTACAAGAATGCCTGGCTCAAAAAACTCGACGGGTTTCAGCTCAGGCCTTATCGGGTAGAGTCCTATTGGGACAGGCTGGCTGGCGAGGCACCCGTTGCCATGCCCAGTCTTGAGAAAATGGGCTTCGAACGCACCAATCTCGGGGAGCTTGGGCTCGAGGCTGGCGCGTCTGGTGCACATGCTTTATTCGACGATTTTCTGGCGCGAATCCGTCGCTATCGCGAGGCACGGGATTTTCCCGCGGTCAAGGGCCCGTCCTGCCTCTCGGTACATCTGCGTTTTGGCACCATATCGATACGCCAGCTGGTTGCGACCGCTCATGCCCTGGGCGGGGCGGGGGCCGAAACCTGGCTGTCAGAACTGATCTGGCGTGAGTTCTACCAGCAGGTACTCTGGCATCATCCGGAAGTGGCTGAAGGCCACTGTTTCAGGCCGGAGTTTGAACAAATTGTCTGGCCCAATCCCCCTGGGCATTTTGAATCCTGGTGCGGGGCGCGAACCGGCTACCCGTTGGTGGATGCGGCCATGCGCCAGATCGCTCAGACCGGATATATGCACAATCGTTTGCGCATGGTGGCAGCAAGTTTCCTGGTCAAAGACCTCCTCGTTGACTGGCGCCTTGGCGAACGCTATTTCGCGAAACACTTGATTGATTATGATCTGGCGGCCAATTCGGGTGGCTGGCAATGGGTGGCTTCGGTCGGCTGTGATGCCCAGCCGTGGTTCCGCATTTTCAATCCGGTGACCCAGTCAGAGAAATTTGATCCGCAGGGAACGTTCATCCGCCGCTATCTACCCGAGCTGGTAAAGGTCCCGGAAAAATTCATTCATGCACCCTGGAAAATGCCGCTTTCAGTACAACAGGCCTGCAAGGTGTGCGTTGGACTGGATTATCCGGCGCCGATCGTTGAGCACAGTCTCCAGCGTGAAAAGGCGCTGGCCATCTACCAGAATTGCCTTAAGAGAATAGCCTGAGTCCGATCCAGCTGCCGGGGGTCTTTACTCCTTGGGAATCTTGATTTCCCTTTCGCTGAAACTGCCGGTTTCCGCGCGAGTATGGCAGGCGATGCAATTTGCCTTGCTTGCAATTTTGCTGCGTTTCCAGATCGAGCCCGGCACTTCATCATGCACATAACCGAAGTAGGGCGTTTCAGTAAAGCGCAATGGGGCATCAGTGGAGCGAATGCCGCTGGCAATACGCTGCATGAGCTGGTTTGCCATACGACTGTCGGCAGCATTCTCCGTCAGGTAGCGCTTGATTGATGCAATCTCCTGTGGGGGAAGACTGGCATCATCGCCAAAATGGTTTTGCAGCTCGTTCATCATCCGGCTCCAGGAACGGGCAGGCAACAGGCCGGCCGGGTAAACCATATGGCACGCCGAACACTCATCACGCGTGAGCTTGTCGTTAACCGGTGGGAATGTTGAGTTGTAATCGTCCGCGCGGCTGGCGTTCAAAGCGTAGGCGGTAATGCCCAGTGCAAGCAGTAAAACCAGTATGCTTCTGAATGTAATGCCCATTCCGCGACCTCTATCTAATCGACAGTAGAAAGACAATGAAATCTGCCTTTTCCTCTGGTGTGCAGACCCGACCGAGCACATCCCTGCAGTTGCGACGGAACCATTTCTCCACTTTGGCTGGATCCGTAATGCGTTTTGCATTAATCACCGGAGCCATGGGCTCGATGTCTTTGTGCGCCTTGGTCTTTCCCGTGGCTTTCAGGTTCTCGGTATGGCAGTCCATACAGGTCGCGATTTCGCCATTGGGAAGATGGTTCTTGGCATGAAAGAATTTCTCGCCCCGGTTTGCAGAGGGGCGGAAACCAGCACCTGCCTGAGCTTGGTAGGAAGCGAGAATTTGCTCGTGTGTTTCTGCCATGGCCATGACCGGGGCAACCAACAAGGCCAAAGGTAGGGCGAGTAGTTTCATTTTGGACTCAGATATTGATAACCCGTAACCATGCTTTGGGCGACAGGAATGCCATGACGTTTTTGATGAATAATCAGCGCAAGGAAGTGGAAGAAGATGAACATGATCACACCGTAGGCCAGGATCTGGTGAATGGTCATTACGGGTGCCTTCCATCTCATGTCATAGGCCAGCCAGGCTGCAAATGGGCCGGTTCCCAATTTGATGGCGGTGAGTGCGAGACCGCTGACCGCCAGTCCAGACAGCAATCCATAGACTGCTATGTAGGCGGCTGTCGCAGGACCATGGTGGCCAAAGCGTTCAGGGACAGTAAAGATTCGACGTTCCCGCACAGCATTTAGCCAACTGTTTGGTTGCCAGAATTCTTTCAGCCGTGCATGTTCAGGACCAACAAGACTCCAAGTCAAGCGGGCGACCAGGCCAAGTATCAGTGCGTCGCCAAGGCTGAGATGCCATTGGCGCAGCTGGCTGGAAAGCTCGCCGGGTTCAAGCCACAGTCGGGTGAGTCCGGTGACCACCAACGCCAGGATGGTCACCAGATTCCAGGCGTGTATCAGGCGCAATACCGGGTCATAGACCAGCTTGTGCCGATGCCCCATAGCCGCCCCTTAGTTGCTGGCCTGGATGTCTTCATCCCCTCTAATACCGGACATCGGCAATGCGGGTTTGCCCAGGCCGTGGTAGTAGGCGGCAATATCCTCGACGTCCTTGTCATTGAGGAGCATGACAACCATGTTCATCATGGGGGAAATGAGTTTGCCGCTGCGGTATTTGTTGGTCTTTATGACCAGCTTGTCGGCATCGCGACCGCCTAGCTGGACCAGTGGGAAGATGCCCGGGAACGCATTGTTGCCATGACAGGTAGTGCAGACAGCGGCCTTTTGGGCGCCCGCAACGGGATCGCCTGCAGCGAAACCGGTTGAAGCGATGAGTGCGGTGCTTACAAACAAGAGTGCTTTGGCAGTATTCATAAGTGGCTCCATGATAAATAAGTGCGTTAATTCAACAGATTCCGATAAGTAATATTAGACTATAAGAATATTACCAATGTCAATGATTGGGTGAGACCATGACGCAAGATTCTCGCGTCGGGGGAAGACGGCGTGCCCCGATGATCTATTGGATGAAGGGAATTCAGCCTGCCCTTTCAATGATTGTTCGCGGGCTGTCGCATAACCCGGCGTTTGGGCCGAGCCTCAGAGGCTGGCTGTTTGAGTGAACAGGCGTTGAATCCGGCCTGTCACTGTTCTGACTGAAGGAACCGATTAACCCGAGTCAATCGCTTTGGAATCACTCTGCCCCAACCAGCTGATCTGAGCGCGTGAAAGTCCAAGTGCGCGTAATCGACAGAATGTCAACTTTCTCCTTCATTTCCTTGGGAAAGCGGGCATACGGTGCACCCATTTCCACAATCCGGATGGCGGCGCTATCGAGGATTTTTGAGCCTGAGGACTGGTCGATATCGATCTTCTCCACGCGCCCGTCTGAAAACAGGGAAACCGTGAGCCTCAGGCTGCCATAGATGCCTTGCCTTCGAGCCGCTTCCGGATAATTCAGATTGCCGATGCGTTCCACCTTGGCTGCCCAGTCCTCGACGTAACGCGCAAAGGCATATTCCTTGGTATTGGCGCCAACGAACGCACGTTTGGGACGGCGCTGGTATTCGTCCCATTGCTGGGAAATTCGCGCCTCCAGCTTGGCCATTTCTGCGCCCTGCCGAAGCAGCTCGGACGATGTCGGCGACGATTCGCTGGGTTCCTGATCAGGAGCGCTTTGCCTTGCCGTCTGGACTGGTGACGGGCTTTTCAATTGCGTCATCAATTGCTTGGCCTGTTCTTCGAGTTGGTGGACCCGTGCCTGAAGTGCAACCTGGTTTCCACCCACCTCATCGTTGGAAGTCACCGGAAGCGGACTCTTTGCCCGGCGGTCCTCATTTGTGTTGCCGCCGCCGGCCAGATTCGCCTGTGCCAGCGCATCGGGATTCAGAGGCACCTCCTTGGTCTTTGCGTTAACCAGAACGACTTCAATAGGTTGATTGACATCCTCGAAGAGACGCGGGTTGACCTTGACCAGTTGGGAACTGAGTAGCACTACATGGAGCGTGACCGATGCCATCAAGGCAAAAGCCATGCGTGTCCCCTGTTCGGATGGGGTGGATAGCGCGAGGGAGGCAGGTGTTGCGGCCACGTTCTGAGGGATATTAGCTCGCCATCGATTCTACGGAATCATGGGCAATGAAGTCAGGGCCAGGAAGTATTTGTTTCAGCTCAGCACGCAACTCGACCTCCAATTCATTCTTCTCCAGAATTGTCAGCAACAGAGCAGTGCCCGGTTCCAGTTTAGGCAGACCAGCTACGCGGGTAATAAAGGGGATAGCATCAAAACGAACCAGATCATCGCGAATGATGCGTGCGGTCACTTCCGTGCGTTGCTCCTGATCCAGCCAGCGCAGGCACCAAAAGCGTTCCATTTTGCGCTGAAACTCGGCGTAGGCGTCGTAAGCCAGCTCGAAATCGCGGACAATGGCAAACAGCAATTCGCTCCGCGGTGGGTAAACGGGCACTTCTTCGCGTACAAGGCTTATGAGTTGGCGCTGATTGGCCAGATCCACATAACGGCGAAGAGGGGATGAGGACCAGGCGTAGTTCTCCACGCCCAAGCCCTGATGCGGACCGGGCTGCGTCGCCATTCGGGTCTTGCCCTGACTCTGATTGCGATAGATACCGGGAACATGCTTTTCTGCAAGCCAACTTCCCCAGGTGGCATTGGTCAGGATCATCAGCTCGGATACCACCTTGTCGATCGGGCTGCCGCGCCGACGTGGCTCAATCAGAATTTTGCCGTCGGTGATCTTGAAGTTGTAATCGATCCGATTGGTCTGGTTAGCCGCACCTCTGACGGCTTCAAGGTTGGCGGCAAAACCCCACAACCATTCCAGCTCTCTTCGATAGGGATAGTCCGGACCGGCTACGCCGATCGTTTCTTCATTGAATAGACCATCCAGGCTTTCATGGCGCAAGTTGGAGGCGATGCGCACCTTCTCCAGCCGAGTCTCCGTTGAGGCAATTCGAAAATCTGCTGCAACGTTCAAATAGAGGGAGAGGGCCGGACACTCACGTTGTTCGCCCAAGGTGTAATGATGAATGAAGGTCTCCGGCAGCATGGTGATTTTGTTGCCGGGGTAGTAAACCGTCGACAGGCGGTCGCGGGCCAGGTTGTCGAGCTGTGATCCAGGAGGTATGCCGAGTGCCGGGCAGGCGATATGGACGCCAACCTGCATTGTGCCGTCCGGGTTGAACACAACTGAAAATGCATCATCGATTTCAGTCGTAGCTTCATCGTCCATGGAAAACGCAGAAACCGGTGCAAGAGGAAGATCGGGCGGGTCGATGGGCTCGGAAATTTCAGGAAAATCGACTCCACCGGAGAAGTGCTCCAGCAGGAATGCCTGCTTGTGGAATGCTTCCCGATCAGGAATCACGCCGCATCGATCCAGCATTTGGATCGGCGAGAGTCCGGTCTGATTGCAGGCTTCTTCAAACGCTTTGAATTCGAGTGTGTTCTTGTCAGGCTTCAGGGCAATGCGTGGAATAAGGTGTGTTATCGGGTCAGGCAAACGGAACTCGATGAGCTCAGCTACCCATGCCGCCTTCTGTGCGGCTTCGCGCTGCTTGCGTTCCTGGCCGGCCTTGGCCGCCGCAAGTGCGTCCTTGGGCGCTGGCTTGTAGCGACCCTTGCCCTTCTTGTAGAAATACATCGGCGATTCATGCAGTCGCATGAGCAGGCCGGCTGCTTCTGCGGCCGCAGGCTTGTGGCCAAAATAGTCTTCCGCCAATCCCTGCACATCAAATTCATCAAGCCCAGCGGCTTCCCATAGAAAGTCCGGGTCGGCTTCATCACGAATCAACTGGGCCTGCAGCAGCAAATCATGCGGCGCAGGACTTTCAAAGCGCAGGACGACCTTGTCAGCCTTGATCTTTGAACGCTTGCCGCTGGCTGACTCGAGCTGAATGCTGGTGTCATTTTCCTGCATGATGCGGCCGGTCTTGAATTGGCCGTCTTCTTCATAAAAAACGAACATGTCGTATCAATCATCAGAGCAAGCGGGAATGTACGCCCTCTTGCACTTCCAAGCGGTTAGAAAATATCAATAAAGGGCAGCAGCTCAACAAAGCGGGTAAAGCCATGATCGCCGCCCTGCAACACCATTTGATGGCAGTTCTTGTAGAAGTTCACGGCATCGCGGTAATCCAGAATGGAATCCTGCGTCTCGACCAACAGTAACAGGTTTTGAGGGTGCAGGGGGCTGGGCAGATCAAGTGCAGCCATTTCGTCCAGATGAGCCCGCGTGAAGTCATAAGTCTCATTCGTGTAGTAATTCTGATTGGGCCCGACAGCTTGCCTGAGCAGCAGCTGGGGATGGACGGCGGGGTTGATCAGCGCCGCCTTGATGTCGGCGTGGCGGGACGCCAGCACCGTGGCATAGAAGCCGCCCAGGGATGACCCGATCAAGCGGATTGGCGCAGGCGATCTTGCAATCATGTCCTCCAGCAGATCGACGGCCTGGCTGGGGCGATGCGGCAGATTGGGGCAGGCAAATTCATTCTCTCGTCCCCGCGATTTTAGCCAGGCCAGAAGCTGCTGCGCCTTGCTCGAACCGGACGACGAATTGAAGCCATGGATATAGACGATCATTGCCCCAGCCTGTCCAGTATCTTTTGGTGAATGCCGCCGAAACCACCGTTGCTCATCACAAGAATGTGGTCGCCAGGGCGTGCCTCATTGGCGATGGCGCTGACCAAAGCATCAAGATCAGTTTGCACTTCGGCCTTGCCGTTCATGACAGAGAACACTTCATTGGCATCCCAGCCCAGGTTGGCACCGTAGCAGAATGTCTTGTCAGCCTGCTTGAGACTGGCCGGGAGTTGTGCGTTCAGCGCCCCAAGTTTCATGGTATTGGAGCGGGGCTCAAGCACGGCCAGAATGCGCGCAGTCCCGACCCTGCTGCGCAAGCCTTCCACCGTGGTCTCGATGGCGGACGGATGGTGCGCAAAGTCATCATAAACCGTGATCCCGTTCACCGTGCCGCGCATTTCCATGCGTCGTTTGACGTTCTGGAAACGGCACAGGGCTTCGCAGGCAAGCGGTGCGCTGACACCCACATGTCGGGCGCAAGCAATGGCACCCAGCGCGTTCATGCGGTTGTGCTCGCCCATCATATTCCACTCAACGTGGCCAAGCGTTTCGCCTTTGAATTGAACATCGAAGCAGGATTCACCGCCCTCCGCAGACCAGTTGTCGGCTGCGCCGAACCATTCCAGGGGCGTCCAGCAGCCGCGCTCGATCACGCGCTTGAGGCTTTCCTCGCGGCGGTTGGCGACGATCAGCCCTTCACCAGGCAAAGTACGCACAAGATGATGGAACTGGGTCTCAATGGCAGCCAGGTCCGGGAAGATATCCGCGTGGTCGTATTCCAGGTTGTTCAGCAACGCGGTGCGCGGACGGTAATGTACAAATTTGGAGCGTTTGTCAAAAAATGCCGTGTCATATTCATCTGCTTCAATGACAAAGAAGGGGGAATCGGTGAGGCGGGCGGAAATGCCGAAATTCTGTGGGATGCCTCCGATGAGAAAACCTGGGTTCAGGCCCGCGTCTTCCAGAATCCAGGCCAGCATCGATGATGTGGTGGTCTTGCCGTGGGTGCCGGCTACAGCCAGAGTCCACTTTCCATGCGGCGCGTCGTGGCTCCGCGGTAACACACCAACAGCTGCATGCGTCTTCGCCGGAACATTCAGCGGGTACAGGATGTTTTCAGCCAGCCACTGCGGACCGGAAATGTAAGGAAGCCCGCGATTTAGGATTTCTTCCATTAGCGGCTGCTTGCCACGCGATACCACATTGCCAATGACAAAAATGTCCGCCCCAACATTGACCTGATCCTTTTCGAATCCCTCAATGAGTTCAATACCCAGCCCGCGCAGCTGATCCGACATGGGTGGATAGGCCTGGGCATCACAGCCCGTTACCTTATAACCGGCTGTTTGAGCGATCGCCGCTATGCCGCCCATGAAGGTGCCGCAAACGCCGAGAATGTGGATGTGCATAGCGAAAATGCCAAATAAAGTCAGAATTATACGGTTGCGGCATCCACATAACGAACTGCCCGGGCAGGGCTCGGCAGATATTGCGGCGTCTTATTGGGTCTTTGCAGCTTGCCTGAACAGGTGGATCAGCAGCGAGCGCAATCGTGCCGGTCGCAAGGGTTTGTGCAGGACGGTGAACCCGGCCTGGTTGAAGATCTGGATGCTTTCGGGTGATGTGTCACCGGTAAGGATAATGGCAGGTAAGGTCGCACCATAGCGATGACGCATTGCGGCGAGAACCTTGAGTCCATCCGTATTGCCGGGCAAACGATAGTCTGACATGATGATATCGGGTGCGCGTCCGGTTTCATTTAATACCTGGATAGCCTCTTCCAGCGACCGGGTTGCAACGAGATCGATATTCCAACTGTCGAACAATTCTTCCATGGCCCGGAGTATGGCGTCTTCATCGTCGATCAAAACAGCCAGATTGATTCCTAGCGCGCTTGGCTCGACATGGGGCTGAACTTTTTGTTCTGCCAGAAGTGCTGAACCGAGCGGTACCTGGATACCGAATACTGTTCCGCGCCCGTGCCGGGAAGACAGCGAGATCGGGAGGTCAAGCAATATTGCCAGGCGGGCAACGATGGCCAGGCCCAGTCCCAATCCCTTGCTGCGATCACGTTCAGGATTGTTGAGCTGGAAGAATTCCTGGAACACCGTTTCCTGTTGTTCATCGGGAATTCCCTGGCCACTATCCCAGACCTGGATAAGCAGGTTCTTGCCGCGACGTCGGCAACCTACGAGGATTCCACCTCGATCGGTATATCGGATTGCATTGGATACGAGGTTGAGAATGATGCGTTCGAGCAGAATTGGATCGCTGTACAAGGTGCATCCACAAGGCAGGACGCGAAACTTCAATCCCTTCTCCGTCGCCTGGGGTGCGAACTGCTTCTTCAACCGCTCAAGCAGAAAATCCACGGCAAAGTGTTGCCGGTTGATTTCAATTACGCCAGCGTCGAGCCTGGAAATATCAAGCAGGGAGTTGAACAGCATTTCCATTGCGTCCACCGAGGCCTCGATATGCTCCACAAGGGTGCGAACCTCCGGGTAATGGATGCGCGCCTTCAGGGCGCCTACAAACAGCACCAGTGCGTGCAGGGGTTGGCGCAGATCATGGCTGGCAGCGGCAAAAAATTTGGACTTGGCAATGCTGGCACGTTCAGCCTTGTCCCTTTGTGCAGCAAGTCTTGCTGTTGCTTCCAGAATTCGATCTTCAAGCTGACTGCGGTTTTCATATAATGCCTGGGCCATCTGGTTGATTCCACGTCCAAGTTGTCCGATTTCGCCCGCCGCACCTTCACTTGCGCGTACGCTTAGTTCACCCTTGGCTATTCTATGGACTGTTTTGGAGATATGCCGGATTTGACCACTCAGCCTGGCTGAGAGCCTCCATACCATGGAGATCGTAGCCGCAAGTGCAGCAAGCAACAGGAAGCCTGCGGAAACAAGCAACGAGTTCTTCTGCGCAACAATTCCCTGTGTGCTGACGCCGACAACGGCATATCCGAGAGGTGTTTTGACTCCCGCTACCTCGCGTTCAGCATCCGGTAAGTCATTTGAATTCGTCAGCTTGGGTAATTCAATCGGATTGGCTCGATAAATGATGCCGTCGATCAAATGACCTTTCCCATCGTTCAATTGTTCGGGCCAATTGCGGTCACCGAGTGGCGCTGCGCCGAGCTGAGCCTTGAGCGGTCCAGTTCTGTCATAGATTGCGGCATAGGACAGGTCGGTTCGAGTCTGTTCCCGACGCATCACCTCGGCGAGCAATTCCTGATTGCCGCTGATAAGCGCGTATTGTCCTGAAGCTGCAAGTATCAGGGCTGATTGTCGTGCCTGGCTGTCCAGTGCGCGCTGCATGTCTTGCATCATCTGGTGCGTGAAGTAGACCGTCAAAGCAGCTGCGATCAGCATGCTGGGCAGTATGGCGATAAACAGGATGCGCGTACGTATGCCCGCACTTTCTCCGACCTGCTTCCATAATCCCGCCTTGCGGCCTGGGGGGCGGAGTGAAATGGCCATGGCGATTGGCTCAGGAACCTGTATTTCTCAGTTCACTATCCAGGCCGGCTTGGCGGGCGGCAATGACCGCTTCCGTCCGGTTGTTTACTCTCAGGGCGCGAAAGATGGCAGCCAGGTGAATCTTGACCGTCCCTTCTGTAAGTTCGAGACTGCGTGCGATGGTTTTGTTCGGCATGCCCTGCAACAGACAGTTAAGTACTTCCATCTGCCGGGTGGTGAGTGAAATGGAGGGCCTGTTTGTCAGAAGTGCTGAATTCCTTTGAATGCCGGGCGAAGAATCACCCAGTATGGCAGGCACATAGATGCCGCCTGACAACACAAGTTGGAGAGCATGGAGGATCACTGAGCTGGGAGAAGACTTAAGTACATAACCCAGGGCCCCGACATCGATTGCCTGTGCGATATCCTGCCTGGATTCGGATGCCGACAGGATGACCAAAGGCAGGTCAGGAAAGCGCTGGCGGAATTCGAGTATGCCGGAGTGCCCGGGCATGCCAGGCATGTTCAGGTCGACCAAAGCCAAGTCGAGGTCAGGGTTGACTTGGGCCTGCATGAAAAGGCTTGGAAAGTCCTGGGCATCAATTATTTGAGTATGCTCATCCAGTTGGCAGAGAACTTGTTTAACGCCCTCACGGAACAGTGGATGATCATCAGCGAGCAGTATCTTCATAGACGTACCTTCCTGCGACGTGTGAATATTAACCACGCCATGGGAGAAAACTATAACTTTTGACATATAGGCATACGTTGCCCCTGCCTTTACGCTTAATACTTGTTAACAGTGTTCTCCGCAATGAGACGACAAGTCGTCTCCTCCGGTTAGCCGGGTGGTCATGCCACCCGGCTTTTTTTGGTACCCGGTACGGGTAACTCAAGGAATTTCGGAGCCGGCTTTCTACCTTGCGGGGGAAAGGACTGCGGCAAGTTCGAAAGCCCGCGCCCGAACCACGGGGAAAGGCTGGCCTCGCCTTTCCCCCGGGAATAAACTCACTCCCCCGGAACTTGACCGACAATGATCCAGGGCATGATGAATGCCGTTCTCAATGACATCAAGCATGAGACCACTGGCGGAAATGGTGGTGGGGCAACTTGCCGTCGATGAGAAACTCCGGTATTGATCAGACAAGTTTGTTTATTCTAGCTCAAGGTGTCACAAACCATGGACCTGACCGAAACCGAACTCTCAACCGAAATTCTGTGTCAGGGGCGGTTGCTGCATGCCCGGCGTGACCAGGTAAGACTTCCAAACAACCAGACTACAACCCGGGAATATATCGTGCACCCCGGTGCGGCTGTCATTCTTCCTCTGTTTGATAATGGTGATGTCCTGCTGGAACGACAGCATCGCTATCCTTTGCGCCGCGATTTCATTGAAGTCCCTGCCGGGAAGGTTGACCCGGGTGAGGATCCGGATACGTGCGCCCGTCGTGAACTGATCGAAGAAACAGGCTACCGGGCCTCGGAGATGCGCTTTCTGTTCGAATTCTATCCGGCCATCGGCTACAGCAATGAAATCATGTACTTCTATCTGGCTCGGGGGCTGGAGCAAATTGGGCATGGACGTGACCATGACGAATTTCTGGAAATACTAAGAGTGCCATTTGATGAGGCAATCAGCATGATACGGCGCGGCGAGATCTGTGAAACCAAGACTGTTACTGCACTGTTCTGGTGGGATAAGGTGAGAAAAGGCGAGTGGGAAATCTGAAAAGCAGGTCCCGCGATTGCGTCGAGTGCTGCGCTGGTGGCGACCCTGACCCTTTCGTTTCAAATCATGCCAAGCTGGGCGCAAGCCACTTCTCCGCGGTAGCGACTTCCCAGCCCTTGCGCCGGGCGTAGTCTTCCACTTGATCGCGGCCGATTTTGCCGACCGCGAAGTAACTGGATTGTGAGTGGCTTAAATAGAACCCGGATACGGCGGCGGCTGGCCACATGGCAAAGCTGTCGGTCAGGGTCAGCCCTGTGTGTTCTGTTGCGTTGAGGAGCGCAAACAACGGACCCTTCTCAGTGTGCTCAGGGCAGGCGGGGTAGCCTGGAGCAGGGCGGATGCCGCGGTATTCCTCATTGATGAGTTGCTCGTTGCTTAACTCCTCGTCTGGCGCATAACCCCAGAATTCCATGCGTACCTGTTGATGGAGCTCTTCCGCAAACGCCTCGGCCAATCGGTCGGCCAGGGCTTTGAACAGAATGGCGTTGTAGTCGTCGTGGGCCTGTTCAAATTCCTTGAGTTTTTCATCAAAACGACCGCCTCCGGCCGTGACGGCGAAGCCACCGACGTAATCCTTCACTCCGGTTTCCTTTGGGGCGATGAAATCGGCCAGGCACAGGTTCGGGCGATCGAGCGGCTTTTCCATTTGCTGGCGCAGGTTGTGCCAGGTCATCAGGGGTTGCGTGCGCGACTCGTCGGCATAGATATCAATATCGTCGCTGTTCACCGTATTGGCCGGGAACAGACCGATGACACCATGGGCAGCCAGCCATTTCTCGCCGATGATTTCTCGCAGCATGGCCTGAGCGTCGGCAAAGAGCTTGGTTGCCTCTTCCCCCACCACTGCATCGTTAAGTATCTTCGGATAGCGGCCTGCCAGTTCCCAGGTCTGGAAGAAGGGTGTCCAGTCGATCAGTGCGGCAATCTTGGCCAGGTTGTAGTCGCGAAACACATGAATGCCCGTTTGCTTTGGTGCGGGTGGCGAGTACGTCTTCCAATCCGTCTTGAACCCGCGCGCGCGTGCGGTTTCCAGCGGCAGCAGCCGGCGTGCTTCGCCGCGCCCGGCGTGCTGTTCGCGGATTTTGGCGTAGTCGGCCTTGACCTCGGCAACATAGGTTTCGCGCAAGCCCTTTGACAGCAGCGAGGTCGCCACGCCCACGGCACGGGATGCATCCGGCACCCATACCACCGGCTGTGCGTAGTTGGGCTCGATCTTGACGGCGGTGTGCGCGCGGGAAGTGGTGGCGCCGCCGATGAGCAAGGGTTGCTTCATGCCACGGCGCTGCATTTCCTTGGCGACGCTGGCCATTTCTTCCAGCGAAGGCGTGATCAAGCCGGACAGGCCGACAATATCCGCGTTCTCCTCTTCTGCGGTGTCGAGGATCTTGTCAGCAGCCACCATCACACCCAGGTCTATGACCTCGAAGTTGTTGCATTGCAGAACGACGCCGACAATGTTCTTGCCGATGTCATGCACATCACCCTTGACCGTGGCCATCACGATCCTGCCGTTGTTTTGCACCGCCCCCGCAGCCTTGGTGGCTTCAATGTAAGGCATCAGATGGGCAACCGCCTGCTTCATCACCCGGGCGGATTTGACTACCTGGGGCAGGAACATCTTGCCTGCGCCAAACAGGTCACCGACCACATTCATGCCTGCCATCAGCGGGCCTTCAATCACTTTCAGCGGGTGATCGGCTTTAAGCCGTGCCTCCTCGGTGTCCTCGACAATGTGGCTGGTGATGCCCTTGACGAGAGCGTGGGACAGTCGCGCTTCCACCGGCGCATCGCGCCAGGCCAGCTCCTCGGTTTCTTCCTTCCGCTGGCCGGAAAACTTTCCTGCTGCTTCAACCAGCCGGTCGCCCGCGTCGGGACGGCGGTTCAGCACGACGTCCTCGACCAGATCACGCAATTCGGGGTTGAGCTCGTCATACACGCCCAGCATGCCGGCGTTGACAATGCCCATGTCCATGCCGGCCTGAATGGCATGGTAGAGAAACACGGTATGAATTGCTTCGCGCACAGTGTCGTTGCCTCGGAAGGAGAAGGACACGTTGGAGACGCCGCCTGACACTTTTGCGTGCGGCAGGTTCTGCTTGATCCAGCGCGTTGCCTCGATGAAATCCACTGCGTAGTTCGCATGCTCCTCGATGCCGGTCGCAACCGCGAAGATGTTGGGGTCGAAAATGATGTCTTCGGCCGGGAGGCCGATTTCTTCGACGAGTAGCTTGTAGGCGCGTTCGCAGATTTGAATCTTGCGTGCATAGGTGTCGGCCTGGCCCGTCTCGTCGAAGGCCATGACCACCACGGCCGCGCCATAGCGCATGGCCAGTGTGGCTTCGTGCCTGAATTTCTCCACGCCTTCCTTCATGGAAATGGAGTTGACGATGCTCTTGCCCTGGGTGCATTTCAGGCCAGCCTCGATGACTTCCCACTTGGACGAGTCGATCATGATCGGCACGCGGGCAATGTCAGGTTCGGACGCAATCAAATTGAGGAAGCGCACCATGGCGCCCTTGGCGTCCAGCATGCCCTCGTCCATGTTGATGTCGATCACCTGGGCGCCGTTCTCCACCTGCTGCCGCGCAACGGACAGGGCATCGTCATAGCGGCCTTCCAGAATCATGCGGGCGAAGGCGCGCGAGCCGGTGACGTTGGTGCGCTCGCCGACATTGACGAACAGGGCGCCGGAGCAGACATTGACCGGCTCAAGCCCCGCCAGCCGCAGGCAGGGCTCGATTTCCGGCGGCAGGCGTGGCGGCAGGCCGGCGACTGCCTCGGCCATGGCCTTGATGTGAGCCGGCGTAGTCCCGCAACAGCCTCCAACGATGTTCAGGAAACCGGATTGTCCCCATTCGCGTACCGCTTCTGCCATTTGCTCCGGCGTTTCGTCATAGCCGCCAAAGGCATTGGGCAGGCCTGCATTGGGATGGGTGGATATGTGGCAACTCGCCACCCGCGACAGCTCCGCGACGAAGGCGCGCATTTGCCTGGGGCCGAGTGCGCAGTTGAGGCCGACGGAAAAGGGCTTCACATGGCGAACCGAATTCCAGAATGCCTCGGTGGTCTGTCCGGACAGCGTGCGCCCCGAAGCATCGGTGATGGTGCCGGAGATCATCACGGCCAAATGCTGGCCGTGCACGTCGAAATACCGCTCGATGGCGAATAAAGCAGCCTTTGCATTGAGCGTATCGAAAATGGTTTCCACCATCAGCAGGGCCACGCCGCCTTCCACCAGGGCATCGATCTGCTCGGTGTAGGCCTCGACCAGCTGGTCAAAGGAGATATTGCGCGCGCCCGGATCGCTGACGCTGGGCGAGATGCTGGCAGTCTTGGAAGTGGGGCCGAGAATGCCTGCCACAAAGCGCGGTTTGTCCGGGGTGGAGTACTTTTCTGCTGCCTCGCGCGCCAGCCTGGCAGCGGCCAGATTGATCTCGCGCGTGAACTCCCCCATGTGGTAGTCCGCCAACGAAATGCGCTGGGCGTTGAAGGTGTTGGTTTCTACAATGTCCGCGCCTGCCGCGAGGTACTTCTCGTGGATTTCGCGGATCACATCCGGTTTGGTCAGGCACAGCAGATCATTGTTGCCCTTGATGTCATGCGCCCAGTCGGCAAAACGGCCCCCACGGTAATCCTCGTCCTGCAGGCCGTAACTCTGGATCATCGTGCCCATGGCGCCGTCCAGTATCAGGATGCGGCGGGAGATGGCTTCAAGGAGGGGACGGCTTTGATCCGGCATGGAAGAATTGGGGCGAAAACGGCTTATTATAAGGGAATCAACCTCTTGCACTGACGCCATGAAACACCTGACCGCCCGCGAAGCCTACGAATACCTTCAGTCCAATCCCAATGCCGTATTCATCGATTGCAGATCGGAGATGGAATTTCTGTTTGTGGGCCATCCCAAGGAGGCGATACTGATTCCCTGGCAGGATGGTCCAGATTTCGACATCAACCCCGACTTTCTTGGTCATGCGCGCAAGGCGGCCTCGTTCAACCGGCCTGTGGTCTTGATATGCCGCTCCGGCAACCGCTCCAAGGTGGCGGGGCACTACCTGGAAAAGCACGGGTTTCCCGAGGTTTATAACGTGATCCACGGCTTCGAAGGTGATCTGGACGAAGGCCGGCATCGAAATGCCGTCAATGGCTGGCGCGTTGATGGCCTGCCTTGGGAACAGTCTTAAACCCGCACAATTTCGCTAGCGGGGCCCGGGCACGAATCCTGCAAGCATTGCGTCAGCAAAACTCCATTTAACCTCTGGCCCGGGAAGGTGTTCCACGGGTTGATCTACACCTGGATCGGATGCTGATGAATAAATTTCTCCAGAAATCATTGGGCCGACGGATTGTCGCGGGTGTCTTGTGCAGTGTTCTGCTGCAAATGCCCGCCTTCGCGGCGGATCGGGCATTAAAGGCTTCCGAATTCTATGAAGATGCCTTGGTGCGCATGGATAGAAATGACACCAAGGGCGCGATTGTCCAGCTGAAGAACGCCCTACAACAAGATAGCAAGAATCTGCCTGCCTTGGTATTGCTTGGCAAGGCATACCTTAAGGCCGGCGACCCCATGGGCGCTGATCGCGTCCTTGCTGACGCCGCGCGGCTCGGCGCTGACCGTTCAGAGATCATTGACTCTCAAGTTGCGCTTTATCACCTTCTTAGCAGGAACAAGGATTTGCTAGAGCAGTTCTCACCGGATGGGCTCCCCCGGGGGATCAAATACGGGGTGCTGGTTACTCGGTCCTACGCTCAAATGGATCTGGGTCAACTACCAGCCGCTATCCGATCCCTGGAACAAGCCAGGCAGATCGATCCGAATAATCCGGCAGCCTTGGTTGCGCAGTCGCTGGCCTACCTGCGCAGAAACAATTTTTCTGATGCTCAGGCCTTGGCTCAATTGGCAATTTCGAAAAGCCCGGCTAATCCGGCAGCTTGGAACATGAGAGGCTCTATCGCGCATGCCCAAGGGAATGTTCAGGGAGCACTTGACGGTTATGGAAAGGCATTGGCATTGCAACCCGATTACTCGGATGCGCTGATCGCCCGGGCTTCATTACTGCTGGACCTCAAGAGGGATCAGGAAGCGGCTCAAGATGTGGCAGTTCTTAAGGAAAAGCTACCGGATGATCCACGCAGCGCTTATTTGCAGGCGTTGTTGGCGGGGCGCCAGGGAAAGAATATCGAAGCTCGCAACGCGCTTGTTGCGGCGAGTAGCGCTCTGGATGCCTTGCCTTTTGAAACGGTTACCAGTCATCCCCAGTTACTTCTTCTGGGCGGAGTTTCGCATTACAGTCTGGGCCAGAACGAAAAGGCCAAGACCTATTTGGGTGCCTATCTCAAGCAATTTCCCCGACAAATGGGGGCGCTCAAGGTTTATACGGCCATTTTGCTGGGCGAAAAGGATTATGCCGGGGCGATTGCATTGTTGGAGGGCCCGGCCCGAGCCCGACCGGATGACCCGCAGGCCTTGTCCATGCTGGCAACGGCTTATATGGCGCTGAGGCAAGACACCAAGGCGGTTTCCCTGCTTGAGCAAGCCTCCGAAATGACAGGAGGTAATGTACCGGATATCAGCACAAATTACGGCTTGAGCCTGCTGGGCACCGGGCAGGAAGAACAAGGCATGGTCCAACTGCAAAAAGCCTATGCCAGGGAACCGGGCCGGGGAGCAGCAGGTATACCCCTGGCGATGATGTACCTCAAACAAAATAAGACCAAGCTGGCGCTCCAGGTGCTGCTGTCAGTTACCCAGAGTGAGCCGGATAATTTGACCGCGCTTAACCTAATGGGAATTGCACGAGGCATCTCGGGGGACCGGACAGGGGCACGAAAAACCTACGAACAGATTTTGGCTAAGGATAAAGGGTTTACCGCGGCCAGACTCAATCTTGCGCGGCTTGACGTTTATGAAAAGAAAACCGATGACGCCAGACGTCGGCTAACGGAAATCCTCAAGGAGCAGCCCAGGAACCTGGATGCACACTCCGAAATGGCGCAGTTGGAACTCCACTCGGGGCGCACACAGGAGGCCATCCGCTGGCTGGAGAAGGCTCGCTCCTTCAATCCGCAGAGTCTGAGACCGAACCTGATGCTGGTTGACTTGTATCTCAGCCAAGGGGATGCGAAAAATGCACTCGATGCGGCGAAAGACGCGCAATCAGGGAGCCGGGACAACCTACAGGCTTTGGCAGCCTTGGGAAGGGCGTACCTGGCCTTGGGCAACATCGATCTGGCCAGGCAGAATTTCCGGCAAATCACCCAGGTCGCAGGTTTCAATGCCGGCTGGCAACAGCGTACAGCCCAGTTGCAAATCAGCGCAGGGGACTATGAGGGTGCGCGTTATTCGCTGGATAAGGCCCTGCTGAGCAAGCCCGGCTATTTTCCCGCCTTGCTGCTCAAGGCCAAGCTGGAAAGGTTGTCCGGCAATCTGGATCTGGCGGAGCAGCAAGCTCGCGCTATGCTGGCTGAACATCCACGTGAATCAGCCGTGCAGCAATTGCTGGGTGACATCGCGATGCAACGCCAACGCTATAGCGACGCCATTATTGACTTTCGCAAAGCGTATGACATGCAAAAAAATGCCGATCACGCAATCGGCCTTTATCGGGCCTACAGCATGTCCGGCAATACCGCAATGGCATTGGTATTTGCCCAATCCTGGGCGCGCGATAATCCGGCTGATCAGACTGCACGGCGCGTCCTGGCGGAAGCGTATCTTGCAGCAGGGCATTATCCGGAAGCACGGCAGGCTTACCAAGGCATCCTGTCTCAAGACAAGGATGACCCGGCAGCACTCAACAATCTCGCCAATGTCCTGTTGCAGCTGGGCGATAAGGGCGCGCCGGCAATGGCTGAACGGGCCTACAAAGTTGCGCCGCAGGATCCGAATGTGGCGGATACCCTGGGACTGATTCTGCTTAAATCCGGCCAGGCGGAACGCTCGTTGAAATATTTGCGAGAGGCACGAATTCGCGCACCCGGAAATGTGAGTATCCGTGAACATCTGGCACAGGCGCTGGAAACAACCGGCCGCGCCGACGAGGCGCGCAAGGAACGGGTAGCCGCCCAGTCCCAGGGCATCAGCCATTGATTCGATTGGAACACGTTTGTTTTTCCGCCTTCAAGGCGCGCTGTGGTGTGAAAGACTCAGGTTTAGGGTTTGCGTCCACATGACTCATTGGCAAAGATGCCGTTCGTGCAGTTGGGTGGAGCCAAGTTGGATTTAGGAGCGATGGTAATGTCGGGATTTCTTACGGCAAACTCGGAAAGCCCTTATCCGCAAAAAAATTGTGTTTTGATTCTTAATGATTTTTTGTATTGGAATGGTACTTGCTTTTAGTTCTTACACCAAAATACAAGGGGTAAAAAATGATGAATAAGACAAGAATTGCTACTTTGGTAGGGGGTGCATTTCTCATTTGCGGCACCGAGGCTCACGCAGTCATCAACTGGACTTATGGAGGAAGTTCCACTTCAAGTACTCCGGGAAATACAGTGACAAGTACTGCCGGTGGGGTTACGGCGACAGCGCAAGCCTGGTCGAATACCAATGACGGGACGCCCAACGATGTGGGCAGCGGCAGTGCGGCTACGGCGGCCAGTTACAAATTGGAAACGGCCTACCTCGGCGTCTATTCAGGTGGTCTGGGGGTGAACAATCAGGATGGAACCAGCATTGGTTCAGCAACGGGCGACGCCGGCGATCTTGCCGGCACAGCGCCAGAGCACGCCATAGATAACAACCAGCGCTATGACTCCGTACTTTTCAGCTTCAGCGGCGCAGCAGTCAATTTGACGTCGATGACCACGGGTTATGTTTCTGGCGATTCAGATTTCACTGTGTGGTACTACACTGGATCGGGAAACCCTTCCCTGACCTTGGCAAACGGTACCTACGGCAACCTTGGCGCTGGTTGGAATTTGTTGGGGAGTTACAACGGTGGCAGCACACCGGGCGCTACCCTGATATCCAATTCCGCCGGCATCTATTCCAGCTATTGGCTGATCGGCGCATTCAACAACGTGGCGGACACAAGCAGCACGCTGAGTGCCGGGAACGACTATTTCAAAATTTCTGGTCTGAGCGGCACCCAGTGCACCAGTGCAAATGGCTGTGGCCCTAAGGGCGCCCCCGAACCCGGAACGCTGTTTCTGATGAGTGCTGGATTGATTGGTCTGACTCGCATCAAGCGTCGTCACCTGTTTAACAACGCTTGAATAATAAGTTGCAGAGCCGTGCCCCGCCTTGTGCGGGGCTTTTTGTCTTGGGGGGTGCTCAAAGGATGCCGGCAAGCCACTCAGGACAGTTTTACGCCGAGAAAATGTCCGATGAGGTAGGTTGCGCCACCCGCCAGTGCCCCAATAAGCAACATGCGCACGCCCCCGAGGAATGCGTGTCGGCCGGTGAACAGGCTCAGCGTTGAACCCACAGAAAACAGGGCAAGGCCAGTGAGGATAATGCTGATGTTGAGGGCCTGCGTCCCGGAAGTGAACAGGAAAGGCGCAAGGGGGATCAATGCCCCGATCGAAAACGCGAAGAAGGAAGAAAGCGCGGCGCCTACCGGTGAGCCCAGCTCATCCGGATTAAGCCCCAGCTCTTCACGCGCCAGTGTATCCAGCGCCCGACCGGGGTCCTGAATCAAGCGGTCGGCAAGGCTGCGGGCCTCGTCCTTGGGAATGCCTTTGGCAGCATAGATCAGCGCCAGCTCCGCCGCTTCTTCCTGTGGGTACTGGTCAAGTTCTTCCCGTTCCAGTCCAATCTGGTATTCGAACATTTCACGCTGCGAGCGAACGGATACATATTCCCCGGATGCCATGGAGAAGGCTCCTGCCAGCAGCCCGGCCACGCCTGAAAGCAGGATGACGTTGCTGTCCGCGGTCGCGCCCGCAACACCAAGAATCAGTGAGGCATTCGAAACCAGGCCGTCATTGATGCCAAATACGGCGGCACGCAGGTTATTGCCGGAGCCGGAGGTCTGATGCCGGCTGCCGATTTCTTCCACTGTCAAAGGCATGCGATGCGGAACCGACCCGGTCGCATAGAGTGACATGCCACGTACCTTCATGGCCGCCAGCACGCCTTTCAGGCGTCGTGGCTTGAACACCCGGATCATCTGCCCGACCAGGCGTGTCCTCAGGTCGGGATGATAGGCGGCTGGCAGGCTGGCATTTTGCTTTTGCGCCAGATACGCCCAGATCTTTGCCTGCTCTTCCGCGGCCTGACCCAGTTCCCTGAACAGTGCAGCACGGCCGGGGTCTTTCTCTGCCTCTGAAACAATGCGATACAGCCAGGCTGAGCGCTTTTCTTCGTGCCAGCCTTCGAGTGGATTTGAACCTTGGGTCATTTCTACTCCTTTGCCAGTCGCCGATACTGGATGGCTTCCGCCACGTGCGCGGCGATGATGCATTCAACGCCCGCCAAGTCAGCGATACTGCGGGCGATTTTCAGGATGCGATGATAGGCCCGGGCGGAAAGCTGCAGCCGGCTGATGGCGTGTTGAAGCAGGGTTCTCCCGGCTTCGTCGGGCTGACAATACTGATCTATCTCGGCCGGGCTCAAGTCAGCATTGCGCTTTCCCTGCCGTTTCATCTGGGTTTCGCGTGCGCTGCGAACTCGCAGCTGCACGGCCTGACTCGGTTCACCGTCGGGCAGGGCGGTGAGTTCCTTCTCACTGAGTGCGGGGACTTCAATCTGCAAGTCAATGCGATCCAGCAGGGGGCCGGACAGCTTGCTGCGGTAGCGCGCAACCTGATCAGGTGTGCAACGGCATTTTCCATTCGGGTGGCCAAGATAACCGCAGGGACATAGACGCGTTGCCTTTTTGCCAAACGTGGCCGTGCGGCTGAAGTGTTTGAAACCAAAGGAAACAATCCAAGAGCCCAAAACGCTTGGCGAGCATCTAAAACGAAAACGGTTTGAGCTCCGTTTCACGCAAATGGACCTTGCTGACCGTTTGAAGGTTTCGCCCGCAACCATCCTTAACTGGGAGAAGGATAAGACCGACCCATCACCTTCGACCATTCCTGCCATCATCAACTTCATCGGGTATCAGCCCTTCCCGGAGCCCAAAACACTCTCCGAGCGCATGCATGCCAAACGGCGCGCCAAAGGCTGGACCAGTAAGGAAGCAGCCGGACAACTGGGCGTGGACGAGGGAACATGGCGGCGTTGGGAGAAGGAAGGTATTCGTTGGACGCGCTATCGCGCCATGGTAGAGCACTTCTTGAAAAAGCTTGACAACTAAGCCGTAGCTTAATACTGTAGCTTACCATTGAGCTTACCTAATGAACCAAACACAGATCGCCAACTTGCGTAAAACGATGGCCCTTTCCCAGGCAGATTTCGGCCGGTTGTTCGACGTCCACTTCATGACCGTGAGCAAATGGGAGCGCGGCGTCCTGGTCCCAACGCCGTACCAAATTGCCCTTATGCAAGAGTTTGCGCGCGCGGTGGAGATGCGACGGGCAGAGGTCCAGCAGGAACTCAAGCAGCTTCTCGTGGGTGCGGGGGTCATAGCAGCGCTCTTCTTTTTACTTAATGCCGCGAAATAGGAGGTATTGATGTATCCATTTTATCCCGAAATGTTCGTAATCTCGCGGAGGAAGCACGGAGGCGCCGGTACACACGTTGGCGTTTTGCTTCCCGATGGACGAGTCGCGCATTGCGTGCCAAGTCTAGGAGCCGTCGTGTCTACAGTTGAGGAATTTGCGGAAGGCCAGGACGTCACTACCGTTCGCAAAGTACTTCCTCACTTGCATGCGGAAGCGCTTAATCGTCTGCGACAAGCACTATTCGAGCGCAGACCATACGATGGACTTAACTGGAATTGCGAAATCTTCGCGAACTGGCTCACCGGTGAGCAACCCGTGAGTGAGCAAGTACGCGGAGTCGTGGTGGCTGCATTCATTGCGGGCGTGCTGTTGCTGGGGGCGGGAACGTGACTGGCGCGTTTCAGTGAAATCGGCTTCAATGCACGATACCGTGCTCGTTATGTGACCGAATGATGTCGGTGCACCGTATGTGACCCGTCACCGCGCTCCCCGCGACTTACCCAACGATCGCGCGATCACCCCCGCCACGGCCGAACGCCGGCCGGTAAGTTCTTCAGGTGAAAGTGTCTGCCGCGTCACCTTGACCTTGTACCCGCGGACCACAGTTTCCGTCGTAGTAGGTTCAGCGGAGAGTCCATCCAGCACGGTGACGATCTCCTCGGGGCCGATGACGTCAATTGGCGTGCTGCCGCCGAGCTCGGATAGCCTGGCAGTAATCTTCTCCCGCCGCTTCTTGTCCGGCGAGATGAAGAGAAGACGTACAAATCGCGCCTGAAGACATTTGCGGAGATTTTCAAGCTCGTGCTCCACGTCCGTCGTGATGGAAATCTCGCACCCGATCGTGAGCTTCTCTCTTCGGAGCACCACATCAGCACGTCCGTCACCGGCCGCGTCTTCAATCACTGCTCGGAAGCCACGTTCTTCCGCGAGACGCTTGAGCAGATGTTGGATGTACTTGTGTTCCTGTCCACCCCGTCCCAGCGGGGCGGGTTCGGGAGGGGGCACGTTGACGCGCTTCTTCTTCATTGTCGTGGGGATCACTTGGACTTCTGGCGGTTGGGCGGGTTCGCTTTGTGCCTTCGGAACGGAAACGCCTGTCGCAACGACCGCCGCCGATGCGCTCTGTTCCTCGACAATCTCCAGCTCGGATTTTGCCGCCAGCTCTTGCGCTGTTTCGCCCACTGCCTCAAGCTGGGCAACAAGTTCGCCGACTGGCGTCGCATACCGTTCGCGCGACTGCGCGATCACCGCGTTCCGACGTTCCTCATCAACGTCCTCTGCTACTCGCTGCGGGGAGAAGACCCGCAGGTTGAAATCGTTGCCCCCTCCGCCAATACGCGCGATCGCCTCGCCGCGGGGAAGCCGAAGCAGATCGGCCGCGCGAAAGTACGAACATCCTTCAGCCAGCTTCCGCGCATCGGCCTCACCAACGCGAAAGACGATGCGGGTGTAGGCGTTCCCCAGAAGCGCGCTTTCGAGTGCGGGCATCCTGGAAAGCTGGGCGATGGTCTGGTGCGCGAGGACGAGCCCGAGCCGGTATTTCCGCCCTTCCGTGAGCAGCGACTCCATCGAGGGTGTCAGGAACTGCTGGAATTCGTCGGCGTAGAGGAAGAAGGGACGGCGTTCGTCCTTAGGGAGCCCCTGCCTTGCTATGGCAAGCTGATGGAACTTGGCGACGAGGAGGCTCCCCAAGAGATACGAGTGCTCTTCACCCACAAGCCCCCTGGAGAGCTTCGCCAGAAAAATCTTCCCGGACCGCATCACCTGGGCGAGATCAAGCTTCGCCTGTGCTTGCCCGACGATATGGCGGATGAGGCGGGAGCGCAGGAACGCATCCAAGCGCGAGAGGAGCGGCCCCACGGAACGCGCGCCGATCACGGCATAGCCCCGCTCCCAGAAGAACCGCAGTTCCTCGTCCGGCACTTCCGCCAGGTATTCCTTGCGGAACCGCTCATCAAGAAGAAACCGCCGAAGATCAACGAGCGTTCCTCCGCGCGGATGGGCAAGGATCGCAAGCACCGCATTCCTTGGGCAAATCAGCAGGGGCAAGATTGACTGTGATTCGGCGGGCCGGAAATTCGAAGCGGGAATTTTGCAGCGCGGCCCGCACCCGGTCGCGGGCTTCCTTCACTTCAGTTTCGGGGAGCCCGACCAAGGTGAACGCGGGCAAACCGCCAGCCAGATGGGCTTCGACCCGAACTTCCGGCGCCAACATTCCGTTTAAGGCGCGGCTGCCAAGGACAGAAACAGGCATCAGTCTTGGCTGTGGCGAGACTTGGACTGGGTTTCCAACTCGCCTAATCGAGCTTCCAGAACCTGTAACTGGGCTTTGGTCCGCTGCAACACTTCAGCCTGAACATCGAATTCTTCGCGGCTAACCAGATCGAGTTTGCCCAGCATGCTGGTTAGTCCAGCTTTCAGATTTGCTTCCAGATCCTTGGCTGGAGAATTCTTCAGCAACTCAGCCAGCTTGTGGCTGATCGTGTCAATAAACGGCAGCTTGGGTTGCATTGATGCAATTCCTGTGTGAATTTTCTTGCAAGTTTAACAAGGCATCAACATTTGAGAAGAAACAAAATCTGCACCTCAATGGTTCAGAGCAAATTCAATAGATGCATCGGTTCAATTCTGGACTTTTGCAAATCTGTTGATCTGGTTTACTTGATACGATTCTTCCGACGATGGCGCCAGATACTGGTGCGTCCTTCGAATTGGTGCACCTAAATAGCGCATTGAACAAGCGCCCCAATCAAGCATCAGTATCTAACTATATGTTTTTAAATATAAATATTACTGGCATAGTCGTTGCTGCTTCTCCTGGCGTAGTAATTTCTTCTGTTCAACTTTAGGAGCTGAAATGAATAAGCAACTCTCCCTGCTGGTTGCCGTCCTGGCCGGATTCCCAATCGTTACCCAGGCGGACGAGGCCCCTGCCACACCCGCCGCCGCAGCCCCAGCAGCCGCCCCCGCCGCTCCAACCCTTGGCGCAGTGCTGGGAGCCTCAAACATCAGCCTGACGGGCTACGTCGATGCGACGTATACGTATTTCGACAAGGGGGTTCCTGGCGGGGGCTCATACGAGCCGGAGCGACAGTTTGACTACCGAAAAAACAGTTTCGTGCTGAACCAGGCGGCGATCACGGCTTCCTACCTTCCCGCATCCGGATTCGGCGGACTGGTCAATCTGATCGCCGGCTCCGACGGCAAGGTCTTGCGCAATTCAGAAATTACGGATGGAGGCTCAACTGACAGCCAGTTTGACCTTTACCAGGCCTATGGTCAGTACGCCACTGGCCCCATCACCCTGATGGCCGGCAAGTTTGCCACGCTTGCGGGTGCCGAGACGGTTAACCCGACGACTGACACAGTCATTTCCCGCTCATTGCTGTTCTATAACCTGGAGCCGCTGTCCCACACCGGCGTGCGGGCCAGCTATGCCGCAAGCATGGTTACCCTGACGGCAGGGGTGAACAACGGCTGGAACTATACCAGCGCGCCCATGGATACCAACACAGGTAAAACCATCAACAGCAAGACGGTGGAACTCGGGATTTCCGCCTCGCCGACCAAGATGTTCTCAATTTCAGGCGCTATCTATACCGGCGACGCCCCTCTCGCAGGTGTGCCAAGCGGCAGTGGCCATGGCCGCAAGGACCTGTACGATCTGGTCGCCACCATCAATGCCACGGATGCACTCAGCTTTGTGATCAATGGCGACTACGTCACCCAGGATGACTTCACTGCGACGGGCGGCAGCGTATCCGCTTACGGCATTGCCGGCTACGTAAACTACGCGATCAATCCTGAATGGTCGGTCACCCTGCGGGGCGAGTACCTGGACGACAAGGACGGCGCACTTACCGGCAATTATCCGAACAGCAACAAGCTCAAGGAAGGCACCCTTGCCCTGAATTACACGCCCGCCAAGAATGTCATTCTCAAGGGTGAATATCGCCATGATACGTCGGATGTGGCGCTGTTCGATACCAATGGAACTTCCAAGTCCCAGAATTCAGTTGAATTGGAGGCCATCTACAAATTCTGAACGGGGCACGGGACGTTTGTGAGCATTTAACTATCTTCAGGAGAAGACATGAAACTCGTAACGGCAATTATCAAGCCCTTCAAGCTTGACGAGGTGCGTGAGGCCCTTTCCGCCATTGGCGTGACGGGTCTGACGGTAACTGAAGTCAAAGGTTTTGGAAGGCAAAAGGGACATACCGAACTCTATCGGGGTGCGGAATACGTGGTGGATTTTCTGCCCAAGGTGAAAATCGAGGCGGCAGTCAAGGCCGAGGTTTTGGACCATGTGTTGGAGGCCATACAAAAAGCAGCTCACACCGGCAAGATCGGTGACGGCAAGATTTTTGTCTCCGACGTTGAACAGGTTGTCCGCATCCGTACCGGTGAAACCGGTCCCGATGCGCTTTGAGGGGAGCCATCATGAGAAAGATACTGTTTGGTTTGGGCTTCATGCTGGGACTGGGGCTTGCCGTGCCGGTCATGGCCGACGATACGACTGCCGCAGCGCCGGCTGCTACTGATCAGGCAGCGCCTGCTCCTGCGCCCGCACCTGCTGCACCCGAGGCGGCTGCCCCGGGTGCGCCTGCCGCTGCTCCGGCC
>JBAUMF010000014.1:0-2897 GCA_049578545.1 Thiobacillaceae bacterium
CAGCACGGCGACCTTCGTCATCCTGGCCCGACGTATCGCTCGCACAGCATGGTCGATGTATACCTACAAGACCGCATTCGATCCGACGCGTCTCACAAAGGCCTTGACGTGAACCATAGAATCTTCCCAAATTTCGCTGTTCACCGAGAAGGTCTGCTTTCAATTTTCGCCGATGACGGGTTAGGGCCGTACTGAGCCGGACTGAGTTTCCGGAAGCAGCCATCGAGCCAGATTCCTGGTTAACGGCTGGTCTGTGGCACATTGCGGACCTGCTCTGCTCTGTGCGCCAGCGTCTCCTGTGGCCGACCGCTGCCCCACCGTCGATCCAAGCATCCGTCAGCTGTGGCCCACATTGCAGCCATTGGTTCTTCGCCGATGCCAATGGCAGAAGCGAATCGACTTTAGACTATCGAGCAGAGAAAATCGTAGCCTGTCTGGCAGGTCACGCCTGAACATCTACAGATGGAATGGCTATTGGGAATTCGCACGCACACGCCCTAATCATGCCTCAACCCATGACGCCGGGACAGTGCGATACGCGAGCGATAGTGTCCCGTTGGCGTAGCCGATTGGCGTTGATCTGGCAGGAAGCCGCCTCGGCAGTGCCTCGACAAACGTTGAGGCCAGTGCCTTGCACGTTCCCAGCCACTGTCCATGAGCCGGGACGTGATACTCGACACCCCCCCAGATCACCGCCAATTGTCCTGGGATATAGCTGAGTGCGATTTCCTGGTCTCCCATGGCTTCCTTGATACGGTTGATGACCTGGCGCAGAAACGGGGTGTCGGCATGGAGTAGCATGTTTGCTCTTCGCATGATCCGCTGCATATCGTTTTGAAACTGCTCCCAGAGCAATCCGTCTCGCAAGGCGACCGGGGCCGGCCCTATCTTGAACACAGCGCGCCAGCATTTGAGCAGTCGGGCCAGTAGATCACCCCTCGGCATCTGGGGTGGCAGTTTGAACTCATCGCAAAGGGCTAGCCGCTGCCGATGGCGCTGTGACAGCCAGGCTGCCGGAAACCTATCAATGGCTGCTGGTGCCCGTGCAGACGACTCCGCAGGCCGCAATTACTTGGGAGGCGCTGCGGCTATCTGGGACGGATGCGCTCGCAGTGCGCGCCAGCAAGAAGCTGCGCACAAATGAGCTTTATCTGACCAGCTTTGCTTTTACGCGCCTGCGCATGGAGCTGGATCGCATCCCGCTGTGGCGTGGCGACCACGTGGACGTCAAGCAATTGGTCGAGGATTTCGCACGCTATCTCTACCTGCCCAGGCTCAAGGACTCCGCCGTAATGCTGGATGCGATCCGTGATGGCGTAAACCTGCTGACCTGGGCACAGGACGGCTTTGGTTTTGGTGACAGTTACGACGAAGCCGCAGGCCGCTACAGAGGTTTGCGTAGTGGACAGATGGTGACATTGGCCGACGCCCATGCGCCGGGGCTGGTCGTGAAGCCCGAGGTTGCGAGTAAACAGATGGATGCCGAGCGCGCAGAAACCGTTCCGAGAGGTATGCCTGGTCAATCAGGCGGCCAAGGACCTGGAGCGGTGCCGACTCAGTCCGGTGTGCCCCAACCGGCGAGTCTCAACCCGTGACAGCAAAGCCCAAGCGCTTTCACGGGTCCGTGACCCTTGATACCGCCCGAATGGGGCGCGATGCAGGCCGCATCGCCGAGGAAGTCATCGCGCATCTTGCGGGGTTGGTGGGAGCAGATGTGACTGTGACCCTGGAAGTGGAAGCCGTTATTCCTGAGGGCGTGCCGGACAGCGTAGTGCGCACCGTGACGGAGAACAGTCGGACTCTGAAGTTCAGGAGTCAGGGATTCGAGAAGGAGTAGTGCTGCTTTCTTCTCAAGTATGACAACCGGGTAAAAGGGGCAGACTATATCAAACTCCCACCCAGATTCCCACCCAAATCAACAAACAGCCGACCTGACCGGCCGGCACAAGATCCTGTAGTCCCATAAATAGCAAGCCATTGAGCCGTTGTTGTTCGCTGTCTACGCGTTATTCAGCCAGTAGCGCATATCAGTTCCCATCTGTTCCCGGTTGTTCCTACCATCCCTTGCCAATACTGGATATCGTCCTTTTGATAATCCGGGGCCGTCCCTGGAAAGGCCCCCCAAAGTGCCGCCAGAACACTCCCCCAATTCCACCCCAGAGTATAAACATGACCAGGAGGCGATGGCACCTCGCATAATCGCGGAATGGGTCGCGGGTCATCTGCGTGCAAGAACCTGCCTGGCGGGCCCTCGATGCCAGACCGAGGAAGCATGTTGGTGCCCTGCGACTTGATGAGCTGGCTGCGATCTGGTGCACCTTTGATAACGCTGAGCAATGCAAGTCTGATCGAGTGAGCCTTGCAGCGATGCAGTTGGTGACCCTGACTGGACACCGGGAAAGCAAAGTCTGCGAAGCCCTGTGGAAGGAATTCAACCTCGTGGAGAGCCTGTGGCGTATTTCTGTCCAGCGTAGGAAGTCAGAGCGTGCTCGCCTTGCGCGCAGGCAGTTGCGATCCTTTAAGCCCTGAAACCCATAACAGGCAAGAAGTGTCATGTGTTTACGTCGCCGTTGAAGCGCCAGAACTGCATTTTCAATGATGCTCGCTGTGCTAGCGTTCGAAGCAATGTCTCGAACGGCTGGAACCTGACTGCTGAATTAGTCCGAAGTTTGAAGTGTCAACGCGGGGATCAGTGAGTGATCATGCCGGTTTCGGCATTTTTTCCGGCCGGATATGTTCCCATGTAATATGCGATATTGTACTTGACTATAGCTAGTGGGATCCTATCATGTAATCCATGTATATCGAGACCGTCCCTAACCGCAACTCGCCGCCGGCGATCCTGCTGCGCGAGGGCTATCGGGAAGGCGGCAAGATCGTCAAGCGCACCCTCGCCA
>JBAUMF010000015.1:0-44225 GCA_049578545.1 Thiobacillaceae bacterium
CCGAAGTTTGAAGCGTCAACGCGGGGATCAGTGAGTGATCATGCCGGTTTCGGCATTTTTTCCGGCCGGATATGTTCCCATGTAATATGCGATATTGTACTTGACTATCGCTAGTGGGATCCTATCATGTAATCCATGTATATCGAGACCGTCCCTAACCGCAACTCGCCGCCGGCGATCCTGCTGCGCGAGGGCTATCGGGAAGGCGGCAAGATCGTCAAGCGCACCCTCGCCAACCTGTCGCACTGGGACCCTCAACTCATTGAGCACTTTCGTATTCTCTTGAAGGGGGGCATCGCCGTCGAGTCACCCCAGGCGCTCATGACGCTTGAGCGTTCCCTGCCGCATGGCCACGTGGCGGCGGTTCTGGGCACGGCTCGCCAATGCGGTATCGAGAAACTGATCAGTGGTGCCCCAACACCCCTGCGGTCCATCGTCCTGGCGTTGATCGTGGCGCGAGTCCTGGAACCCGGGTCGAAGTTGGCCACCTGGCGCATGCTGCAACCGCAGTGTGCGACGCATTCACTGTCGCAGGTGCTGGGCCTGGGCGAGATCGAGGTGGATCCACTCTACGCCGCGCTCGATTGGCTGGGCGAGGCACAACCACGCATCGAGACCGCCCTGGCCAGGAAACATCTGGCCAACGGCGTGCTGGTGCTCTACGACCTGAGCTCAACGTGGGTCACCGGGCGCCACTGCGCACTGGCCAAGTATGGTTACTCGCGCGATGGTCGCGGGGATTGCCCGCAGATCGTCTTTGGTTTGCTCTGCAGCGCCGCGGGTTGCCCAGTGGCCGTCGAAGTCTTTGAGGGCAACACCGCGGACCCCGCCACGGTTGGGGCGCAGATCGATAAGCTGAAGCAGCGCTTCGGGCTCTCGCATGTGGTTTGGGTCGGCGACCGGGGAATGATCACCGCGGCGCGGATCGAGGAGGTGCTGCGCCCGGCCGGGATGGGTTGGATCACCGCCTTGCGCTCGCCGCAGATCGCTGAACTCATCGAGGAGCGTGGCCCTTGGCAGCTCGCGCTATTCGATGAACGGGGCCTCATCGAAGTGGCCAGCGATCGCTATCCGGGCGAGCGACTGATGGTCTGCCGCAATCCGGCATTGGCCACCGAGCGCTCGCGCAAGCGGGACGAACTCCTGGCACTGACCGAAGCGGATTTCGCCGCGATCGCCCAGGCCACCACGCGTCGTCGCGATCCCCTGCGCGGTCAGGACAAGATCGCGCTGCGGGTCGGACGCGTGATGGACCACCGGCACATGGCCAAGCACTTCGAGCTGACCATCACGGACACCGCCTTCACCTTCACCCGCAAGCAAGCCCAGATTGACGCCGAGGCGGCCCTCGACGGCTTGTACGTGATCCGCACCAACGTCCCCAGCGAGCAACTCTCCGATACCGAAACGGTGTCTGCCTACAAGAGTCTGGCCCAGGTCGAGCGCGCCTTCCGCTCCATGAAGACGGTCGATCTTCACGTCCGTCCGATCTACCACTGGAACGAAGCCCGGGTGCGCGCCCATGTGTTTCTTTGCATGCTCGCCTACTACGTCGAATGGCATCTGCGCGACGCACTGAAACCGATGCTCCATGACGACGAAGAACTCGAGACTCAACGCGACAGCCGGCTCAATCCGGTGCTGCCAACGCAACGTTCAGCGCGCGCCAAAGCCAAGGTCGCGACCCATCGCACCGACGATGGCCTGCCGGTTCACAGCCTGCACACGCTCCTGCAGGATCTCGCCACCTTGACCTACAACATCACCTCGACCCCCATTAATCCCGAAGCCAAGATCATCGTCACTACCCGCCCGACCCCGACACAAGCCAAAGCCTTTGCTCTGCTCGGCATCGACCCAGGCTGTTCCCAGTAACCGCATCACACCAATCCTGTTTCGTCTGCAATATCAAGGAACTCACTCGTTCATGGCGCCAAACTTCGGGTTAGTGGCCTACCCAGCTCAAGGCGGCGAACACGGGGCTAACTTGTCCCGGAATCGGGCGTAAGGCTTGCCCGCGTTGTAACAGGCCGACAGCCAGGACTGGGCGATGTTCATCCATCGTGCCGGAAGACGCGTCTTCTGCCGCGGCGCCTGGCCGAATACGTCAAGCCCAGGTTCTGGCTGCCTATCGAACATTAGCGAAGGACTTCCCGAACAGCTTGGGGAAGGTTGCGTCCTCTGTTATATGATGGATCAGCAGCGCATCCAGACCATGCTGGGCTTCCTTATGCATGATCTCATTGGCCGCCTTCATGGCCTCGTGCAGGGAAACCATATCCACCAGTATCTGGCGATGGGCCAGCTGATGGGCGGCATGCTGGGGATAGATGATCTTCTTCAGCACCTTTTCCTCGTGGTCGAAATGCTGGCGGGTCTGAGCCATGATCTCGTTGAACACGTTAAGCACCTGGTCGCGGTCAGGCCCCCCGGTCTTCAGCTCCTGGTAATACTGCCCGCACAGCGCAAACAGGGTCCGGTGCGCTGCCTCGATTTCGGGCAGCGCCTGCCTGATGATCTGTTGCCGCAATTCCCGTTTCAAGGTAGCGCTTCCCGGAAGTAGCCAACCCCACCCTCACATTGTTTAGAACAGTAGAAATCAGAACCCAGCCCGTGACCAATTCAAGCTCAATAAGCGCTCCTGTGCAGCGTCCTGGTGCGGCGGCTCAGGGCACCAGCCAGTTGTGGCCTGCATCCAGACGGGTACCCTTGGCCTCGGAGAAGCGGACCATGTAGCCTCCCTTGGAGGCGAATCGCTCCCCGGTCGCCAGGGACAGACGCGGGTAGTACCCGGTGATGATGCGGTGCTCGACCATCCCCTGCAGATTCTCCACAAGATAGTCACGCACAAAGGTATCCACCATATGGCTCAGTGCCTCGGACAGCAGGCCGCAGGCAAGGTAGGTATCCGCCTGCACGCGCAGGTCCACCACCGGGATCTGGCGGATGCGGAACCAGCCGAGCGCAAAATCGACATTGATGAGCCGTTGTTCCGGCAGGCCAACCGGATAGGCCAGCTGCGTCCGGTCGCGCCAGCCCGTCGGCAATGGCGCGCGCTCGAGACCCCCCATCAGGCCCGACAGGTACACCGCATCCGCAGGGGGCGGTATCCTGTCGAGCGCCGCAATATCGTCTGGGCGCAACCACAGGACCAGGGCGTCTTCGCTTGAGACATCATGCAGCGCCTCGGCCACCCCCTGGCCAGGCTTGCGGCCGTGCGCCAGAACATGGCTTCTGACCTGGATGCCCTGATGCTCAAGGGTTGCGGCGAGTGCCCGGGCGGCGGGTTCGCCGCTGTCGCCTTCGCGATAGATCTGCTGCACGACTTTCGCCCCCTTGCCGCGATCCGGGTTCAGGATGCTGTGTGCGATCAGCTCGGCCTCCAGCAGCACGCCTTTTGAGAAGTAGAGGGAGTAAAAGTCACGATCGGCGTCCGCAGGCGGCGCTTCGACGTTCGGAAAAAGACAGGGCAGGGCTTCTGCCTCGCAGAATTGATGGACGGGCGCCCAGTTCCTGCCGCCAAGCCCCGAGATCACCGCCAGCACCGGCTCCCGCGCGAGATACTGCTTGAGCTGCTTCTGCCAGGTCTTCGCCGGGCCGGTCAGCTGCCAGACGTGCAGTTCCCAATGCCGATACACCTTGAAGCGGACGATGTGGGTGGACAACAGGCGCGGACTCGGGCCCCGCAGGAAGGCGTTCTTGTCGGCGAAGAACTGGTTGAGCACAGCGAGCATGCCTTGACGCTTCAGCGGATCGGCATCCGGGGTGATGATGGTGGCAAAGTGCAGCACCGTGTCGGTCACCCCCGGCACGTTGCGCTGGTCCAGTTCCTTGAGATACGCAATCAGCGCCGCCATGTCCTGATCACTCAGGGTGAAATGCGGCATCAGGTAGTCCAATGGCTTGCCCTCCGAATCAAGCCCCTCGCGGATCGCCAGCGCGAGCGTCGCATCCGTGTACGGTTCACGATTGGGGCGTATGCCTTCGACGAAGGGCAGGTCGAGATCCTGGTAGCTGGCCGCGCGTGGGTGCGTGAGATAGCGCCCGGTAATTGGGGGAATCAACCGGTTGCCCTCCCTGGCGCCCAGGCCGCTGTGCTGGTGGCAGTTGACGCAGGCAGCATCGGCCCCCCGCATGCGCAGGCCGTCAACGCGGTCTGCCACCAGCGGCTGGCCCGAACCGAGAAGGCCATGAAGATAAATGGCCTTGCCGATCTCTGCCGGATTACTGCTTGCGTGAACCACGCACGCCATCAACAAACCGACCAGCAGGCTGGTCAGCAGCACGGGCCACGCGCTGGCTCGTTGGTTGAGGTGGTGCCCCGTGTAACAGGGGTTCGTAACCGCTATCCGCACTTGACGGGGAAGACGCAGTGCGCAGATCAAGCGCCAGGGTTTGGCAAGGGACAATGAATGATCGTGACGACCATGTTTGGGGCCCAGAAGGTCGAAGCCCGATCTACTGAACATGACCGGAGCCCGCCAGGGACGCCGGATAGGCACTTGAAGGTCCCTGCAACCGTGATTGGCCCGGCCGGGTGGTCCGACCCATCCTGCCAAGAGTATCGTTCCGGACTTGAAGAGCCTTGTTTTGGCGTCGCGGCGCGAAGGGTTCCGCAAACATCCGGTCTTGCAATGGCGGATTGAGCACAACCTTATCTATAACCATCTTGTCCGCTGCCCTGCCCGTATCAGAACCGCTTTCGATGATGAACGGAATCCGCAGGCCGTCGACCGTTCGGTAGTCACGGTAATACTTCGAAACGGTGCCCGGCGCGCCAGAAGCATTTTGTGACTTGCGATCCGACTTGATGTCGAGAAATGACTGTGCATCAATCCATACGTGGCGTCGCGAGCCGGACGGCAGCAAGAGGCTCAGCCTATAGGCGTTCGCGCCATCGACCTTCTCCATGCCATCCAAAGTAATGGTGATGCCCTCGGACTGGTAATCCATGAGCGGCCCATCAATGCCTTGACTTTCCTCGGCGAATCTCAATTCATCTGGCGTAAAGGCCTGAACGTCAGGGTGCCCGTCGCGCCCAGGCCGCACCTTCCAGCCGTGGCTGCCATCGAACATGCGTACAGACAACTGGTTCTGCATCTTGATCTCGAAGCGGGTCTTGTCGGGCCGCTTCTGCTCCAAGGCAAATGGGATGTTTAGAGCAGGTGCATTCGGGCTCTCGATATGGCCAACCCAGATCGTGGTCTGGACCTTGCGCCATGCGTCCAGCCCACCTCGGGCAGCGATATTCTTGTCGACGATCTGGGCCGCCGTCAGCGCAGGGGCGGCGTCCAGTGGGGCGGCGAGCGCAGGGGTCGCAAGGCAGGTGGCGAAAATCGCGAGCGAGATTCGTCTCATGGTGGCCTGCCTATTGGCCGGATGTCGCGGCCAAGGCGAGTTGTGGCTTGGCGAACAGGGTGTCCCCGAGTGGTCGATTGACCATTACCTGTTCGATGTTCATTTTGTGCGACTTCAAACCACCCTCGATGACGGTCTCCAGGGTGTGCGGAATCATCAGGCCATGCTCGGCCCTGTAGTCGCGGTAGTAAATGGCCACGTTACGGATCTTGCCGTCCAGTCGATGGGGGTCGCCGTCGATCTTCAATTCAAGAAAGGTCTTCGCGTCGATCCACACATGCCGTTGCACGCCGTCTCTCATGGTCAGCAGCAGCTTGTAGGCGTCATGCCCTTCGACGGCCTCCTTTCCCTGCAGCTTGATCCTGGTGCCTTTGCTCGCGTAGTCCACCAGGGGGCCATCCAGCTCCGCCCAGTTCGCTGCCAGTTTGGCCTCGTCCGGCGTGAACGGCTCCACTTCGTCGCGTCCCAGGAATGGCATGATCTTCCAGCCTTTGGAGCCATCGTAGACCTGCAGAGCCGTTTGATCCTCAAAGACGATCTCCAGCCGGCTCTTGTGAGGGCGCTTCATGTCCATGACGAATGGCAGGTCGGTATTCTTCTTGCCACCCGCTTCGAGCTGGCCCGCCAGAACCAGCGTATTGACGGCACGCCAGGCTTTAAGCCCGCCTCGGGCGGCGACATTGTGCTCAACGATCTGGGCTGCGCTGAGCTTGCTTGGCCGTGTGATGTGACTCGAGGCTGTGGCGGTGATCGACACCATCAGGCCACATACGATCAGGAACGATCTGTTCATCATGTTCATGCTCCCTCTATGAATGCGCCTCGCAGGCGCTGCTGTAATCTGTTCATTCAACCAACAGTCCGTCGGCGTGGAAGGAACCAATCACCACGCTGACGTGGTCGCCGGCCTTGACCGGATCATCCTTGTTGGAGAACACCATCCAGTATTCCTTGCCGGCTATCGGTTTACCCTTTTGCCGGAGATCACCAACCTGCTCCAGGGACGGGATTTGCAACACCACGCCACGCTTTGGATCGATCAGGTGCGGGGTGACACGGTCGTCGCTCAGCACCTGGGCGCGCAGCGGGTCCACGACCCGATAGCTGAAACGGATCAGGTTGCCGGAGGCAGTGCGGCGCACCAGGAAGTTGTCCACCCCCCAGATGGACAGGTAGTAGGCCTTCGCGCGGCTGGGTACTCTTAGCGGGCGATAGATGGAGCTCTTGTGGGCCGTCGAGGGTGTCGCGCCCCTGACCACCGGCGCTGGAGACGCACGCTCGGAACCGGAACCAGCCTGCGCTGCGGTAACGATGACGCCACCCGCGAGCAGCCCTGCGAACAGTTTCATCGTGCCGGTCATGATCACTCTCCAGTCCATCGTTTGCCTTCCGCTTTCGGTGGGTTTCCAGCGATTCCGCCCTTCCCTTTCGAGTGATGCGGTTTGCTGAATTACCCGTAAACCGCATCACCCGAGCCAGTGTGCATTGAGCCCGATCAGCTTCCGGTCAGCGCCAGGGTGGCCGGACTGCCGGTGCCGTTGTGGGGTACGGTCAAGGTCCCGGTGCGGGCACTGTTGCCAGTCGGCCCGTTGAAGTTGACCGTGATGGTGCAGGTCGCGCCGACCGCGAAGGTATTTCCCGAACAGCTATCGGCACCCTTGCTGAATGCGGTGCCGGTGCCATTCGTCACCGTCGCAGTCCCGAAGGTCACGGACGCAGTACCGCCAATGGTCAGCGTCACCGTGTCAGACACGCTCCCGTTCCGATTGCCGAAACTGAGCGTGGTCCCAGCACCGTTCAACGTTGCCACCCCAGACTCTCCCGTGAACGAAACCGCCGGCGTCACGACCGTATCCGTGTCCGTCGCGTTGTTGTTGGACGTATTCGGATCGCTTGTGCCAGAGGGCGCGGTCACGGTGGCGCTGTTGCTAAAGTTGCCGAACGCCGCAGACGAACTGATCGTACCCGTCACGGTAAAGGTCACCGAGGCACCGGACGCAAGGGTCCCCAGGGTCTTGTTGATGTTGCCGCTGCCGCTGTTTCCGCTCGGGCCACAACCATTGCTGCCGGTCGGCGCGCATGACCAACTCCAGCTCCCGGCAGTGATCGCCGAGGGCCTCGTGTCGGCCACCACCGCCCCGGTTACCGTGCTCGGACCATTGTTCGTCACCACGATGGTGTAGGTCACCGAGCTTCCCCGGATGACGTTGGTCACACCATCGGTCTTCGTGATGGCCAGATCAGACGACGCGGGAGGGGCCACGAACTCGACCGCGCCGATGTCATACGGGGCCGTCCGCGTCGTGCCGAAGAAGTCGGTGCTTGGCGGTGCCACGCCAGATACTGCCGCCGAGATGCCCGCATTGATGAGCGGTGAGCCGGCCGCCGGCGCGTAGTTGCCGAGCAGGTCTCCACCACCATAGTTTCCGTCGAGCCCGAGGACGGTCGGATTCGTCAGCGTTAGCGGACCCCAGCTGATGTTGATCCAGTTGTTCCCCTCGTCCACGGTCGCAGCCGGCGTCAGGTTGAAGATCGGGTTGGGCACGGTTGCATCCGCAATTCCGGGGGGCACCTGCCAGCCGCACGGCACGGACTGTCCCGTGGGCGAGAGGCATATTCCCTCGGGCGGGACGCGCGAACCATTGCAGTACTGGCTGACAACGGTTGGGTTGGAATTGCTGTTGTGCAAGCCGGCCGCGTTGTAGCCGGTGATGTCGGTCAGCACCGAGTACGTCGGGGCGAGCGTCAGGGTCGAGCTGTGGTTCGTCGGACCGGTGTCACCGCGCGCGCCGATATCCCAGTAGCTCGCTGTCGTGCATGCGCCGCTCCCGCCGGTGATGATCACGCCATTGCCGTTCGGCGTCGTGGCGTCTGCCTGCGGCTGGCTCGGTGCGAGCGTGGAGGTGAACGCGTCATACAGTGCGACCACGTTCTGCTGGTTGAGGGTACCGGCACCCAGCGCGCCCACACCGATGTCGAACGACCGGTTCTGCCAGAAGACGTCGTTGTACAGAAGCGGTACCGAGAAGCTCCGGCAGTTCCCGTTGGTGCCGTTGCCGCTCCCGGTGTAGTGACCCGTGGGGCAACGGATCGTTACGGACGTCGGCAGATTGGCCTGCAGCACCGCACTGTTCTGGATGCTCACCAGGCCGGCCGGTTGCGGGCAGGATGTGGTCCCGCCGTTTTGGGTGCAATTGGATCCCAGGGTGCTCGCCAGTGGCGCGCCGATCGTATTGAACAGCACGCCCGACGAGGCGGTGGAATCATTGGACATGATCGTGTTGTTGACGATGTTCATGTTCAGCGCATCCAGCAGGGAAATCCCCGCGCCGTCCCAGCCCGCGACATTGTTGGCGATGATGTTGTTGGTGACGCTCACCGAATACCATTGGGATGGAGTTGTCGGGAAAGACACCACTTCCGAGCCGTTGACGCTCTGGAAGGCGATTCCGCCGCCGCTGCCGCTTTCGGCCTGGTTGCCCATGATAAGGTTGGCGTTGATTTTCAGGCCGGGACCGACGCCGTCGCTTGGGCCAATGGTGGACAGGTCGGCGGGCACGCAGTCCGCATCGGTCGTGGCTCCGCAGGGCGGGTCAACGTCCGGGGCGCCCATGATGATGAGGCCGCCGCCGTTCGCCGGGATCGTCGGGTTGGTGCTTTGGTTGAAGAGGAACGCGTTGTGCTCGATGTCGCCGTTCTTGCTGAACCCAATGTGGCCGAGGCCGCCGCCGTCGCCGCTGCCCAGGTTGCCGCACACCCAGTTGGAACTGAACGTGTAGTAGTCGGAGCCCGAGGCAAAGCTGACGCCGCCTGCGCCTGCCGGCGTGGCGGAGAACAACTCATCACCAAGCGAAGAGTTCTGCGTGACCGCGTTGTGATGGATGTTCACGTTCATGTCAAAGCAGTAGGGCAGTGCAACGTTGGCAGTGCCGCTCGACTCGCAGGAACCGGGGGGCGCATTGGTTGCGCTGCCCTGCAGGTTCACGCCTGGATGTTCACCCTGGCCGACGCTGATACCGCCCGAGAACGTTCCGGCATTGTTGTAGATGCGGTTGTTGGCGATCTGGATGTTATGCCCCCAGCCATGGACGAAGATACCGCCCCCGCCTTGCGAGCTGTCGGTGATGCTCAGGCCGTCGATGCTCGACGGGTTGCACCAGAAGCTGCTGGGGAAGTGGTTGCGATTGCCATTGCCATTGCCACTCCCACTCCCGCAAATCTGAGTGCTATTGGTCAGCAGCGTGGTCCCGGTCGGGAAGCCGGCGAGGAGGGTTGGATCGAACGGATTCTGGCCGTGGAAGTCCACGCCTTTCGACAACACCGTGATTGCTGCGCCTTCCAGGGCGCCCATCAGCGATGGCTCTTGCAGCAGCTCGGCCAGGTTGCCGTTCAGATTGGCATCCCAGCCAACCGTTGCTTCCAGCGGCAACCGGTCGATCTGCGGGTCGTTGACGCTTTGCGACCAGTAGGTCAAGGTCGTGGGGCTGTCGGAGAACTTGGCCTGCACCGTCGTCGGGTTTGTGGCCGAGCCAAACGGGCAGGTGTAGGTTCCGTTGGGATCAAACGGATGGCTGCCGGTAATGGGACTGCCATCCAGCGCCAGGCCGAACAGGCAGTTGACCTGCCGGCGCCATGGATCCATCTTGCCCGCCGGATGGGTGTTGGCGTTGATGACGACTGAGGCAGCGCCGACACCTTGCAGCCGGACGGGCTTCCACATCAGCAGGATTTCGTTGTAGGCACCGGGAGGCACGATGATCATGTCGCCCGGGGCGGCGGCGTCGATCGCCGACTGGATGGTTTGCCCAGCTGCCAGGACGGACGGAGTCTTGCCGCCGATCGTGACCGTCACGGCGTCGACCGACTTCTTGCCGTTGGCGGCCGTGATGACCAGTTCACCGCAGCGCGCGGCATTGCCATTGCCGGTGGGACCACCATATTGCTGTTGCTGCTGCACGGGGCATGCGGGCACGTTGTTCGGCACATTGAGAACGATGGTCGTATCCGTCCACGTAGTGATGCTCGCTGCCGGCACGGCCACACCGCCGATGGTCACGCTTCCCTTCGTGCCGCCAAAGCCATAGTAGTGCTTCACCGTCTTCAGATTGAACGGGGAGGTGGTGGCCTGGGGTCCTGAGTAGGCGTGGTTGTTCACCTGCTGGTCACCCAAGGCGGTAATGGTAATGGCATGACCAGCCGCGCTCACCCAGGGCCCGGCGATGTCGCTGCTCGTCACGCTGCTAATTGCCGGTGTGGTATCGGGATAAGAGCAGTCGGCGTTGTTGTACCCAGCCCCCGCGAAGGCAGAAGTAGGCACTACCGGCGTATCCATGTACTGGGTCTGCCCGGGCATGAACGGGATCTCGTAGCAGAACTGGCTGTACGCCGGGTTGAACAGCGGGTCGGGGGTCGCGCCGCTTCCCGGGTCATTCATGCAGGTCACCATCATGGTCGGCGCATAGCCGGTCGGATTGGGCGGGTTGACTTCCCAGGACGAGTAAGTCAGGCCGTTGTAGGCGCCCCAATGATCCGAGTAGACGCGGGAGATCTCGTTCCCGGCCCAGTCCTTGAGGGAGATGGGGAGATCGGGTGGCGAGAATTTCTCGCCGAACTGCGGCGAGAACGGATCGAACTCCGACGTATAGTCATCGGTGATCACGCCGGTGAAATGTGCGGCGGCATGCGTCGAGGTAAAGATGTAGAACTTCGCCAGGGCCGATGTCTGGTCCGCAAGCGTCACTTCCTTGCGGTCGCAAAGGTTGCGGGTTGCGCCGGCAAAGGGCGCCACTTCCTGGGACCCAGGATAAAGACTGATGTAGTCCGGCACGACGCGCGCCTCGCCCACGCATGGCCAGAAGGACTCCACGCTGCCGGTGTCGCCCTCGTGTCGCGGCGATCCCAGATTCGTAGTGGGGTTCTGGGCGTTGTTGGCGTTGTAGCTGGCATTCACCGCCGCCTGGTCGGGCATGATGAAGACGTTGCCCAGGCCTGCGAACTGCTGGGCCACCGGGGCGATATAGTTGTCGCCGATAAGGATGTTCTTGTCCTCTTCCTTGACCAGTTCATAGCCCGGCGGCACCACTACTTCGACGACATACTTGCCGGCCGGCAGCATGGGTGTGTTGTCGGTCGGGTTGGCTACGCAGATCGTGCAGTTCGTGCCGACAACCGATCCGGTTCCGCCGGTCGGGGCACCGGTCGTCGGATTCCTGCCGGCGATGCTGGGGAACTGGTACATCCCGTCGTAAGGCGCGGGCTGGACCTGGTTCCAGTTGTGCATGCCGTCATAGCATTTGAACTGGGAGTCGTTCGGCAGCGCAGTGGGGGTGGGTCCGCCGTGCTCGGAGTTGTAGACGTCGAGGTAATTCGGCTGGTCATACAGCGAGAAGAAGAACAGATCGCCGGGTGTGCTCGTCGTTGGGGCAGGCAACTGGCCAGGGCAGTTCATGTTGGGCACGCCATCGGAGCGGAAGCCCTGCGCCCAGTCGTCCCAGCTGCTGGTCTGTGTGCTGTCAACCAGTTTCAGTGTCTTGGTGATCCCATCTGCGGCTAGTCCTTCCTGGTAAAGATTGATGGTCACATGCGGAACCAGGGGTTCCCAGCTGAGTTGCAGGAGCAAGGCCGGATCGTCAAACGGGCGGGTAGAGGCATACACCACATGTCCATGGATGCCACCGTTCTCGCCGGGTGCAAAGGGCGTCTTGCCGAACTCGACGAACGAGTTCTGTCCCGAGAAACCCTGCCAGCCCTCGCTGGTCACCCACGGCGGATCGACGCGTCCTGTGGAGCCCTTCTGGTTCGTCGGGTCGGTAAAGTCACCCGGGTTGGTGCAGTCCGCCGTCAAGCAATACTTGGCGCCCGGCACGCGCAGGGCGAGCGGCACGGAGACCTGTTCGGCGGTGTTCGTCATGAGGTTTCCGATAATGGAGGTTCCACCGCCGGGTGTACCGTCGGCCGGCCCGCCCGCGTCGTAGACCACGTGGGTCCCGGTATTTTTGTAACGGGTCGAGTCCGTCTCGATCACGTACCAGCTGAATAGCGGGAACACCTCGTTGAATCCGGCGTTGCCGTTGAAGTCGGTACTGTTGAAGTTGGAGAAGCTGCCGTCGCGAAAGCGGATGTTGGTCGGAACCAGCGATAGCCCAGACTCGTGTTCCTGCCTGACTCCGTCACCATTCTCGTCAAAGAACGTCGAGGTATACATATTCGCTTGCCACTGGTTTATCGCGATCTGTCCCAAGTTTCCGGAAGCAGAATTGGTGTGGTCAAGGCGAACCGGAGTCGACAGGCCATCCACCAGCATGTCGTTCCACTGGTCGAACACGGTGACTCTCCAGTCCCCATCGGGAAGGCCCGATATGCTGAAGCTTCCGTCGGGGTTGCATTTGGTGAACGCAAAGTCTTCGCCGTCCGGGTCGCCGAAGCTGACGTAGCATTGGGTGAACGAGAAGCTGTCGTTCGAACCGCTGCTGTAAAGGCGTTCATCCGGCGTGCGGCTCATGCGCTCGGTGGTCACGATGCCGGTCACGGTATTCGTGCAATTCGTGCCGGTAATGTTGGGGTCGGTTCCGCCGCAAACGCCAGCCTTGCGGGCATTGATGATCGCCGGGTTGGCAAAGCCGATGGACACGTGGTATCCGGCAGGGCCGTATTCCTGGAAGTAGCTGGGCTCAGCGATGCGCAGGAAGGAGTCATGGGCCTTCTGGCCGTCCAGGGTATTGGTCTGCAGCCACTCCTCGCCCTTGGCGATCCGTTCGGCGGCGGGCGTCGCCACCACGCCGTAGCGCCCCGGATACAGGTTGGCGATCACGGCCTGGCCAGCAAGGGGCGAAAGGGTTGTACCGTCCGACTCATACTTCGGGCAGGTCACGACCATGCCGGTGATGCCCTGGTCGCTCGCGGTTCCACCGGCACCCTGAAGTTCGTTCTTGGAGATGGGACAGGCATCCAGTCCGGTGTTCGGGTCCTTGGTTCCCGCGAGGGCGTTCGACAGCGGCATGTTGAACATGTCGTAGGTGATCTGGCCGGTCGCGTCACCGGTGCCGCCGGCGTCGTCGAACAGGGTGATCTGGAAGCCGGCCAGTCCGGGTTCGTTGGGTGACAGCGTGTCGATTCCCCCGCCGGCATCGTTCTCGCCGTTGAGCGGGAAATCGTCCTCGAACACGAATACCGAGAGCTTGGCCGTCGGGAACGGCTGCGGTTCAGTCAGTATCGTGACGGACGTCTGCCCTGCGGCAAGCGGGGCACCGGCCATGCCATGACCGCAGGAACTCGGGTCCGTGGCGTTCGCCGAGCCGGCGGTGCAGTCAGCCGACCCATTGCCAGCGATGAAGGGGTTCGCCGAGTCGCCCGGCAGGATCGAAATGTAGTAGCGCTTGGTTGCATCCAGAGCGACCTGGCCCGGATCAACGGCCGTTTCCTGCGTACCGGGCCTGCACACGCCATTGCCGCCATCGCATACCGCGTTCGCGTGCTTTCCGGTCGTCGGATCAATTACGGTCTGGCCTGACTCGCACGACAGTGGTCCCGTGCACCCCTGCGCCACCACCGGCATATAGCTGGTGTGGAAATTGGTCCCAAACGTCGGAACGATGGTGGTGCCCCCGGTGTTCGTCGTCTTGGTTGGATCAATATAGAAGGTGCGGTCCTCCTCGATGATCCAGCGATAGTCGGTGATGGCGGTTGTCTTGTCCTTGCCGTCCAGCACCGACACGGAGAGACCGGTTGCAGTCGGGAAGTTCAGCGTCACGGTTGCGGTCGAGGCGCTGATGGTCCCTTGGGAGTTTTGCGCCTTGTAGGTGAACGTATAGGTGCCCGGCGCGGAGACGGTGGCGTTGAAACCGCCGCTCGGGTCCACGGACAACGTGCCGGAGCCGGGGCCGGAGAGCGGTGAGACACTGGTTGCGCTTACTGTGAGCGGGTAGCCTGCGCCATCCTTGTCCACCGACAGGATCCCCGGAGATTTGATGCTCAGCGCCGTCGCGACGTTCGAGGTATACGTGACGGGATTCATCGCGATGCCGCTGGCCGGCTCGATGGTCGCTGCACCCAGCGTTACCGTGGTGCATATCGTGGTGGTTCCGTTGGCACAATAGGTGAAGGAGTCGGAGGTTGCAGACCCAGTCGGAACGTAGGTGAAGGTGCCGTTTACGTTGAGGGTCAGGGTGCCATGGCTAGGTGGCGTCGAGACTGCGACCCCGTGCACGTTGACGTCGTTGGCGATCACGCCCTTGGCTGGATCCGACACCGTGAGCGTCTTTCCCGCGATCAGGGCATCGTAGGTATCCTGATTGGCTACGGCGGCGGGATCAGCCGGCAGTCCAGCGCCGTTGATGCCGATGTAGGCCAGCATGCCGGCGTCGCGCTCCGTGGCATTGCCGGACAGGCTCAGTTCGCGGTCAAACACCGGGAGCGCCGGGGAATTGGCAGGAGGCACGTTCAACATGACATCCATCGTCTTGCCTGCGGCCATGAATACCTCGGTCTGCACGCGGGGAACCCCGGGCAGCGGGTTGCCGTCTTCAGCGATCAACGAGAATCCTGGAAGCGCTGCAGTGCCCCCCGTCAGCGTTCCGACGAGTGAAGGCACGTGCATGCGCAGGCCGGCATTGACGAAGCGAACCAGCACGTTTCCGCTGACGCCCGAGGTTGGCGAGGCCGGGAACAATGAAGCCGCTGCATGGGTCTTGTCGAACGCGACGCCGTTGATCAGGTAATACAACGGCGTGTAGTTCACCGCCGGCGGATAGCAGGTGTTGATGGTTCCGACCGGCGCTTGGGGATTGCCGCATTGGCCGGGCTGTCCGGACCACACCCGGGTTTCGCTGAAGCCGGCAGTGTTGACCGCGGCGTTCACCGCATTGTTCTGGACCGGGTCGATTTCGCTGAACAGCAGCGGCACCTCGGCATCGTAGGTCACGCCGGGGTAGGCGGTGCCGGCCGCAGTTTCCGCGCCGGTGGTGGGATCCGCCGTGGGCGCGCCGGTGACCACCAGGATTCCATAGAGGCCCATCGGTCCCTGAATGGACGGGTGGGTGCCCGACTCGATCAGATAGGTGCCCGGCTTCGGAGCGGTCCAGGTCAGCGCACAAGGTGACGCACATTGGCCCGTGCCGGCCGTGGTGCCGACCGCCACTTCAGTGGCGAAGGACTGTACGCGCGGACCCTGCGCGGGTGGCGTGCCTTTCACCGTGGGATCCGCGATGGGCCACGTGAGCTGCTGCGCATTGGAGTGGTCAGGGCTTGGTGTCCTGATTGGGGCGCTGCCAAGACCACCGCCCAACTGCCCCACGATGACCAGCGAGGTGGGCACGGTATTGCCGTTGCTGAACGAGAGGTTGTTCGTAAGGTTGATCGTCAGGTTGGTTCCAGTGGGGACGGTAATCACCACGGGCGACCAGCCGGTGGCCGCCGGATTGAGTTTGGCGCAGGTCGCTGTGGTGGACGCAGGTTGAGTGGCGTCGCAACTGTAGCCCCACATGGGCACCGTCGAACCATCGGGCAGGGTCAGGCTGGCCGAGCCCGCAGTGAGGTTGACGCCGTCAGCCAGGGACACGCCAGAGGCCAGGAGCAGACCTGAAACCATTAGTCCCGCTTTGAGCAGGAGCGAGTTGAAGGTATGGGATCGCATGGCGGTTCTCCTTTGTCCTAGTTCGATTCGTTGATCACGAATGCCTGGGGATCAACGAGCAGCATCATCATCATTCCGCCCGGGAAGATGTTGTTGGTCGTGATTTCACGTTCGTTGTGCGAGTGCCACATGAAAGCGAATCCGGATTCCTCGCGCGGGTTGCCGATTGTCCCGGAGGGGGGAGTGGTCGAGGTCGGGCCGATGGCGCGGCCGGTCGCGTCCGGGCCAAGATAGGGACTGCCTCCGTACCAGAGCCCGTTGGTCAGAATGTTCGAGTCGGGCAGGGTCGCCGGGCCGCCGGAACCGACTTCGCCAAAGGGATGGGCTTCCAAAGGCAGCAGATGATCCTGGCACCATTCGTAATAGTTCGGTGCATCAGGCGGCGCGCCGCTGGCCACCGTGTAGTAACCGTTGGCGTCGGGATTGCAAACCACTTGTTGGCCGTTGTACGTTGCGTGCGCCGGGTCTGCAGCCGTGTCGATGTTGTAGACGGCGCCAGCCCCGCTTGACGTATGCGCGTATACGTCCCAGTTCAGTCCCTTGCCAGTCCAGTAAAAGATGCCGTCCATGGCCAGGCCCGGCGTGGATGTTGTGGTGAAGAGCAGGGGCCCGGCAAGTTTGGTCGGATCCGTCGCGCTGAGCAGCAGGTTGCCGTCACGGGCGAGGATGTGGACGTGGTTGGCGTGTTCGTGGAAGGGATGCTGCCAGCGCCCGGTGCCGATAATGCGCAACAGGGCGAGCTCGCCCGGATGCACGTGCGGATTGCCGTTATAGGGCTGGTGCGGATACTGGGACGCGTAATTCGGATCCATGTCGTCCGGCATTGAGCGTCCGTTGACCATGAAATACGCTGGGTGGTAGGGCTCGGTCTCCACGGTCATGCAGCCGCTTGGCTGGTTGCAGGCCGCCCCGGCCTGCTCCTCCGCCTGGCGGTGGATGCGGGGGTCCATTTCGGAAAACTGGAACAGGTATTCGCGGTCGTAGCAGCTTTGCGGGATGTCGTAGGCGGAGGCGGCCAGACGGAAATCGGGCTGGCCGTCGGGGAGCGTGAGGCCCGCATTCATGCGATGGCAACCAGGCGGAACACCCGTGGGCAGCGTTTCAGCTGGAACGACATTCGGCAGGACGATGATGGCGCCGTACAGTCCCATCTCGACTTGCAGGTCACCCTGGGTGCCGCTGTAGTAAGCGCGCGTACCGGGCGATGAGGCGGTGAAGGTGTAGGTCACGGCACAGCCGGGCGTGGCCTCTGTCGTCAACAGGCCCTGGCTTGTGGGCGCGGCGGTGCAGGTGTTTGGCTGGCTAGCCGCCGGCGCGGCAGTGACCTGGAAGCCGGGAAACAGGATCGAAGTGTTGCCTGCCGCCTTCGGAAGATCGTTGGTCAGGGTGACGGTGACTGTGTCGCCCTCGTGCACAATCAGGGTTGGTCCGGGGATCTGCATCGTCGGGCAGTTGGCACCCTGCTGGGCGCCGATGGTTGCCGGAGCGAACCCGGACGGCGTGGTATTGCAGCCATACCCCCATGAATAGACAGACTGGCCGTCGGGCTGGCTGATGTAGGCTGGCGAAGCAACCAGGTCGAAGCTGGGTCCGGTAATGCCGGGCGCCGCCCCCTGCGCGTGGCCAACAAACAGCGAGGCGAAACCGGCTACGGTAACTCGCAGCAGCCGTCCGGTCTGGGTCTTGGTCGTTGTCGTCTGGTGCATGGTTTTCCTCCTAGCTGCAGGCCTTGGTGGTGGGATCCACCGCGTTGCAGATGTGGACTTCGGTCATCAGGCCGCCGAAGTTCTCGGCGTCATTGGAGAGATGATCGAGATTCGGGGAATAGAGGTAATAGGTATCGCCCGGGTGGTACTTGGTCGTGTCGCTGGCGTCCAGGATGAGGTCGAGCGACTCACCGCCGCCGAGCGTGATCGAGTTGGTGTAGTAGTCCATGTTGTTGCCCGCCTGGTCACGCAGCAGCTTGGCGTTGAAGCCGACAACGTGCATCGGGATGCCCAGGGAGGCCAGGGTCTCCTCCTCGGTCACGTCAAGATCGGAGATTCGCAGCAGTGCCTTGCCCCCGGCGGGGATGTTGATGAGGGTGGGCAGTGGCTGCGAGGCATGCATGGCCCCATCCGTCGACTGGGTCTGCAGTGCCCCCGTGGTGATCGTGTCCGGGTAACTGCGGCCGTTCAGCAAGAAATACTTGTCCTTCATGTCGGTGAATGGTTCGGGGTTGAAGGTCATGCCGACAAAGTGGAAGCTCGGGTCGAAGCCGTGGATCTGAATCGGGTACTCAACGTCATAGGCCGTGGAGCCATCCCCGTCGTTGTAGGCATATAGGGTCGGCGTGCCGCTTAGGTTCGGGGCGTGCACGGCGCTGTTGGCGCTCGCCGGTACGGGGGCGGAGCACAGGATGTCGGGGTCGGTGTGGCTAGCATCGGTCTGGGGATAGCAAGCTGTGCGTGGGTCGCTCTGCTGGGCGATCACGTCGGCATAAAGGCTGTGTCCGGCTGGCACCCGGTTCTGCCGCGGCCTCACGTAGACCTGGCCGACCATGCCCATCTGCAGATGCTCGGGGGGCGTGATATGGCAGTGCCACATGTAGGTGCCGGCGTCGGGCGCGAGATAGTAGTAGGTCATGCTGCCCCCGATGTTGATGGCAACCGACGGTTCGGGCACGCCGTCGTAGAAGGCTGACGCATTGGGGTAACCGTGGAAGTGCACGGTATGCTGTTCGAACAGGTCAGGGCGCATGATCATGCCGACGTTGGTCAGGGTCAGGAAGAACTCGTCGTCCTCGTCGATCGCGAAGGTCGGCGCCGGCTCGTTGCCGTTCATTACCCCAACGTCCATGATCGGCCGCGGATCAACGTGCCCATCTAGACACCCCGATGACGTCGTCGTATCAGGCGCGGCACAAGTGGTCGCTTCGGGATCAGGAACGAGGCCGACCGCGCCATTGAAGCTAGTGATCAGAGGATCGCCCACTGCCGCCGAGTCGCCGATCTGGTTGAAGATCGAGGCCGGCTCGGTTCCGGGCAAGCCATTGCGCAAATCCGCAATCCCCGATAGCGGGCCGAAGGCGAACAGGTAAATCTGGGTGCCGTCCCCCATCGTCGCGAATCCGTCGCCGCCAGAGATCTGCTGGCACTTGATTGACCCGCCTACCGGATTGGGGTCGGTTGTGGGTGGCGAAGAATGCAACTTGGTTGTCTGCGGGCATTGCACGCGAAAACTCGCGGCACCGGCACTAAAGGTAAACAGAGATAGAAAGAGAACGGGCAGCAAACGCCCGCAGCGAGGAAAGTTCAACATAATCTTTGCCTCCTTCCCGTTATTGGACGGACGAAGTCGAAACAATGGACTGGACATATCCTGTTCCAGGGTTCACCGGCAACCGGCAATCGCCGCGCGGTCGGAATTAACGACACTGATCGTCAGCGCATGGGCGTCCAGGGCATGCAACACCCCGCCCAGCACAAGTACCGGCAAAATCAGGCGCCAATCGAGCAATTTGCTCAGGGCTTCGGTTTTCATCATGACCTCCCTCGCTAGCGTCAATACCTCTTGCACAATTCAAAATGGCTGGTCGCCCGCGGGGGACCAATCCATGATCGGATTTTAGGTATGCGAGAAAAAGTCGCAGCGGGGAGAACCCTGAAGTTACCCGGCGTTGGGGCTGTAATCCCCGTGGGTAAGACACCCTAGAAAACCGCGCGGGTGAAGACGAACACTACGTGATTGACCTTAGGGTGCAAAGGCAGGAAACCGTTACCCGAGTGCCGGCTCCATGGCAATGGTCGACAAGAGGTGCAGTGTGGTTCCCGGACCCGAACGCGAAGGCTTGACCCATTGCCTGAAGGTATCGGGATGCAACCATCATGAGTCTTTCTTTCGGCTCGCCAGGCTGAATGGGCGGCAGGGCAGCTATCGGCGGAGCGCCGACCTGGCTGTCCCCTTCAATGAAGATGGTTATCGATTTCGTCACCGAAGATGTGTTCGACCATCTTCAGAATTTCGATCTCGGTTGAGTCCCCTTTGACCATGAAGAGGTCCGCGCCATAGCGCAATGCGGCATCGCGATATTCGGGAAGATCATGACTGGTGAGAATGCAGATCACGGTATCGACAAAGACTGCCTTTATCGCCTCGGTGAGCTGCAGGCCATTGCCCAACGGCAGGCGGATATCCATGAATATGAGATCAAAACGGCGTGCAAGCGCCTGGCGCATTACGGCATTGGCATCGCCGGCTTCGTCAATCTGCATGAAAGGGAATCGCTCCGTCAACATGCGATGGAGTGAGTGGCGAAATGCCACGTTGTCCTCTGCAATGAGCGTGTTGAACATCGTAGTCTGAACCGTGTTATTGGTTTACAAGTTCAGATCCTAGTCAGGTTGGCAAGCATGTTGAATGGGGCGATGGCTGTATTCAGCGATGCGGATTGCCCCGATCCCGCTGTCGTTGCGTGGAGAACCGGCTTCCTACATGGAGGCCTGATAGCGCCGATACAAATCCAGTACCCGTGGCACGTAGTGCAACGTTTCGCGGAAAGGCGGAATCTGGTTGTGATGCCTGACTACTGCGGTTTCGCCCGCATTGTACGCGGCCAGGGCCAGATCTACATTGTGGTCAAATATTCCCAACAGGTCCCGCAGGTAGCGCGCGCCCCCGTCCAGGTTTTGCGCCGGGTCAAATGCATTGACAACACCATAGCGTTTTGCGGTTTTCGGCATGAGTTGCATCAGGCCAGCCGCACCCTTTCTTGACCGCGCCTTCGGATCGTAACCCGATTCCACGGAGATGACGGCATGGATCAGCGCACTATCCACGCCATAGACAGTTGAGACTTTGTCCACCAGCCGCTCGTACCGTGACTCCCTACCCACGCTCCGCGCCAGGTCGGGCTGCGCCGACACAGGCACATGCGGTGCGGGCACCTGCGGCGCCGAGATCAGCACGGTGTAACGGTTGTCCGCTGGCACATTGCTCAAGGACACAGCGCCGTCGTCTGCCGTGTAAATGTAAATATCTGCCCATCCACACTGACATAAGCCGGAGCCAATCAGTAACAGGGCCAAAGCATATTCGCGCAATGGCATTGGAAGACTCGATACGTTGACACAAGGTATTTCCAGTTCACAGCCTATTTAATTGATCCGAACGATGCAATACGATGAAGACTGTAGATTTGTGCTTGAATGTCAAAAGAAGAGCGCGTCCGTGCGTCACGTCTATAGGAAATTGTTTGGGATCCGATGTTCAGACTGCTGCGCTATTACTCGATCCTCAGCCTCGTGGCGATTGTCGCCGCGGCACTTATGTTGAGCCTGTTTTACCGGGAGGTTGCCTTCAATGGCATCCTTCGACTGGCCGAACGGGGCAATCAGTCTCTGGCCCGGGCCGCGCTCAATTCCATGCGACCGGAACTTGCCCGGTATTTGAATGGCGTGGCAAATCTGGGCCCGGAAGGCATCAAGAATTATCCTCTGCCAGCAGAAGTTGCAGCGTCCATCAATGAAATTATGCAGGGCGAACCTGTGGTCGGAATCAAGGTATACACTCTCCGGGGGCTGGTTCTTTTCTCGACCAAAACGAACCAGATTGGCGACGACCAGAGCCGTGATCCTCACTTCAATTCAGCCATCAATGGAAAGGTCTCCAGCAACCTGGTTTATCGCGACGCACTCAATACTTTCCAGGGCGCTACCGAAGACGACAATCTGATGCAAACCTATATCCCGGTGCGGGCCTCCGCAACCGGGCCCGTCCTGGGAGTATTCCGGATCGACACGGATGCCAATAGACTTGTCCATGGAAATGATTGGATCGAGATTCAGATCTTTGCCGGTGCCGCGCTGATTCTTTCAGCCCTGTATCTCTTTCTGATACTCGTCGTGCGCCGTGCAAGAGACACCATTGAGCAGCAACAGCGGACCATCCAAGAGCGCACCAAAACGCTCCAGACGCTCGCTGCACGAATGCTGAACAGCGAGGAGGCCTACAAGAAGAAGATCGCCTCCGAATTGCACGAAGGCCTTGCTCAAACTCTGGCAGCAATCAAGCTTAATATCGAAAGTGGGGAGCAAACCCTCAAAGACAACAATGCGGTCGCCCGGTCACGGGAAGATGTTATCCCGGAGCTACAGAAAGTGATCCAGGAAGTTCGCGCGCTGGCGACTGAACTGCGACCCTCCAGTCTGGACGATTTTGGTCTGTTGCCTACAGTAACGTCGCTTTGCCGGGAGCTTGAACAGCGGCATCCGCAGATCAAGGTCAATCAGGAGACCAACCTGGAGGAAAAGGAAATCCCTGCTGCGTTGAAGATCATTATTTATCGCACTGTCACATTGGCGCTGAGCGACATCGAGCAGTTCACGAACTCGAGCCGGATAGTGATCACCCTCATGCGCACCGCGAATGGCCTCGGCCTGATCGTCAACACTACGCCCAAAGGACCACCGCCTACCGAAGCCATCCAGCCTGTCGGCGATGATTATCATTTGCAGCCGCGCTTTGCGAGGATGTTCGAACTTGTCACACTGTCCGGGGGGGATTTCAATGTGTCGCGCAATTCTGCGGGCGGAATCATCCTGAAAGCATCATGGGGGCATCTGATCAAGCCTGGGTGATCGCACGCGATTCAGCTTCAATCCCGGCCCTTGTTAAATTGCTTCAGATCTACATCGCGCGACATCCCGCATTGCCCCTGATGGCAAACGAACGAATGATTCCAACGTTTTGAGGGCTCCCATCCGCTGCTCCGCGCCCGATGGCCCTTCTCCTCGATGGACAGTAGGAGCCGGATCAGCTGACATCCACGCCTGGTCGAGGACAAATCTACAGTCTTTATCGTATTGCCCCGCGGAACCCGATTACATAATCTCCAAGCTATCAGCGGCTGTTTCACCCCATCACTGCGCCAATGATTCAATTTTAGGAGGAGATTATGAAACCATACATGACACCCATCAGGACCGCATTGATTCTCGCCGCCGCTGCAACCATCGGTACTGCAGCGTCTGGTTCATTCGCAGCAGACGCCACTGATCCGCACGCCATGCAACATGAGATGGCTATGCCCGAAGCAATGCCCCCCATGGCCGGCGCCACGGCAGATCCCCATGCCCACCATCACCACATGATGATGATGACGGATACGAAACGCTCGATGGTGGATTACAAGATCCCCGCGCTGCATCTGATACGGGAGGATGGCAAGCGTATATTCCTGCCAGACGAGCTGAACGACGGTCGCATCGTGGTCCTGAATTTCATCTATACGAGCTGTACCGCCATTTGCCCGGTTACCAGCAAGATATTCTCGCAGTTACAGAGCAAGCTGGGCGATAAGGAGAGCAGGGTTCACCTGGTTTCAATCTCGATTGACCCAGAGCACGACACGCCCACCGTCCTCAGGGAATACGCGCAGAAGTATGAAGCGGGGCAGGAATGGCAATTCTATACGGGGACCTTGCAGGACAGCATTGCTGCCCAGCAGGCCTTCGGTGTCTATCGCGGCGACAAAATGAATCACATGCCCGTGACGCTGTTGCATACCGCACCAGGTGCGGGGTGGGTGCGGATTGATGGTTTCGCAACGGCGGACGATCTGTTGCACGAACTCGGAGAGAAGTTGGCTTCCAAGTAACTTCCGCTGTCCAGGTTCGAGCCCTCAGTAATTTCTTGTCGGCGAGTGGCCACTTCCGCAGGTGCTAACCCTCCGCCCGTGAGCAGCGGTGCCTATCGCCTGTAGACCTGACCCGGGTAGCCAAGGGTTGGCTGGTCATGACTCTTTCGTTGTGTGTCCCGGGAGGCTTCTCGGACCTGAACGTTGGTGCCTTTGGCTTGCCGCGAGGGCAGCGATCAGGAGTAACCGAAAGGTTGCGGCAGGATGGAAGCGGGCTGACGCGTTGATTCAGCTAAAGAATGCTTTATGTCGCCAGGATGGTTTCCCCACTATATTCACCTCACGACACCACTACTCTATGCTGTGTAGAGGGGGGGTATGGAAACAGGCGCTATAGAGAAAACCGACCAGCCATGGCCGTTTGCTGCGGACTCGATGCCGCACCATGGAACGATGGGGGCTGGGCAGTACGCTGCGTGCGAGGGGACGGTCTCTGCAGGATATCCTGCATCCGGACTGCGACGACGCGGATTGTCATTGCAAAAGCTTCTTGGAGAAGGCGACGATGGGGTGCTCACGCGCGACACACAAAGCGAGTGCAGGGCCTTTGACGCGCTGCTTGACCGTTACATTCCCGTCAGTGTCTGCCCCCTGATCCGCGTCGCGGATCAAGACAGGCAGTGAACAGGAGTTGGGCAGCATGTTGGCATTGGATGACATCACTGCTCTCCAGCACGGCGATGCCGAACTTGAGCAACAAAGCAACGACGTTGGACAGCATGCGGCCCCCGAGGTGAGGCAGGGGCTGCACAGCGAGCAGGACCAGATGCGCCTGTTCGCAATGCCTGACGAAACGGCCGATTGCGTCGGCATCTCCGATTCCGCCGATAGCCGTCTCCCTATCGGTTGCGGCGGAATGGCGGGACTGGCGCCGCGGGATAGACTCTCGACGATGAAGCTGTGCGGGCGCAGACTCGCTGATTGGCAAGCAAGGGTGAGAGACAAGACCAATCCAACCGAAATCCGCAATCGCATCTGCTCTGCAGAATCCAGGTTGTGCGATGCGGGCAATCACGAAATCGATGCGTCGCAAGTTGCCCTCCCCTATGAGGGGCCCGAGGGCCAGGTGGAGCGTTTTTCCGAGATCGTCCAGAACATTAGTGAACAGATGCGAATAGAGCGGGCACTGCAGAAATCTCAGGAGGAACTGCGGCGACTTTCCGAAATACTTGTGACCATCCAGGAAGATGAGCGGCGGCGAATTGCGATGGACCTCCACGATGGACTAGGGCAGTCACTGAGCCTGATCAAGCTTGCGATTGAGAATGCTGCTGGGCAGATCGTTGCAGGCTCCTCGCTCACGGCCCTTGAGTCCTTGCGCCAGTTGATACCCACAATCAAGGAAGCATTGCACGAGGTCCGCCGTGTTGCAACCGATTTGCGTCCATCCATACTGGACGACCTTGGCATTCTGCCGACTCTTTCCTGGTTTTTCCGTGAGTTTGAGGCGAACAGCGGCCAGATTGCTGTTGAGAAGAGTATTGCTATTGCCGAGCAGGATGTGCCGGCTCCGCTCAAGATCACGATCTATCGCATTCTTCAGGAGGCCATGAGCAACATTGTCAACCATTCGGGCGCTGACAGGGTTCGGATCAGCCTTGAGCGGATCGACGGATCGATAAGTCTGTTGATCGAGGACAATGGCTGCGGGTTTGATCCGGCCAGCATCATCTGCCGTACCTGCCCAGAGGAAAGTGGTAGAGGCCTCGGGCTTCTCAGCATGAAGGAACGCGCCATCTGCTCAAAGGGCGAGTATCTGTTTGAATCGGCACACGGGCGTGGGACTCGCGTCCAGGTATCCTGGCCCTGCGCGAGCAACCAGCCCAGCTCGAGCGATTGAGTCGTCCCTTACTGACAAATCGCCCGCGAGCAAGTCTCGCAACAATTCAAAAGACCTGGCCCGTTATCTGCAGATTTCCTCAGGGACTTCTACGTAGTTTCCCTACCCGGGAAATACAGTGAACTTCGCCCAAATCAATACAGTGATCTACCCAAGGTGAGTCTACGCACGTAGCGCTAGTATGAGACCAACTGTTGATAAATGACGGGCCAGCAAGTGGATTGCGCGTCGCAATATCGAGGATCCCGTTACAGAGGCCATGCAGCGCGGTGTATCTGCCTGGCATGAGAACAAGGGCATCAGCACGCCGCAAAACGCGATGTCGGAAGGCTCCTTGATCTGCGTCCGGAGGGAGCCAGGCGGTTTTGGTACCCAGGAGAAATCATGCGCTATGAAGTAAAGGCATTGCGTGGGGCGGAGGCACCGACAGCATTCCTGGTGGAAGCCCTGGATGCAGGGGATGCAACCGGCCAGGCCGCCGCCAGGGGCTACACGGTCATTGCAGTGAAGGCGAGGCCAAACTGGACAAACTGGAACTGGCAACGCAAGGCCCGCTTTCCTCTGGTCCTTTTCAGTCAGGAGTTGCTTGCCCTGCTGGAAGCCGGTCTTGCCCTCGTGGAAGCGCTCGAAACGCTGACGGAAAAGGAAGAGCACCCCGACGTCAAGAAGACGCTGACGCAGATTATCGGCCTGCTTTACGAAGGCCACACCTTTTCCTATGCGCTGCAGCACTCCCGGGCGACTTTTCCAGCCCTTTACGTGGCGACGGTGCGGGCAAGCGAGAAGACCGGCGCGCTGCCTGAGGCGCTGTCACGCTATGTTGCCTATCAAACCCAGATGGATGCCGTCAAGCGACAAGTGGTCAGCGCGTCGATCTATCCGGCACTGCTGGCCTGCGTGGGCTCCCTGGTCATGCTGTTCCTGATGGTCTATGTCGTGCCACGATTCAGTCACGTCTACGCCGACATCGGTGGCAATCTGCCCTTCATGTCGCGACTCCTTATGAAATGGGGAATCCTGCTGGAGGCGAACGGTGTGGTGATTCTGGTTGGCGCCTTGCTGACACTGGTTGCGCTGGCCTACGGAATCACTCGGCCGGCAAGCAAGCAGTGGTTGGCTAGCAAGTTGTGGAAACTGCCCAGGATTGGTGAGCGGCTGCACATCTATCAACTTGGCCGTTTCTATCGTTCTTTGGGCATGCTGCTGCGAGGCGGGATGCCGGTTGTGGCATCGCTGGAAATGGTGGGGGGATTGCTGGAATCCTCGCTGCGCGGGCAGCTGCTTCTTGCTTCGGAGAGCATCCGGGAGGGGCATGCCATGTCTGTGGCCATGGAGCAATATGGTCTTACGACGCCGGTCGCGCTGCGCATGTTGCGGGTTGGGGAGCGCACCGGACGAATGGGTGAAATGATGGAGCGCATTGCTGCGTTTCACGAGGAGGAAACGGCACGCTGGGTCGAGCGCTTCACCAAGTTGTTTGAGCCACTACTGATGGCCTTTATTGGCGTGGTCATCGGCGGCATCGTGGTGCTCATGTATATGCCGATATTTGAACTGGCCGGGAGCATACAATGAATCTGGCCGAATCCCTTGATGCGTTGGCGCAGCGTTTCTCCCATGAACAAGTGCAGGCAGCACGAAGGGTCGCCGTGGAGACGCAGCGCCACATTGTGGATGTGCTGGAGGAAGAGTCAGGCCTGGATGCCGCGGCATTCCTGGCGGCGCTGGCAGCAACCTTGCATTATCCGGCGGTCACCATGGAAGCGCTGCATCGGATGGAGCCGGCATTTGATGTTCTTCCGTTTGCCGAGTCAATGGCTCGGGAATGTCTGCCGCTTCGTGACGAGAGTAAACACCTGGTACTGGTCATGGGGGACCCTTTCGATGTTGCGCTCCAGGCGTGGGCAGAGCAGCAGGTAGCGACCAGCTTTACCTGGCGCCTGGCCCATCGCGCTGATGTGGCCGCATACCTGGCCCGCTACGAGGAAACGCTGCATGCCATGGATAGCCTGCTCGCGGGAGTCGACAAGGCAAGCGGAATCGGCACTGCAGTTGAGGATCTCTCCTTAAAGTCCATCAGTGAGGACACCAGCCCCGTGGTCAAGCTGGTGCATTCCACGATATACGATGCCTTGAAGACCAGTGTAAGCGACATCCATCTGGAAACCGGGCCGGGCGGGCTTGGCATCAAATATCGCATTGACGGTGTCCTGACGACGGTGGGCTCGGTGTCCGGCCTCGAAACGGCCGAGCAGGTGATCTCCCGCATCAAGATCATGTCGGAGCTCGATATCGCTGAACGACGTGTGCCTCAGGATGGGCGTTTCAAAGTATCGATGCGCGGTCGTGAAGTGGATTTCCGCGTATCTGTCATGCCCAGTATCTTCGGTGAAGATGCCGTGCTGCGCATTCTCGACAAACAAGCCCTGTCTGACCAGATCAAGGGGCTGCGATTCAGTTATCTGGGTTTCGACGAGCAGGTCATTGCCCAGCTGCGCCGCCTCTCGGGGGAGCCCTACGGCATGCTGCTGGTGACCGGGCCGACGGGTTCGGGCAAGACCACGACGCTTTATGCCGCAATCACCGAAATCAACCACGGACAGGACAAGATCATCACCATTGAAGACCCGGTCGAGTATCAGCTCCCCGGGGTCCTGCAGATACCGGTCAATGAAAAGAAGGGACTGACCTTTGCGCGCGGCCTGCGCTCCATCCTGCGTCACGACCCCGACAAGATCATGGTTGGTGAAATCCGCGATCCGGAGACTGCCCAGATCGCCGTGCAATCGGCATTAACCGGCCACCTGGTGTTTACCACGGTCCATGCCAACAACGTGTTCGATGTCATCGGCCGTTTCATCCATATGGGGGTTGACCCTTACAGCTTTGTTTCCGCGATGAATGGCATCATGGCACAACGGCTGGTGCGCGTGAGCTGCCCTCACTGCATCGCTGAAGACTACCCGGATGCAGAGCTGCTCAATGCGTCCGGGATTGACTCACAGCGGGCGGCAAGCATGACGTTTCGCGCAGGACGAGGCTGCGGCAACTGCCGCGGTACCGGCTTCAAGGGACGGCGAGCAATCGGTGAAATCCTGTACCTTAATGATGAGATACGTGAACTCATCATCGCCCGCCAGCCCATTCGACTGATCCGGGAGGCCGCACAACGCAACGGCACCCGCTTCTTGCGCGAGAGCGCAATGGATCTGGTGACCCGGGGGGAGACCACTTTACAGGAGATCAATCGTGTCACTATTGCCGCGTAACCAGGTGCGGATCGAGCTTGCCCCGAACTATGTGAATCTGCAGCATGTCGCTCGCAGCGTGACTCTACGCGGCTATCACTCCAGCGTTGTTGCAAATGGAATATTCAGTGCGTCAGCCGTGGATGGCGAAGCGGCCGCATGGGGCCCCCCCATTCACACCCTTGAAACTATCCTTTCGGAGCATGCCGGCATTGAAATGCCGGCAACGGTGCTGCTCTCCAACCACTTTGTCCGCTATGTGCTTGTACCCTGGAGTGAAAGCCTGAGGGAGGCCGCTGAGCTGGAATCCTATGCCCGTCATTGCTTCAGCATGATGTACGGCGAAGCCGTTGGGCAATGGGACGTGCGAGTCAGTCCCGACCGCCCGGGCAGAGTGCGCCTTGCAAGCGCTGTGGAGCCAGGTCTGCTCAGTGCACTGCGCGCTGTGATGGGGAAGACCGGCGTGCGCCTTCACTCGGTTCAGCCCTATTCGATGGCGGTATTCAACGATTGCCGCCATCACTTCAGGCGGCGCGATGCCTGGTTTGCGCTACTGGAGCCGGGCATCCTGTGTCTTGCCTTGCTCCAGCACGGCCACTGGGCGCGAGTAAGGTGCCTGCGCATCGGGAATGAGTGGCGCACTGAACTCGGGTTCCTTCTGGAAAGGGAGGCATATCTTGCCGACGGCGAGGCAGCGACCGACGACGTGTTCCTCTGGGCAACAGGCATGGGCGAATTGAACTTGCCCGATAGCGGCCGCTGGCAGATCCATGTGCTTGCGTCCGATCGGCGGTTTGGGCCCACCCCAGCGCTGGAAGAGCCTGTGGCCCGGGCGATGGATGCGTAAACAGATGCGTCGCGTCCAGCTTGATTACCAACGCAACATGAGGCCCATTCCATGGCTGGGGTGGGGAGTCCTTGTCGCGTCACTGGCCGGACTGGCGCTGGTAGGCACGCATGCCCTTGCGCTGGATCAGCGTCTTGCGGTCTGGGAGACGAAAGCCGAGCGGATTGAGCATCTGGCCAGTCTTCGTGCCCATGTGCCACCGCCGGAAACGGTGCAGTCGGCCCGTGAGCAGATTCTAGAGGTAGACCATGCCAACCAGGTCTTGCGCGAGCTGACCCTGCCATGGAGCGCCATGTTCAGGGCGGTCGAATCGTCCAGTGGCAAAACGGTCACCCTGCTTTCCATGGAACCAAACGTACAGAAAGGCACGCTAAAGATAAGCGGCGAGGCCAGGAATATCGCTGCCATGCTGGACTATGTCAGGCAACTTGGGCAGCGCGAGGTGTTCAGTACTGTGTATCTGCAAAACCATCAGGTTCGGCAGGACGATCCAGAAAAGCCAGTGCGCTTCTCGCTGTTGGCTGCCTGGAAGGTGGCTTCCCCATGACCGGCCCTCTAGACATGCAAGGGGGACGCTGGTTGTCCAGGCTCGGCCTGCCGGGTGTGATGGGAGTTGGCGTCTTTATTGCCAGTCTGGCGCTCTACTTCTCTGTCGTGCAGGCAAAGCAGCAGCAACTGGAGGAGATTCGCCAGAACACAGCCTCGCTTAGCGAACGCATCGCTCGGGCCGGCAAGACATTGAGGAGCGGAGAACGGCCAACGGCGGAGCAACTCACGGAGTTCTACCGGATATTTCCGGATGAACGGACCTCGGTCGATGTAATCGGAAAGATTGTCGCCATTGCGCATGGCGACGGCTTGAGCCTGGATGAGGGTGAATACAGGGTGAATCCGGAAAAGATTGGCAGGCTAACCCGCATGCAGATGATTCTGCCGGTAAAGGGGGAATATCAACAGATCCGCAAGTTTCTGGCCGACATGGGCGCCGCTATCCCCGTTGTGTCACTGGAGCAGGTCCAGTTTCAGCGCCAGAAAGTCGGTGATCCGCTGGTGGATACCAATATCAGGTTGGTGCTGTATCTGGGGCACTCCACATGAACAGGCGGTCATGGCTGACGCGAATCGTGCTCGCTGCGTCAGCCGTGGCAATCATTTTGGCAGCCGCCACGAACAAGGGAGAGGACAAACAGCACAAACTAGGGCAGAAGGCCGAGCAGCCAGTGCACGTCGCCATGCCGCAGTTAAGCGGATCAAGATCGCATGCACTCCAATCAAGCGCCCATATTGAACTTGAACGTCTGCATCGGGAGAGCGGCAAGGCACCGAGCCATGCCGGCATTGGCAATGCCTTCAACGTCATCTCCTGGTACGTGCCGCCCCCACCTCCACCCCCGCCGCCTCCACCCAAGCCTGTGCCGCCGCCAGCGCCCACGGCCCCTCCGATGCCGTTCACTTATATGGGTCAGTATGAGGAGGGGGGCAAGCTGATTATCTTTTTGGTCAAGGGCGATCGGATCTATACGGTGTCCGAAGGCGAGGTCATCGACGACACTTACCGGGTGGAGCATTTAAAAGACGGGTTTCTGGAACTGACCTACCTGCCGCTGAACATCAAGCAAACGATCGGCACAGGGGCCTCATGATGAATCCTGGCCTGCTGTTCTTGACTGCTCTGGGGCGCAACGCAGCAATAGGCCGGCAACGGACACGAGCATGGGAGGGCACAAGAACGTGAACAGACCAAATCTGCAGCTCGGACGGCTGGTAGTTCAACTGGCGCTGGTTACAGCACTGCTGGCCGGTTGCGCCGGTCAGCAACTGCATCAGGATGGAATGGCCCTGATCCAGCAAGGACGCATAGAGGAAGGGCTGAATAAGCTGTCGGATGCCACGAAGGCGGCACCCGACAACCTGTCATATCGCAAGGATCTTCTGAGCAGTCGTGAAGCGGCTGTGAATCGTATGCTTCTCGCGGCCAGCAGTGAGCGTGCTGCCGGACACGGAGGCGCTGCACAGGCAATCTACGAAAACATTCTGCGGATTGATCCCGATAACAGCCGCGCGCGCCTCGGCATTGAGGTGCTGGCCATGGACAAACGCCACAACGCCGCGGTGGCAGTGGCTGAAAATCTGCTGAGAAAGGGTGACGTGGAGGGCGCGGCCTCAACCCTCAAGCCGGTGTTGCTGGAAAATCCAAAAAACAGCAATGCCATGCTGTTGCAGCGTGAAATAGAAGAGAAGCAGGTGAAGGAGCAGCTGGTAGAACCGACACTCAACGCCAAGTTCACTAAACCCGTCACGCTGCAATTCCGTGATGCCAACCTGAAGATGGTCTTTGAGGCGTTGTCCCGCACCAGCGGCATCAATATCCTGTTGGACAAGGACGTCAGGCCGGACCTGAAGACATCCATTTTTGTCAAGGACGCATCGGTGGAGGACACCATCGAACTCATCTTGTTGCAAAACCAGCTGGACAAGAAAGTCATCAGCGACAACACGGTGTTCATCTATCCCAACACCCCGGCCAAATTGAAGGATTACCAGGATTTGAAAATCAGGAGTTTCCACCTGACTCATGCCGATCCCAAACAGATCCTCACGATGATCAAGACCCTTCTGAAGACCAAGGATATCTTCATCCACGAGCAAACCAACTCGATAGTGATGCGGGATACGCCCGAAGCGATTCGGCTGGCGGAGAAATTGGTCGCCGATCAGGACGTTGAGGCACCTGAAGTCATGCTGGAGGTGGAAGTGCTTGAGGTGACCCGTACAAGCTTGAGCCAGTTGGGAATTGCGTGGCCCGACACCTTTGCTCTTTCCACACCGTCCACCGTGCAAACGCTGGGTGATTTGAAGCATCTCAACGCGAACACCCTGGTGGCAAGCCCTTTGAGTGCCACGTTGAAACTGCACCTGGACGAGGGGGATACCAGAGTGCTCGCAAGCCCCCGGATACGCGTGCGCAACCGCGAAAAGGCGAAAATCATGGTCGGCAGCAGGGTGCCGGTGATCACCAATACGGTGACCCCGGTCTCGACTGGGACGCCTGTAGTAACAGGCAGCGTTCAGTATCTGGATGTCGGACTGAAGCTGGAGGTGGAGCCCGATGTCCTGCTCAACAGCGAAGTCGTGATCAAGCTTGGAATGGATGTCAGTTCCATCGTCAATACGATTACGGGGCCGGAGGGATCTGTGGCCTATGAGATTGGTACGCGCAACGCCAACACGGTGCTGCGGCTCAAGGACGGAGAAACGCAGATTCTGGGCGGGCTGATCGACGACGAGGACCGCAAGAGCGCGAATGAGGTTCCCATACTCGGGCAGATACCCATACTTGGCTACCTGTTCTCAAGCCACACGAACGACAAGAGCAAAACCGAAATCGTGCTTTCCATCACCCCCCACATTGTTGGGAGTTCCCATCTCCCTGATGCCAGTAATGAAGAATACTGGGCCGGTAGCGAGTCCAACCTGCGCAGCACCCTGTTCAACATCAAATCAATGGGCAGCATTTCCGTCGCGACGACTGGTCCTGCGACCCCTGCCGGCCCGGGTTTTCGTGGTCGACAAATGATACCCGCGACAAGGAATCCCCAGGCTGGCGCGGGAGCAAGCACGCAAAATGTCCAGGCAAACGAACCAATGGGCTTGTCCTGGCAGGGCCCCACGCAGGTGAAGTCGGGAGACACGATTAACGTGACATTGAGTGGACAGGCAGTTCAGACCATGAACAGTCTGGGATTGATGGTGACGTTTGATCCAGGCGTATTCAAGGCACTGGATGCCACGGAAGGGACGCTGTTCCGACAGAACAACAAGCAGTCCAGCTTTACCAGGACCATTGACCAGGATGGCGGCCAGATCCAGGTGGATGTTTCAAGCACCGGTTCAGAGGGAGCAAGCGGGACGGGCAGCATCGTTACGCTGAAGTTGCAGGCCATCGCCGCCAATCCACAGTCGCAGATTGCCGTAGGCCGGATCGCACCGGTTGGTCCAGCCGGTGCGGCGCTGCCGGTCAATGCGCCGGAGCCGTTCGGCATTTCGGTGGGCCCATGACAATGCGCAGCGACAGGCATTCGTTGGGCTTCACCCTGATCGAACTGGTGGTGACGGTTGCGATCGTGGCGCTGCTGGCAACCATGGCCCTGCCGATGGGCGAGGTGGTCTTCAAGCATACCAAGGAGCAGGAACTGCGTCAGGCGCTTAGAGAAATACGCACGGCCATCGATGCCTATAAGCAGGCGGTGGACGAAGGACGCATCGTGAACTCGTTGCAGCTGTCCGGCTATCCAGCGTCACTGAAGGTGCTGGTTGAGGGTGTTCCTGATGCCAGCAGCCCTGATTCCAAGAAGAAGATCTTCTTTCTGCGCAGGATTCCCCGGGATCCCATGTTCAATGATCCGAGCAGGCCCGATGACGAAACCTGGGGCAAGCGCAGCTATGAGAGTGACTACGACGCACCGGAAGAGGGTGAGGATGTCTATGACGTGTATTCAACGTCGAACGGCACCGGCCTCAATGGAATCCCTTACAGGGCGTGGTAGGACGTGGAAACGAACATGCACATCCAGAGAAGAACTCCCGGGTTCACCCTTGTCGAGTTGCTGGTGGTCATGGCAATCATAGCCACGCTACTGACCATTGCCTTGCCGCGCTACTTTTCCAGCCTGGAAAAATCACGCGAGGCGGTGTTGCATCAGGACCTTACATTATTGCGTGAGAGTCTGGACAAATTTTATGGCGACAAGGGCAAGTATCCCGATACGCTGGATGAACTGGTCAGCAACAAATACCTGCGTGGCATTCCGGTCGACCCCATCACCGATAGCAAGGCAACCTGGGTAACGGTCCCACCGGAGCAGCCGGATATGGGCAGTGTCTACGATGTCAAGAGCGGCGCCGAAGGCGCCGCCCTTGACGGTACGATGTACAAGGACTGGTAATCATGAAGCGGAGCAGAGGCTTTACCTACGTCGGAGTGCTGATCATGGTTGCCATCATGGGTTTGGTCCTCGCCTCCACGGGAGAAATCTGGCACACCGTGCAAAAGCGCGAAAAGGAACAGGAACTGCTTTTCATCGGAGACCAGTTTCGCCACGCGATCCGGCAGTTTTACAGGCATTCCCCCGCTGGGGCGAGGCGCTATCCACTGGCACTTGAGGAATTGCTCAAGGATCCACGCTATCCCGGGGTCCAGCGCTATATAAGAAAAATCTACATTGATCCCATAACGGGAACGGCGCAATGGGGGTTGGTTACCGGGCCAAATGGACAAATCTATGGCGTCTACAGCTTGTCTGATGCGGAACCGGTTAAAAAGAAAAACTTCCGGTCTGTTGACAAGGGTTTCGAAGACAAGATGAAGTATTCGGAATGGGTGTTCATGTAGGTTTCCTTGCAGATGGCAATAACGTGCCGTCATCAGGGAATCCCGCCTGTCGGCTGGGGTGCTATAGTAGCGAAAGGGGGCAAGCATGGGTGGAAAACAGCGTGTGTTTATCGTCGAGGACCACACCCTGCTCAGGGCAGGGCTGAAGGCCTTGCTGTCACAGAATCCCGATATTGAGATCGTCGGTGAGGCGGACAATGGCCGTGATGCCATTCGCGCGATTGGGACGCTGGTGCCGAATCTGGTGCCGAATCTGGTGCTGATGGACTTGTCCATGGCTGGCATGAACGGAATTGAGGCCATGATGGACATCAAGCGGCGCAATCCCGATATCCGCGTACTGGTTCTTACTATCCACAAGACCGACGAATATATTCACCAAAGCCTGCGTGCAGGCGCCGACGGCTATATTCTCAAGGATGCGACCTTCGACGAACTGCAGATCGCCATTCGCAGTGTGCTGAATGGCAAGACGTACTTGAGTCCGGACGTCGCAGGAAGGGTGATCACTGGCTATCTCGGTACAGGCCGGACGGACAACGTCGCTTGCACCTGGGATACCCTCACACATCGCGAGCGTGAAGTTTTGAAGCTGGTCGGCGAGGGACATCCCAACAAGTACATTGCGGAATACCTTTGCCTAAGCATCAAGACAGTTGAGAAGCACCGTTCCAACCTGATGAAGAAGCTTGATCTGCACAACGCTTCAATGTTGACCAGCTATGCGATAGAAAAGGGACTGGTAACCTCCTGATACGTGATGCAGCTGGCGTGGCCGGATTGTGACAGCGCCTCTGCTCGGAGTACGTCCTCGGCCTGATCCGTTTGGCACATTCCCCCTGTTTCGTTCGACCCTGATAACGTGTCTGCCACAAAAGGGAACAGCTCAATTGAAGGCTCGAGTTCCGCGTGAACTCGATGCCTGGAAAATTCGCATAAGCTACCGCTAACGGTGGCAGGCCAGTTCCCGAAAGGCGGTAATGATGGCCGGGCGGCTGGGTTCTTGTTACGCGGATGGCGCTGTTCATCGGTATCTGGCTGAGAAGCGGCCCTCACACCACTGCGATGGGGTGAGGGCTCCTTTGTCGGCTTATCCAAGTTTGTTCCGTCGCTCGTCCACGCGCAGTGAAATCCCGTTAACCACCTGATGGACCGTTATGGCAATCATAGCAACCCACCGGCTGGCCCGCTGTGAAGGTGTGACCGTTCAGCGTCTGCGTTCTTTTTACCGCGCTCAAAGGCGTGCCGTGGAAATCAGAGCCGTGGCAATAGGCACACGCGGCCCGGGCGGCCGCCCCTTCCGCGACGTTCTGGTGCCGGCTGACCCACGCACTTCCAATCGTGTGCATTCCATGCGGGCCGCCATTCGTGGTGTTCGGAACTGTGGCATGACATGCCGTGCACTCGTGCACTGTCCCCGCGTAACCCTGGACAGCAATACTTTGTGCATTGTCGTTGGCTTCGGTGGAGGGGTACTCGGCATGGGTTGCGCCGTGGCACGCGGAGCACTTGAGCCCGCCATGGCCTGTGCTGAATCGGAACAGGGTGAATCCGGTGCTTGGCACATTCGGACTCGTGGCGAATGTGGTGTCGGTTGAGGTGAGCAAGTTGCCATTGGCATCGACAGCACTTGTTCCGCGTTGACCGTTCGAGTGGCAGGCCTGACAGTTGGGTTCCGAGAGCCAGCCTTGGCGCGACGCGCTCCCAACCTTGCTCATGGTGCTATGGCAGCTCTGGCACTGGAACGAAGTGGCGGACATGGCACCGCGCAGGCACTTGGTGACTGAACCCGGATGGCACATATAACAAGCGCTCCGGTTGTTGATATCGTCCATGATCAAGCCTGTGGTCGGGTCTGTTACCGTGGCATGCCTGGTGTGCATCGCCTGGGTAAATGGCGAGATCCCTGTAACGCCGGTGGGGTACCCAACATCGATCTGATAGGCATTGGAGAAGTGGCAGGCAACGCACAGCACTGGTTTGCCGCTGATAGCCGAGTCATACAGGCTATAGTTGTCATTGGGGATGTAGTAGCCCTTTGCCTGCAACGCGCCGATGAACGTCGCGTTACCCGCCTGTTTTTCGTCATGCAGTCGCAGGATGTTCTTCTTCCAGTCGGTTACGGGGTAGGGATCATTCACCCAGCCCGCCAATGGCTTGGCCGCTGCCGAAGAGTTGGACGCATGGCACGCCAGGCAGGTCAATTCATCGCTGACCGGCAGGACCACCTTGGTCGTAGCCAGAACCTGGCCTGAAGTAGTGTCTTTGGCAACCACCTGGACCATGGGGTAGGTATTGAACTGCATGTTGTCATCATAGGGCGTGATGGGGATGCCCTGCGCCTCGAACCAGTTGTTGGTCGTGTCAAACATCATGTCGGCAGGCGCGTCGGATGCCATGGGGTAACCCAGCAAACCCACATCCGGACTAGGCGAGAGACCAAACAATGCGTCCGCATATTGCCAGAAGTTGGTTTTGGTAGAGCTGATGCTGTTTTTTGAACCAGCCAGGTCTACGGTCGCAATGTAGGTCAGCTCGACCCCGCTGGTTACAAGAGCCCCTGTCGATTTGTTCACGAGCTGGGCGTCCATGATATTCAGCGGAGGCAGGATGGAGAAGATGGAATAATCCACGCCGTCTATGCAGTGCATACCCAGGTTGTTCCACGCTAACAATGTAAAGGCACTGGAAACTGCGCTGGTGACGGTCGCCGACACCGTCCGGCTGGTCAGACTGTCGCTGATGGTCACGGTGGCGGACCCGGCGGCGACCCCATGAATGGTGGCGGTGCCCGCGGCATAGGTGACCGTGGCGATGCCGGTATTGGATGAGCTGGCCGAGACCGCGCCGCTGGCGTTGGTGACACTGACCGTGGCGTTGCCGCCCACTGCAACCGTCACTGATGATGGTGAGACCGTGAGCGTAAGAACCGGAGTAACAGTGACCGACACCGTCCGGCTGGTCAGACTGTCGCTGATGGTCACCGTGGCGGATCCGGCGGCGACCCCATGAATGGTAGCGGTGCCCGCGGCATAGGTGACCGTGGCGATGCCGGTATTCGATGACGTCGCGCTTACAGCGCCGGTTGCGTTGGTGACACTGACCGCACCGTTGCCACCGGCCGGAACACTCACCGAGGTCGGCGAGACCGTGAGCGGTGGCGTGACGGTGACCGACACCGTCCGGCTGGTCAGACTGTCGCTGACGGTCACGGTGGCCGACCCGGCGGCGACCCCATGAATGGTGGCGGTGCCCGATGCATAGGTGACTGTGGCGATGCCCGTGTCGGAGGAGGTCGCGCTCACCGTGCCGGTTGCGTTGGTGACACTGACCGCACCGTTGCCGCCGGCCGGAACACTCACCGAAGTCGGCGAGACCGTGAGACTGACGGCCGCAGTGACGGTGACCGAGACCGTCTGGGTGCTCACACTGTCACTGATGGTAACAGTAGCCGACCCTGGGTTGACCCCATAGATTGTAGCCGTACCCGAAGCATAAGTGACCGTGGCTATTCTGGTATTCGACGCGGTGGCCGAGACCGTGCCGGTGGCGTTGGTGACACTGACCGTGGCGTTGCCACCGACTGGGACACTCACCGAAGTTGGCGAGACCGTGAGCGCGGAAATGACAGTAACACTGACTTTCACCCGATTCTCTTCGCCATTCCTTATGGTGATCGTGGCTGTACCAGGGGCGATCCCGTTGATGGTGGCTGTGCCCGCTGCGTAGGTCACCGTCGCTATATTTTGATCTGATGAGCTAACCCGCACTGTCCCCCTGGTACCACTTACTTGTACAGTCGCAGATTCACCCGCCATGACTTGAACTGATTGCGTAGAAACGGTAATTGCGTGCGCTGTTTCTACGTAGGCAAGCGAAAAGAGTCCGGTCAACAGCAGCAAAAGAAGAACCAGAATATTGTGACTGTACTGTCGTGCTAAGAGTAGTGAGTAATTCATGGCGCTCTCCATAACAAAGACTTCAGCATGTTCCGGCGAGATTCGCCACACGGTGGTCGCGTGAAGAGCCTCTCGTTGGCTGTTAGCTCGTGCCGGTCCCAAGGCGGTTCGGTTGTGCACTCCCCGTACATTTATCTTGGTAAAAGACACCCACAGCACGGTTCAAGCGAGAGACTCCTAGAGTCCATTTAGAGTCCATTTGCGTTTCGGCCGATGGGTCGTTGCAGCACCCTTGAATCCTTGCGCGACACGTCGCGTCACAGCTGACAGGCCGTCGCTATGCAGCGGATGAAGCCTGCTCGCGCTTCTTGCGCGAGTACCATCCAGAAGATCTGTATGACCCATCAGGCAGAAAAATATACCCAGAAACTGACGTCTGCCATGGGGTAAACATTGTAATTGTGGGTTTCATGCCGTATTTGAACCCTTAGCACGATTGCCGGGCCAATTTGCCAGCAGGTCGTTCTAAATAGCGTGTCGGATCAGCCGCGATCTTGCCTCGCTTAACCACCTGCCAAGCGGCAGACTTCTAAGTCGGGGCTGAATTGGCTAAAGTGAGATTATGCGTGTGCTGCTTCCAATTCTTTTCTGCATCGTGCTGTCCGCTTCAGCCGCCGCTTCCACCAAGCCGGGCGAGGCGATGCCAGACTTTGCCGTGAATACGCTGGACGGGCGCAACCTCCATGCGGGCAACCTCGCCAACAAGGTGTTGATCGTGCATTTCTGGGCGACCTGGTGCAGTGCGTGTCAGACCGAGATGCCGGCCCTGGAACGGTTCTATCAGAAACACAGGCAGGAGGGTCTTGAGGTTGTCGCCATCAGTCTTGATGACGCCCGTGACCGTGCCAAGGTGACGAACGCGGCAAGGGACTATAGCTTTGCCAGTGCGCTCAAGGATGACTGTCGGGTTGATGCCTTCGGCCGCATCTGGGTGTTGCCCTTGACCTTCGTCATCGATCGGCGCGGTATTCTGCGCGTCGCCGACTGGACCGGCAAGGAACACATTGACGACGCCCTGCTTGCCGAGCGGCTGCTGCCACTGTTGCGCGAATGACCTTGCCCCTCTGCCCGGATTTCATGCCTGAGGCGCGATGGGTTAAAACCCGAGGTTGACGCCAGCGGATGCTGTCCAGTATGGCGCAAGCTGGTAGCCCTTGGCATACTGATAGAGCGGCAGTTGCACGAAGGCGTAGACTTTTGTCGACTTGCCGATGGCATAAGTGGCACCAGGACTCAAATAGAGCACCTCGCCTCCGGTGTTGCCGTCGACCACGCCATCCTGTTTGTCCGAGTGCACCCAGCGATAGTTGAGCTGCACCTGCGGCGCAAGCGCGCCCAGTTCCATATAGCGCAGGCCGCCGTTGAGATTGAGCGAGTTGCCGGGGCGGTAGCCACTTTTGGTCGACAGCACGGCCTGACCGATAGCCTGTACGTACCAGTCCCAGTCCCTGTTCAGGGTACCCAACCTGTAAAGCCCGAGGAGCGCGTCGGTGCTGCCGCTGCCGGGTTGCAGGCTGCGGTCGAGTGCATCACCCGATGCGAAGCGCACGTCGGTTTTGCCAGTCGGCAACTTGATGCCGAACATCAGGCCCACGCTGTCCAGACCCTGATACCGGCCCAGCACTCTTATGTCGCCGATGCTGCTGTCGCTGGAGGTGTCGGCCGGGGCCATGCCGTCTGGCAGCGTCGCGTGTTTGCGATCAATCCACGGCAGCTGCACGTTCAGGCCCCAATCCCTGTTAAAGGTGTAGTCGGCGCCCAAGGTGACATACTGATTCCTGGTGTATTGCTCGATTTCGTTGATGTCGCTCGCCGCCAATGCGGCATCAATCTGCGCCTGACTGGCCTTGCCAGTGCCATGGCGCATCTGCTTCTGGTTGATGTAGTCGTAACGAAGGTCAAGACGCAGGCCAGCCCGGCTGGTAAGGCCCAGCGTTTCCCAGTCAGAGCTCACTGTGCAGCCGCAACTGGAACAGGCTAGCGCCTCGGTCTGGAGTAACGCGCCAGCCAATGCGGCCACGAGCAGGGTGATTTGTTGTGGGAAACGGGGCACGCTCTTTCTCCTTCTCGATCCGTCTGATTTCTTCCTGCAGTGATCGGCATGAGGAGGATAGCGCAAAAAATCGCAGTCTGCCACTGGCCCAATCCGGAAACTTCAACCACCCTGAGCTGTAAATTCAGGCACATTTCTTCTGGTGTGGCAGTGCAGGGAGCGCCCAAACTTTGCCTGCTGACTGACGTGACTGTCCTGCCGGTCAGAACACGCCGACGTCGTTGGGAAGGACAGTGGCATACCTGTAGCGGCCGACGTCTCGGTGAAAAAGCAGCTGCACTATCCGCGGATCGATCAGCGAAGTAGTGTGAGGCCTTGCAATAATCAGCGTTTGGTCTGTAATAAACTCAAGCGACAATATCCGATCGACGTGGGGTAGGCCAATGAAGTTGAATTCTGTGAACGATCATCACGGGTTTACGTTGATTGAACTGCTGGTGGTGATCGTCATCATCGGTCTCCTGGTTGGCTATGTTGCGCCGCGTTATTTTGCCCAGGTGGGCAAGTCCGAGGTTAAGGTTGCACAGGCCCAGATAAACGGCCTTGAAAAGGCCCTGGACGAATACCGTCTGGACGTCGGGCACTACCCTACGACAGAGCAGGGACTGGCCGCGCTAAATGCTCAGCCGGCAGGCGAGGCCCGCTGGCAGGGTCCATACCTCAAGAAGGCGGTGCCGAATGATCCGTGGGGGCAGGCTTATCAGTACCGCTCTCCAGGTGAACATGGGGAATTCGATCTTTACTCGTTCGGCAAGGACGGCAAGCCGGGTGGGGAAGGCGAGTCGGCGGACATCGTCAACTGGTAGCAGTCATGCGCCATCATGGCCAGGTGGCCGAACATCAACGCTGCTGTACCCACCCTGCTCTTTGCCGTAAGGATCGTTTCGTTGTTCTCCTCTGCTGGCCTCTCTTGGCGTTGTGGATGGTGTCACAAACAGTCCGGACATCTCCACCTCCTTGCCAGGCGAACGTCAATCCACGTTGCCTGCAAAAGAAAGGTGTCTTCTTTCAGGATCGGTTCAATTAAAGAACTTGGAAGTGCGGATTGCCGGACATAATCTTCTGGAACAGGCTGATTAACCGCCAGTTCACGTGGGCATTGACGTTGGGTAACGCGACCGTGGCGGCCGAGGCAGCGCGCGCGCCGGAACGCCCCATCAAGCCAAGGCCACCCAGGGCCGCCGTTTTCTGGAAGAAGCTGTGGCGTAACGTGTTTAGTAGAGATTGGGGAACCAAGGAATTGCCTTTGTTACCCGTCTCGCTATTCCTTGCACAGATACCCCTGAGCGCCGCCGCTGTGATCGTGATACGAGAACAGATTGGCAAGCATTCAACGCACGTGTTCAGCTACCGGAGTAGGTCGGTGATGCAGGTCAACACCAAGGCCTGGAGAAGAGCGTTAGCGAAGGTGGGGATCAGCACATTTCGCTGGCACGATCTTCGGCACACCTGGGCAAGCTGGCATGTGCAAGCAGGTACTCCGTTGCACGTGCTTCATGAGTTGGGCTGTTGGGAATGCGTGGAGATGGTGCGGAAGTATGCGCACCTTTCCGGCGAACACCTGATCGATTATGTGGACCGTGTCTCCACCCTGAAGGTAGTAGCGAGTAGTTTGGAGGAATACGCTACGTTTGGGCTACGTGCCGCAAAATGAAAATGGGCCAGCTTCTGCTAACCCATTGATTGACTGGCGCGCCCGGAGAGATTCGAACTCCCGACCCCCTGGTTCGTAGGATCGACTTTCAAATAGGCGCCGTTTATAAATCAATGCCTTACAGTGTTCGCCACACTGAAAAACAGCGTAAAGAAGCATCAAAATGCCAATCGCAGCGTGAAAGTGGTACGTTTTTTACTGCAGGTACGAGCGTACTGAATCACACGTGCGCAGGCATTTGTGAGTATTGAATTGTCACCCCTCGTCCGATATAGTGCATTAATGGCTTCGAAATCTCTACTCCGGCATAACCCTCACTTGCGCAATGCGCAGGAGTACCAGCGCGCCTTGCGTGCCAGTGTCCTTTCCTCAATAGCGATTGAAGGGGTCAAAAAAGCGGCTGAACGCGCACTCACCCCCATGCACAGCAAGCAACCCGCTAAAGCCCGCTAACTGCTGGCCTTCACCACCTTCCTGAATACTTCGATCATCGGCGCATAATCACGTCCCATGCCTGAACGTACAGCGGCAAAATAGGCCTCGCGCTGTTTGCCCTTAATCACTGAAAAATTCAAAAGTGGCAGTCCTGCTTGCAATGCCATAAGCTGGGAAAGCAAACGCGACAAACACCCATTGCCTTCACGGAAGGGATGGATCAGCACCAACTCGCAATGTGTAATCGCCAATGCCTCCAAGACATCCTCCAAATTCTCAAAGGAGCAGGGGTATGTCGCGCCAGCACATCTCGCTCAAACTCCCGCATCAAACGGGGCACTTGCGCCGCCATAGCAAACACAAAACCATCCTTGCTGATGTTTACCTGCCGATACTCACCTGCCCAGGAATATACTTTGCCTAGCCATTGCCTGTGCCACTCGCAAATATTGGCGACAGTGAAACACTGGTCAGCAGTAACGTGGCGAATTGCCCAATCGGTTGCCTCGGCCAATGTCGATGCCTCCAATTCATCCATCGCGCGCTTGCTGTGGATGCCCTGCAAATTGTTCAGGACACGCCCGCGTGAACCCGGCTCGAATTGCGCTTCGTTGAGATGGTCGGTGTCATAGCGAGTGGGCATGTTGTCCTTATTGGCCTAGTTGTACGATTGGCAGAATATTGCATATTGTGGCTGAATGCGGATGGACTGGGCGTTTAAGAAGAATGTTTCCCGCCAGACAGAGCGTATCCATGAATCATGGCCGTGAAAATAAATTCTCAACCAGCGCATCAGTACCTCAATCTCGTCATATTGCGACAAGCGCAGCGCGGAGCCGATCCATTATTTCGGGTGTCGGGCGCAGCCTGACCAGATGATTGAACACACACCGTATCAAGCCGAAGGCGCAGGGGAGGGTGGGGGTACAACCCTTACCCGGTACTGAACATTCCCTTCATCCGCACGCAGAGTCCGCCCCAAATCATTTGTTGTCGACGCATGCCCTGCTAGCCCGTCTTCCGCTATTCGAGGGTACATGAGACGCCAAGTACCTGATTTTTCGAGGGTCGACCGCCGAAGGTCGGCACTACACGGCAAGGGGAACGGGGTGCGAGACAGGCGAGGGTGAAACG
>JBAUMF010000016.1:0-44526 GCA_049578545.1 Thiobacillaceae bacterium
CAGCACGGCGACCTTCGTCATCCTGGCCCGACGTATCGCTCGCACAGCATGGTCGATGTATACCTACAAGACCGCATTCGATCCGACGCGTCTCACAAAGGCCTTGACGTGAACCATAGAATCTTTCAAGCGGCATCCTGTTGGCGCACACCATTTGCCCACCAGATGCGACAGGCACCTTCATCCGATACCATACAGGGCCCAATCGGATTACGCGGGGTACACGCCTTGCCGTAAAGCCGACACTGGTTGGGATAGATCTTCCCCAGGACGACCTGGGCGCAATCACAGCCCGGTGGCATTTGACCAGCACGGCGCCGTGCCACATCCTGATGGTCTGGAAATTGCCGGCGCGCATCGTGCGCTGACCATTCAGGCTTGAGCGCGTAGCCCGATTGCTTGATGATGCCGATGCCGCGCCAGTTGGCATCGACCACGTCCAGCGTCTGACTCAACAGTCGGCGCGCTGTGGGATTGCCTTCCGGATGCGCCACTTCGGAGTAGCAGTTGTCGAGAAACCGTTCCCCGCTTTGCCGCTGGCGCAGCACGGAGTAAAACGCAGCCAGCAGGGATTCCGTGGTAAAACCTGCAACGGCAGCAGGCAGCTTGTGTTGATCCACCACGAAGCGCCATTCCTCAGGGCCCATAATGGTTGAAACGTGGCCGGGTGCCACCAGCGCATCGAAGCCGGGTGTACCCGAGTCGAGCAGCAGGGCCACCGCAGGCCAGGTAAGACGGCCGGAAAGGAGAATGAACAAGTTCTCCGGGAACCCGGACTCTGCAATCAGCGCAGCAACCGGCGCAGTCGTGGTTTCAAAGCCGGCGGCGAAGAACACCACAGGTCGATCCGGATTGGCGAGGGCAATCTGTTTTGCTTCCTGCGGGCTGGCAATTGGCCGCACCTCCGCGCCCGCTGCCTGCGCTTCGACCAGGGAACGGACCTCGCCTTTCGGGACGTTTACCGGGACGCGCAGCATGTCGCCAAACGCAACCAGGATAACCTTCTCCTTCAGCGCAAGCTGGATTGCCTGGTAAATGTCCTCCTCAGGACAAACGCACACCGGACAACCGGGGCCGGGAATGAGTTCGACATTACTTGGAAGCACCCCGCGCAAACCGGCATGGCTAATGGATCGCTCGTGACCGCCGCAAACATTCATGATGCGAACCGGCCGGTCAAACTCCAGTTCGCGAATTTTCTCCAGCCAACTTTGTGCACTCATGTTTTAGCCCTCTTTTCCATCCTGTCTTGGCTGGACCAGGATGGGCGCATAAACCAGGATGAAAAGGGTGAACGCCAGCATCCAGATGAAACCACTCAACAGAATTGCCCAATCATAGCGCTGTGGAAAAACCAGCGGCCCTGCCACGCGAACAAATGCTGCAATGCAATTTAATCCAAAGGCCACACTCACACTTTTGGCTGGCTCCAGCATACGGCCGGTGTGTCCGAGTGAAACCCGTGCCATCATGCCGAGGGTCAAGGTACCGATCGCCCCGGCGGTGAAAGCATGCAATGCGGCTGACGACGCCAGCCAACCCATGCTCGACATTCCGACCAGCGCGAAGCCCAGGACAATCCAGCCATAGCCCAGATGCAGCACCCACAGCAGGGGCACTGACCACAACCTACGGGTATGCCAGCCGTACAGGCGCAGGCCGTGCACAACTGCAGCAACAGCCGCAACCAGAGCCGTGAAGGCAGAAACAGGAGCCAAAGATACAGCCGCCAGCACCGCCAGGGGCGTTGCCGGGACCAGCCACTCGACCAGCTTCCACCGTTTGGCCTGGCTGCGCAGCTTGTTGTCGGTGAAGCTGGGAATGACACGGCCTCCCATGACAACGATCATCAGCACAATGGTGTAGATGGCCAAGGTATAGCCCGGCTTCGCTGTTCCCTGCGCAAATCCGAGAAACTCAATGTGCACAAGTGCATTGGCCAGAGTGAGCATGCCCAGCATGATTGGAAAAGCGTAATTACGAATCTGTTTGACGCGGATGATAGGTTTTGCGATGGCAAATATCACAACAGGAAGAAACAGGAGATCCAGCAGCGATGCCATTCCCATTGGCAAGCCCGGGACAAAGGGAGCGATACGCCCGGCTAACCAGAGGACGAAGAGGCCGGCCAGCGGCATACCGGATGGGGTGCGAAGCTGTGTCCAGTTCTGCACCGCAGTCAAAAGAAACCCGGCGATGACCGCGCCGGCATAACCGAAAATCATCTCGTGCGCGTGCCAAAGCATGGTGGGATGGGGGAAGGCAAGCGAAGTCGCCTTCTGGTAGAAAGCAAGCCAAAGGCCCATCAGCAATACCGCAGACAATCCCGCGCCAAGAAAAAACGGACGGAAGCCCAAAGCGAACAAAGCGAAGCCTTTGGGTGGCGCCGGCCTGGGACGGGGATCTTCGAGGGCGATCAAGGCCATGCCAAGGGCACTAACCCGGCCTATCCGGCCACATGCAGCTGAGTGCCTTCTGGCTGAATCGCCGGGCGGCGGGACTGACCGGACGCAACTCGCTTGCACTGGGCAGCGAGTTCGGTGCGAAGCCAGTCAAACCATGCCCGCATGTTTTCCCCGTTTCGCGCAGATAGCCTCATCACCGGAACCGGACTGGCCAGATTGCGCAGGTTGCTCTCGGCGCGTGCAGGGTCGAAGTCATCGAGATAGGGCAACAGATCGGTTTTGCTGATCAGCATGGCATCCGCTGCCCGAAACATGACGGGATACTTCGCTGGCTTGTCATCACCTTCGGTCACAGACAACAGCGTAACGTTGAGATGCTGGCCCAGATCAAAGGAGGCCGGGCACACCAGATTGCCGACATTTTCGATGAAGAGGAGATCAATCCCGTCCAGATTCATGTGATGCAGAGCATCGTGCACCAGGTGCGCATCCAGATGGCAAGCTGTTCCGGTGACGATCTGGTGGGCAGGTACGCCTTGCGCGCGAATGCGTTGGGCATCGTTCTCGGTCTCCAGATCGCCCTCGATGACGGCAATCCTGAATTCATTTTTGAGCGCAGCTATCGTCGCTTCCAGCAATGCGGTCTTGCCTGATCCTGGAGAAGACATGAGATTGATCGCAAGCATGCCACGACGATCGAAATGCGCCCGGTTATGCGCTGCCTGATCGTCATTTTGCTTGAGCAGACCCTGCAGCACGGTGACCGCCGTAGCACCCTTCTCAACGGGTTTGTAGGCAAACCTTTGATTGCCCGGAGTAATGTTGCAACCGCAGGTATCACACATGGGAAAACGCCTCCTGCATTTGAAGTTCGACCCTACCGAGGGTCAGTTCATCGCGAGCAATCAACTCGGCATCACAGTCGCCACAGATTCCACACAACAGGTGCCCCATTATGGCATCGCTTTCAGCACCACAAGTTGGCAGTGGAATCGAATGGGCGACCCGCGATCTGTAGCCTGGCATATTCGCAACAGCCCCCGCAGAAGCAAGGGGAAAGGCATGTGGCCAGTGAATCCGGTACAGAACCCGTAAGCAGGCCAACCTGGATCCTGACCACAAGCTTGCCTTCCCGGCGTCCTGCTGCTGCGCGATGCCGTTCATCTGCTCTGCCTACCGGTGCCTGACAAACCGCCAGTTCATGCATGGTTTGGTCTCATCGCTCTAGAGCATCAGGGAGTGACGCAGCCCGGTTCACCTGTTTCTTCCAGGATCTGGTCGAACAATTCCCAGGAGCTGCGGGCATCCGCTTCGGTCATTTTCTGAATGGCATAGCCAACGTGAACCATTACGTAGTCACCAACCCCAGGAAGTTCATCCTGCATCATGAACAGGGACACATCACGCCAAATGCCCTTGGCTTGGCAATGGGCGACGAATCCGTCAATGGATTCGATTTGCATGGGTATCGCTAGACACATTTTTGCTGTACCTGTTGTTTATGCAGTTGTGACAGTTCCAGGTTGGCCAGCAGCAGTTCATTGCCGCTGACCAGGTGCGTGCGAAAATCGCCGCAGCTTGCGCACAGCAGGCGATTGGGCGCGACTTCCGACACCCTGCCACACTGTGTACACTCTACCTTCACTGGCGCCCTTTCAATGACCAGTTCAGCCGCCTCGGCCAACGTACCGGCCGAGGCCAGCGGCCACGCATGCTCCAGCAATGCTGCCTCTACACCCGACAGCGGCCCGACCTGCAGTACGATCCGATCGACACGCCCGGCCTCATGTTCCTGGGCAATCCGTTCGACCTGTTGCATCAAGGCGATACAAACCGAAAACTCGTGCATTATTCCTCACCTTCCTTTAGCGCCAGCAAGCTGCGCAACAGCGCGCGCCGCGAAAGCGGCCGCTGCAACCTGCCTCTGCCCAGGTCGGTATCGACCGGGTCGGCCGCCGTTGGGTCCGTTGTGTCCCGGTTAAGGCGCTGCAGGACTTCCCGGGCCACACGGCGTGCGATGTCCTGATCGGTGAAACCCTTTAGTGTCGTGAACAGCGGCAAGCTGAGGTGAGGCGGAATACCCTCCGGCGCACTCAGCATGCAATGATAATCACCGGCCCGAAACGCCACCTTGAACGTCTTCCCCGGCGCCACTCCGGACCAGTCGTCGTCCTCGCCGGGCAGCAACACCAGGTTCATGAACCAGGGCGTAACCAGTACCCCGCACAGGCGGCCGACGTGCAGTTCAAAGTCCACGGCCTCTACCTCCAGCGCCGGGTTATACATTGGCAGCGTGCTCATGCGTGGTCCAACCTTGTCGCGATAGTCGGTTACCAGTTTCTCCACGGCAGGGTGCATCTCTCTACCTGTCTGCCAGTGGCAGAAATTTATCCTGCTCGGCGTCACACTGGGGACAGCGCCAGTGACCAGGCAACGCAGTGAACGGCGTGCCCGGGGGAATCTGTTCCACTTCGTCGCCAAGCGCCGGGTCATAGACATACCAGCAAATGCGGCATTCCAGACGGGTGTTGGCGTCGATCCGGGTAGCGGCCTCCAGCGGGTTCACCCCAGTTCTCTCCAGTACGGTTCCAGCAGTTCATGAAACCGCTTGCGCGAATCATCCAGGTCTTCCTGGGCAGCGCAGGCCACGGCCGGAATATCGGTGGTCTCCAGGGTATTAAGAATCAGCGTGCCCATCGAGTTGGTATATCGCACCCACCAGATGCCTGGATATTCCGTGCTGGTAATCTTGCAGTCCCCGTAGCCGCGCGACAGGGTCTCGACCGGCCCCGTGCCCAGTACTTCCCCAAGAAAATGAACATCCCCCTCCGACAGTGGCAGCAGTGTGAGGTTGATCACGCGCGCGAGGTCACCTGCTTTCCAGCCGGCAACGTGGTCCTGGAGTTCACTCAGAAGCGGCAGGGCGTTCATTACACCCTCCGGTGCCGAGTCCCGCGGCAGGCCAGATGCCTTCGCCACGTCCGGCACCCGCCGCGCCAGCACTGGCACGTCGCATACTTCGACGAGATCGCGGGTGATATGACCCGCATGGTCAAAGTAGAACGTGCGCCAGATGCCGGCTAGCACGGATTCCTGCATGCGCACCTGTATATCACCATCGTTGTATTTGAGGCTGACCTCGCCCTCGCCCAGGATCTGATTGACCAGTTCGCGGTTGTCCGCATCCAGGCCCGAGATATCGGCTATCAATGGTTGACCACCGACACGGTAATCAGCCAGTGCCTGGCTCAGCCAGTCACTGACAGCCTTCGCCCCGCGCAAGTGCAACACTTGTTCGGGCTCTGGTATATCCGGCGCACGGTAGCTGCTCATCTCCTTGGGCATCGGAATGAATTCAAGGCGCGCGCCATCGTTCTCCAGCGGTTGGCTGCCGGGCCCGGTGAAAGTCACGGGAATATCGTGTAGCTTCATTCTGTAGTTTCCTTCTGTTCGACCGCTCAGCCGCTGACCACCCGAATCCTGAAACCCGGCGGTGATTTGGCGTCAGCCTTTACCATCTGACCGATTTCATGCAGATAGTCTGTCCAGTTCTGAATACCGGTGATGCTACCGAGATAACCGCCATCACGCAGGAACACCAGTGCCGGCCAGGACGCGAAGCCGTAGTGCTGTTGCAATGCCTTCTCCGCTTCAGCTGCGACCACGCCCGGGATCAGCCCACCCTGGAATGCCTTTACCAACTCAGGCAGCACGACGGCCACATCCGTTGTTTCGCGAAAGGCTTTCGGATCGCCGGCGAAAAACAGTACCGTGATTCCCGGCTGATTGACGAACGCATCGTGTGACTCCAGCGTCACCTTGGGATAGCCATAGTCGTCGAATAGTCGCTGAATCAGCGGATGGCTCACTGGGGCCTCCCCAACTCGTATACGGCCATGTCCAGTTCCCCGGGGCCGATAAGATCCACCGACGTAAGCGGCTTTTCCCGTTCGCGGAATCCCACGCCCCATTCCTGCAGCAGGGCGCAGGCACGATCCACGGCCTCGGGAATGCGCTGGCGAGTAACGTCACGCAGACTGCCCCCGTAATCATCCAGCAGCTCCGGCTGTACTCCGATGAGTGCCAGTTGCTGTGGCCGATCACTCAGCAGCCGTGCCGACATAAGGACTTCCTGGAAACCGGTCTGGTGCATGCTTACTTTCTTGGCACCCATGTATTGGGGGACGTCGTCATCGCGGAGAATCATCAATTCGCCGGCAGCAAGACCAAAATCGATGGCATCGAAAATCAGCAGTCGCGACACGCTGCTAACCCACGGCAGCAGAAACAGTCCCTGAGTGCCGCCGTCCATCAGGCGGACACTGTCGTCAAAGTCAAAACGGGCATTCAGCGCTTCAACACAGCGTACGCCAAATCCTTCGTCGGCCCAGAGAATATTGCCGATGCCCAGGATCAGCGTATTGGTTTCCCCGTCCAGGATCATCAGGGCTGGTCGTCCTTGAACATGCGCCAGCCACCGATCATGGTGCTGACACTGCTTTCCCGACCGATGATATCCGCACGCACCGCCATGTAGATATGGATGATTACGAACACAAGCATGATCCACATCCCCATGTCGTGCCAGTTGCGGGTCGCCTGCTCACCACCGAGCAGCGGAATGATCCAGCCAAATCCCCGGTCAGCCCAGCTGCCTTCGCCAAGACCTTGACCGTAAAGCGCAAATCCCGTGCCGATCATGAAGAGTGCCATCAGGGTATTAAGGAAGAACATCGCCGCCTGCGCCAGCGGATTGTGGCCCAGTGTCTTGTCCTGTTTACGCGTCAGGAACAGGTAGAACTTGAGCTCATGGAACAGGCCTTTCCACCATTCGATCCGCCATAATGGAAGATAGAAGATTTCGCGGGCGTAGCGATTGCCTACCAGCGCCCAGTATATCCGGACAGCGAATCCGATGGCAAAAACATAGGCCGCGATAAAGTGGATCATGCGCAGGTTGCCCATGACAAAATGATCGCTGGGTATTCCTATCGGTGATGGCAGGGGACTGGAGATCAGGTAGCCGGTCACAGCCAGTGTCAGGAAACTGAAGGTGTGCAACCAGTGCCACACGCGCACTGGCGCTTCGAACACGTAAACGGCCTTCTGGTTGGCCGGATCGTGTGGACCACTTGCGACATTGCTGTTCATCTCGCTGCCCTTTCTCTAGCGGACCTTGACCGTTGCCAGTTCCTGCCCGTCCGGCGCCATCACGTGGGTTGCACAGGCCAGACAGGGATCGAAACTGTGAACGGTACGCAGGATCTCCAACGGCTGCTGGGGGTTGGCCATTGGCGTGCCCAGCAGGGCCGCTTCATATGCGCCGATGTTACCGGCCGGATCGCGTGGCGATGCGTTCCAGGTCGTCGGCACTACGGCCTGGTAGTTTTCGATTTTCGTGTCCTTGATATGCACCCAGTGCCCAAGCGAACCGCGCGGTGCCTCGACGTGTCCCACGCCCTTGGCGACCTTGGGCCAGGTTTTGGGCTCCCACAGGTCCATGTTCGCCGTGGCGGTATCTCCAGCCTTGAGGTTGGCCATCATCGCGTCGAACACTACACGCATCTTGTGCGCCGACCATGAACACTCCAGGCCCCGCGCCGCGGTGCGGCCAAGCGTCGAGAACAGGGCTGCCAGAGGTACGCCGAGGTCATGCAGCAGGCCGTCCACCTGCTCCTTGATCTCCTTGTCGCCGCGCGCATAGGCCACGACGTAACGCGCCAGCGGGCCGACCTCCATGGCGTTGCCACGCCAGCGCGGCGCCTTGACGAACGAATACTTTGCGTTTTCGTCGAGCTGCTTGATGTCGGTCTTGGTACCCTTGGTATTCGGACCCAGCTCAAAGTTGGGAACCGTGACGCCGTCCCAGGGATGCAGGCCCTTGGTCTCGTCCGGGTACTTGTACCAGGAATGCGGAACGAACTCCTGAATCTGTTCCGGGTCGCGCAAATCCACCTCGTGCACCTTGGACAGGTCACCGTTGATGATGGCGCCACCCGGCATGTACATGTTGTCCTGTGACCAGTTGTTGGCAGCCTTGGGGAAATCGCCATACGACAGCAGATTCTTGCTGGACAGGCCACCGCCGTAGCCGGCCCATTCCTTGTAGAACGAGGCGATGGCCTTCAGGTCGGGAATGTAGACCTGGTCCACGAAGGCGATGGAGCGGTCGATGATGGACGACACCAGGTTGAGCCATTCCATGTTGATGGCACCCGTTTCATTCAGGCTGAACGAGCACGGCATGCCACCCACCACCCAGTTCGGGTGCGGGTTGCGGCCGCCGAAGACGGTATGGACCTTCACGATCTCCCGCTGGAAATCCAGCGCTTCGAGATAATGCGTAACGGCCATCAGGTTGGCCTCGGGCGGCAGCTTGTAGGCGGGGCTGCCCCAGTAAGCGTTGGAGAACGGGCCCAGCTGGCCGGATTCGACAAAGCGCTTCAGACGCGCCTGGGTGTCACGAAAATAACCCGGCGAGGACCTGTCCCAGCTCGAGATACTCTGTTGCAGCGCCGACGTCGCCTTGGGATCGGCTTTCAGCGCACTGACGACGTCAACCCAGTCAAGCGCGTGCAAATGATAGAAATGCACCAGGTGATCCTGAGTGTACTGTGCCAGCATCATGAGGTTGCGGATGTGATTGGCGTTCTCCGGAATCTTGATGCCAACGGCATCTTCAACCGCGCGCACCGAGGCCAGGGCGTGCACACCGGTACAGACCCCGCAGATACGTTCGGTAAACGCCCAGGCGTCACGCGGATCGCGCCCCTTGAGAATCACCTCCAGGCCGCGCCACATGGTGCCGGTGGACACGGCGTTGCGGATCACATTGTGATGGTCGACGTTGACCTCGATGCGCAGGTGGCCCTCGATGCGACAGATCGGGTCGACCACCACGCGCTGCCCGCTGGTATCGAGTTTGAAACCGTTCGCTGTAACTGTCTCAGTCATGGCTGGCGCCCCCCTTGTTGCTATCTTTTGAATGGCTGATGACCGATGCCACAGCATGGGCTGCGACACCGATGGCCGCCGCGCCGGCCAGCACGCCGCCAATCTTGTCGGCGGTGGACTCGATCTGTCCGACGACGTTGAGGTCGGTCACCGCACTGTAGAAGGAGCCGCGGTCCCAGAAATTGTCTTCGGAGCAGCCCAGGCATCCGTGCCCGGATTTCACCGGCCAGGACAGACCGCCGTTCCACTCCACGGTCGAACAGGCGTTATGAGTGGTTGGCCCCTTGCACCCCATCTTGTACAAACAATAGCCCTTGCGCGCGCCTTCGTCGTCGAAGCGCTCGACAAACTGGCCGGCATCAAAATTCGCCCGCCGGTAACACTTGTCGTGATTGCGCTGACTGTAGAACATCTTTGGCCGTCCCTGCCTATCCAGTTCCGGGAAACGGTCAAAAGTCAGCATATAGGTGATGACGCCGGTCATCACCTCGGCGATAGGCGGGCAACCTGGCACTTTGATGATCGGTTTGTCGGTGATGACCTTATGGATGGGCGTGGCCCGCGTTGGATTCGGGTGTGCCGCCTGTACGCAGCCCCAGGATGCGCACGAACCCCAGGCGATGATGGCCTTGCTGTGGCTGGCCATGCGGCGCAGTTTTTCCACATAGGGCTTGCCACCCTGGATGCAGTACATGCCGTCTTCGTTCAGCGGCGGGTTGCCTTCGCAGGCCAAAATGAAGTTACCGTCATACTTGGCGATCGTCTGTTCGAGGATTTCCTCCGCCTGATAACCGGCCGCTGCCATCAGCGTGTCGTCATAATCCAGCGAGATCATCGACAGGATGACGTCGGCGGCGAGCGGGTGGCCTGAACGGATAAAGGATTCAGAACAGCACGTACACTCCAAGCCGTGCAGCCAGATGACCGGCGTGCGCGGCTTGGTCTCCAGCGCATGCGCAATGGTGCCCGCAAACTCCGGTCCCAGGCCCAGCCCGGCGGCGGTCAGGCTGCAGAATTTCAGAAAGCTGCGCCGTGTAATACCATGCTCGCGCATGGCCTCGTAAAAAGTCTGTTGTATCCCCATAATGACGTTCTCCTCCGAACTGATGCAATGCAGTGGTGAGCTTTGAACGAACTAGTTGCATGCTGTCATGAACTCGCTAGTCTCATCTATGAACTTAGGATCAGCTTATCTTTTAGGCAATTCACGCAGTATAGGAAAAAAAAACAGACTTTTGTGCGCCTAAGCAAACATTAATTGATTAGGTTCAAATTTTGAAAGATGGTAATAGTTGTAAACGGTTCTGTACAGGTCAAACCGGCTCAGACGCACAACGGATACAACGGTCGATGGTTTCACACGCCCAATCCGATCGCCATCAGCGCGTGGCCATCACTAAGGATCACGCTCACGCGAAGGACGTCATCTCCTCACCCGATCTGATGCACATGTTATCCAGCCAATCCCTGAACGGACCATCATTTTGGCTGGCGCTCCCTCGGAAATTTCTCATCCCGCTTGTGCATGGAGCCCATGGAGAATGTCAGGCGGCTAAGACGGCATCTCCGGCATCGCCCGTTCGGCTCTCGCATGTTCCCGCATCTGATCCCTGAAATTGTTCACACCAATGAAGAATTCACGCATCAAAATGACCCAGTAATACTGGCCCTTACGGGTCAGGCGAATCCGCTCGCCGTCATCAACAATTGCACCGGATACCCTGAGTGCAAGAAGTTCCTTCCACAGGAGTTCAAAGAAGCGCCCCCCATACCTCTGCCGGAAATCCTCCTTGGAAAGGGAAAGGCCGAACAGAGTCATGACCACATCATAACGGGCTTGCTGGTACTCCCGCAGTACGCGATGGGCCGTAATGGCCACACCCTTTTTTTCGATCATGCGAACATAGCGGTTGATGGAAAACGTGTTGGCGTACATGATGCCATCCAGATAGCTGAAAGCTCCACTACCAGCGCCGATATAACTGGTATCGGCGATAATGTATTCATCGATAAGTCCTGCATTTCTGGAGAAACACCAGACAGAAGAAAGCTGATAATCCTTGGCCATCTCATGGCGAATCCTGTCATAGAAGGGCTTTTCGTTCTTTCTTGAGTAAGCCCCCATGAACGTGCGCATGGTCTTCTCGGTGCGTCTGGACGTCATTAGTGGATATATGGAGGTCTGATCCACCCGGATCCCATGAATGAGGATATCCAGATCCCGCGTCAGAGAGCGTTCGCTCTGCCTGGGAAGATTGAAAATCATGTCGGCATTGAGTGTTCCGAACCGGCCCTGTGTAAATTCGAGGCGCTCCCGGTTCTGTTCGCCGCTGCCGTATGGAACATACCGGCCGATATCCCTGAGCAGATCATTATCAAAAGTCTGTATACCCACTGACAGGCGATCGACACCGGCTGAATTCAGCACCGACAGTACATCTTCGCGTAAGTGATTGGGATTGGTTTCCACGGATACCTGCTGCACGGGAAACAGCGAACGAACCAATTCCAAGGTCATGGCGAGTTCATCGGGCAATACGGTCGGCGTGCCTCCCCCAACGTAGACAATGCTCGGTTGATATCCCTTGTCCGCGATGTTACGCAGTTCCCGGCGCAACGCCTTGAAATATGCAGTCGCCTTGGGCACGTTCAGCAATACACGATGAAATGAACAGAATGAGCACAGGAACTCGCAGAAGGGAATATGGATATACAGGACCGTCGGTTGTACCGGACCGATATCCGGCAGTGCCAGGGGAGTGCCCAGTTCGAAGCACATCTGCCTGGCATAGCTGCGCTGCAGGTATGCCTCCAGAAGTCGCTCGAGGCCAGTCACGGAATTTTGCCGTTGTCTAAGCTGCGAACCTGCGCATACCAGAGCAGTTGTGGATAGAACAAAACACCAGGACAACCCACCGATGCCAGCGTCAGTGAAGAACAATAAAGGTACTTCATAATGTTGTTATTTGGCTCACATCCAGGCTATAAACGCTAACGAAGGCCGTTTTCAGGCCCTGGTCGCGAATTACATATACTGTCTCCGAAATGAATGCCGGTAAAGCCTTATGCAGTTTGATGCTGATGTTGCTATGCATCGCTCCGTGCCGGGGCACGGCCGCACAGAGTGCGCAGAGCTGCGGGCACTGCCATGCATCCGAACTGCAGGGGTTTTCCTCCGCACACGTTCCATTTGCACACGACTGCACGCGGTGCCATTCCGGTAACGCGACAGCCAGGACAAGAATCGGTGCCCATCGCGGGCTGATCGCTTATCCCGGAGACATGGCTAGCGCGGCAAAAGTCTGTGGCAGCTGTCACGCCGACAAAGTCGACGGCGTCACGCATAGCCTCATGCACACCGGTGCAGGCATGGTCGCCAGCACGCGACAGGCCTTCGGCGAGCCGATTGACCGTCCCGGTCACAACGATCTGGCGCAACTCACCCACTCCCCCGCCGATAGCCTGCTGAGAAAGCAATGCGCCAGCTGTCATCTGGGCCAGAAAAAGACTGCACACCGGCTCGACAGCACGCGAGACCGCGGTGGTGGCTGCCTCGCCTGTCACATCAATGCCTATCCGAACCATGCCCACCCGGCCCTCACCGCGCGGGTGAGCGATGCGCGCTGCTTCGGCTGTCACTCGCGCTCGAGCCGCATTTCACTCAATTACGCCGGCCTGGCGGAAACCGACACTCCTGCTGCAGGCACGAGCCAACTGGACGATGGCCGCCGGGTGGAACCGCGCCCAGCCGATGTGCACCATGCTGCTGGCATGGGCTGCATCGATTGTCACACGGAGAGAGACCTGATGGGTGTGGGCGCTAAACCATCGGCTGCACTCGCGCAGCAGGCCGTCGACATCGCCTGCACCGACTGCCACAACATCACTCGCACCATCGGCAAGGCACAGTGGCCAGTCAGGTATCGAAATCTGCTGCCACGCATCCCCTTTCACAGCGATGCAAACACGCGTTTTCCGGTGACTGCAAACGGTACCCCGCTATGGAACATCGAACTGCGCGGAGATAAAACCTGGCTGCACCGCAAGGACGGCCAGGGTGTCTTGCGTATCCCATCCTACCAGGCCAGCGACCACCCGCTGGCGAAGCAGCATGCGCGCCTGAGCTGTTCGGCCTGCCACAGCCAATGGGCTCCCCAATGCTATGGCTGTCACATGCAATATGATGCCAGCCACGACCAGTATGATCATGCAGACGGGCTAAATACCCCGGGCCGCTGGAACAGCCAGCGCAGCCAAGTGCGTAATGATCTACCACCGCTGGGAGTGAACACGAATAACCAGGTAGTTCCCGTGGTGCCTGGGATGATCATGACGGTCGTCCATCCGCAATGGTTTAAGCCTCGCTTCAGCCGGCATTTTCGCGCCATTGCGCCCCACACGACGGGCCCTGCCCGCAGCTGCGCATTCTGCCACCGTTCATCCGCGGCGCTGGGCCTGGGCGAAGGCAGTTTGCATAGGCAGGCGAATGGCAAGATTCTTTTTGATCCAGTCCATCCAGTGCTTGCAGATGGACTTGCGCCTGATGCCTGGACAAGCCTCAATTCATCAGCGAAGCGCAATGATTCGACACGGGTACGGCCTTTTTCCAGGCAGGAAATGGAACGCATACTGGCCGTGCCATTGCCATGGGCAAGCAATGGCCGGAGACGCTGACCAGACGGGTCACCCGCTAACAGCCTTCGTGGGCTGCAGGCGGAAGCGGAGCTGCCGGCTTCGAGACCGGTGGCACAAAGGCCGGCGCAACAGCTTTCGGGGGTGGAGCGGGCGTCAGGGCAGCCACTTTGCCGCCGACAAAGTAACAGGCGATGGCCTGCTGTTCGGCAACACTGGTGTTTTCTTCATCCGCCAGAGTCGGCTGGACGGCCGGATTCAGCACATGCTGGCTCCAGAAATTGTAGCCTCCGAGCAACAGATCAGCGTCGTAGCCCGCCAAACGCAGCAGCACCGCGGCCTGAGCTGCGGTTTCCGAGCCCTGCGAATAGACGATGACCTTGCGGTCTTTCGGCAGTGTTTTCAGCTGGTCGGGAGAGATCAGTTCAGGCACCGGCAGGTTAAGGGCGCCGTCGATGTGTCCGCCAGCGTATTCACTGGCTGTACGCACGTCGATCAGTACAAAATCCTTTTTGCCCTCAATGATCCAGCGTGCCAGTTCGTCCACGGAAACGCGGTCATCACGGCGTGCCACCACCTGGGCAACCTGGTCGAAATTGCGAGCTCCCGGGCGTGACTTGCTTCCATGGTCACTGCAGGCTGTTACGGACAATGTGCCCAGGAGGGTGAATATGATCGGTATTGATGAGTGTCTGTTCATGGTTTTCTGATCCCGGGACCGCACGGTTAATGCAGGCGGTCCAGCAACTGTGTACTGAATTCGGAGGAATAGTGGGTCCAGGTGGTTTCCTGGCCCAGATCGACGGCGATCACGCGCAATACGTAACCGCCAACCAGCACCAGCACCGGCGCCAGCATGGCCACTTTGCGGACGTTGCCGCGGATTTCGAAAAATTCGAGGACCAACGGCACCAACAGCCCGAAGGCTACGAACGCCCCCCAGAACCCGGCGGTGTAGCTGCCACCCAGTAACTTTGCCGCAGCATCAAGCTGAGGTTTCGCGCCGGTGGCGAGATTGACCAGCAGCAGCGCAACGAGGAGCAGCTCGATCACAATCAGTCCGGCATCGATCAGCGTGAACAGGTGCCTCTCACTGTGCTGGCGCGCAATCAGCGCCGTCAGCGCCGCGCCGGTCGACAGCCCGGATATCAGGAACAAAGGCCCCAGCAAACCGGTATTCCAGAACGGGCGCGCGCTGAAGGCGCTCAGCAGAATACCGGTATAGATACCCAGCGCCACGGCAATCGGGATCGCCAGCCAGGCGATGACGCGCCGATAACGCTCAGCCCAATCCAATATAGCCCCAATGAAGGGGAAGCCTTCGACCAGGCTAGCCAGGAAGCCATAGCCCGTCCTGAACGTCGACAGCACCTGCAGAATCGCCACCGGGTAGAACAGGATCAGTATCCAGGCGCCGTAGGACATGGGCGAGGTCGGCTCGAAGGTCGTGTAGAAGCGCCAGACGAACAGCGGGTGCGACAGGTCCAAAAACAGCGTGGTCATGCCCAGCGACAGCACCACCGGCCCGAGCAGGGCCAGGCCATTGACCGCGAAGGGGGCCTCTTCATCCTTCTTCAGCAAGAGCATCAGGGCGGAGAAAAACATTATGCCGGCGGTCAGGCCACCGAGGAACAGGTAGACCGAGATTTCCCAGCCCCACACCGACAGCACCGGGTCGATGTGCGGATTGCTGCGCGCACTTACCAGGATTTCTTCAAGCATGGTCGCGACATCCTCAGATCAGGTAATACACATTGGGCTGATTGCCGGTTTCGGGGTTCAGCACCTTGTACTTGCGTGTGCGCAACAGTTCGCTGACATTGCTGGACGGATCATCCAGCAGACCGAAATGCATGCAGTGTGTCGGGCAGGTGGAGACACAGGCCGGGTCCAGCCCCTTTTCCACCCGGTGGTGACAGAAGGTGCATTTGTCTATGTAGCCGCCGGGATGCATGATGAGGCGCGCATCGTAGGGGCAGGCGGCAATGCAGGCCTTGCAGCCGGTGCACTTGTTGGGGTCGACCAGCACGATATTGCTGCCATTCCAGTGATGACTGGCACCCGTAGGACACATGTACACACAGGTGGCATGCGAACAGTGGTTGCATCGCTCGGAGCGAAACTCCGTGCTCAGGTTCGGGTAGGTCCCCTGCGTGGCCTCGACCACCCAGTCACGATTAAGTCCTTCCGGCACCTTGTTCTCGGTCTTGCACGCCACCACACAGTCGCAGCAGCCGATGCACAGCTTGGTGTCGATCACCATCGCATAATGGGTCATGTCAGGCAGTCTCCTTGACGATGGTCACGAAATTGCCGCGCATGCCCGTCCCACCCATCAGGGGATCGACTTTTACGTTGGTCATCAGATCGGAATCGTCGGCGCCAACGTCGCAGGTCAGCCGCAGGCGACGCGAACGATGGCCGAAGCCGTGCGCCATGAACACCGAGTCCGGCCGGATGCGTTCAGTAACACGCACCCGGATGCGGTTGCTGACTATGCCGTCCGGATTGGCGAGGCGGACGTACTGGCCATTTTCAAGGCCCTTTTCATTCGCGACCAGCGGATTCACCCACAGTGTATTTTCCGGCGCCAGCTGGAACAGCAACGGGTTGTTGGTGGTCTTGCCAAAGGTATGTGCCGGCATCCGCCCGTAGTTCAGATGGTAAAAACCTTGGGGAGGCTGTTGCGGGCGGGTGTACTCGGGCATCGGGTCAAAACCCTTATCGGCCAGTCGTTGCGAGTACAGTTCGATCTTGCCGCTCGGTGTGCGAAAGCTGACGGCCTCACCGGGGGCGAAGTATTTTGGGCGGGTGCGCGGGAAATTCTTGATGCCAATCTTTTTCATTTCTTCAAGTGACGAGCCGACCTGCTTGAGCTGCCAGTCGATCACTTCGGCATAGTCATTCCAGGGGAAATACTTATCCAGACCGAGACGATGGCCGAGCTGCTTGGCGATCCACCAGCCCGGTTTGCTGTCGAAGCGAGGCGCGAAAGCCGGCATCCGCAGCGCCAGTGACGGATGCCGTTCACCGGCATTGCGCAGATCATCATAGCGTTCGAGGTAAGTGCACTCCGGTAGCACGACATCAGCGTAGCCCGTGATCTCCATGGGCATGGTATCGACCACCACCACCAGTTCGAGCGAGTCCATGGCAGCCTTGAGCTGCGGCCGGATGCCAGGGATGGTCATCGGCAGGTTGGTACCGTACACCAGCCAGGCCTTGTAGTGCGCATCAGCGCCAATGGAAGCTTCGATCAGCGCATTGGTCACCCCATCAGTGGCGAAAGGGTAGCGGTCACCATGCGCGGCAAGGAAGGTGCTTTTCGGGGTCGGGTAAGCTGGCAGCGGGTATGCGGGCAGAGGAACGCTTTCCTTTATGTAGAGACCCCCCTTGCGCCCCCAGCTGCCCAGGAGGGCATTCAGGATGGCAATGGCGCGCGAGCGCTGGGTATCGTCGCCGTACCAGACTGTATGTCGCCCGGGGTGGATCAGGGTCGCCGGCGCACTGGCCGCCATTTCCCGCGCCGTGGTGCGAATCAACTGTGGTTCAATACCGGTTTCCAGGTAGACCCACTCGGGCGAGTAGCGCGCGACGTGATTGGTCAGTTGCTCGAAACCGGTGGCATAGCGCTCGAGGTAGTTCTTGTCGCAGAGGTCCTCTTCGATCAATACGTGCATCCATGCCAGCAGCAGCGCAATATCAGTACCCGGTTTGATCGGCAACCAGTATTTCGACTTGCCGGCGGGAACGGAAAAGCGTGGATCAACAGTAATCAGTGTGGCATCGCGCCGCAAGGCGTTGGCCAGAGTCTGCACCTGCCCGTTGTGCAGGTTCTCGCCGATGTGCGAGCCGATCAGCACGATACAGCGTGAATGTTCCATGTCGGTTCGCTCGGGGGAACCGAGGCCTTCGCCGAACGTCAGCTCAAATCCGACATCGCGCGGCCCACGGCACTGGGCAAAGGCTGGTTCGGCATTGCTGCCGGAACCATAGGCTCGCATCAGATGCTGAAAATGGCTGGCGCCGGAACCATGATTGAGCAGCGCAGTGCGATCGGGGCCATAGCGTTCTGCAACCGACTTGAGACGGGCAGCGATGAAATCAAGCGCCTCGTCCCACGAGGCCTCGCGGAAAGTCTGGCGGCCATCCGACCCGGTCACTCGCAGCAGCGGCTTTTTCAATCGGTCGCGGTCTTCATAGCTACCCAGCCCCGCGGTTCCGCGGGTGCATAGGCGACCCTCGCTGTGGAGATCCAGGTCATTGCCGGTAATCTTCCATGGCTGCCCGTCTTCCTGGGAGACGAAGCCCGCACATTTCCAGAAGCACATGTCGCAGAACGTTGGCGTGCGACTGACCTTCCCTTGTCCCGGCAGTGGGTGTGCAGCGCAGCCGCTAAGCAACATCATTGGCGATAGCGCACTGCCCACACCCAGCAGACTGGAGATTTTGATAAATTCACGCCGGGTCACGCCGACGCTCAGCATCCCTCGCCTCTTGCCGGCTTGAATGCGGGTTCTTGCTTCGGGTGCTCCTCGACCCGGGGCACTGCCGTGCCCTGGAGCGGTTGTGCCGGTGCAGGTACCGCCTGCTTCTGGATGATGTACCAGGATACTCCAGACTTCTGCACAAATCGGTCTGTCGGGAAGAAAGCCATGATCCCCGCAATGATCAGGGCCAGCACCACCAGCGGCGCCTCGTATTTCGTCACCTGGGCGGGCGCCATGCCGTCCTCCTTTGGCTTGGGCCACAAAAGATTTTGTCCCAGACGCATGAGCAGACTGCCGGCCACTGCCGCCATCACCAGGACTAACACGACTGACCCAATATTCATGCCGAACAGCTCGTCCAGCCGGTAGACGCCCCGGTAGTCACTGTTGTAGAAATTACCCCAAATGGAGAACAGATCGCCGAACAGGATGGAACCGCCGAGGAAGCCAAGTATGAACACCATGGCGTCAACCCGTCCGGTGGCGACGGAGGCCGCCGCCGTACCTGGACAGAACCCACCAACGGCCATGCCGATGCCGAACAGCAGCCCCCCCACTGCCATGGGCTTCAGGTAGGTTGGCAGGTAATACATCTCGGAGGTGTTGAGGAAACCGATCAGGCTGAGGAGCCACAGCCCAATCATGCCGGTGACAATCGCAGAAAACATCACCACCGCCACGCCGGCGTCCTTTAGGTAGAAGACGGCGGCAATCTTGCGGCTGTCGGTGAAACCGGCATGATACAGACCAAAGCCGAAAATGAATCCGGTGGGTATTGCCAGCCACAGGTTCGCGGCTTCCGAGATTAAGCCGGTCTTAACCAGCGGCGCCACTAGATCCATTGTTTTCTCACGAACCAGGCCGTTGCAAAACCGCCAATGAAAATACACAGGAGGAAGGCCCAGGCACCAACAGAGATCTCGGCGCCTCCGACCAGCCCCTGACCGCTTGTGCAGCCGCGTGCCAGACGTGCGGCAAATCCGGTGATGGCGCCGCCGATGAGTGCATAAATGAGCCGACCGGATACCGAAATGCGCGGGCCGCGCTGCACTTCGAAGTGAAAATCACCACATGACCAGGCACCGACGAAGGCGCCGGCCAAAAGCCCAATCATCAGAAAGCTGAGGTAATCATTGAGCGGATTCCTCCCGTGAGCAAAGTAGGGGGCCAGGTAGGCGCTCTTTTCCGTCAGTTCGGGCAACAGCCAGTGCTGTACCGTAGCCACCAGGCTCGTCATCATGCCGCTTACGCCAATGCCCCGTCCCGCCAGGATAAATGCAAGCAGCATGGAAATGCCTATCACAATACCCGCCACGACCGGCGGGAAACGGCTACGCAAGTTCACAAGCCCTCCTACGCGAATACATTCAGCTCACTGAATATGATTTTTCTAGTTATCAGTTATTCAAAAACAGTATCGACGCACCTAGGAAACCTGCCAAGGTGTCGGCAACACCTTTAAGTGAATAGCAAACATGGTCTTCGAATTCAAGCACGAACTACACCGCACTTGATTAATCGCAAAAAAACCTTATGAGGCAGTTTGCAACCACGGCACCTTCTGGGAGGCCGGTTCACGCATTCCTTATTCGTAGCTTTCTCTGAAATTCAGTCCAACTTTATAACCTGCCAACTGAATCAGGGGAAGTCCAAAGCACAAGTCCGGTCACGCCCTCCCAAAATGGAACCTCGCCAGGCTGCCGGTCGCCCTGTTCTTTCGGGACTCTCAGATCGTCATTGTTAGTGAAAGTGTTTGTGGACATGGGTAACACCGCCACGGTGAGTATGTTCGTGCGCGTGCGGCTCATAGGGGTGGCGATGTCGTTCCTCAAAACGCTTGTATTTCCAGAGCGCTGCCGAGCCTCCCCACACTAGCAGAAATATCGCCACGATCACATAGCCCAGCATGCCAAAATCAAACCCGACGACATAGTCATAGAACGGTCCATTCAGGTGCATGAGATCGATAAAGACTTGTAGTAATTCGATGCTGCCGATAACCAGTGCCACTGCGATCGACAAACACGTTGTGGTGAGGTTATAAAAAATCTTGCGTAGCGGATTCACAAATGCCCAGCTGTAAGCCTTCAGCATCAATATGCCGTCGGTGCTGTCCATCAGCGACATGCCGGCGGCGAACAAGATTGGCAACGACAGCACGGCGCCCATCGGCAGGTTGCCACTGGCTGCACCCGCGGTCATCGCCAGCAAACCGATTTCGGAAGCAGTATCGAAGCCCATGCCAAACAGCAAACCCAGTGGATACATCTGCCAGCTATGCTGGACCATTTTTTGCAAGCGTCCGCCAAACAGGCGATTAAGCAGACCACGTTGCAGGAGTAGTTCATCCAGGTGCGCATGACTGTGCTGACCGCTTTTGGCCTTTCGCCAGATTTTGAGCATGTCCAGAAGCAGCAGCAGGTTGAGTATTCCGATCAACCATAGAAATATCCCCGACACGCTGGCGCCAATCACTCCGCCGAGTTGCTGGAGTTCGGGTAATTCCTGCTTGACCGATGTGGCGGCGAATATGATCGTCAGTGCAAGAACGAGAACCACAGTCGAGTGCCCCAACGAAAAGAAGAAGCCGATGCCCAGCGGTTTTTGTCCCTTTTGCAGCAAATAGCGCACAGTATCGTCGACGGCAGCAATGTGATCGGCATCGAAGGCGTGGCGGAGCCCGAACATATACGCGGCAAACCCCAAACCGATCAGGGCTGGATAGTGCATCGAGTAGTGGAAAAACAGGCTGCAACCGAGCAAGTGCAATAGCGCGATTACGCCGTAGATGCCACCGACCCGTCGCCATTCTGCTGCGCTGAAATTAAGGTGCGGACGCGCAGGGGAACCGGCTGAGTTGGCTATATCCGGGGAGGTGACAAGACGATAACCGCCATTGAGTGCTTTGGCTTCAGGTGACCTCGGAGTAAATTTCATGATGCCGTGTTCACTGCATCAGCCGAAGGTATGCCAACAGGGTAACGTAAACGGTCATACCAAGCTGCCAGCCCTTCCCGAGCATGTTCCGATACCGGGAAGACCTTGAACTCCGCATTGACTCGACGGATTGTTCGTCGCCGAGTCCAGATTGAAAGGCAGGAGGGATGTCCGGTTCATTGCGGATGGCGTATGCGACATGTCGCCCATGAGCTCAACATCGGTGGGGTCACGGTCAAGGTTCATATGAAATATCCGCCCAGGAATATGAAATCTTGCTCACGCGCTGAAGCCGCAGTCAAAACCGTCAAGTTTGAATCAACGTACATTTAGAGCGCTGGAGTAGTTGTCTCAATAATCCATTACCGATTGTATGAACACTTACCGCTACCCGAAGGTTGTCTGCTGGAGCGTGTGGCTAAATATTCGATATTGCGACAAATGAATCAGCTCTTCAGTAACTGAATCTTGACTCTTGTCATAACATTTTCATTCATATCATAGCTTCTTAGCCAAACCATTAATATGCTAAGCAAATGAAAACACTTGTGCTCGGTATCGGCAACACGCTTCTATCGGATGAAGGCATCGGGGTTCACGTAACACAACAACTGCAACGCATGCTGCCTTTATCCGATGACATTGAAGTTCTTGACGGTGGGACGCTGAGCTTCACCCTTGCCGGTCCGATTGAGGAAGCCGATGCACTGATCGTGGTGGATGCCGCCCAATTGAAGTCCTCGCCAGGAACCCTGAAAGTTTTCGAAGGTGATGAAATGGATGCATTTCTGCTCGGCAACCGCAAATCGAGCGTCCATGAAGTGGGCCTCACGGACTTGATGTCGATCGCAATGCTTACCGGGCACTGGCCTGAAAAGCGTGCCCTGGTCGCCATTCAGCCGGAAAAGGTTGACTGGGGTGACACCCCCACTCCCCATGTTGCCGCTGCCGTGCCACTAGCCTGTAACCATATCCAATCGCTGATCGGAAACTGGCGCAATGTGGTCTGAATATTCCCCGAGTACATTAACGGACCCCAATGATCCCTTGACGGGAAATGGCATGGCTGTGCTGAGGGAAATTCTGACTTTGCTGGAACTGCTCGACGGAACAGGAGAAGGTGGCAGCATCGATCTTGCGAGCCTGCCCCTATCTGCCCCAGACAAACAATGGCTTAGACAATCGCTGGGTGAAGGTGCAGTCAAGATCAACATCAACGCTGGTGGACCCACGACTGTGGTGGAAACTGCCACCCCCGGTGTCTGGTGGGTAATCCATTGCAACGAACAATGCGCCCAAACTGGAGAATTCATCGAAGTCACACTAATACCGGAAATTGTCCCCGCTCACCCGGATGACGTTTCCTCAGGAATAAAAAGACTGGAAAAGAGATTGACGGCATAAACTATATTCATGAGGCACACTCACGACTCGAGGGGACTTCATCATGCACGATAACAAGAATGGAAAATTGATTGAGCTACTGACTAGTCAAGGCATATCCCGCCGTGCATTTTTGAAATACTGCGCTACCCTCGCCTCCATGATGGCCCTGCCACCCACGGCGGGAAAGGCTATCGCCGAGGCCTTGACCAAAGGGCTGCGCCCTTCAGTTATATGGCTATCCTTTCAGGAATGTACCGGCTGCACTGAATCCATTACCCGTTCTTACACCCCGACGCTGGAAAACCTGATCTTTAACGTAATTTCTTTGGATTATCACCATACGCTGCAGGCCGCAGCCGGAACAGCGGCCGAACAAGCCCGACTGGATTCGATAAAGAAAAATTGGGGCAAGTATCTGGTTGTGGTGGATGGATCCGTTCCCATTAAGGATGGCGGCATCTACTCCGCCATTGCCGGGCAAAGCAATTACGACATGCTCGTGGAAACGGCCAAGGGTGCGGCGGCCATCATTGCGGTCGGCTCCTGTGCATCGTTTGGCGGAATTCCTCACGCCAACCCCAATCCGACTGGTGCGGTCGCGGTGAGTGACATTATCAAGGACAAACCTGTTATCAATATATCCGGCTGTCCGCCCATCCCGGTTGCCATGACCGGCGTGCTGGCCCAATACCTGGCATTGGGCAGCCTGCCTGAACTCGATCACCTTGGACGTCCCAAGGCATTTTTCGGTGAAACCATCCACGACCGCTGCTACCGGCGGCCGTTCTACGACCAGGGCAAATTCGCCAGGACCTTTGATGATGAGGGAGCACGCAATGGCTGGTGTTTGTTTGAACTGGGCTGCAAGGGCCCCGTCACCTACAACGCCTGCGCGACCACCAAGTGGAATGAGGGCACCTCTTTCCCGATCGAATCGGGTCATGGTTGCCTGGGCTGTTCCGAACCCAATTTCTGGGATGCCGGAAGCTTCTACAGCCCGCTATCGACTCCATCCAGCCCGATCAAGAGAGTTGAAATTGGCATCGTTGCCGGAGCGGCTGCGGGCATAGCCATCGCGGTCGCCAACCGCGCCAAGAAAAGCAAGGCCAAGGCAGACCATGTCTCCGCCACAGTAACGGATCTGGAGAAATAGGCATGAATGATCTCGCTGTCCTCACATGGGTACGTGGCACCGGACTGGAAATCGCGCTTGCCATTTTCTCTCTCGGACTGATCTTGCGACTGATTGAAGTTTTCTCCCTTGGACGCAAGAGAGATCTAGCGCCTGCCCGCCATCGTTCCGGTGCTTCTGGCTGGCACACCGTCTTTCGTCGATCTCTGCCCGCCAAGGGCTTGTTACAGAGCAGTCCCACAACCTATATCAGCTATGCAGGCGGCTACGTTTTTCACGTCGGGCTATTCATCGTCATCCTGTTCTTCGAGCCCCACATCCAGTTATTCAAGAGCACTCTCGGTCTCGTTTGGCCGGGCTTGCCTTCGAGACTGGTGGATTTTATTACCGTGATCACCCTGGTAGCGATGGTCGTTGTGCTGGTCGATCGCATAAACAAAAAGGTCAAGCGATTTCTGTCGACCTTTGCAGATTACTTTACCTGGACCATTACCTTCATGCCGGTGCTGACGGGCTGGCTCGCTGTGCAGCATATGCTGCTGCCCTATACCCGCATGCTGGCCATGCACATTCTGTGTGTGGAAATTTTGCTGATCTTCTTCCCGTTCACCAAACTGTTGCATGGCGCCACCACTTTTGGCGCCCGCTGGTATAACGGCAACATCAATGGACATAAAGGGGTGCAAGTATGAGCGCTTCGTTAGAACGAGGAATAAATGTACTCAAGGAACTTATCGACGCCCCCATTGCCAGCTTCTTTTCCAGTTGCGTGCATTGCGGGATGTGCGCCGAGGCCTGTCTGTTCTACACGGAGACCGGTGATCCTGAATACACCCCCATTCACAAACTGGAGCCCTTGCGCCGGGTCTGGTCGCAGGAATACACGCTGCTCGGCCGACTCGCCAAAATGACAGGGCTTTCCAAACCCGTTACTGACGACGAGTTGGAAGAATGGAAGGCGCTGGTCTACAACAGCTGTACCCTGTGCGGACGTTGCTCTCTGGTCTGCCCCGTTGGCAACGACATCGTCTATATGGTGCGCAAGTTCCGTGAAGGCATGGCTGTCTCCGGTCACGCTCCTGATGGTCTGGTTGGTGCCTCCAAGCGCTCGGTAGAGATCGGCAGTCCGATGGGCGTGCGCCTGCCCGCGGTAAAGGCGCAGATGAAGCACGTGCAGGAAGAGACGGGCATTGAGATTCCATTGGATGCGGAAGGCGCAGAATACATGGTGCTGATGTCCTCGATGGAGATCATCAATTTCCCTGAATACCTGGGATCCGTCGCCAGGATCATGAAGCAGGCCGGCAAGGGCTGGACGCTGTGCTCGGAAGCCTTCGAGGCCACCAATAGCGGCATCCAGATCGGCGTTTCCGACATTGCCCGGGTGATCGTCCAGCGCGTCGTCGACGGCGCAGAGAAGCTCAAGGTCAAGACCGTGATCAGCCCCGAATGTGGCCACGCCTACACCGCTCTGCGCTGGGAAGGCCCCAACCTCATTGGCCGCCCGTACACCTTCAACGTGCAGCACATCCTCGAGGTGCTGGACGATTTCCGCAGCCAGGGGTTGCTCAAGACCTCGGGGTTCGAGGAGACGCGGCTCACTTTCCATGATCCCTGCCAGCTCGTGCGGCGTGGCGGTGTGCTTGAACAGCCGCGTAATCTTCTGAAGATGGTGACGAAGAACTACGTGGAAACGAACGATCACGGCAAGATGAATTGGTGCTGCGGCGGCGGCGGCGGAGTGAGTGCCATCGATGAAGCGGAGCAACTGCGTTTTGCTGCTTTCAAAATCAAGAAGTCGCAACTGGAGGAGACCGGCGCCAAAACCCTGGTCACGGCCTGCGCCAATTGCCGCATCGTACTGGAGGAAGGGCTGGAGCACTTCCAAATGGACATTCCGGTGGTGGGGTTGACCGAGATGATCGCCGATCACCTGGCGGAAGGAGAATGAAACAATGGCTATCGGCAACGACAGCGAATTCAAGGCCGCCTTGAGTGGCCTTTCGACCGCGCGGCAGCGCATGGTCGCAGTGTGTTTCGCAGAGAATGTGCTTGCGCTGTGCCATGATGCCAGAGTGAAGGGAGCGATCAATACTGCGAAACGCACGGATATCACAGATGCCGAACTCGCCGCCGCGTTCCAGACAGCCAGGGCAGCCAGCGTGGAAACCTTTACCCAATGCGGCCATGAGTGCAACTGGATTAGCCAGGCCGGCCACTTCGTTGCGGAAGCGAGCATGGCTTGTGTCAAGCCAGCCGAACCTGGGGGCAACCTGTCATGGGATGCCGCCATGCTTGCACGCATGGCGCGCACCTGCGAGACCATTGCCAATGGCCGCGGGACTGACAACGCGGAGGCCATAGCGCAATATCGCATCCTCGCGGAATTCCTGGACAGCTGAGGAAACCGACATGACCACAGCCCAGCGGGTCGTTGTCGACCCCATCACCCGGATTGAAGGCCACCTGCGGATTGAGGCCGCGACTGACGATACTGGCAGGATCACACAGGCTTACTCGGCCGGCACCATGGTGCGGGGGATTGAAATCATTTTGCGTGGCCGCGACCCGCGTGATGCCTGGGCCTTCGCCCAGCGCATTTGCGGCGTGTGTACGCTGGTGCATGGCATTGCTTCCGTTCGCGCCGTGGAGGATGCCCTCAAGTACGAGATCCCGCCCAATGCAGAACTGATCCGCAACCTGATGATCGGCGCCCAGTATGTGCACGATCACGTCATGCACTTCTATCACCTGCATGCGCTGGACTGGGTCGATGTGGTTTCCGCGCTGAAGGCTGACCCCAAGGCCACCTCCGATCTGGCACAAAGCATCAGTGGCTGGCCAAAGTCTTCACCCGGGTATTTCGCTGATGTTCAGAAGCGCATCAAGACTTTTATCGAATCAGGTCAACTGGGCATATTTGCCAATGGCTACTGGGGACACCCTGCGTACAAGCTGCCACCGGAAGCCAACCTGATGGCAGTAGCCCATTATCTCGAAGCGCTTGCCTGGCAGCGCGATGTGGCCAAGTTGCACACGATCTTCGGGGGCAAGAATCCGCACCCCAACTTTGTCGTGGGCGGTGTACCCAGCGCCATCAGCATTCATTCACAGAGCGCTGGGGCTGAAGCGGGTTCCCGGGCGGGCCAGGATGCGACAGCCGTCAACATCGTTGGCCTGGAAACCGTGCAGAACATCATCAAACAGATGCAGGAGTTCGTCGACCAGGTTTATGTGCCCGATACACTGGCCATTGCATCGTTCTACAAGGACTGGGGTGCAAGAGGAGAGGGATTGGGCAATTTCCTCTGCTATGGCGATTTCCCCGAAAAGGGCGTCCGGGATACGGACTCATTGATGATTCCGCGCGGGGTGATTCTCAATCGCGACCTGTCAACGATTCACCCGGTTGATTTGTATGCCGACGGCGAGATTGAGGAATACATCTCCCACTCCTGGTACAAATACGGCGCAGGTGACCAGAAGGGCCTGCATCCCTATTTGGGTGAAACAGAACTCAACTACACCGGTCCAAAGCCACCCTACGAACATCTGGATGTCGATGCCAAATACTCCTGGCTCAAGTCCCCGCGCTGGAAAGGCAAGTCCGTGGAAGTCGGGCCACTGGCCCGGGTGCTGATGCTCTACGCCAAAGGCCATGCGCAAACCAGGGACCTGGTCGGCATGACCCTGAGCAAGCTGGATGTGCCGGTACAAGCCCTCTACTCCACCCTGGGACGCACCGCCGCCCGTACGCTCGAAACCAAGATCATTGCCGATGCCATGCAGGCTTGGTTCGATCAGCTCATGGCCAACATCAAGGCGGGCGATCTGCGCACATTCAACGAGAAAAAGTGGGATCCTTCCACCTGGCCAAAGCACGCAAGGGGTGCCGGCTACATGGAAGCCCCAAGAGGCTGTCTTGGCCACTGGATCGTCATTGAAGATGGCCACATTGCCAATTATCAGGCCGTCGTCCCCAGCACCTGGAACGCGGGACCACGGGATCCTTCAGGCCAACCTGGTGCCTATGAAGCCGCCTTGCAGGACAACCATATACTGTACGACCCCAAACAACCGATCGAAATCCTGCGCACCATCCACAGCTTCGACCCCTGCATTGCCTGCGCAGTACATGTAACCGATCCCGCCGGCGAAGAGTTGGTGAAAGTGAAAATACGCTAGGGCCAGTATGGCCTAGGATAAAAGTAGGGAACATTCCCTTTTACTGAAGGTGAATAAAATGGCAAACAAAGTCTATGCATGGGGCGGCTGGAAAATGCCGATCTTTCATCCAAGTGACCCGGAGTATTGTGAGTATGGCTGTCCCATCTGCACCCGCGCCCGGCAAGAGGGTCACCCGATTGCACGTGGCATTCAAAAGATCGAAATGGCTCTGACGGGAGGGGGCTGCTGGTGGGGTCGCGCACGCATGCGCAAATATGGCGTGCAGCCTAACGAGCGCATACCGCCGGGGAAGTCTGCATGATTGAGGTGAACACTGAGTAAATGACTACTTAAGGAAAGTGCGTATGAAACAAACCCGAATGTTTGCGTCATGATGGAAATCATTGATCGCCTGCTCGACGCAGAGGCCCGGGCTGAAGCTATTGTCGATGAAGCCAACAGACAGAAGCAGGTTCTCATCAAAGAGGCGCAAGAAAAGGGTGACTTGATAGAACAGCAATTTGAAACCAATCGCGATCATTTGCGCGCTCCTTTCCTGAAGGAGGCTGAAGCCCGTGCCGCTGACGCAATAGCCGAACTCAACCGCAAGTACCTGGAGCGCCAGCGGACTCTCAGGGAGCTGGCTGAACAACACGAGGCCGAGGCAGTCGCAGCAGCCGTTGCGCTCATATTGGATCCTTCGCACTAGAGTTGACCAGCAACGGATTCCATACATCCAGCCATGCAGCAGGCCTACCTTAACACCCGCGTCAGCCTGTTTTCCAATCGTCTCTGGCCTCCGGGTGCATTCGATAAGCTATCGGGACAGCCAAGCGAACAGGTGAAACGCAAGCTAAGCGAAAAAGGCCTGGGTTTTCTCGTACCTGGTCAAAGCGCCGCCGACACGCTGTCCCTGGAAGCGCAAATTACCATGACGTTGCTGGATGAAGCACGCATCCTGCTGCGCCCCCTGCAAGGAGCATCACGCCAGTTTCTTGCCTACTGGCTTGAGCGCTTTGAAATTTCCAATATCAAGACAATCATTCGGGCCAAGCTAGCTCAGGAAAAGGCTGCTTCCATTACTCCACGGCTGGCTGACCTTGGACCCTTTGCCCGCCTTGATTTGGCAACCTTGGTCCACGTGGAAGATGTCGATGAACTGTTGTACCGGCTGGAAACCGGACCGTACTCCGTAATCGCGCGCAACGGGCGCAACGCTTTTGAAGACAGCCGCGACCCGTTCATGCTGGATGCCACTCTGGACAGAACCTATTATGAAGTTCTGGCCCGTATGGGACGCACGCAGGAAACCGACGCGGGCAAGCCATTCCAGGAGCTGATGGCCGGCCTGATCGATCCCGTCAATCTGGTGTGGCTCTTGCGTTATCGCTTCAACTACAACCTGCCTCCCGCACAGGTCTATTATCTGTTGCCTGGCAACGGCTATCGAATATCGGGCACCCTGCTTAAAGATCTGGTCTCTCAGCATAATCTGGAAGCCGTTATTGAGACTCTTCCGCCAGGCATTAAGAAGGCCATTGGTGCCGCGCGGAGCATTCCTGCCATCTCCATGCAACTGGAACAGGACGCTGCCCGCACTGCGCGTCGGATCATTGCAGGCAGGGCACATGTGCTGGCACGCTGCTTCGCCTATCTGATTTTGCGGGAACGTGATTTGCGGCGGGCTCGGGCCATCAGTCGTGGGTATCATTTGGGCCTGGGTAAGGACAGCCTGTGGGCTGCCATTGGAAATCTCTAGGTAAATAACCCCGCCCATGTTTCGCGCTCGACCCCTTTACCACATGACGCTCTGGTGCTTGGCAGGTGAAGCGCAGGGTGTGGCTCTTTTGCTCGCCCAAGAAGGTGTCTACAACCCCTCGCCTGCTTTGCAGACCGAATTGCCCGACACTGCAGGGCAGGAATACCGCGAGACCTATTTTGAAGCACGGTCCCGGCTCGACAAGATCCTCCCCATTTGTGGACCAAAGAAACGTCCACCCCTACCGCCAGATGCGCTGCCCCCCACTCTTGCAGAATTGCAATCAATCAACCGCCAGCTTGGAGAGATATGGCACGTCTGTTCAGACTATCAGGTGGAGGAAGATGAGCTCGAACAACAGAAACGTCAGCTGGCAGCGCTGGAGGACACCTATTCCCGAATGCAGAATCTGCACCAGAACATCAGCGCATTGCTGCAGGCCGATTCTCTTCTCAAGGTACATATCGGCCAGGTTCCAACTTCCAATGTATACCGCCTGCAGGACGCTCTGGAGTTGGCAGGCAATCTGCTATTACCCTTCGATCATTCCGGCGACCATACCTTTGCCCTGATCGCCGGAATACCCCGCAAGGAGGAACTGGGTAATCTGCTTGCGCAGGCCGGATGGCGGGACCTTTCAATTCCGCCCGAACTGCAAACCCATCCCCAAGTCGCCGGGGCCTTCCTCCAGTCAGAAAAGGGACGGCTGCAGGAAAGAACCCTCACTCAACGCGATCTAAAAGCACAAAGCCTTGGACATTATTCAGAAGATATCAATACAGTCTGGACCAGTCTGATCCTGGCCAAGCCCATGGCTGAATCCGCGCTCAGCGCGGTCAAGAAAAAGGGTTCTCTGACTGCTTTTACCGGATGGATCCCCCATCGGGCACTGCCAACACTCAAAGCAGCGTTGGACCAGCACTTTCCCCAGCGCTACCTGCTGGATGTCCGCGAGCCATTCTCTCAAGAACCTTCCCCCATTCCATCTTTGCTAACCTACCCAGCCTGGCTTAAGCCCTTTATTCCTCTGGTGCGGAGTTATGGCGTGCCGCGTTATGGCGAGTTTGACCCGGCCCTGCTATTTGCCTTTTCCTACCTGCTGTTGTTTGGTGCAATGTTCGGCGATGTAGGCCATGGCACCACGCTGATGGTTTTGTCGCGTTTCCTCAGAGGCAAACTTGCCTGGTTGCGCCCGGTCGGATTGCTTGCCGGAATTTCTGCATGCGCGTTTGGCGTGTTGTACGGGAGCGTATTTGGTTTTGAAGACCTGATTCATCCTGTCTGGATGTCACCGATGCACGATGCCACCCGCATGCTTGAGCTGGCCATACTCAGCGGTGTAGGGTTCATCTCCGCCACCTTTGTGATCAACATCTATAACCGACTTGTTGAAGGCACACTGACCAGCGCCCTGTTCGACGGCCGTGGACTGGCAGGTCTGCTGTTTTATTCGGGAGCCGTTCTGGGTCTGGGCAAGCTGATCCACGGTTATGAGTTTGGCATCTGGAATGCAGCCTTCAGCCTCTTTGGCCTGACCTTGATCACATTACGAAACTGGAACAAGAGCCATGCTGCACTGCCGGAACGGTCTTTGGTAACGATTATTGAGACCCTGGAAACCGCCACCAATCTATTTGCCAATACCCTGTCTTTTCTGCGCGTTGCGGCCTTCAGCCTTAACCATGTGGCACTGGCACTGGCCGTGTTTACCCTTGCCGGCAGTTTAGGCACGACCGGACACTGGGCCACGATCGTTATGGGAAATGTGGTTATCATTGTGCTGGAAGGCGGGATCGTGGCAATTCAATCACTCAGATTGATGTATTACGAAGGTTTTTCCCGCTTCTTCAGCGGTGACGGCATCGAATTCAAACCCCTTGGAATTGAGACAGATATTCAGCCGGTTGCTGATCGCAAGGGGACATTCGCTTTTAAATCAGGCTCATAAATAAAGGGAGAGTTACCATGATGTGGCTGATCGGATTGATGGGGTTGTGCGTGCTGGGGCTCATAGTGGCTGGCATCGTGCTGGAATTCGCTCCCCGCCCCCTGCCTTCAAATGCCACACGCTGGCTCAAGGGCGGCATGCTGGCCAATGTCCTGGTTTATGCGCTGGCCCTGTCAGGGGTCTTGCTGCTGGGCACAAATGAGGTACTTGCCGCCGAGCCGATAATCCCGGTAAAAGATATATCGCTGGGCCTCGGTCTTGCACTCATTGGTGTTGGCTTGCCGACTGGCCTTGCGGCAATCGGCGCTGCCATCGCACTTGGCCCGGTTGGTTCGGCCGCTCTCGCGGTGATCGCCGAGAAGCCGGAACTCTTTGGCCGCACCCTGATTTATCTGGGGCTGGCTGAAGGAATCGCAATCTACGGCCTGGTCATGTCCATTCTGTTGCTTGGCAAGCTCTAATTAGTCTATGCCTGATCTAGCTTCGCCTCCTCGAAGCCCCGGCCGTCTCGTCGTGATGGGCAGCGCGGGCCTGACCGAAGGGTTCAGTCTGATTGGTGCAGAGGTTTATCCACAAGCCGATCAAGCCAAGGTGGAAGAAGTGCTGGAAAGGCTGGTGAGAGAAGGCGCTGAAGCACTGGTGCTTCTGGAAGCCAACCTTGCACATGCCGAAGGCCACTGGCTTAACCGTCTTCGCAATGAGGGCGGCAGCATTCTGGTAACCGAACTGCCTCCACTGTCTGCACCCCAGGATTACACACCGGCCGTGGACGCAGTTGTGCGCACTGTACTTGGCGCAGACGCGTTAAGGGAAATTCAACACATGACCAAAACCTCCGATCCCACTTCCGATACCCACTGAAATGGAAAGCGAAACCCAAGTCAGTCAATTGGAAACCGCACTGCTGAACCAGGCCCAAACCCTGGCCCGGGAAGAAATGCGCAATGCGGAAGTCGTTTGCAACCGGATCAGAAGCGAAGCGTCCGCCCGTTTGAATTTGCTTGAGGAGCGGGAAATCCTCTCTGCCAAAGCAGACGCAGAACGTTTGTTTCGCCGCCGGGTACAGGCAGAGGAAACTCATTTGTCCGGTGATCTGGACCGGTTGCGGTGGACGCTATCCGAAGCTGTCTTGTCCAAGGTACGAGAAGGCTTGATCAGTCTGACGCAGGATCAGACACGCTATTTCGAGGTACTGTCCGCATTTCTTGCTGAAGGGGTACATACCCTTCCCGCAGGCCGGCTTGTGGCCGAGGTCAATGCGACAGACCTGAGCCGTCTGCACCCTGTGTGGGCAGATTTCACGCGAATTTCAGTCCCTGATTGCGATATCGAACTGGCTGGACATAACCTGCCGAGTATCGGCGGCATGCGCCTTCGCACGGAAGATAACCGGGTACGGCTGGATCAAACGTTTGAATCCCGCATGGCAAGACTGGAACAAGACCTCGCCCGCGTTGCAATGGAGCAGCTTTTCTCTGGCCGACCCAACCTGGACCAGCTTATACAGTTGTAGCCATGGGAAAAATCCTCGCAATCAACGGACCACTGGTTCGACTGGAACTCCCCCAGACCAGCATCGGCGAGCAGGTCAGGGTCGGTGATTTGAGGCTGGTCGGCGAGGTCATCAGCCGCGAGGGAGATACTGCCCTTGCGCAATTGTACGAAAATACCGAAGGACTGCGCCCTGGCGAAACAGCTGAAGGCCTGGGTTATCCGCTGTCGGTGGAATTGGGGCCCGGCCTGATCGGCACAATTTTTGATGGCATCCAGCGCCCGCTCACAGCGATCCGACAACTGAGTGGCGATTACATCTCACGCGGCATTGAAGTCGCCTCCCTCGATCGTGACAAGCACTGGCCATTCGTTCCCCGCGCCGAACGCGTGGGCATCCGTTTGCAGGGAGGAGAAGTGTTGGGCACAGTGCAGGAAACGCCCAGCATTGAACACCGCATTCTTGCTCCTCCCAATGCAGTTGGCGAGTTGCTTGAGCTGGCGCCGGCAGGTGACTATGGCGTTGAAGATAGTATCGCCCATCTGCGTCAACCGGATGGATCGATCCGAAAACTTCAACTGTTTCACCGCTGGCCGGTGCGCACGCCGCGCCCCTATCGCAATCGCGATCATGCCGTGGTTCCGCTGATAACAGGGCAACGCATCCTTGATACCTTTTACCCGCTCCTGAAAGGCGGCAAGGCCGCCATCCCCGGACCCTTTGGCGCCGGGAAAACCATGCTGCAGCATCAGATTGCGCGCTGGTGTAATGCCCAGATCGTGATCTATGTTGGGTGCGGTGAACGGGGCAATGAACTGACCGACATCCTTGAATCGATGCCGAAACTGACTGACCCTCATTCAGGCCGTCCCCTCATGGAACGCACGCTGCTGGTCGCCAACACCTCCAACATGCCAGTGGTGGCGCGCGAAGCCTCCATCTATGTCGGTATTACACTGGCCGAGTATTTTCGCGATCAGGGCTACGATGTCGTGATGGTGGCCGACTCCACCAGCCGGTGGGCCGAGGCGCTACGCGAGGTATCCGGCCGTCTTGGCCAGATGCCGGTCGAAGAAGGCTATCCCGCTTACCTCGGCTCACGGCTCGCTGCCTTCTACGAGAGAGCCGGACGTGTTGAAACGCTGTCCGGTGACCATGGATCGGTTTCTCTCATTGGCGCTGTTTCTCCTCCTGGTGGCGATTTCTCAGAGCCGGTAACCAGTCATACCAAGGAAATCATCCAGACATTCTGGGCCCTGTCCAAGGAACTGGCCGATGCGCGTCATTACCCCGCCATCGACTGGCTGGAAAGTTTCTCCGGCTATGTTGGACCCGCTGCCCAGTGGTGGGCTGAAAACGTCGATCGAGCCTGGGAAGATGCGCGGGCACATGCGCTCGCCTTGCTGGTTCAGTCGGAAGAATTGCAGCGCATCGTCAATCTCGTCGGCGTGGAGGCCTTGTCCGGCGAGCAACGCTGGGCCCTGGAATCCGCCACCCTGATCAAGGAAGGTCTTCTGCAGCAAAGCGCTATCGATGAGATCGACAGCTATTGCGGCCCCAAAAAACAATTTGTCCTGCTATCCGGATTACTCGACATTCACGTTGAAGGGCTCAAGCTCGTCAAGCTTGGGGTACCCGTGCAGCGCCTTCTCCAGATGCCCCTCGTCAATCAGTCGAGACGATGGAAAAGCAGTTATCGGGAGGACGAGCTGCACGAACTGGAGGAGAAGACCGAAGCCGTGACCAGCGAGTTCCAAAAGCTCAGACTGGACTATATTTCTCAGTCAACGACTATCCCGAGTGCGCCGTGAAGAACGTCGAATATCGCACCAGCGCCTCTGCTCAAGGTGGACTCATCGTGATGAAAAACGTGCCCAACATTTCATCCGGTAGCCTGGTTAGTTTGCGCGATCATGCAGGGCGTCTACGCACGGGCATGGTAATACGAACAGCCGAAAACAATGTGCTTGTTGAAGTATTTGAGGGAACCGATGAAATCGACCTTGAACGCACCTGGACCCGGTTTCTGGATGAGCCTTTCAGGTTTCCTGTTTCCCGCGGCATCCTGGGAAGAACGTTCAGCGGCGCGGGCCAACCCCGGGACGGACGACCACCCATCATTTCATCTGATCTGCGCAATGTGAACGGATCACCCGTCAACCCCTCAGCCCGCGCCTATCCGAGAGAATTTATCCAGACCGGCATATCCGCCATCGACGGAATGAACTCGCTGACCCGTGGACAGAAGCTTCCCATCTTCTCGGGCGGAGGACTGCCGCACAACCGTGTTGCAGCACAAATCGTGCGCCAGGCGAAACTGCTGGGTGAAGGCGGATCCGATTTTGTCATCGTGTTTGCCGCATTTGGCGTATCCAGCACCGATGCCCGTTTTTTTCAGGAAAGCTTCGAAGAGAGCGGCATACTGAACAAGGTCGTGGTGTTCATGAATCTGGCGGATGAGCCGGTCATTGAGCGGCTGCTCACCCCGCGCATCGCCCTCACTGCCGCAGAATATCTGGCGTATGACCTGGACTTCCATGTGCTTGTGGTCATGACCGACATGACCGCGTATGCCGAGGCGCTGCGCGAAATCGCTGTGCTGCGTGGCGACGTGCCAGCCCGCAAGGGCTATCCCGGTTATCTGTATTCAGATCTGGCGGAACTTTATGAACGCGCAGGCAAGATCAAAGACCGGCGAGGCTCCATTACCCTGATTCCCGTTCTTTCCATGCCATCGGACGACATCACCCATCCCATCCCCGATCTGACCGGCTACATCACCGAAGGCCAGATTGTCCTGAGCCGCGAACTGGCCGGTCAGCGAGTCTATCCGCCTATATCGGTCCTGCCTTCCCTTTCCCGATTAATGAAGGATGGTATCGGCAAAAACTACACCCGTGAAGATCATCCGCATGTTGCCAGCCAGCTTTTCGCGAGTTACGCCAGGGCGCTCGAGGTTCGCGGACTCGCCGCGATCATCGGTGCCGAGGAGTTGGGGGAAAGCGATCAGCGCTACCTCACCTTTGCAGATGCCTTCGAGAAGCGCTTCATCAGCCAGCGTGAGGACGAGGATCGTAATGTACTCGAAACCCTGGCCCTGGCCTGGGAGCTGCTGTCCATGCTTCCTCCAGACTCATTGACTCGCGTTTCCGAAGCTGAACTGTCCACTTACCACAAATGGCAGGATCATCAGACTGAGCCGACAGCATGAAGAAAGGCCTTTCCGTTCCACCGACAAAAAGCGTAATGCTGCAAGTCCGGCGCCAGGTGCGCTTTCTGGAACAGGGCCAGCAGATGCTGGAAAAGAAACGCGACCTGTTGACGCGACTCATCTACGAACGCCTGGACATTTATCGTTCGTTGCGCGCCAAGGCCGCTGAGGAATTGAAACAGGCCTATTACTGGCTCGGCATTGTCCAGATGCGCATGGGTAGCCAGATGCTGCGACAAACCGCCGTCGGACTGCAGCTTGCCATCGACCTTAAAATTGTCTCGCGCTCAAGCGTCGGAGTGGAATACCCCAGCGTCAGCGTCAGTCCGCTGCCCCTGCAACCGGTTGGTTTGATGTGGACCGACGTGAGTTTTGACGAGGTCCGACTTCGGCTGCGTGAACTGACCCTGACCCTGGCGCTTCTAGGCGAAGCAGAAAATGCCCTTTGGCGGCTCCTGGCTGCCAGCCGAAAGACCCGCAAACGCGTGAATGCCCTGAAGTACAACATCATCCCGCGTTATCAGACCACGCTTCACCATATTGCTCAGGTGCTTGAAGAGGATGAACGAAACACCCTGTTCCAGGTAAAGCTGTTGCAATCCCGGCAAGGCTCCAAAGACTTGGCGTAGGCTCGCCCACAGAACGTGTTGTTTGACCGTTTTTTGACAGTCGTCAAAGAATCCATTCAGCGCGCGTTCACATTTCCCTTCGTTGCCGTAAGCTAATAAAAGATCAGTACCCAATCTGCCCTTCTGAGGCAGTAAGCACCGCATTCTAAAAAAAACGTTCCTGATCTTCCTGCAGCGGAGGAAGGTCGTTGCGTTGTATTGCCAGGATCGTTGCCTGGTCAATGGCTCAAATACTAAGGAGGCGATCGCAATGAAGAACATTGTGATTCTGGGTGCCGGCACCGGCGGCGCGCTCATTTCCAACCTGCTTTCCCAGCACCTCGACCTCGATGAGTGGCAGATCACGGTGATTGACCGCTCCTTGCAGCATGTCTATCAGCCTGGGCTGCTCTTTATTCCCTTCGGAATGTACGATTACAAGTCGGGCAAGGACATCTGCCGCGACATTCTCGACCCTTTGCCCAAGGATGCCCGCTTCGTTGCCGGCGACATCAAGCTCATCGATCATGAAAAGAAGCTTGTAGAGACCGATAAGGGCAACTTCTCCTATGATTTTCTTGTATCAACCATGGGCTGCCACCCCGATCCAGGCGGTGTGCAAGGACTTTCCGAAGCGCTGGGAATGAATGGAGTCCACACTTTTTATGATATGGAAGGTGCGGCGAAGCTTCAAGGTGCACTCGACCAGTTCAAGCATGGGCGGCTGGTAATTGACATCTGTGAGATGCCGATCAAGTACCCGGTTGCCTCACTTGAATTCGCTTTCCTGGCTGACTACTACTTCCATCTCAAGGGCATTCGCGACCGTGTCGAGATCTCGCTGGCAACCCCCTTTGCCGGTGCCTTTATCAAGCCAAATGCCAACCGTGTGTTTACATCGATTGCAGAACAAAAAGGCATCAAGGTCGTGCCAAATTTCACCGCTTCGGCCCTAAATGCTGACAAGAAGAAACTTTATTCTAGCGATGGCCGCGACCTCGACTACGATCTGCTGGTGACCGTTCCACGCCACGCAGGTCCGGAGGTGCTTGATTATTCCGAGCTGAGTGACGGTAACGGTTATGCGTTGACTGACCCAACAACCCTCAAAAGCAAGCGCGCTGATTTCATCTTTTGCATGGGCGACAACGCCAATGTCAGCAGTTCTAAGGCCGCTTCCGTCGCCTACTTTGAGGCGGATACGGTATTGGAAAACCTTCTGTGCGAAATGGAAGGGAAGCCTGCCGAAGCCAGCTTCGACGGCCATTCCAACTGCTTTATCGAGTCAGGCTACAACAAGGCGTTGCTGATTGACTTCAACTGCGACATGGAACCGCTGGAGGGCTCGTTTCCCATGCCGCATATGGGACCGATGTCACTGCTTAAGGAAAGCCGCATGAATCATGTCGGCAAACTGGCCTTCAAGTGGGTGTACTGGAATCTGCTGCTACCCGGCCGGATGAGCAGCATGCCCTTCCTGGCTGCACATATGAATTTCCGGGCCAAACAGCATTTCCAAAGCCATCTACCTGACGGACAAACGATGCATCAAGCGTCTGAAAGCAACGGATAAACATGATGACCTTGCCGGCGTCGTTTCTCGCGATGATCTTATGAAAATGTTCGCAATGAAGTAGAGGAGACCCGGTCATGTCAGCGTGTAGTGGCAGACGAACCTTCCTGCTGGACTTGGTGGCCAGCGCAGTTACCTTGGCTGCGGCAGGTCCGATCCGCTTGATGGCCGCAACCGGCAAGGCCAGCACCAGAGTACCGAACGGACCGGATTACGCGTTCGTTGTGGACGTCAGCAAATGTATAGGCTGCGGTTATTGCGTCGAGGCATGCGCTGCCGAAAACAAGGTTCCGGTGGGTTCGGTCCGCACCTGGGTGGAGCGGTATGTGGCAACCGATTCAGGCGTTTACATCGAGGCAATCGACAAGCCCGGCAAACAGCTTGCTCCTCCACCCGCGGAGGTAATGAAGAATGCCAAATGGTCAGCCTTCATTCCCAAGCTATGCAATCACTGCGAGCAGGCGCCGTGTATTCAGGTCTGCCCGGTTGGCGCAACCTTTTCTGCGCCCGGCGGATTCGTTCTGGTTGACCCGGAGCATTGCATCGGCTGCGGTTATTGTATCCAGGCGTGTCCCTACGGGGTGCGCTTCTTCAACGATGAGAATCGTATCGCTGACAAGTGCACCTGGTGTTACCACCGCGTTTCGCGCGGCCTCGACCCGGCATGTGTCACGGTGTGCCCAACGGCTGCTCGTACCTTTGGCGATCGCAGCGACCCGAACAGTCACGTGGGCAGGATTTACGCCACGGATGCATGGTGGACACTCAAGCCTGAAATGCATACGGAGAGCCGGGTAATGTACCTAGGCCTGCCGCGCGAGGTGATCTGATGGAGCCGGTACCTCTTCCGGCCGGCGCCCTCAATAATTTCTATTTCCCGAACAACACGCACATCGACTGGTCGCTGATGATCGTGCTGTACCCCTATCTTACCGGACTGGTGGCCGGCACCTTCTTCGTCTATGCGCTTTACCATGTATTCAAGGTCAATGAGTATGAGCCGATCGCCCGTTTCGCTCTGGTCGCCTCATTTTGCTTCGGCCTGTTTGCGGCGGTTCCGCTTCTATTTCACCTGGGCCAGCCGCTGCGGGCAATGAACATCTTCATTACGCCGCATACCACATCAGCCATGAGCATTTTCGGCTATGTATACTCAAGCTACATGATTCTGTTGATGGTCCAGTTGTGGCTGGTCTACCGGGGGTTTTTTGTACATCAGGCCAAGGCAACCAAAGGTTTGCAGCAATTTGTCTGGCAGGTCCTTACCTTGTGGTTGCCGGAGACTTCACCTGGGGCGCTCAAGCTCGACCGTGCGCTCATCCCTTTCCTGGCAGGGGTCGGCATTCCCTGGGCATTCATTCTGACCGGCTATAGCGGATTCATCTTTGGCAGCATCAAGGCCAATCCCTGGTGGGCAACGCCCTTGCAAGCCATCATCTTTCTGATGTCGGCCATCGTCTGCGGCATGGCCATGCTCATTCTCATGTACGCCTTCATCCGTTGGTGGACCCGCCGTTCGATCGACTACCCATTGATGGCTCGGATGGCAACCCACCTCTGGGGTCTATTCATCGTCGACGTCACGTTCGAGGCCCTGGAAATCGTAAACATGTTCTATGAGCACGGACTCCACTGGGCTGTCATTGAACCTTTGCTGGCCGGCCCTCTCTTTTACAGCTACGTCGTAGGACAGATGCTGCTGTTGTCAGGCGTCCCGCTGATCGTACTCGGCTATGTTGCGCTTTCAGGCGCAAGCGGACGGCGCATGCTGTACATGGTCAATCTCGCAGCTCTCTGTATTGTCCTGCAAGTGATATTCATGCGGTTCAACGTTGTCATCGGCGGTCAGATGATCTCAAAGTCCGAACGCGGGTATGTAAATTTCCATTTTGAGTGGTTTACACGAGAAGGTGTGATCATGGCCGCTGTCATTCTGTGCGCACCTTTCGTTACCTATTACGTCATTTCCCGCTGGCTGCCCGTGTTCAGCGATGATCACAGACACCCTGCGGGCCATCATGCTCTTCACTGAAAGTTCTGGATGATTCCGTCACCACGCAGTCATCTTTATCGCCTTGCTGCCGTTCTGGTCGTCGGCATAGGTGGACTGCTGTTCATCAAGGGATTGTTTGTCCCGGATGGCTGGGATTACCAACACTGGTACCGCTCAGGTGCCGTGGAAGAACTGAAGCGTCAGCCGATCACCTACGGCGGAAATGCATCGTGCGGCGGCTGCCATGGCAAGACACGCAAAGACCATGTGGCCATCATGAATGCCTTGGCCGGAAGTGTGCATGAACATCTCTCCTGCGAATCCTGCCACGGCCCCTTGAACGAAAATAATCACATCGCGACGGTGAAAATCGTACGTGACAGTTCACTTTGCCTGCGCTGTCATGACGACGTGGCTGGACGCCCGCGCAAAGTCGGCCTTTTCAGTGACCACTTCTTGGCGCATGAGTCCAAGGGGGTCACACGCGACTCCAACTGCACGCAATGCCATGATCCGCATGCACCAAGGCCACGGCTGCTTACCACAAACCAGGGCAGGACATTGCCGGAATCACTGCGGACTATCGTGCCCGGATGCAACGGTTGCCACAAACCCGGTACCCGCATGCCATTGATTGCGGGACAGCCGCCTGATTATCTGCGTAATGTAATGAGAGAATTTCGCAGGGGCAGTCGACATTCAGAAGCCATGAAAGGCTTGTTTGCCGATTACGACGACACCCTGATCGATGCGATCGCCCAGTATTACGCGAGCCTTAGCTGGGTTGATGCCGTGGAGCAGGTTGATGCCACACTAGTCAAAGCAGGTTCGGCTATTCATGAGCGTCGTTGTGCCGCATGCCATGGCTCGGATGGCCGCAACGCTGAGGGATTGACGCCTCGCCTGGCAGGTCAACCCATCCGTTATATCGAAGCCAAGCTGACGTCATACCTTGACCCGAGGTCAAGCCAGCCCAACGAGGTTATGCGCATGCTGGTCAAAGGGCTGTCTGCCGAGGATGTTCAAGCGCTGGCCAATTTCTACGCTTCCAACCCGTCCGCGCCTCGCGCATGGATAACCGAACTGATGTCTTTGGCCGCGGGCTGTGAATCGTGTCACCGCTCTGGCTTGGCTGGCATGCCCTTGATTGACGGACAAGCCGAAGAGTACTTGCGCGTCGTCATGCTGCAATATCGTGATGGAACACGCAGTTCAGTCGTCATGGCAGATCTGTTGCGCGACTTCAGCAACGAAAAGATCACGGCGCTGGCAAAGCTCTATGCCACAACCCGCTGGCCCGCCGCCAAGCCGAAGACAAACCCTGCGTTGGTAAGGGCTGGCCGGGAAGTGCATAATGCGAAATGCGCCGGTTGCCATGGGCCCGGTGGGGTCAAGGCTGAAGGAATGACGCCGCGTCTTGCCGGCCAGAACCCAAGCTATATAGAAGCCCAGCTGCGTAACTACATGAATTCGAAGGCCAAACTGCCCGGTGAAATGATGCGTACGGTTACCCGCGATCTATCAGCCGGGGATGTCCATGCCCTTGCCCAGTATTATGCATCTGGCCAGGACGTTAAGCCTGCTTCCGAGGCGGCTGCATCAGCCACCCGCAGGGTGGACGTATCGAATATCGTTACCGGATGCGATAACTGCCACACTCCAAGTGACGCCACCGACACACCGCTTATCGATGGCCAACCAGAAGCCTACCTCAGGACCGTGATGCAGCAGTTCCGTGACGGGTCCAGAGATGGGAAGATTATGGGTAAGGCCATGAAGAAATACGACGCTGACCAGATCGCGTCTCTGGCGTATCATTACGCACAGAAGAAGTGGATTTCTGCTGCGTCGGATACTAGGCTTGATCTGGTTAAGCGGGGAAAAACGCTGCATGATGCGCACTGCAACTCCTGCCACGCCAATGGCGGCAAGAAGTCGGCAAGTGACATGCCGCGCCTGGCGGGACAACCGGTAGAGTTCATCGAACTGGAAATCAAGCGTTATCAGAATCCGGCATCGAAATTGCCGAACCAGTTCATGCGCACGGCGGTGAACTCATTGTCCGCGGAAGATATAAGCGCGCTGGCGAATTATTACGCCAGCCAGGGAAAATGAAGTACTTGGTCAGAGTTGCCGCCGCTCCGACCCAAGCATGCAATTGGCGGTGAATTGTATGGCAATTGCCTCGTTTCAAACCATCATTTAAGGAGCAGTTATGCAGACCACCGAAATCACTGAGGACATGATCTTCGAATGCTTCGCCGCCGCCCAGCAGTCCAAGGATTGCGGCAAAACCGCCGAGTCCTTTGTCGACGTCGAGGAGTATGAAAACCAGATCATGTATCCGGAATTCGCCCGCTGGGCCGACAAGGCAGGTTATCCTGACTTGGCCAGGCTATTCCGGCGCGTTGCCGGTGAAGAAAAGCTGCATGCGGTCTGGCTGCGTGAACTTTACGAAGACATCGGCGTGCCCTCACGCGGCGAAGATACCCAGCGTGCGATTGACGCGCTGAAAACCATACGGGCGAATTGCGATTCGCTGATCGCCCAGAATCCGGATGGTGTCGTCGAGAAGGCCCTGAGTGTCGCCGTTCGCGTCGAAGAACGGGAAGCGTTGAGCATCTATCCGAAATTCCGCGACCAGGCATTGGCTGAAGGCAACAAGGCCACTGCGGCCGTGTATCAGCGCGTCATCGATTCGGAGGCTCAGCACGCCGAGTGGTTCAAGGGCGCGTTGGCTGCCTTCCCACGCAGCGTGAGTACTTCTGCGGCTGCATGAATGTAGTTTCAGGCGCAATTGCAACTCCCAGAGGCGGGTGGTGGCGGGCGCTAAATCCCGCCATCTACCTGGTCTCGATCCTCCCCGGTGCAGGTGTCTGGCAACTGTCCGGCGCGTCCGGCAGCGCCAGCTACCCATTGCTGTTGGCCACGCTCGCCGTCGTATTCTTGCAGCACTCCATCAATGTGCTCAACGATGTAAGCGACTGGCGCCTGGGAGCCGATGAGGAAAAATGGGATTCCTGGGTGCACGCTCACAACGAAAATCTGACTGTCGCCAGCATCCATGGCTGGCTCAGTTTCCTGTGCGGTGGCTTTCTCGGTCTGGGTGTGCTGATCCACACTGGCAAGCTCTGGATACTGCTCATCGCCTTGCCGATGGTCGGCCTGGGCTATCTCTACAACTCCGGCAAGAGGCCGCTATCCTACACCCGCATGGGCGAATGGATCACCGGCCTGTGCTACGGCCCCGGCGTGGTGGGTTGCCTGTGGCTGCTGACCAATACGCCGATCGACCTGCGCTGCGTCCTCGCCATGATCGGCTTCGGCGCGCTCGCCATCGCCCTGCTGTTCTCGCACCAGCCGCCGCAGATTGAAACCGACCGGCAAGCAGGCAAACACTCCTTCGCCGTGCGCTTCGGCGCGGAGAAGACTTATCTTGCCTCGCGCATGGTGCTGGTTGTTTTTTTCGTCACCTATGGCCTGACTCTGGCCGCCCATTCAAACACACTCTTGCTCACCACTTACTCAATCGCCGCTGTCATTGCGACAGTTCTTATCCTGCGCAAGCAGCCCAACCCCAAACGTATCCTCATGCTGGCAACCGGCGTTGTTGTCCTGTCTGTCGTCGTCAGCTGATCCCAAAGTAGTTCCTGTCGCTTATTGGTTGAGAATCCGCATCAACTTTCATCGGCGCCTTATTAGATTCCTCTAAACCGAAGTTTGGCGCCATGAACGAGTGAGTTCCTTGATATTGCAGACGAAACAGGATTGGTGTGATGCGGTTACTGGGAACAGCCTGGGTCGATGCCGAGCAGAGCAAAGGCTTTGGCTTGTGTCGG
>JBAUMF010000017.1:0-23692 GCA_049578545.1 Thiobacillaceae bacterium
ACTACAGCCGTCTCTTCAACCCTCGTCCCCAATCGTCATCCATCACATCAAGACCTTATCGACCGGCACGTCCCAAAATCGGCCGTAAATCAAATCGAAATTCAGGTGAATAGCTGAAGACGGGCTAGCAGGCGTTGTCCAGTCATGGCAAGTCAAGTTGCTCATGTTCAGCCAACCCGACAAATACTTTGAGTGCTCGTGCTGACAATGTGGAAGAGGCGTCTGACTGCGCTGGCATACTGTGAGATATTGCTTCATCCAGTTTCTGCTTATCTATGGGCTATTCATCGAATCTGAGCTTGACTAGAATGGCGTGCATATCAACCCACCTTGAGAGTTACATGACTACTTGTTATCAGTGGCTACGTCCTGGACGAGTGCTGTGTTTTGTCCTTCTAATGGCGGCCACAAGTACCCACGCTCAATCCGGCCTTTGCATCGTTGGTCATCAGGTCTTGGCGGAGCCGGGTGATCATCCCGCAACAGTCCTTGCCGCCAGCGCCACCTCCTGTCGACTGCACTACCTAGATGGGGCTTACCAGGATGCCTGGGAATATAACTTCAACCTCAAGGCCGCTGAGGCCAACATGAATAGCCATTCGATGCCTAGTCTTTGCATCGTGGGCAACAGAGTCTTAGCCGAACCTGGGAACCATCCAGCAATAGTCCTGGCCAGCAGCGCCGCCTCATGCCGCCTCCATTACATCGATGGGGCGTTCCCGGGCAGTTGGGATTTTGATTTCAACCTAAAAGCGACCGATAGCAACCCAACCAAGGCAGCCATGGATTCCAAGGCTCCGGCCATGGGCCGCTTCGATATTACTGTTGGTAAAGGACTTTCGAACGGGTACCTTGTGTTCTCTTCAGCCAGCGAATACGAACTCTTCCTGCCGGGTGGCAGAAGTGCAGGGAAAGGGCGATATGCGTTCGACAGCGCTGGCTCCAGCATAAGGTGGATCAGTGGTCCGATGACTGACCAGGGATGGGATGGCACACAGAAGGTCGAGCGAAACGGCAACACGGTGAAAATACGCATTGGGAACAGGGCTGTCGCCACAGGCATGGCAGAATGATGACATGCATTGGTTCACCTAAGTTCGGTCGCCAACCTGAAGCTCAGCCTCTCCAGTATTGGTTGGGCTAGGATCAGGGTAAGAGATAAAGCTGGCCTTCAGCAGGGGAGCATTGTTAGTTTAGGTCCTGTAACGTCCGAAAAGGCCAAGCCGTTGCCCGTTGTCGGTTTCAGAGCAACGGCAGTAATCCGATCACTTAGCCGCCATAGCCGTTCAACGAGCCATCCGGCGGCTTCGTGCCCTGAGGGCACTCCGTCAAGTGATATTTGCAGATTCGGAGTAGTTTGCCAGCAGTGGCGATCCCCGTCGCCTTAACGCTTTCAGATAAACGGATTCGTCATATGGAGTGCGCGTCTTCCAGCACCGATAGAGGACTCGTATCCATTTAAACGCCAAGGCGCGTACCGCCACCCTATGGGAGCACCCTTTATTGCGTTGCTGCTGGTAGTAGGCACCGGCCCAGTAGGATCGCGGTATGGTTGATCCGGCCCACTCGACAAAGGTCTGGCGGAGGAAGGTGGGACAAGCGAAGCGCCAGTGGACCCAGCACTTGTTACCACTGCGTTCGACCACCGGAGCCACTCCTGAATAGCTCTGAATCTGTGCGGCGTTTGTATAGCGATCTCGATCTTCGCCAAAGGCGGCCAGCAGCCGAGGAGCCTGGATGTGGCCTGCGCCTGGCAACGCTGCGAACAGATCATAGTCAGGAAGGGTTTTACAGACGGCATCGATCTCGGCATCGAAGCGATCGATGGCCTGCAGGAGTACGCGTAACTGTTCGGCCATGGCTTGCACGACCATCTGGTTTGGGCGGATCACGGCCTCGTCGTCCGTGAGCGCACTTGCAGCCCGGATCCCCTCGATACGCTCCTCGACGAGATAGGCCCGTCGGGCATTGTGCTGGTGGAAGAAGGCTTCCAGGGTGGAGCGCCTGGCCCGTTTGACGTGCCTGAGGGTGGGCCAACGGCTCAAGAAGTCGCAGAAGATCAAGGTATCCCGGTGTTCGAACCAGTCGAGCACCTGTGGGTAGAATTGCTTGAGCCTACTGGAAGACTGTTCGTGATATTGACCACTTCTTCGACCAGACCACGGCGTTCCTCGACGAGCGCAGCCAAGGTGCGCATGGCCACGCTTTGCAGTTTGAGGGGTTGCAGCTTGTCAGGGTGGCGAAGCAAAAGATCCAGGGCCATTCCGGCATCGGTCGGATCGTCCATGGCATGGCTGGGAACGAAGGCTTCCCGGTATTTGGCGAGGGTTGAAGGATGGACCGGGAACAGCACGAGGAAATCACATCGCTGCAGCGCATAAACCAAGGGACCCTTTGCCAGCTCAAGACAGATGGCAATCGGCCCACCAAACCGATCGCGCAATGAACACGCCCATTGCATGATCGCCTCCGGGGAATGTTCCAGGGTACCGAATACCCGCTGTTCTGATCCTGCGGCCTGCATACAGAAATCATGTTTCTTGTCGGCCCAGTCGATCCCCACAAAGGCCGTGAAGGAAGAATTGGACTGAGGCTTCATCATCACCTCCGCGAGTGCTAGATTGCAAATAAGGACATGCATGCCTGAGTTCTGCGAAGCCAATATAGCGAGCCGGTTGCGCGGCGAGCCCTGAGTATTCGTTAACGAACCCAAGCGCACCTGCGGATTCGAAACCAAAGCCGAAAACATCGAATGTTCGGGTCGACTATTCGTAACCCGCAGGTGCATGTCCTGCCCTCACTGGGAGCTACCTGCCAGTCGTGACCAGTATCACTGAGAACAGGACGGAGTGACTATATGGGGTCGGACTGAGTCGGGCGGGTTTCCCGGAAGCAGTCATCTTGAAGGATTCCTGGTCAACGGCCGGTGTTCGGCACACAGCAGACCCAATTCACTCAAAGCGCCAGTGTCCGGATTGGCCGACTTTGAGACGGAACGAATCTGATCAGGCTGGAACTCGGCCAGAGCTGCCGGCGGCGCTCTTAATTAGAAATTCAAGTTGAATGGCCGCTCGCAAAAGCAGCGAATTCACCTTCCCGACCCGCAAGGGACTGTCGCACCCACCTTCTGAACGTCTCTGAATCGCCCCAAACTCAGCCATCCGTATCTTCTACGGAAGCATTCTCATAACATGTTTAATGAAGGTCCACGCCGCGAGTTCTTGGTCAACTTTGGCAGTCGATCCTAAAGAGTGCCCCCCATTCATCGGTTGTTTATATGTTGATGGTCTAAGGGCTTTTCACTCAAGTCTGTTGATTCCCCATCGATTACGAATGGTCCTTAAAGCTTTGCGCAATGTCGCAAAATTTTCCGGCTACATCCTGCAGGGCATCCACCACATCCGGATCGAAATGTCGGCCTCGTTCGGCAAGAATCATCTCGACTGCCTGCTCATGGGGATAAGCCGGTTTATATACGCGCCGGGAAATCAGGGCATCGTAGACATCCGCCACCGCCATGAGCCTGGCCGAGACAGGGATCGCTTCGCCAGACAGCCCCTGGGGATAACCCCTGCCGTCCCATTTCTCGTGATGGCCATAGGCAATCTCCCGTGCATAGCGCAGAAATGAACCTGCCGCCTTGCCCAGCTCATCTTCGGCCTGGGCGATGGCATCGCGCCCATACTCACAGTGGCGCTTCATTACAGTCCATTCTTCCGCCGTCAGTTTTCCAGGCTTGAGCAGGATGGCATCGGGAATCGCCACCTTGCCTACATCATGCAACGGCGCTGATTTGAACATCAGTTGAATGGTCTCGAAATTCAGTTCGTGACTGAAACGGGGATGGGTGCTCAGCCGTTCCGCCAAGATTTTGACGTAGTTCTGGGTTCGACGGATATGGTTGCCCGTCTCATTGTCGCGCGCTTCGGCCAGAGAACAGAACGCCGTGATCGTGGCGCCTTGGGCTGCAATCACCTCCTGCTTGTGCCGCACCAGTTCGTCCGACTGCAACAGAATCTGCCGCGTACGGTCTGTCACCATGCGTTCCAGGTTGTCATTCTGTTTCCGCAATGTCTGGGTAGCAAAGGAGAGGTTGAGATGGTTTCGCACCCGAGCCAGCACGACGGGTGCCGAGAAGGGCTTATGGATGAAGTCCGCCGCTCCCAGAGTCAGGGCTTCCGCCTCGTCGGCGGCGCTGTCCAGGCTGGAAAGGAACAGAATGGGAATGTCCCGGGTTTCCGGGTCCGCTTTCAACTGCCGGCAGACTTCGAAACCATCGATCTCGGGCATCATCACATCCAGCAGGACCAGGTCGGGCTTGCTGCCCCGACGGACGAAATCAAGCGCTTCGCGTCCATTGGCGGCCTTATGAACGATGTATTGCTCCTCCAACAGATCTTGCAGGATGAACAGGTTCTCTGGTAGGTCGTCTACCGCAAGGAGCTGGTGGCGGGGCTGTCCCATTATCTGAATCTCATAAACCAAGATTGGCTTCGCATACACATCTGATATCGGCTTTTTCAGTGGAATATTGACCCCGGTTGAACATGTGGCGCGGCTTTCCTGGAGAAGAATCGCGGCCATAAGATCCTACTGCGCGCTGTCCGCACCCCCCTTCAGGCGCCCGGCCAATTCAGCCAGCAGGCGTTCAAGGCGCCGGGCCAGTTCGTCTGCCAGCGCCATATGATCAGGTCGACCCGCACGGACATTCTCTTCTGTCTTGGTGGCCCAGTCCCGCACCTCCTGCGCTTCGAGGTTGCTGGCAGTGCCCCTGAGGCCATGGGCGATGAATGCGATGGCTTCAAGATCACTCTTTTGGATTGCCGAGCGCAGCTTTTCCAGCATATCAACGTGGGATGCGTAGGAGATGCGGAAGAGCTTGTCGATGAAGCCTTGGCGGTTGCCATACCGCTTGCATAAGGCAATCCAGTCAATGAGCTGCGTTGGTGATTTCGCTTCAGGCTGCAGGTCCATCATGGGCATGGAAGGTTTGTGTCTGTCAGGGTCGCGAGTTGTCCCACAACGGATTTGCCGCTGGTCATCGCGTCGACGACGTATATTTGCGGATGACATTGACCAGGGTATCGATGTCGATCGGTTTGGTCGCGCAGTCCACCATGCCAGCGGCCAGGCACTTTTGCCGCTCTTCAGCCAGGGCGTGGGCCGTCAGTCCGATGATGGGCAGCTGCGGTGCCAGTTCCCGCATGCGCCGGGCCGCCTCATGGCCATCCATCAACGGCATCTGCACGTCCATGAGCACGACATCGAACGCGGTGACGCCGGCTTCCTCCAGCCGCTCCAGGGCCTGCTGGCCATTGTCGGCGAACACCACCTGGGCGCCTTCGTGAACCAGCATGTCCTCCAGGATAAGCTGGTTGACCTCCACGTCCTCCGCCGCCAGTATCCTTAGCTGGGCCAACCGTGGCCCGTGCTCAACCGTTTTGCCGGTATGAACCTCAAGGTTAGGTGACGCCGCCGGCAGGCGCAGGCGCAGGGTGAAGGCGCTGCCTGCCCCCGGCGCGCTGTCCACCGTGATCTCCCCGCCCATCATCCGCGCCAGTTTGCGGCTGATGGCGAGTCCCAGGCCCGAGCCCCCGTATTTCCGGGTGGTGGAACTGTCCGCCTGCTCGAATTGATTGAACAACCTTGCGATCTGCTCTTCCGATATGCCGATGCCGGTGTCGATCACCTTGAAACAGATGTCGTCCCCTTCCCTGGCCACCCGGAGGCGCACTTCACCCTGCTCGCTGAACTTGACGGCGTTGGACAGGAGATTGACCAGGATCTGCTGCAGGCGCTGGGAATCGCCCATGACCCACTCCGGCAGGTCCGGTGCCGCATCCACGGTGTAGGTCAGACCCTTCTGTTTTGCCGCTCCGGCCATGAGGCTGGCGGCATTGACAATGACGGGGGAAAGCTGGAACGGCGAGGAATCAACACTGAGCTTGCCCGCCTCGATCTTGGAGAAGTCCAGGACATCGTTAATGATGCCCAGCAGCAGCTGACCTGCATCCATGATGCGATGGAAATGCTCCTGCGACTTGCGCCCCTTGCTCTCTCTCTGGCCGATCTGGGCAAAACCCAGCACGGCGTTCAAGGGGGTGCGAATCTCATGGCTCATGTTGGCGAGGAATTCGCTCTTCACCTGAGCCAGATGCTCGGCCCCGATTCGCGCCCTCTCCAGTTCAAAGGTGCGTGTTGACACCAGTTCTTCCAGGTGCGCCTGGTGCTCGGCGAGGGCCTGTGCCGCCTGTTGGCGGCTGATAAAGCCGGCCAGAATATCGGTCACGGAACAAATGAATTGCTCTTTCAAGGGGTCGCGCGGAAAATCGGGTGGCAGATACAACACCAGCACACCCAGTAACTGGTCATCCGAAATGATGGGTACACTATAGTGGCCATGGTCAGGTATCCCCGGATACGTGATTTCGTGCCGCTCATCCACACAATCGGCGTATTGAATTTGCTTCGAGGCAGCAGCGTGACCACAGTGACAACGGCCAAGCGGCACACGGGCACAAAGCGACATGATTTGTGGCGACAGGTCGCGCGAAACGGTCAATCGCAAGGTCTGGCCATCTTGGTCCAGCAGGAAGATCCCTCCCTTGGGCAGGACGGAGAGCCAGGACACCGCCAGCAGCTGTTGCAGGCAGTAGTCCAGTGTCTCCTCAAGTTTCTCACCCTTGAGCACGGCTTCCAGCAAACCACGCAGCGTAGCCTGCTGCTCCCGGTCCCACCGCATCAAGGTTTCAGTCGCTTTGCGCTCGGTAATATCCTGTACGGTGCCTAGGCTGGTCAGCGCTTTGCCCTCTGGGCCAAAGCGGATTTCGGCCCGCTCACGCACCCATTTGACTTGATCCCCCACCATGATGCGATGCTCGATGTCATAAGGTCTGCCGCCCTGCACGGCGGCAGACCATTCCACTAACACGTCTTGCCGGTCTTCCGGATGAATACAATCGAGGAAAGACTTCAGGCTAAGCTTCGGGCCAGGGGTACGGCCGAAGATTCGATAGGTCTCGTCCGACCATTCCAGGCTATCGGTGACAATGTCGAGATACCAGCTCCCGGTTTGCGCCACCGCTTGGGCAAGTTTGAGGTTTTCTTCGCTGCGCCGGCGCGCCTCCTCCGCCTTGTGCCGGTAAGACTCGAACCCGATGACCTCCAGGGCAAAGCTGATATTTTTGGTTAGCCTTTCCAACAGGCCCATTTCCTGTGTGTCGAAGAAATTCACGGTGTCGGAATAAAGGGTAAAGGCACCCCGCAACTCACCCCCCACTTTGAGAGGGAAAGCCGCGGATGCCCGGTAGCCCATGCGCATTGCATCCTCGCGCCAGGGTTGCATGCGCGCGTCATTTGCGATGTCATTGCAGATACTCGCCTTCCCCTCGCGGACCGCCTGACCGGTGGGCCCGCAGCCACGGGCGCTCTCATCCATGGTTATTTGCAGATGGTCAAGATAACCGTCGGTTTGGCCACTATGAGCCACCGGCCTGATTTCCCGGCTGACCGGGTCGACCAGGCCAATCCAGGCCATGCGGAAACCGCCTTCGTCCACGGTGATGCGGCAAGCTTCCGAATAGAGCTTTTCTGCATCAGGGAAGCGCGCGATAAGCTCGTTGATTCCGCCCAGCATGGCATACAGCCGGTTGAGCCGGCGGATTTGCATCTCGTTCTGCCTTCGGCGGGTAATATCCTGCACAAAGGCAAAGTCATATTCCTCTCCTGCGTACTGCCCGTGATGGGCATTGACCTCGACCGGAAACACGCTGCCATCCTTGCGGCGGTGGCACGACTCCAGGGTGATTGCCCCCTTTTGCCTGATCTCTGACCAGTGGGCATCCCAGTTTTCTGCCCTGAAATCGGGGTCGAAGTCCCATACCGCTTTACCCGTCAACTCATCCCGGGTGTAGCCCAAGCTTCTGCAGGCGACATCGTTGGCATAGACCACCTTCCCGTCCGCATTCATCCAGAAAAAGCCCTGACTCTTGTCGATGATCTGCTGGGTGAGTTGCAATCGCCTTTCCGCTTCCCGGCGTTCCGTAACATCCTGCTTGACCGCCACGAAATGGCTCGGTCTGCCGTCCTTGTCGAGCACCGGTGTGGCCGTCATGTATTCCTGGTAGAGCGTGCCATCCTTGCGCCGATTGACCATTTCCCCGCTCCACACCTGACCGCCGAGTATGGTTCGCCACAGGTCTTCGTAGAATTCCGGGGCGTGCACACCGGAATGCAAGAGTTCGCCAGGCGTCCTGCCGATGACCTCATCCAGGGCATAACCCGTCAGACCGCAGAACGATGGGTTGGCCCATTGGATCAAGCCGGTCAGATCGGTGATGACAATGGCGTTAGCGGATGCCTCCAGCGCTGCACCTTGCAGGTGGAGCTTTGCCTCTGCCTCCTTGGCAGCAGTAATATCCTCATAGAGACCGAGCACCCCGATAACTTCACCCAACGTGTCGCGCAGCGGCACTTTGGATGTGCGTACCCAGTTGTTATTTCCATACAGTGTGGTCTGTGGCTCCTCATAGGCGAGCTTGAATCCGCCCGACCCCATCACCTGGCGGTCGTCTGCCCGATAAAGTTCTGCATGCTCTCGCCATGCAAGCTGGTGGTCGTCCTTTCCGATCAATTCCTCTGGTCCGGCCAGCCCGGCGTCGTGCGCAAAGGCCGCGTTGCCGCCCAAATAGCGCAGGTCACGATCCTTCCAGAAGATGCGCATCGGAATGCTTTCCAGGATGGTTTTCAGCAGGGTGTGCTGACTCGATAGCTCCTCCTCTGCCGCCTTGCGTGACGTGATGTCCCGGGCGACAGCGATGACCGCACTCTGTCCCTTGTAGGTCGTCAGCGCCATGTGCACGTCAGTGGGAAAGACGTCGCCGTTGGCGCGCCTACCCCAGAACTCGAAGTGCTGTGGCTCGCCCTGGAAAGCCCGACTGAGCGCCGCCGCCAAGGCGTCCATGTCATTCATGCCGGGTGCCGCAAGGTCCACCGGCGTCTTGCCGATAATGGACTCGATGGGATAGCCGTACATGTCTTCGGCTCCCTGGTTCACATCCAGATAATGGCCGGTTTCGTCTTCAATGCAGATGGCATCGCTGAGGTCATTGAATACTCTGCGGTAGTTGATCTCGGACTCGCGGTTCTTATGCTGGTCTTCTACCTCTCTCACCGCGCGTTCAATGGCCGGAGCCAGACGGACCAGACGATCTTTGTAAACAATGTCCGACACCCCCTCCTTGAGCAGATCTACCGTAGCTTCCTCACTCATGGCGCCGGACACCACAATTATGGGCAGTTCAGGGTAGTGCGTCCGGAGGTACAAATAGGCCTGATGGAATGGAATACCGGGCGCATTGAAATCGGAAAGAACGGCATCCCACCCCCCTTCACCCAGAGCAACTGACAACTCAGCGCTACTGGCCACCCGCCGGCAACGGACGTTTAGTTCATCTTCTCTTAGCCTGTGCTCGAGGACCAGGAAATCCGCCTCGCTTTGCTCGATGAATAAGAGACTCAGGGTCCGGGTCATGACATCACTCCTGTGGCGGTTGGATTGTGACCAGCCAGTCAATGCCCAAGAGCGCTAGGATCTCGGCAAATAAGGCACCCAATATGATTTGGGTAACCGATTTTAGACTCATGAATCGCCTTTACCCTATGCAAACCATATATGTTGTCTGGTTTGCGCAAGGCCAGCGTCATTTGACTCTTAATTCCATCAAAATGGCCCTTCAGATTCACGGGCTGGGTTGGGTTACGCAGCCAGGGCATCCTGCAACTTTTTGATGATCATGTCGCGCTGGGCCGGCTTGACAATGAAATGCCTTACTCCCTTTGCACGCGCCCCTTCCACGACCTTGCGCTCAGCATGCCCGGTCATCAGGACAACGGGCAGACCCTTGTAGGCACCCAGTGACCAGAGACGGGAGATCAGGTCGATGCCATTTCCATCGGGCAATTCAAAGTCGACGAGCGCGCAACAATAGTTGTCCTTAGAAAACGCCCGCAATGCCTCGGTCACGGAGCCGACGCCTTGAGCACGAAAGCCGGAGTCTTCCAGCATCGCCAGGACCACTTCACGGTACACCGGATCGTCATCGATGACGATGACAGGTGCGCGCAGCTGTGTCGCCTGATCAACAACGGCCCTGATGGCGCCGCGTCCTTTGGTGAGCTGTCTTTCAAATGATTCTGCCCATTTTTCTATGGCTGCGGCCGTGCTGCCGAAGGCATTGGCCAGTTCAGGCTGGATGGCATGGCTGGCAACCTCCTGAAACTTGCGACGGGTCTCCTCAACATGTTCAGAGGATATCTGATTCCCCATTCCCTGATAGAACTTTGCCCCGATATCGGCCAGGCGCCCGACGATCCGATCTTGCACCCGGCCGACATCCGTATTAACCGCAGTGTTCAGGCGACGGGCATCGGCAAGCTGGTGCTCCATGGCAATCGAGAACTCGCCAATCTTGAATCCGGCGCTACCCAGTGAATGGGAGACCTCGGCCAGCTGTTCCATGGCCTGCTGCAATCGAATGGCTTGCTGGACTGCAATGGGCAGGCGATAGCGGTCGTAGAGCGGCCGGATGACGACATAATCATCAAAGACATTGCGAGCACAGAGCCCATAAGTCGTTTCGACATCGGGCCCCTTGCAGGTTACGATCGTGTAGTGCGGCAGCGCCTGAAACTCTGCCGTCTTGCGCAGAATTTCCAGATAGGCTCTTTCGGCATCCACGATGGACGCCGAGGCGAACACGATGACCCTTGGTGCCTTGCTTTTGATTCGTTTCAGGGCTTCGTCCACATCATGGACAGCCGTGACCTTATCGAAGCCCAGGGCGAGCTGGCTTAGAACATCATCAACAAGCTCCTTCTCCTCGCCGATGACAAGGACTGATTGACCCTCTTCCCGGCTAACTGACTTCATTATGGCTTGCTGCAAGCTCCTGCTCGACGGCGCTGCATTCTTCAAGGAAACGGGCGAGCACGGGCTCGATGGGGCCGGGCGCCCGCCCGCCGCCAATGGCTTCGAGCTGTTCACTCAGGTGCTCCAGTCCAATCGCACCGACGGAACGTGAACTCGATTTAAGCGCGTGACAGGCCGAGCGTACGACATCGAGCGCACCCCGATTGACCGCATCCACGACGGTTGTCCGGGTGTTATTGATCAACGCGGCGAATTTCAAAAGGATACGCTGTTGGGTCGCCGTGTTGTCACCGATAAACCCGCGCAGCACATTCAGATCAAGATGCATCGCGTAACCACCTGTAAGTTCACTTTGTGAGAAAAACTGGAATCCATATTGCTCTTATTCTGTGTTCCACAAGACGTGAACAAAGCCGGAATAAGAGGGACAAATACCGCCTTTTCCTCTGAACCATGGGTGTATGTTCTTGACAGCGGTACCGATAATATCGGGACAGGGGCAGTGGTCACTGAAACCCGAGGGGTGCCATAGGGCAAGCGTGCGGTGCGGGGTCGCGAAGGGAGCGTCGGATCCTGACGTCGGCACCGGGCATGTGAGGCGGGTGCCCGAGGCCTGCCGCGAACAGCCGCTTCGGCTGCGCCGACTCACAGGGTCGTGGCGTGCGGAGGCACGCTGGGACTGCGGCTTGGCCGTTCCCATGCTCTGCCGGCAAGCTCGGCCCGCATCGCATGGCGCGACTTGCCCGAGGATTCTCAGCCCAATCGTTCAGCTTGGGCAGTTCGAGGCGCCCCGCGACGACACCAAGCATTTCGCCTGTCACGGTTAAAGTTGCAGTGCCGCGGGCCGATAAACTGGAAGCGACAGTGCCGCGTCAAGCAGCGAAAAGGGAGCAACCCGTGCGAAAAAGACCCCCACGAGTGCGTCATTTTGGATCCGTATCGAACCCCAAGACTTTTTCGCAAGCGTTTGCTGCGATAGCCGGCAGCCCTGGGGCTGTCTATTCTACGCTCGATGGCAAGGCCTTCAGCGCCGAGGCGCGGACGGTACGGCGAGGGTTACGGGCAGGCGAGCGGGTGATCACCTTCAAGCAACACGGAAGCGAATTGGCGCGGGCCTACGAATGTTGCTGGGACCATCGGACAAACTGTAACCGAGCCTGTATCAATGACTATTCGTCCGCCGTGTAGCGGCTGAGGCTCCCGACCCAAACCCGTGCGATGGTGGGCCATTGCACGCAAATTGCGCCGCAAGCCACAGGCCCCGGCAGGCAAGCTCTTGACCCAACGCTTCGCGGTTCCCTGACACGGCGCTCCTCCTCATCCACCCCCATTATGGGTCATGTCTTTGCTGTGGATGGTTACAGCCGACGGGAAGTTGAGTCTGTTCTCCCTGGCTAGCCTTTTCTTTAGGGGTTTGGGCGCAAGGGATAACGGGATAAACAGCAATACTGTTTCCCACACTTACTGTTGACAAGCTTGTGGACAAACATCCGCATCGCACCCTACCCTCGCGGTCTGCGGTCGTGTGCCTGGCAAAGAGGCGCTGTCACTGAAGCCCTGTGTTGCGGATAAGCACAATGATCGGACCTGCCGATAGCGTCGGAAGAGGGAAGCGCCAGTACCCTCTATCCACCGTTTTGCTGGTTGCTTCCTTGACTTTCTCGATTAACACCATCTCGACGATATGGGAATAGCGGAAGCGCTTGATTGGTTCGGTGTCAACGATAATGATGAAGTGGTTCAGCGTAGGCAACGGAATAGCCTCGGACTTCACCGCCACGCTTGTTTTGGCGAAGTAGGCGGCCACCACCCCGACGATCGGGTCTCTAACCTGATCTAGGCGATGAGCGCGTAGCTTGAGCATGCCGACGTAGCTGAAAATGCCGAGCGTGATCACACTGGCTATCAATAATACGAATTCGAGCAGTTTTGAGCTGATTGGCATGTCGGAAAGTCTGCACCCCCCGATTTCCTATGGTCATGGCAATTTCTCATAATACGTTTGACGGTCTTAATCTTCAGTCTGGGTAAAGAGTCCCATGAATGGACCGATAACTAATATGTATTCAAGGTTATTCAACGATCATGAGATTCAAGCGATGGGACACGCCCGCTACAACTGCCTGCGGCAAATAAACAGCCAGAGAATCAGTTCATCGTGAATGACTTGTACGGGGAACGGAACGAACTGGCTGGCTCGTTCTTGAGACTTACGCGGAGGTGGGCCTGTTCCCGCCACGCGATACGGGGCGGAATGCATGGTCAGTTTTTCTCTGCGAAATCAGAGGATAAAGGGCCATGAGCGACTCGTCGGAAAAGCTACAGCAGGAACTGGAGCCTGCGCAATGCGCTCTGGCCGAAACTCAAGCACGCAATGTTCTCAATGATGTTGAACTCCAGGGCGCCATCATAGAACTTAACGATGCGCGCAAGAGCATCCTACGGGCGCACCAAGAGTGGATGGCCGCGCTGGACGTGGTGGAAGACCCGATCTTCATGCACGATAAAGATTTTCATATTCTGCGTTGCAACCGAGCGTATCAGCAACGGGCCGGCATTCCCTTTGAGCAGATCATCGGCCAGCCGTATTATTCGGTCTACCCAAAATCCGAGGCTCCAATGTGCCAGTGCCGGAGGGCAATGGAAAATTGGGCTACGGGTGCTGATGAGGAAGAAATACTGGTCGGCGACACAATCTACCGCTCCCGTGCCTTTACCATAAACGATAGGCAGGGCGGCTATCTCTATTCCGTGCATATGCTTGAAGATATCACCGAGCGCAAGGCTACAGAGGAAAGTCTCGTCGCGTCTCATGCTTTGCTCCAGACCATTATCGAGAATGCGCCCATCCGTGTGTTCTGGAAAGACACTGAAGCATGCTACCTCGGCTGCAACACCGCCTTTGCGCGCGATGCGGGACTGCCTGGCCAGGCAGACGTAATCGGCAAGGACGATTTTCAGATGAACTGGCGCGAACAGGCCGAACTGTATCGCGCCGATGACAAACAGGTAATGGATTCCGGCAAACCAAAGCTCGGCTTTGAAGAAGAGCAGACCACACCTGACGGCAACAGAATATGGTTGCGCACTTCCAAGGTGCCGTTGCACGCTAGCAATGGAAAGGTCATCGGTTTATTGGGCATTTACGAAGACATAACTGAACGCAGACAGGCCGAGGAGCGCCTCAAGCTTTTTCGCACGTTGATCGACAATTCCAGTGACTTCATTGAAGTAATTGATTTTTCCACGCGTCGTTTTATTGACGTAAACGACACTCTGTGCCTCGTCCTGGGTTACAGCCGGGAAGAAATGTTGTCCAAGAACATTGCAGATATTGATCCAATGCTTAATCAGGACCTGGACAATCGGATTAGGGAGCAAATTTTCCATTCGGGAGCCGCACGATTCGAAAGTATGCACGCACGCAAGGACGGCTCAACCTTTCCAGTGGAGGTCAGCGCCAAACTCGTCAAACTCGACAAACCGTATGTGCTAAGCGTTGTACGCGACATCACTGAACGCAGGAAAGCGGATGCTGAATCATTACAAGTTAACCGTGTGCTCAAAACCCTGAGTGCAGGCAACCGGACCTTGCTTCGTGCCAGTGACGAGAAGGCGTTTATGACGCAGATGTGCGAGGTGATCACTTCTGTAGGTGAATATCCGCTAGCATGGATTGGACTGGTGCGGCAGGATGGAAACAACAGTGTTGAAGTGGCAGCGATAGCAGGTGAGGGAAGAAGCCACATTGAGAAACTGTGCTTGACAGGGGGTGACTGGTCTGACGGCCGACCAATGTGTATTGCACTGCACACCGGAAAGACACAGGTTGTCCAAAATACTAACTATGACTCTCGCTTTGGGCCCTGGTGCAAGGCCGCTGTGGAATGCGGCTATGCGTCTAAAATCGCTCTCCCACTAAAAGAGAACGGCGTGGCTCTCGGAGTATTGAACATCTACTCTAAGAAAACGTCGGCCTTCAACGATAGCGAAGTCGATCTACTGGGAGAAGTGGCAGATGACTTGGCGTTTGGCCTCGTGAATTTGCGCACCCGCATGGAGCGCAATAAGGCGGTGAAGGAACGCAAGCATTACGTCGAGCAGCTACGAAAAAGCCTGGAGGATGCATTGCAGGCCATAGCCACCACGGTTGAGATGCGAGACCCCTATACCGCCGGACACCAGCGCCGGGTGGCCCAATTTGCCACTGCCATTGCGCGTCAACTCGGACTACCAGAAGAACAGGTGCACGGTATATTCCTTGCCAGTGTTGTGCACGATATTGGAAAAGTCCTTATCCCCGCGGAGGTGTTGAGTAAACCGGGGCGGTTGAACGAGATCGAATACAGTTTCATCAAAACCCATTCTCAGGCAGGTTACGATATTTTGAAGGGCATCGAATTCCCTTGGCCGATTGCGCAGGCAGTGTTGCAGCACCATGAGCGCCTCGATGGTTCGGGCTATCCGCAGGGCTCGAAGGGTGACGCAATTATCCTCGAAGCGCGTATCCTTGGAGTGGCTGACGTCGTCGAGGCAATGTCATCGCATCGTCCTTATCGCCCCGGTTTGGGCGTGGTAGCCGCGTTGGAGGAAGTCATTGGTAAGCGCGGCGTCTGCTTCGACCCTCAAGTAGTTGACGCGTGTTTGGCATTATTTCGCGAGCAGCATTTCAGCTTCACACAGGAGGGACTGTGATGCGGAATTGGCGCTGTAGTTGGCGAATCGGTCTCCCCGAATGTCTCGTTCGGCCGATTATGCACAGTCCTTGATTATGTGAAGTATCTGGAGTGGCATGCTGAAAGAGCCTTGCTGCAAGGGTTGTTTCAGCGGCTGATGTGGTTGTAAGCTGGACATAATATCTGCGGTTGCTTGAAGTGGTGGTTCCACTTCAGGAGACCGTTATGAACCACACCACTTTGTACCGGGCCAAGCCAAGCGCGCGGCCATCTGGCGCTTCCACGGATCACATCGCCGAGGAACTTCGCCGTTATGACGAACCCCTACGCGATGTACGAGGACTGGCGGCAGGGACGCGCCAAGACCGGATTCGTGTCGCAGGTTGGCTACTGCGACAGAAATTCAAAGGGCGCGCGATCGATATTGCGAAGCTGCGACCCGACGATGTTAGGCAGTTCCTCGCCAGTCAGGTGGATGCGCACCGAACAGCTTCCAACGCATCTCGTCTGGCAGCGGCGCTGCGGAGCTACTTTCGCTATCGGACCACCTGCGGCGATCAGGTCGGCAGACTGACTGCGGTCATCTCGAATCCCGTCCACTGGAAGCTGGCGTCATTGCCACGTGCACTCAAGTTCGATGAAGTCGAGCGCCTGCTGAACTCCTTCACTCCCGACCATCGGTGGCCGAAACGCGGCTACGCCATCGTCCGTTGCGCACTGGACATGGGACTTCGGGCCGGTGAGATCGCCCGTCTCATGATCAGTGATATCGACTGGCGTTCAGGCACGGTGACGCTACGGGGTACGAAGTCACTGCGCCAGGACATTCTGCCCTTACCGATGGAAACCGGGCAGGCGCTGGCCGACTATCTGCAACATGAACGCCCGACCTCCAACCATCCAGCCATCTTCGTTCGACATCAGGGAACACCCGATCAACCCACCACATCAACGGCGATCCAGAAGGTAATCAAACGAGCCTGCCGCGCCATTGGCCTGATCCATTCCAGCGCTCATGCACTCCGCCATACCCTGGCGTGCCGCCTCGTCGAGAATGGCAGTTCGCTCAAGGAGGTGGCCGATGTTCTCCGTCACCGTTCGCTAAGCACCACCCTGATCTACGCCAAGCTCGACACACCCAAGCTGTCGACCGTGGCACTGCCGTGGCCAGGGAGCGAGTCATGAGTGCGCGCATCAGCTTGCAGGCAAGAATCGAAGACTATCTTGCCGAGCGCCGTCGCCTTGGATTCGAGTTGCGATCGTGGGACACGTTCCTGACGGGCTTCGCGTGCTTCGTCTCCAGCCGGCATCATCGTGGGCCGCTGACCGTCAAGCTCATGACGGACTGGGTGCGTCAGGGCAAAGGTGGCTGAGGATCCCAGGGAACCTGGGCACGTCGCCTGGAGAAGCTGCGTCTATTTGTCCGTTATCTGAAGCAGTTCGAGCCCGATACCGAGGTCCCGGATGAGTCAATCTTCTGACCGGTACCCGGTCGCGTGGCACCGCACATCTACCGTGAAGAGGAGATCGTCGAATTGCTGGCAGCGGCACGCAGGCTCGGGCCACGCGGTAGTTTGCGTCCAGCCACCTTTGAGACCCTGTTTGGCCTGATGGCCTCGACCGGCTTGCGCGTCTCCGAAGCCATTCACCTGCGCGATGCCGATGTCGATCTCAAGCATGGAATGCTGACCGTGCGGCAGACCAAATTCGCCAAGTCACGCCAGTTACCCTTGCAACCGAGCACCGTCGAAGCGTTGGCCCACTACCGTCGGCAGCGTGCGCGGCATGTTCCCACCACGGCCGATACCACCTTCCTGATCAGTAGCCGTGGCCGGCGACTGGGACAACCGCTCAGCGAACGGCAGGCACATCGCGTCTTCAATGCCTTGCGTGACAGCCTGTGCTGGGTCAATCGGGGTGCCCATGCTGCGCCGCGCCTGCATGACCTGCGCCACACCTTTGCCGTCCGGCGCATGATGCTCTGGCATGCCGATGGCACTGATGTCGATCAGATGATGCTGGCGCTGTCGACCTACATGGGACACGCCGAAATCTTCTACACGTACTGGTATCTCTCGGCCGTGCCAGAGTTGATGGCACTCGCCGGCGGCAAGTTCGAGCGCTTCGCCAATCTACCGGGAGACAGCGATGCATAAGCAACCCAAGGTACCACCCTCATTTGCCGCGCTCGTTCAAGCCTACTTTGCTGAGTACCTGACGCAGCAGCGGGCCCTCAGTCCACAGACCATCGTGGCCTATCGTGACGCTTTCGTGCTGTTCCTCAGCTTTGCCGAGTCCCGCCTGGATAAATCACCCGCCGCGATGGCGCTGGCCGACATTACGCCGGATCTGATCATGGCCTTTCTCGATCAGCTGGAACGCAAACGACACAATTCCGTGCGCAGTCGCAATGCGCGCCTGGCGGCACTGCGCTCATTCCTGAAGTTCGCCGCACACCGCGATGTATCGTCGCTACAGGTGATCGAACGCGCATTGGGTGTTCCGGTAAAACGGTTTGAGCGCCCCATGTTCGGCTACCTGTCACGCGAGGAGATGCTGGCAGTGATCGGTACGCCAGATGGCTCATGGCTGAGCCAACGGGATCACGTCTTGTTCCTGCTGATGTACAACACCGGGGCGGGCGTGTCGGAAATCATCGGGGTCAAAGTCAACGAGGTGGTGCTCGACCAAGGTGCGGCTTGCATCCATCTGCACGGCAAGGGCCGCAAGCAACGCAGCCTCCCGCTGTGGCGCTCGACCGTTAAGGCAGTGCGGGCCTGGTTGAGGCTAAATTCGCAGTTTGACGCTGCCTCCGTACTGCTGCCAAATCGTAGTGGGGCTGCGATGACGCGAAACAATGTTGATCAGAGGCTGAAATTGGCCGTGGCAGCAGTAACGGAAACCATCCCCGCGCTTGCGACGCGACGAGTCTCTAGCCATACGATTAGACACACCACGGCCATGCATCTGTTGCAGGCTGGTGCCGACATCAGCGTCATCGCCCTTTGGCTTGGCCATGAGAGCCCGGCAACTACACACCATTACGTCGAAGCTGATCTGACCATGAAGGAACGCGCTCTGGCCAGACTTCACGAACCAGAGGCGAAGACCCAGCGCTATCGGGCACCTGATTCGCTGATCAACTTCCTGAAGACGCTGTGATTATGTGAAGGGCGAAATTGGCGGTCGCCCCTGTCAATCAGCACTTGGTGCGCATTTCGATCCTTCACTTCACATAATCAAGGACTGTGCATAATCGGCCACAGCAGTCAGTGGAGATCAGAGTAAACCAAGTCCGCAATGTGCCGTAGACCGGGCGTTGACCAGGCATGTAGCTGTATGGCTGCTTCCACGAAATCCGTCCGACTCAGTCCGACCCTGAACAGTCACCGAGGAAACTTGAATGCGGCCATTCGGGGCGAGCGATCAACAAGCGAAAGCCGTCGTTCGTGATGAGAAGTTGATCTTCTTGCCTGGCCGTCTGCTCTGTAGCGACCACCGATGTCGAGGACTGTAGACCGGTCGTTAGTGCCCGGCCAGTAAGAGCGGTTGGAGAAACCCGAAGAATGAGATTCTGGGGGGCCGGTGTACCTCTGGAAGCTACCAGCGGCACGTCTGGCATGGTCGGGCAAGTCATCGGCCTTTCCAGCCACTCAGCGCTTCTCCCGAGCCTGTGGACTTGGCTCCACTGCGCGCCAAAATCGGTCAGCAGGACGTCGGACTGGATTTTTTAACCGGCCCGCTCACCAAGGCGGTTTTGCTGAGCGCATCTGGCACACGAGGTGTACTGAGATGGCTGTCATGCCCCTGGATTTATAATGCTTTTATCGTCTTGTCATTTTCTTACCACAAGAGGTCGACTATGCAACAACTCACATCAGAGGGTCAGCAGATCGTTCAAGACTTGGCCAACAGACACGGATTCAGTGCCGACGCCGTGACGCACATGTTCATGGCGGTGCTCAATGGCAACGGTAGCATGGCGCAATTCAATCATGGCGAATTTGCAGGCTCCGGCCAGTGGATGAAGGGCGGTATGATCATGCTCGGTGACATGTTCAACAGCTACTTGAAAGGCCGCGTTGACGGGCTTTGCCTGGACATCTCCAGCATTCTCGCCAATCAACCGGGCTTGTTACGATCGGGTAGTTTCCAGTCTCAGAGCCAAGGTGGTGCTGGCTACCAGCAGCAGGCCAGTGGTGCGCCGACGGGCGCTTCCAGCCTATTCATTCCCGATCCAGAAGACAACTGGTGGCCGAAGGAGCTTGGTTCCCCAAGCGCCACCGGCGCCCAGAACAACGTACGCTATGCCTACTTTGCCAACAGCCGTCGACTGGCCGTCAAAACGGGCGGCGATGTGTTCGTGTATGACACCCGGGAAAACAAAATCGGTGGCTTTTCCCAGCAGCAGGGCATGGGCAGCTCGATCATATTCAGCAGCCAGTACGGCACTGTAAATCTTGCCAGCCTACCGCTGGTCTCCCGAAATGGTCAGCCGGTAGCGCCCACACCCGCTCCGTTCCAGCCACACTATGTGGAGAGTCCGCAGGGTGGGGCATCGGGCCACGGCGATGACGTCTTCGCCGCCATTGAACGGTTGGGGGATCTCAAAGCGAAGGACATTCTCACAGAGGAGGAGTTTGCGTCCAAGAAGTCCGAATTGTTGAGTCGGCTCTGATCTCAGCAAGGGATTGGCATTAATAATTGCTTGTTCGACCCATGGCCAGCAGAGGGTCACTCTTTGGGCGTTTGTAATAGGCGGCTGTTGCCGATGGAAATGCTTGCAAACAGTCTTGGGCGGATGTCGGCTTCAAGGAGGCGATAGACCGCACCGCCTTGGCCTGCGGATTCATCCGGGAGACTCAACGGGAACTGCCGAGGTTCGGCCGCAGCTTTTGTTTGAACGACGGGTTCAGCCTGTTTACTGTCTGTCGGGGTATGAATCTGGTCGGCGCCTCGCGACTCGATCTGAACGGTCGAGCATCTGGCCGCACCGCGAATTCTTGAGTTTTCACACAGGCTCGACCCACAACAGCCGCCCAGCCGCCGACGCCTTGACGGTCGGCTATCTGGGGTCAAGCCGACCTCCGGCCAGGCATGCATGTAGCGTCCGGAGCGGCTGCCCTGGCCCTTTTGATTACAGTTGTTCAAGAGGTACATGCGTCTGGACATTTATTAAAATGGTCGCACCTACGTTTGTGCGCGTACCGCAGGGTTTGCGCATGAACTCAGGATCGCTCGCGCGATGCGGCGAGGTCAAGGGAACTCGTGCGGCCGGAGCCACCCCTTTGGTTGCGCAGGCTTACGCTTCGCGCGATTCCGCCCCGCACATCCTCATCCGGTTCCCCCCTCGGTCACCTCGTAGGTCCACACCTTGAAGCTCCTCAGGGTATTTGGACCGAAGGTGCTGCTGATGGCAACGTCGGCGGCGTCGCGGCCGCGGGCGATCAACACACGTCCGATGCGCGGTATATTGTTGCGGGCATCGAAGGTATACCAATTGCCATCAAGGTAGGCCTCGAACCAGCCGGCGAAATCCATCGGGCCATAGGGCGGCGGAACGCCGATGTCGCCCAGGTAGCCGGTGCAGTAGCGTGCCGGGATGTTCATGCAGCGGCAGAACGCAATGGCGAGATGCGCGTAATCTCGGCAGACGCCGGCCCTCTCCTGGAACGCCTCCCAGGCTGTCTTGGTGGGGCGCGCGTGCTCGTAGCCAAATGCGATATGCCAGTGGACGAAGTCGCAGATCGCCTGGACCCGTCCCCATCCGGTCGGCGAATTGCCGAACAGCTGCCAGGCGGTCTCGGTTAGGCGATCCGTCTCGCAATATCGGCTCCCCAGCAGGAACAGCAGGGTCTCGTCGGGCAGCTTTTCCACTGGCGTTTGTCTCGCCTGCGGGACAACCACATCCGGCTGGCCGTTATCCCTCACGAGTCCATCTGCGGACAGCGTGAGCAGACCCTTGGGGGCGACGATGCGGCTGCACCAGTTGCCAAAGCTGTCGCGATAGGCCGTGATCGGGACGGGCGGATTGGCGATCAGGTGGTCGGGAATGATGATGTCGGAGACCCGCGTGTAGTGCACGCTCAAGGTCAGGATCATCGGAGTCGGCTGTGGGCAGTCGTAAATCAGTTCGTAGCCTATGTGAATCTTCATGGAGGTACTCCTGCTGACTGCCAGTGCAGCCCGGGGCGTGCTCGGGCAGTATTGATTAATGTGGTGGTTTCTTCAGGATCGGCCACGAGGAAGTCCCGGCTCAGGAGCTTGCAAGGGCCGTGCACAGCGATTCTACGATCACCTTGCGCAGGGCGGCCCAATGTCGGCCTCCCCTGATAACGTGCTTCTGGTTGACCTCCAGTTCGATGCCCACGTAGACGTCGGCTGGGAAACACCGGCGAAACCAGGCGGTCAAGCCATCGCCTTTACCCGCATACGGGTAGTTGCGGCGAACGCGGAGAGCGGGCGCACACGTGTTGAGGGCCGCCTTCCAGCGCTCGCACAGATCCACCTCACCCGGTCTTGCCGGATCATAGAGCAGGCCGATATCGGCGTTTCGCACCTTGCCGTCCAGCTCGGGCGTAAAGCTGTGGGACGAAAGGTGGATGACCCGGCCGTGGTCCTTGATGGCCTGCCTGACCACACGCTCGGCTTGCGCGCGATACGGCTGGTAATGGCGCTTCAATATCCGCTGACGCGCTTCGCCTGGCGCCTTGCGGATCCCCTCGCCATGGAGGCGCGGATGGCCGACGGATCGATTCAGGTCAACGACCAGACGGCTGATGGTGGAGACCACGAGTGGCGCTGCAAATGCCTTTGCCAGCGCTCTTGCCATGATCAGCGCGCCAGGGTCGAAGCCGCGGTGGGAATCCAACAGGACCTGATGAGCGTGAAACAGCTCGCGATATGGTTCGGGAATCCGGTTGCCGCCATGCTCGCAAGTGATCACCAGACCAGCGCCTGCCAGGCCGTCACAGTCCGCTGTGCATCCATCCATCGCCGCATTCTCCGAGCGCATGTCAATGGCCTTACCAGTCCAGGTCGGGCAGTCGGCTGAACACCTGCCGCGTGCCTTCAGTCCATTGCCTGCCGAGCCCACTGAAATACTCATCCCCCTCGTCGAACCGGCGACGCATCCGCACTGCAAGGCTGTCACGTTCATAGCAGATCAGATCGATCGGCATGCCGACCGACAAATTGCTGCGCATCGTTGAATCGAAGGAGACCAGGACACATTTTGCGGCATCGTTCAGCGAGGTCGAGCGGGTAATGACCCTGTCGATGATCGGCTTCCCGTATTTGGTTTCCCCGGTCTGGAGATAGGGCGTCTCCAGGCTGGCCTCGATGAAGTTGCCCTCGGCATAGATCCTGAAAAGACGCGGCGCCTCGCCCGCGATCTGGCCGCCAAGTATGAACGAGGCGTTGAAGCCGATATCACTGGCTGCCAAATGTTGGCCGTCACGCCGATCGATGTCCCGCATGGCGTCAGACACCAGCATGGCGGCATCGAACATGGACTCCGCGCCCCAGAGATTGGGCACCCCCTCCCGGGCGTTCCGCTGCTTCAGCAAGCTGATGACGGCCTGGGTCCCGGCCAGGTTGCCCGAACTTAAGAGAACGATGACCCGGTCACCCGCGCGTTCAAACACGGTCATCTTGCAGAAACTCGCAAAATTGTCGACCCCGGCATGGGTACGCGAGTCTGACGCAAAGACCAGTCCGGTGTCTAGCATGATGCCGATACAGTAGGTCATGGTTGTACCTCTCCTTTCATCGTTTTCAAGACAAGTCTCCGACGTCATTTGAAGCAGTTTTTTGTGCCGGCGGGTCCGTTACCCATCATTTTGGCTGGCCTCCTGGTAATGGTGAGTTTCGTTTCGCAACAAAAGCCTCTCAGCATACGGGTTCAGACCACCCCAGTTCCGGGCGTTATCGGCTTAACCGAGTGCCATGAGGGTCTGACTTCAATTTCGCTCAAATTGGCCGTCGGTGGACAGCGCATATGGCACATGCTGGGGCACTACCAATACCCCCTGCGCATTGGGGATTGCCTCGATGTGTATTACCGGGGCTGACCCACGCACTCCGC
>JBAUMF010000018.1:0-3142 GCA_049578545.1 Thiobacillaceae bacterium
CCAGTGCAGGTTGCCCGGTTGCGCCATGCTTCTGGGGTCATACTTCCTTCTCAAGTCGACAAGAAGATTCCCGACAGTGGACGGCATCAGCAGGGGCAAATGCAGGCTCTGGTCCAGCCTGGACAAAAGACCACGTAGCGGTGCCCGTGTCCGTTCCACGACTGCGGACTCATTCTCCTCTTCTGCACTCAGATTGGACAGGGGCGCAGTCTTCGGAACGCCGTAGTCTCGCCGGGGGATCCGGGTGACGATAAGAGACTTGCCGGTGAAAGTCCGGTTGTCGGCGCCAGGCTCTGCGCGCATTCCATCTTGTGCAGTATCCAGATTGATCCGGCCAGCATCCGCCAACCGCACCGATGTGTTGGTCGGCACCGTTCCGGCAGGCGTAACGAAATCAGCAGAAGCCTCCTGCGCGGCTGCAGGCCGTGTGCACACGGCCAGCGCCACGAGCACTGCCAAAACCGAGATGATCCTTACAGCGGAGACGTGCATTTTTGCCAGTTTTCTCCCCGGTTTGCTACGTGGCTGGGCGCGGAGCGTCTTGCCTAAGCCCACTGCAGCAATCAACGCAGCATCATCTTGAATCAGTGCGATGCCAGGTCATGCTGTTCATGCCGCGCCGCCTAAATACAAGGTAGACGGTCGTAAAATCAATGATGCGCTGAGCAACCTCAGTACTCCACCTCCCATGGCGTTCGCAATCGGAGCTCAGGGTCGTGCTCGTGATCAAGCCAGAGGGGTAACAGACCTGGTTTTGATCACTATCGTTAACGGTTGGCAAAGCTGAGATCTTGACGCCGTTTGTCGGGATTTGGTGTTGGCAGTGCAGACAACGAAAATGTTGCGCGCGGGCCCTGCAGGGTCCTTCTTACAGGAGTCTTGCAAACTTAGCTGGGCAGTCCGGCACGACCAAACACCTTTGTCAGGGCTTGCCCCTGCCAATACGAGCTCTCGCCAAATGGCCGCTTCCTGCCAGGGCGCTGTCGCTGGAAAGGTTCAATCTTGCGCCTCGCAACCGCCGGCTCATGGCCGAACCGAGTCTTTATCCTTTCCCTGGGATCCGTGTAAAACTGTGCCTGAATCAATCAAAATCAACCCCTCACTGAAGCGCACAAGTGGCACTCGAGCATGAAGATCGTCAGGAAAGCATCAAACCCAGGCCGCTCGCCAGTGACTGCATCGCTCTTGATCGGCGGGTTCGGCCTCATCCTTTGCGCGATCTCCTTGGTCAAGGGCGGCCTTGACCTGCTTTACCATCTCGATGGAGCGGAAATCCGCGGAACCATACTCTACTCGGACTACGCCTACGGTCCGCAGCACATGCCGCATCGCAATGTTGTCTATCAATTTACGCCACCACAGGGAACGACGCTCAGGGGCAGTCAAAGCGGATATTCTGGCAAGCCTGGCGAATCGATTCTGATCCAGTATCTATCCAGTCGTCCCTCAATCAACAGGGTCGCTGGAGCGCAGGTGCAGGAAGACAAATGGCTCCTGATTCCAGGGGGCGTTGGCCTGCTTCTCATTGGCATCGCGTTGCATACTCTCGTCATCAACGCCCGGCGCCAAGGTGGATAGTTCCACAACAAGGGGTTCGCCCGGATCAGATCCTGACAAAAGGCGCGCTGCGTCAATCACAATCAACACGCCACCGAATCGAGCCTATTTTCGTTATGAGGGGGTGGTACTACGCAACCGGCCCAAAGTTGAGGCCGGTATCTTTCATGTCATGGCAGGATTTCCTCCCGTTGGCTCGGCGTGAGCAGCTTGAACTGGGCTAGCGATCGTTCCAGGGCGTTGCAGGATTTCATGGCGATGATCACGGCGTCCAGGTCCTCGTAAACGAACGCTGCACTCCACCTGTGCATTTCTACCAGGAACCGTATCAGTCCCTCTGGATATCCCTGCCGAGAAAACTGGCGCAAGCAATCCAAATACTCCTCGCGCGCCAATGTCGGGATGATGATCCGGCATTCGCCGGCCGCGGATAGCTCAGCGTTCATTGCTAGCCGCGCCAAACGACCGTTTCCGTCCGCAAACGGGTGCACTTCTGCGACAAGGAACATGGCCAGTATCGCCCGTGGCATGCCTGGCCCGACATCTGCGAGCCGGCGTGCGCCTTCAACCAAAGTACCTCTAACCAATCCAGGTGCTACAAAGGCTGTGTTTCCGGCATAGTTCATCTTGTCCTTGAACTCCCCGGGTTCTGTTTCTGGCCTAGCCTGCATGATGTCAGCGTGCCGCTCCTTTAGTTGATCGAGGACCTGCGGTTTTGTCGATAATGTCTGCGATCGCCAACCCGGGTGGACGATTTGGCGGAAGACGCCCAGGATGTCATGTGAATCCGCTGGCCGTTTTTCTGCCAGTTTGCCATGTAGGGCAATGTCTCGTGCCTCCTCGATTTCAAATTCAGTACCTTCGATGAAATTGCTGAAATAGGACTCCAGAAAGCCCATGTTGATGCGCGACTCGGAGGTAGAGGCACACTCTGGTACCGGCGTGAACTCCATCGTGCGCAGTTTGGCGACGAGGCTATCAAAGAGAGCGATCCGCGCTGAATCATAAGGTAGTCCTCGCGCAGCTGCTCGGGCCGACGGATCCTTCAAGTCATGCCCAGGGCGGGTTCCAAGTATGGCGCCGATTATCTTATTCAGTTTGAAGAACTCTCGCTCAAGGCCGAGCGGCTGCGCGAGGGCTCGCGCCTCTTCGCGTAAGGCGATCAGCTGGCCTTCACCGCGGGCTTCGTTCATCGCGGCCAGGCGCTTCTCGATGTCGGACTGGGGCACGCAACGCTTCAAGGGGTGGCGATCGATCGTGAGGTTTTCGAGGAGTAGCCTGGCGGTGCTGGGGAAGAACAAGGGTCTGCCACTGATGGGCTGGTCCCCGGCTTGACGACCTGCGCCCTTTACAAGGGCGACGGTCAAGCCCGGATAGCCATATGTCCGGTTGTAGGAAGAAGAGAGGAAGACTACCCCATCCTTGTCGGCCATGCCTTCGAAGGCGGTGCGGTAGCCGAGAGATAAAGTCAAATCTGGTGTACGGCGATCCTGAAGCATCGTTTTTCAGGCGGCGAGTTTCTGTTGTTCAGGCGGATTGTCTTGCGCCTGCATTCCATCCTTGAACGGCACGCCGCTCAACAATA
>JBAUMF010000019.1:0-32984 GCA_049578545.1 Thiobacillaceae bacterium
GCGGAGTGCGTGGGTCAGCCCCGGTAATACACATCGAGGCAATCCCCAATGCGCAGGGGGTATTGGTAGTGCCCCAGCATGTGCCATATGCGCTGTCCACCGACGGCCAATTTGAGCGAAATTGAAGACAGACCCCGCAGATGCTGCTACGGGCTCCTGCGCCGCTTTGCGTTGCACCGCAAGGGCGATGTCCCTTCCATGGAGAACGGGACACGATTGTGGACAAGGTTGATAACGTTAGGGTCCATCGCCACCCAAGTTGAAATCGGTCCCGACGAGAAGGCGATTTGGCAGGATCGATATCGATCCATCGTGGATCCGGAGAATCGTCTCTACCGTAACGGCACACGGACCATCAAATTCTTCCTGCACCTTTCGGAAGAAGAGCAGCGCAAACGTTTTCTCGATCGCATCGACGAGCCGGAAAAGAACTGGAAATTCGGTCAGGCAGACATCGTAGAGCGGGGATTCTGGAAACAGTACATGCAGGCCTATGAGGCGTGCGTGAGTGCAACGAGTACAAGAATTGCACCCTGGTGTGTCGCGCCCGCGGACGACAAGGAGAACGTCCGGCTGATTGTTTCAAGGATAATTCTCGATACGTTCAGGGCGCTCAAAATGCGCTACCCCAAAACCGATGCAAAGCGCCGGAAGGAACTGCTCTCGATCCGCAACCAGTTGATGAAGGAAGGTCCGGGCAACTGACCCCGCTCGCCTGGCAGGTTGCGGTGGAGAGCGGGGAGCACCGCGACCGGGACGCTGCGCAGGGACACGAGGGAGATGGCGGGAAGACAGACGTAGGCATCGGCATGCCGGGCTCGCAAAGCGCAGCGCGGAGGGGTTAATGGAATCGGTCCAAGATCTGGGAAGCGGCGCGCGCATTCGTGTGCACTGGCGGGGCGACGCGGGTTCCGGCGGGGACATGCGGGCACTACATGAATGAGTTAGCGATGCGCCAGCCGCGATCGAAGACCTTCCGGTTATTTTGTCGAGAAGTTTTACACATCCAGCCACATATCCCAATCTGGGCGCTCATTACTATAGCTAATCGGTTGATATAGAATGTAAACCTATCGTAGGCACGCATATTGCTGAATTGACAGTAAGTTAACTCCACGATGGTTCGCCGAACCTGACCGTTTCTTAATTATTGATTTCTCCCTAGGAGACCGGCATGAAAAACGCAACCGAGCATGCAAGAAGTACACGCGATGCCAACTCACTCAAATCGTTGTCGGCGCTGACATTGGCCGTGATGGGCGTCTTTTGGGGCGCCTCCGCGGCATGGGCCGATCCGATTCTGGGTACGGATTTGGCGAGCTTTACGGTCCTGGGTGGCTCGGCAGTGACCAATGTCCCCACGAGCGTCATCGTCGGAAATGTCGGTGTCTCGGCCGGGACTGCAATCACTGGCTTCAACTCCTCACCAGGCGTTGCGGTGGCGGACTCGCAGGTGACTGGAGGACTGGTGCACGCAACCACTCCGGTCGCGGCGTTGGCTCAGGCTCAACTCACCACCGCGATAAATGATCTTGCATCTTTGGGGTCAGGTACCGTCCTATCAAATGCAGACCTGACCCTTGCAGGAAGCCTCCTTCCGGGCGTCTATACAGTTCCTGCGGGAACGACCAATTTGTCGGCATCCCTCACTCTCGATGGCGGGGGCAACGCCAACGCGGTCTGGGTTTTCCAGATGCCGAGCACACTGATCACCTCGCCCAATTCGGTCGTGAACGTGATCAATACCGGTTCAGGTGCCGGCGTGTATTGGGATGTCGGCAGCTCCGCGACCATCGATGTGAACAGCACATTTCTGGGGAACATTCTCGCGCTTGCCAGCATCAGCATGAACACCACCACGACAGATTATTGCGGTAGAGCCTTGGCGAGCACGGGTGCCGTGACGTTACAACAAAACAGCCTCTCCGGCGTCTGCACGGGCGTTCTGGCTGGCAGCAACGGCTTGAGCGGCGGCCTTGATGTTACAAGTACACCAGGCGCCCCGGATGTGGTCAGCTTCCTTCCGTACGCCCCAGTCAACGGTGGTGGGACCGTACCCGAGCCAGCCACGCTGGCGCTGCTGGGACTTGGACTCGCGGGATTGGGATTTACTCGACGCCGCCAAGGCTGAGTTCAAGCGTTCTCCACGACAAGACCCTGCTGCGGCGGGGTCTTGTCATTTCGTGGGAACGAAATGATCGGAACCGGAGCCAGAACCGGCGGACGGGGAGGAAGAGGGCAAAAGACCGGTGACGCCCGTCGTCGCTCCGCAAGGTGAGTCTGAACAGGGGGCACGTCTGGGGCTTCGCGACACGGCGTTTTGGGCACCTGCACGGCACTATGTGCGACAGCGTACAGACGGTGCCTGCCTTCATGTCTATTATTTGTATTAGTATTTAAAATACAGCGCACGGGTCAAGGCCTTTTTTGGGCTCCGCAGCGTCGTACCAAAAACACCCAGGTCCGTTAAGTGCAGGTATTTGGAGGCAATCATGTCGTTAGTAGCATGGATCATCCTCGGCCTTATCGCCGGGTTCAGCGCCAGCAAGATCGTCAGCGGGACGGGTCAGGGTATCGTAATCGATATCGTTCTCGGCATCGTCGGTGCGGTTATTGGCGGTTGGCTCTTCACCACCTTTGGGATGGCGGGTGTTGCCGGATTCAACCTTTACAGCCTGTTGGTGGCCGTCGTCGGCGCCGTCCTGCTTCTCGTCGTGTACCACGCAGTCTCCCGCCGAACCTGATGGGTCGGTGGAAACAAGAAGTCTTTTTTTTTACTTACAGCTGGAGAGTCAAACATGAAACAAATTAACAGGTATTTTTCCGCGGTTTTTCTGGCCGTTTCGTTGATGTCCGTCGTGGGTTGTGCTTCCACGTCAAGGCACGAGGGAACTGGCGAGTACATCGACGACAGCGTCATCACCACCAAAGTGAAGGCAGCGATTTTCAATGAACCCACCCTGAAATCGACCGAGATCAATGTCGAAACCTTCAAGGGCGTGGTTCAACTGAGTGGCTTCGTCAGTTCGCAGGCCGACATCAACAGGGCGGTTGACGTAGCGCGCAGCGTCAAGGGTGTGGTATCCGTCAATAACGGCATGCAAGTCAAGTAAGCGAGGCTGTCCGCGGACCGTTGCCGGATGTCAGGTCCGGTAACGGCAGTGGGGCAAGCTTTTTCATTCTTTATCAATGTCGCCGCTCGGTTTCGCAAGTGGTCCCGCTGATCACATCGATAGCATAAACCCATGACCGTCATGCCACCAATGTGGCTCGGCGCGGGCACGGATTGGGCAAAGCGGCTGAAGATCGTTCTGATCGAGTCGCTGAGATCCTGGATCGACCACCGGGGCACCAGCAAAGGTGCAGCCCTGGCCTTCTATACCTTGTTTTCCATGACACCTATTCTGATGCTGGCCATCGCCGTCGCTGGCTACTTGTTCGGCGCTGAGGCTGCCCAGGGCGAGATTGTTGCCCAAGTGCAAGGGCTGGTGGGACCGAATGGCGCCCGTGCGATCCAGGCATTGCTGGCAGCCGCGCGAGATCCCGCCTCCGGCCGAGTGGCGACACTCGTGGCGACCGTCCTGTTGCTGCTGGGCGCCACCAGCGTGTTCGCCGAGCTGAAGGGCAGTCTGGATGAACTGTGGGGTCTCGACGAGACGCGTAGATCGGCCTTCCGCGTGCTGTTGAGAACCCGGCTACTGTCCTTTGGCTTGGTGCTTGTTCTGGCTTTCCTGCTGCTCGTCTCGCTTGTCGTCAGTGCCGCGCTGGCGATGCTTGAACGCTATGCGGATGGAGTCTTAGGCAGTTCGGCCGTGTTACTCGCGACGCTCTCCTCCCTGATGTCCTTCGGTGTCATCGCCTGCTTGTTCGCGGTCATCTACAAGACCCTGCCTGACGCACCGCTGTCGTGGCGCGATGTCTGGATCGGTGCCGCTTTCACGGCTGGCCTGTTCAGTGTGGGAAAATATGCGATCGGTTTGTATCTGGGCAACAGCGGTGTGGCATCGAGCTTTGGCGCCGCCGGATCGGTCATCGCGTTGCTGTTGTGGGTGTATTACTCATCGCTGATCTTCTTTCTGGGGGCGGAGTTCACGCGGCAATATGCGCTGTGGTTCGGCAGCCTGCGGCAAGATCCTCCGCGCGCCGAGCAGCAGGATTCACCGGCCTTGAGCAATATCACGGAGGTCCGACCGGATGGCAGCAGTCACACCCACTGAACCCAACGCTCCGGACAGCGGTCCCGCTACCGAGGAAACTGATTCGGCTGCGTCGTTGCCCACAGTCCGATTACCCAAGGCCGGGCACGGCCTGGCGTTGATCATCCTTGCCACGGTCGCGGTGGTCTTCGCGTTGGACTGGGCCCAGAGCTTTGTCATTTCCCTGCTGCTCGGGGTTCTGTTCGCCTATACCCTGAACCCCCTTGTCGTGTGGCTCGAGCGGATCAGGATCCCGCGCGTAGTGGGCGCCGCTATCGTGATGATGGCTGTGGTATGCGCGCTTGCGCTGGGGACCTACTCGTTGCGTGGACAGCTGCAGACCATCCTTGATCAGTTGCCCAAGGCAGTAAGCAAGTTGTCGGCGGGTTTCGCCAGCCTGAACAGGGGCCAGGCCAGTACCCTGCAGAAGGTGCAAACCGTCGCGAGCCAGATCGAGAAGGCGACGAGCCAGGCGGCAGGCATGCCTTCGACGTCCAAGAAGCCGGCGACGCGCGTTGTCATCGACGCGCCCGAGTTCAAGCTCGGCAACTTCCTATGGGCGGGTTCCATGGGCGCTGCGGGGTTCATCGGGCAGGCGGCCATGGTGCTCTTCCTGACTTTCTTTCTCCTGCTGTCCGGCGACACCTACAAGAGAAAGCTGGTGCGACTCACGGGGCCTTCGCTGTCGGACAGGAAGATTACCGTGCACGTCCTCGATGACATCAACGAATCCATCCAGCGCTACATGCTCATGCTCCTGGCCACCAACGTGCTGGCGGGTCTCCTCACCTGGACCATGCTGCGCTGGATCGGCGTGGAGAATGCTGGCGCCTGGGCGGTGGCCGCCGGCCTGCTCCACCTCATCCCGTATTTTGGCCCGGCCGTCACCGCAGCAGCGCTTGGCATGGCGGCCTTCATGCAGTTTGACTCCCCATCCACGGCGCTGCTGGTCGCCGGCGCTTCGCTGACGATCGCCACGGTCGTCGGGACCTTCGTCACCACCTGGATGACGGGCAGGATCGCCAAGATGAACACCGCTGCGGTGTTTGTCTCGCTGCTGTTCTGGACATGGCTGTGGGGCATCGGGGGCATGCTGCTGAGCATGCCGATCACTGTCATCGTGAAAGTAGTGGCTCAGCGTGTGGAACAACTTGAGCCGGTGGCTGAGTTGCTGGGCGACTAACCACCTTGCTTCGCACGCAGGTCCGCTTGGGTCAATGTCCACTTCTCCTAATCCTGACTGACGGCTCCGCCCGTTTCTTCCCTTGGCGCCGGCGAAGAGCAGATGACAGATCTGTGTTCCAGCGCATACAAATATTAAGATCAGTTGTGGGGTGGCTGGTCGGCCATTGCACTAAGGCGCTACCCTTTGATGACGGGCATGTGGCAATGGTCGCTTTCACCATCAAGATTGGGCGCTTGTATAATGCCACTTACATTAAGGGTTGATGCAGCATGGCAAGCTCCTGCGAGGTGCGCGGGCACGCCAATGAGCGGAACGGGCCCAAATAGTTTTCGTAGACAAGCAAGTTGGCCGGGACAAGCGCGGGCGCAAGCTATGCGTGCTGCGCGGAGCTCCATATTCGATTGGGGGCAGTGCGAGGGAAGAACTCGTGATTCTGCGCGGTTCAGGGAATGAAACAGACGAGCGTGTTCAAGAAGGCACGGGCAGCGGAGGCCTGTATTATTAGCTGCCGTGGTCCTGATCAAGGACATGGTAGACGAGATTGAATAACTGAAGGGCATACACGGTGGCGCGGACAAGTAGGCGATTTGCGAGCCTCCGCTGCGGCCTTCGCTTGCGGCGGGTGCCAATCATGGATGAGTCAACCATTCGGGAGTCCCGCAAGCCCGCAGTAGCCTCCTCGGTCAATAATCCGGCGATGGCGTCTCCCATGAGAGTTCGATACGCAACATGGTGTGCATGGCTGGCGTTTGCAAGTCTTCCCGCCCTCGTCTTCGCCCAACCACCATGCCCCGGAATTCACGTAAAGATTCTGGACATCAGAAACAGCACCGGGGACGTGGCTTGTGCGCTGTTCGAATCGTCAAAGGGTTTCCCTACCGAGTATCTGCGCTGGGCAACCAATATCATGGTGATAAAAGTGCGGGACAAGGAGGCACGCTGCGACTTTGAAGACATAGCACCGGGAACCTATGCGCTTGCCGTCGTTCATGATGAAAACATGAACGGCAAACTTGACACTAACTGGCTCAAGATCCCGACAGAGGGTTACGGTTTTTCAAATGATGCAAAAGGCGTGCTCGGCGCGCCTTCGTTCTCTGCCGCCAGCTTCCAGTACGACGGGCAAAACCTGGAACTGACGATCAGTTTGCATTACTGAGTACTCGGCGTATGCACACGGTTCGTGCCACAAGCCGAACCATCACAACACGCACCCAGACCTTGTCGCACAAACCGCACAGAGACATGCTCGGCAAAACTGTGTCGCGGGGGCGGCTTGCTGTCTTGGGAACAGGGTGTGACGTTGGTTCAGGGAAGAGCGTCAAGGGAGTTCCCGTCGGTCCAAAGATGTCGATAAAATACCGGTCGATTGTATTGGGAGGATGCATGCAGAGATTCACCGCAGTGGATGTACGAACCCCTGATCGTGCGGATTCGTCATGCTTAGAACGCTGATCCGGCGCATCGTCGATAGCGTTGCTGCGGGCCAGAAGTATCACCTGAAGTTGGTTTTTTCCGACAACAGCACCTACCACAGCACGCGCCTTGGAGATCCGGATGTCACCATCATCATCCGCAACCGCGCCGCGGAATGGCGAATGGCGCTGGGCGGGATGTTCGAATTCCTCGAGTCGTACTTCAGTGGCAATGTCGATATCGTCGGTGAGCAAGGCCTGCGCAGGCTGGTCAATATTGGGGTTCGAAAGCCCTACGGGCGCTTCGAGCATCCGTTGACCTTCGTCAAGCGACGCTTCATCGAGTGGCGGCAAAACAATAAGGACTTCGCGCAGGCAAAGCACAACGCCTGCTTCCACTATGGCCTGCCGACCGAGTTCTTCCATCTCGTGCTCGGCGATACATACGGCTACAGCGAGGGGTTTTGGAAGGAAGACACGCTCACACTGGAGGCGGCGCAACACAACAACTTCGACCTGATCTGCCAGAAGCTTCAGCTCAGCCCCGGCGACAAGCTGATCGAAGTCGGGCCCGGTTGGGGATACATGTCGATGCTGGCTGCGCAGAAGTACGGCGCCGATGTGACCAGCTACGGACTTGTCCCGAGCCAGAACGATGGCATGCGCATGCTAATGAGATCCCGCAACTTCCGCGGCAAGCTTGAGCTTGTGGAAAAGGATCATCGCGAGTTGGCAGATGAGCCCTCCCGCTACGATCGGTTCGTCTCGATCGGCGTTCACGAGCACGCTGGACGGGATTGCAATGAGCAATGGATCAGGAGCATTGCCATCGGTCTGCGCCCGGGGGGCATGGGCCTGATATCCTCGACCTTCAACATGAAAAAGCGGCCGACCAACTACAGCACGATCAAACATATCTTTCCCGGCGGCTACATCCCCAGCCTGGCGGAAACGCTGATCTTCATGGAGAAATATGGCCTGGACGCGAGGGCAATAGAGAACCGCTCCTATCATTACCAGCGCACCGTGGAACAGTGGCTGAAGAATTTCGAGACCCGCTGGGAGGAAATTCATGCGATCGACCCCGGTCGGTTCAACGAGAAATTCCGCAGGGCCTGGCTGTTCTATCTGGCGGGCGCCGCCGAAACCTTCGAGGCCGCTCGCGAGATCATCAATTGCTACCACATCACATTCGTGAAGGGCCATTTCCCGGGCAAGGGCCGATCCACACCCATCGACCGCTCAAGGTGAGACGGTCATTCGCCGTGTGGCGTGTCCGCCGGCTTCGTTCACTGCCGAAGCCGGTACGCGGTGATATACCCTCGGGAGCAGGGACAACCCGTTCAGCTGTCCAGGAACGACACAGACGGCCCCGGTACGGCAATCCAGCGGAGTTTTATGAAACACTCGGAATGGGTTTATTACCTGTGCTCATTGGCCTCGTCCTTGATTGCCCCGCCTGCCTTCTGAACATCCTGTCCCGCGCCCGCCATCGTGTTGCAGGCCGTAAATGTCACAGCGGCGCCCACAATGGATAGCATGGTGAGCAGAGTCACAACAACTCGTTTAAACATGGTGAGTCCCCTATTAAAAAGTTGGATCAAGAATCGGGGCGCAAGAAGCAAATGCTGACTTGCGCACCACGAGGATTCAGCATGCACCGATAAGCTGGATTATTCTGTGCGCTGCCGCACATTGGTAATGCAGGGCATCTATATTTCACTATAAATTTCATGCGGCCACCTTACCGGTGCAAGCGGCATAAAGCGCACCCCTGGGCCAGATAGGGGGCGATCGCGACGCCGCGGTGGCTGTGCCGCCAGTAGCCGGAAGCTACCTCGGCTTGTCCGGGTGGGAACCGGTGTCGAGCGTCGCAGCGCAGGTCAGCGCGCTCACTCCGTGGTGCAGTGCATGAAAGAAAAAAATAGTGTTTGCTTATCCAACTGATTGCGCGTACCGTGTGCTGGCAGTCAATTCAATCAGTGTAGCTTTAGTCCCGCAGTCACCGCCCTAATCGGCACCGTCACTTCAGTACCTCCCTACAGTCCTTGATGCCACCGCACCCAACCGGGCGCGAGTCCGGATTAATATTGTTCGTAAAGGAATGTAGATGTCTACCGGTATAGTGAAATGGTTCAACGATGGCAAGGGCTTCGGTTTTATCACCCCTGACGAGGGTGGCGACGATCTCTTCGCGCACTTCTCCGAAATCCAGGACAGCGGCTTCAAGTCCCTTAAAGAGGCGCAACGCGTTTCCTACGAGGTCAAGAGCGGGCCCAAGGGCAAGCTAGCTGCTTCCATCAGGCCAATTTAACCCCCTTCCCCCTGGTGGGAGCCCTATCATAAAGGGCATGCCATCCAGGTGAGCTACAAAGGGGCCGGGTCTTCGATCCGGCCCCTTTGGCTTGTTGGTGTCGTCCTCTTGCACCTGACAAACAGCACTTCACCCTCGCTGATCCTGATTCCGAGATGGCGATAACACCGATGCCGGGAAGCATCCCGATCTAATTGCCTGCCGGAATCAGCGTATTCTGTCGCTGCCGGACTGAACTACAACTGGATGACGAGGTAGCGCATCCTTCGCTGCAATCGCCTCGATGGATTAGGGTGCCCCCCAAGGAAGTCATCATGTATAGGAAGCTACGCAGTCCTGAGAGCCTGACGGTCGTCGATATATTCGACAGTTCCCGTCATCCGTGTGGGGTGGATTCGGCCGAGGCGTTGCCCGGCTTACGGCTCAAGCCCCGTTGAGCCTTCGTCTGCCATGAGCTTCGCGATCTGGGCCCTCATCATCGGCGTGCTGCTGCTCGCGATGGTCCTGTCGGCAACCTTGCTGAAAAGGCTGCCCCTGAGTACCGCCATGCTCTATCTGGCGGCCGGGTTCGCCATGGGCCCAGGCGGTTGGGGGGTCCTGACACCTCACCCGCTGGCTCACGCCGCCATCCTGGAGCGGGTGGCCGAGGTGGCGGTGCTGATCGCGCTGTTTTCCGTCGGCCTGAAGCTGGGCCTGCCCCTGTCCAACCGGCACTGGCTGTTACCGCTGCGCCTGGCCTTCGTGTCGATGGCGCTGACCGTGGCACTGATCGCCGCGATCGGGGTGCTGGGACTTGGTCTGCCGCTGGGCGCGGCCATCCTGCTGGGTGCGATTCTTGCCCCCACGGATCCGGTGCTGGCCTCGGCCGTCCAGGTCGAATCCTCGGGTGATCGCGATCGCCTGCGCTTCAGCCTGACCGGCGAGGGCGGGCTCAACGACGGTGCCGCATTTCCCTTCGTGATGTTGGGCATGGGCCTGCTGGGTCTGCACGATCTGGGCACGTGGGGCTGGCGATGGCTGGCGACCGACGTGGTCTGGGCGACTGCCGGTGGTCTGCTGATTGGCGGCATTCTGGGAACCCTCATCGGCCGGCTGGTCGTTTATCTGCGCACCCGTCATCAGGAATCCGTTGGGCTGGACGAGTTTCTGGCCCTCGGGCTCATCGCCCTTGCCTACGGCTTCGCCGTGCTCAGCCACGCCTATGGCTTTCTGGCTGTGTTCGCCGCGGGGCTGGCCCTGCAGCGGGTGAAGGAGCAGTCCGGCATGATCCATGTACCCGCCGCAGGCGCCTCCCGGCAGCCGGACGAACAGGCCGACGACAAGCACGCCGGCCACGCAACTCATGCCGATCATGCCAGCGCCTACATGATGCAGGCGGTAAGGGGTTTCAACGAGCAAATGGAGCGGATCGGTGAGTTGGCCATTGTGCTGGTAGTGGGAGCGATGCTGCCGTTCAGTCATCTTTCCGCCAGCAGGGTAGGGTTCCTGGCACTGCTGTTTCTGGTTATCCGACCCGTGTCAGTGTGGCTTGGCCTGCTCGGCGCGCCGGTCTCAAGGGACCAGCGCATCATGATCGCCTGGTTTGGCGTTCGGGGCATCGGCTCGGTTTACTACCTGATGTATGCCATACATCATGGCCTGCCCCTCGACCTGGCAGAGCCGATCATGGCCATCACGCTGGCAGCGGTGACCGTCTCCATCGTGCTGCACGGCATCTCCGTGCGGCCAATGATGCATCTCTACGGGCGGCGGAAGCGGCGGCCGGACCCGAACCAGGCTCGGTGAAAACACCTGTTTTCATATTGAATCGAGTTCCTGAATCGCATGTCAGCAAACCCGATTGGCGCAACCAAACTAAGCTTGACTGCAAATAGGGGGCCGCCCCCCCGTTATCTCCCTCGAACTATTTATCCATTGGACGCAGGGGATTTGTTGCCCTGGGCGTCAATCCAGCCCCTCTTGCCGCCTTCGGCATTATTGGCGCGTGCCAGCCCGTACGTTCCCGCTGCCCCTATCAGTCATGGCGAAGCGATTAGTTAATGACGTCCGATAAGGAAGCCGATCACCAGGCCGACACTGGCCGCGACGCCCACGGCCTGCCATGGATTTTCGTGAACGTAAACATCAGTCGCCCTGGCTGCCACTTTACCTCTGGCACGCAGCGCAGCCTGCACCTCCGCCATCCTGGCTTGCACAACCCTGAGGGATTCTTCGGCCTTGGCGCGCACCTCGGCCAGCTTGTCACCACCCTGGTGGGCCGTCGCTTTCAGCAACGCTTCGGTATCTGCCACGACCACCTTGAAATCGGCGATCAACTGCTCGCTGGTGACATCATCAGATATATTTTCCATGCTTTTCTCCGTTGTTGGTTGTACCGTGTTCACGGTGGCTTACCAAGGGTTTGCTTTGCTGTTTAACGCCTAAAAATGTACAATATCCGGTATGCGGCTGCCCCGAATTCATCCGCTCATCCTTTGCCTGCGGCGGAAAATTCATCACGGCAGCCAGCCACTTTTTGCCGTGCCACACAGCAGGCGGCATAGAATAATTTCAGAGCCCTTACAGGCGTCGACCTTGAATGACACGTATCACGATCACCACGATCGCGATGACCAGGAGAATGTGAATGAACCCGCCCATGGTGTACGACGAAACCAGGCCAACCAACCAAAGAATAATCAAGATAATCGCAATTGTTTCGAGCATTTTTATTACTCCTAAATAATGGAGATCATCTGCAATACATTTGATGGTCTCTGTGTTATGGGGCCCGCAAGGGGCATACAACATGCACCACTCTAAAGCGGTGCAAGCGCGGCCGCGCCTGCACCCACGTCAAGTCTGAGACCGGCTCAGCTTGCGTTAATTGTTGTGATCCCGACCTCGCTCCTGATCCTGGCCCTGCCCTTGTCCCTGTTTTGGCACGGGCGTGGCGTTCTTGCCCTGATGTCTTTCTTCCCTGCCCTGCGATCCTGGCATCGGCTGCTTTTGCTGGACTGCCCCTTGCGGTGCCTTCGGGCCCTGAACTTGGACTGCCGTGCCTCTCTGTTGGCGAGGGGCTTGCGTTGGAGCTGACCTCTGCACACTCCCACCTCCCTGCGGCGGTTGTGCGCGGGGGGCCGTTGGTGCAGTCTGCTGAACCGATGGTGGCGGGGTGTTACGCTGGGGGCCCTGCATCCAGTCCGGCAATGCATTTCTCTGCTGTGGCGCGCCCTGCTGAACCGATGGTGGCGGGGTGTTACGCTGGGGGCCCTGCATCCAGTCCGGCAACGCATTTCTCTGCTGCGGCGCGCCCTGCTGAACCGACGGTGGTGGATTGTAACGCTGGGGGCCCTGCAACCAGGGATTTCCCTGCTGTGGCGCGCCCTGCTGAACCGATGGTTGCGGGTAGTTACGCTGGGTACCCTGCAACCAGGGGTTTCCCTGCTGTGGCGCTCCCTGCGGTCCGCGCTGAACAGGCACCGGCGCACCTTGCATTGGCCGCATCTCATAATGCTGGCGAACCAAAGGATCATTCGGCTGGTAACGGTAATTCTGCCTGTTCAGCTCCCGCTGCTGCTCCACTTGCCGGGGATACCGATCCCCTGAGTACTGCCGCTGGTATACAGGCAACGGGGCGGGTGCCGGGGCAGCGCCGCGGTCCCACCGGTCCCAACCGTTTCGGCGTTGGTCCCAATTACGGCCCCAGTGGTCACCCCAGCGCGGCGGCGCATCATAGCCCCACCCGCGGAAATAAGCTGGTGGCCGGTGGTAGTAGCGCACCGGGATGCGCAGAATGAACACCGGCACTTCGTCGGGATTCACAACTCCCCAGGGGCCGTTGTACCAGGAACTGGCGTACCAGTTGTCATCCTGGAAAACCCAGTACAAGCCGTCGTAGAAGAAGTAATTTGCGTCCAGCTGTGGCGCGTAGTAGACCGGGTAACCGGGCACCACGTCGAGTTCCGGGTAGGCCGGCAGATTTATCCCAATGCTCACCCCGGGTATCGCGAAACCGATGCTCACCTGTGCAGCAGAAGAAGCAAGTGGGGACATCAGCGCGCCTAGTGCAAGGACTACGTGGCGAATTTTCAACATTTTGTTTGCCTTTCGTTCGATAAACCATTTTGAGTCATGGTTGCCAGCGAAGCGCGACGCCAACTCTCACTTTCATGTATAGAATACCCACACTTGTCCAGGCACGTCCGTGCGCTACCGTACATAAAGTGATCGGCTAGGCTGGTCAGCCTTTGCAAGACGTTCTGTTAGCATTGGGTATTGATTTCGTCCATGCCCCAGCGAGCGGGTGTTAACTCGCATCTCTGGCTGAGAAATTAGAGCTAACACGCTCTAGACCAACGCTTTATGTTCTGTATCGCGCGGAGCACGCAGGAAGGGAGGGCTCAAATATTTGGGCTGTCGATGCAGGTGCGCAAATTTCTGTCGCTGGCCGGTAACGATACGAGATCGTCTTGAGCTTAGGATGGGGGCAAGCTGAATTGGTCCGGAATTTGCTGTCATAGAATGGATTGCCAAAGGGGAAAAGCCTTGAAAAAGCTGTATGGCCGGAGGGTAGGATCGGTGCTGCTCAGCGCGGCTGTTGCGTTGGTCTCAACAGCCGCGCGTGGCGGGGTTACCCAGGTGCCCAGCGCTATCGGCGTGCAGTCCCGGGCGGCATCCGGAGACGATGCCGCCGCACGCGCGCTCCAGACACAGGGACTGATGTGGTCCTCGGATCTGCAGTGGTATAGCGGTCATCCGCTTCAAGTCCCAGGGGACATGCTGGCACAGGCGAGCGTACCGGCGGTCCCCGCCTCCGCAGACCTAACGTCTCCTTCCCTGCCGGAGTTCGGAACACACAAGAGCTACGCGATCCCGGCCCTGGAAATCCCCGGCTTCGACTTTCTGCTGAATCGCTTCAACAACCAAGTCAGCGGCAGCAGCGACTACGAGGTCAGCCTGTCGTCGATCCGGCGCAACCTGCGCAGCGCCTGGGTCACCGACCACGATCCTTACAGCGTGAACCAGTTTGGGCACCCTTATCAGGGCTCGATGTATCATGGCTTCGCGCGCTCGGCGGGCCTCAATTACTGGGAGTCGGCCGGCTACACCTTTGCTGGCAGTGTGGCATGGGAGATCGCGGGCGAACAGACGCTGCCGTCCAAGAATGACCAGGTCGCGAGCGGCGTCGCCGGGAGCTTCCTCGGCGAGGCGCTGTTCCGGATGTCGAGCCTGGTGCTCGAGCAGGGCGACGGCCTCCCCAGGTTCTGGCGTGAAACCGCCGCCGCCGCCATCTCCCCGTCGACCGGTTTCAATCGCCTGGCCTTCGGCGATCGCTTCGATCCCGTCTTCTCCAGCCGCGGCGCGGCCTATTACAGCCGCCTGCAACTGGGCTTGAACAGCGCCACGCGCAATGTCGAGGGCACTTCGACCGGGCTCAAGCGCAATGAGATTCTGGCAGACTTTTCCATGGAGTACGGATTGCCGGGCAAGCCCGGCTACGAGTACGACCGTCCTTTCGACTACTTTGCCTTCCAGGCCACCGCTTCCAGCGCGAACGTGTTCGAAAACATCCAGACGCGCGGACTGCTGATCGGGAAGGCTTACGACCACGGTGACGATTATCGGGGCGTCTGGGGCCTCTACGGCAGCTACGACTATATTTCCCCGCAAACCTATCGCATATCGACCACCGCGGTGTCTCTCGGCACCACGGCCCAGCAGTGGCTGTCGCGAACCGTCGCATTGCAGGGCACCGCTCTGGTCGGCGCAGGCTACGCCGCGGTGGGAACCCTGCACGGCGCCTCCGAGGGCGATTACCACTATGGGGTGGCGCCGCAGGCCCTGCTGGCGCTGCGCCTCATTATGGGCGACACGGCCTCGCTCGACCTGACGGCACGGGAATATTTCGTGAGCGGAATCGGCTCCGGCGGCACCGCAGGGCACGACAACATCTCCCGCGCCGACATATCGTTCACGCTACCCATTCACAAGCGGCACGCCATCGCCGTCAAGTTTTTGTGGAACAGTCGCGATGCAACCTACCCCTTGCTGGGTAACAGAACGCAGGAGAGAGCGACGGTGGGCCTTTTCTACAGTTATATCGGCGACGAACACTTCGGTGCGGTCGACTGGCGCTAACGTATGGGTCAACGCCCGCGACGCGGGTGGCCCGGCAAGTCCTGCGGAAGCGCCGGACAGCCGGGCAGGCTCAAACCGATCCAAGCCTGGCGTCGGTTCCCTCCGGCTCAGCTTGCGTTAATTGTTGCGAGCCCGACCCGGTTCATGGTCAGGTCCGCGACCCTGATCCCGACCCCGTTCATGGTCAGGACCGCGACCCTGATCCCGACCCTGGCCCTGATAGTGTTGTCGCACTATGGGGTCACGCGGCTGGTAACGGTAATTCCGCTCGAGAAGCTGGTGCTGCTTCTCCACTTGCCGGGGATAGCGATCCCCTGAATATTTCCGCTGGAAAGCAGGCAGCGGGGCAGGCCTCGGGGCAGCGCGGCGGTCCCAGTGATCCCACCCGCTTCTGCGCTGCTCCCAATCATGGCCCCAGCGGTCGCCCCAACGTGGCGGCGCATCCGCACGCCACCCGCGGAAGTACGCAGGTGCCTGGCGGTAGTAGCGCACCGGGATGCGCAGGACGAACACCGGCACATCCTCGGGATTCACAAGCCCCCAGGGGCCGTTGTACCAGGAACTTGCGTACCAGTTGTCATTCTGGAAAACCCAGTACATGCCGTCGTAAAAGAAGAAGTTCGCGTCCAGTTGCGGCGCGTAGTAGACCGGGTAACCCGGCACGCGGACGAGTCGCGGGTATGCCGGCAGGTTGATCCCGATGCTTACGCCTGGAAACCCGATACCAACGCTTACCTGAGCAGCAGAAGCAACCAGCGGGGACATCAGTACCCCTAGCGCAAGGATTACGTGGCGAATTTTCAGCATTTATTTACCTTTCGTTCGATAGCAAAGTCGGACTCATCGTTGTCAACTGAATCCGACGTCACTCCTTAATATTATTATTATGCTACTACACATATCCAGGTACGTCCGTGCGGTGTCGTACATAAGACGATCGTAAAGGCTGACGTGAGCTCATTCTTGGTGCCGTTTGATCAAGGCCATGCCATCAAGCCGCACCCAGATTTCCTGCCGCCGAGTTTGTGTGGGAAACCGGTTGTGCTGAGTATGAGGCTGGCGGCAGACCAGGAGATCCATCTTCGTCCCCGGTTCGCGGCGCGGCATCCACCCGAGGGCAAGGCAGAACCAAACAGGCCTTGTCACCACCGCTCCAGCTGGTTCGCTCAGGCAAACCAGCTACCAGTCACGCTTGGGTATGGGCATGCTTTCATCCGACGGGCAGCAGGGTAGCCGTAGCGGCGGTAATCAACACGGATTGAGCTGATTATTCCACCGTCCCCCGGGGTGGCTGAATCCGATCCCGGACCCGCCCCGATAATGGAATCACTTCGACACATATTGGGACATGATGAAAAAACCAGACGACATCGCAGAAAAACTTCTGGGCCTACCCTATAAGTCATTGGACGAAATCACCAAGAAGGTTGCCCGTCATGTCGCTGGACGAAAGCACATTGCAAGAAACACCGCAAAGCAATTCGCGGCGTAGACAACGCGGGGCCAGCGGGCAGCGGATGCAGTTGCGAGTTTCGGTGGTTCCTGGACATTCATCAGTCTCTTCGCCGCTGTCCTGGTCATCTGGATCGGCTTGAATGCGTTTCTCCTGCTCACGTACGCCAAGACCTTTGATCCCTATCCTTATATTCTGCTCAATCTGGTTCTTTCGATGCTGGCCGCCATTCAGGCGCCCATCATCCTGATGTCGCAGAACAGGCAGGCAGAAAGAGACCGGCTCAATGCGGAGCACGATTATGAAGTCAACCTGAAGGCCGAACTCGAAATCATGTTGCTGCACAACAAAATGGACTTGTTGCGAGAAGGCCAGTGGGGCGAACTATTGGCTATGCAGAAGGAACAGCTCAAGTTGCTGGGGGATTTGATAGAGAAGAAAACCGGCGCTGCATGAGGCCAGGGAAAAATTGTGCCGCACTAACCCAGCATCCGCGCGTAGGCTGCATTGTCGGCGCCGTAACACCCGCACGAAGCAGCCTCCAGCCCACGGCGGTCGAGAACCGTGATATTCCCGCGGCTATAGCTGATCAGTTTGCGATTTTGCAGCGAAGTGGCGGCCTTGGTGACGCCGACGCGGCGCACGCCCAGCATATTTGCCAGGAATTCGTGGGTGACATGGAATTCGTCTGAATGCGCACGGTCGCGCGTCATCAGGAGCCAACGGGCGAGGCGCGCCTCCACCACATGGAAACGGGTGCAGGCCGCTGTTTGCGCAAGCTGGCCCCTCAGCACATAGAGGTAGCGCTTCAGCAGGCGTTGCAGTGCCGGGCTCAGCCCGAGTTCGCGGCGAAACAGCGCAGCGCCCATGCGCAGTGCCGGGCCTTCGCCCTGCACCACGGCGCGCAACGACGAAACATCCACCCCGAGGATGAGCGAGATTCCGAGCATGCCTTCATTGCCGACCAGCCCCACCTCCAGACTGGCGTGCTCATCGATCGGCATGACCAGGGAAATGATGCTTTCGGTGGGAAAGTAAACGTGGCGTATGCGGTCGCCGGGTTCAGCCAGCATATCGGCAAAAGCCAGCTCGGCCGGCTTGCAGCCGGCCAGAAAACGCTGTCGGTCCTTGCGCGGCAAGGCGGCAAGCAAGCGATTGGCGGGAGGGGCTGACTTGGTGCGTGGCACGTGGACTCTCCTGGAATTGGGGAAACCCGACGAACGGCACAGGGACAGGCAGCGAGGCAATTCCGATGTCGGATGCGGGTCAGGGGCGAATAGCTTCCCCGGCATGAACAGCTCATATCCTGGAGTCAAACCTGGCGATTGTCTGGACGGTAGCGCACATAAGCTCGGCTGGTAGGCGAGCTTATGTGCAATCCGCTATCGAGTGCGACGTCTCCCGGACAACCGGATTACGGTGCGATTGCCCCCGGGAGCAGGCGATCGAACTCCTTCTTGACCACCTGGTAGCACTCGCAGACGCGCGACTCCAGCCCGGGTCGATCCACCACGGTGATCTTGCCGCGGCTGTAGTGAATCAGGCCGGCTTTCTGCAAATTGCCGGCAGCCTCGGTGACGCCCTCGCGGCGCACCCCGAGCATGTTGGCGATCAGCTCCTGAGTCATCACCAGATCGTTCGAGCGCAGGCGGTCAAGGCTCAGCAGCAGCCAGCGGCACAGTTGCTGGTCCAGTGAATGATGGCGGTTGCACACCGCGGTCTGTGCCATCTGGGTCAGCAGCGCCTGCGTGTAGCGCAGCAGCAGATGCTGCATCGGACCGGCGTGGAAAAACTCATCCTTCAGCAAGGACCCCTTCAGCCGGTAGCCGTGGCCAGCGCTTTGCACGACGGCGCGACTGGTCGTCGTCTCGCCACCCATGAACAGGGAGACGCCGACGACGCCCTCGTTGCCGACGATGGCGATCTCGGCCGATGCGCCATCCGCCATGACGTAGAGCAGGGAAACGATGGACGTGGTGGGGAAATAGACGTGGCGCATCTGGCTGCCGGGTTCGTACAGCGCTTCGCCGAGCGGCATGGGCACCAGTTCCAGATTGGGCAGGATGCGTGCGTATTCGTCGGCCGGCAGGGCGGCGAGAAGGTGGTTCTGGCGGGGGGTCATGAGCGGGGGGGTGGCGTCATGAGCGGCGGGAGTCATGAGTGGTCTCCGGATTATTAGGCATCGTCAAACAAACACCCCGACGTGGGGGAAGCGAATGCGCGTGGTATTTCAGTTCAATTATACATTTCATCGCCCAGACGAAGTAACAACGGACATACGGCTTCGATTGCCGGCTATGTGCGTTCGCAGACAGACGGCGAAGGCGGTTCTCCATAGACTTCAATCATTGGAGCCAACCTGCGTGCAATGTCTGCGGCGTGGCAATGCGCAATGGAAACAGCTTACTCCTGGCGAAGAGAAGTGCTGCCCGGCAAGCTATGCCGCTGCATCACTCGCAACCCCCCTATATCAAGGAACGACAGTGAACAAAGTTGACATCACCGCGATCGCACTTGTGCTCAGCCTTGCATTCAGCACCGGCGCATTGGCGCAGAGCATGTCCAGGCACGACTACAAGGCCGGCAAGCACGAGATCGAGGCCCAGTACAAGTCAGCCAAGGCGAGCTGCACCTCGTTATCCGGCAATCCGAACGATATCTGCGAGGCCGAGGCCAGGGGCAAGAATAAGGTCGCGATGGCTGAACTCGAAGCCAGCTACAAGCCCAGCCGGAAGACCCTCTACAGGGTGAGTGTCGCCAAGGCGGAGGCTGACTATGGAGTGGCGAAGGAACAATGCGACCGCAAGGCCGGCAACGCGAAGGCTGTGTGCATGAAGGAGGCGAAAGCCATGAAGATTGCCGCCAAGGCTGACGCCAGGGTGCAGATGAAGACCTCGGTCGCGAAGGCCACGACCCGCCAAGAGTCCGCCGACGCACGCAAGGGTGCCGCGACAGAGAAGCTTGACGCCGAGTATGCGGTAGCGAAGGAAAAGTGCGACGAGATGGCTGGCAGGGCGAAGGACGTCTGCTTGAAGGACGCAAAGGCGCGCTTCGGCAAGGCGTAAGCCACACTCGACCCGGTGCCAGGCACCGGCAATACACTATTTTGGAAAGAGGTAATCCCATGAAAACAAGACAAAGCTTTGCGCTCAGTGCAGTGGCTGCAACAATGCTGCTCGGCCTGGGCGGCTGTGCCGGCATGTCGGCGCAGGACAAAAACACCGCCGTCGGCTCTGGAGTCGGCGCCGTCGGCGGTGCTGTTCTTACGGACGGCAGCGCGATTGGAACCGTCGGCGGTGCCGCCGTGGGCGGCATCATTGGCCACGAAATCAACAAGTAACGATTGACGTGCGATGCATTTGGCCTGCCCGCCCGGGGCACTGCGCTCGCGCATTGGCCTGATCTCTTAGCGAGAGGTTCAACATTCGCCGGGGAGACGTTTATGCATTGCTTCAACCGGGTTCGGATTTTTCAAAACCGCTTCAATTTCGCTGTTCTGCCTTGGAAAACGTATTAACCATTCTCCGGGCTGGAACTATGCTCAAAACACAATGACAAGGGCTATGTCGATACCGTGAACGGGCTGATTGCCGGCACGGCGCGCGCAGAGCTTTCGTTGAGAAACGTATCGGCGAGACCGCCCGAAGAACCGACAATGTCGCGATCTTCCACAATGCAGTGCAAGCCCGGAACCATGCCTTTTACTGGCGCAGTCTGCGAGCCAAAGGTGGCGGCGAGCATCCCGCGGCATTGATGCAACCGATCGAGGCTTCCTCCTGCACGCTGGATGCATGCATGAAGGTGCGGGGGACGGCGACGACGATCGAGTTTGGCGGCGGCTGGGTTCGGCTCGTGCGGAAGACGGCAAGTTGAAGGTAGTCAAGACCGATAATGGGGATACGCCCATGACCAAGGGCAAGGCCACTGCGGGCCGTCGACGTGTGGGAACACGCCTGCTATCTGGATCATCAGAACCGCCGCGCGGACTACCGACACTCTTGGCTAGTCTCTGGCAATGCAACAGCTGGCGAAGCATTCATCTTCAAGACGACGGCATGGCCAATCAGGCAGGGCGGCGCTGGCCCCAACGCCAAGACTTTACTTTTGAGTGCGCTCCGGCTTCACTGCCTGTTCCTGCGGCAGCATGCCGAGTTCCTGAATTCGCTCAAGGAGTGGCTGTTTTCTCGCATCAAGCGCGGCGCTTCGCGCCAGAAGCGCGTCGAGTCGAGCATTCATCGCTGTCTCACGCTGGATTGCCCGCCGCTGCGCGGCTGCCACATCCTCATAAAATACGGGATCGGGTGAGCGCCCTTGTACCTCAAGTGACGACTGGGCGTTCGCCCTGATCGCCTCTTCCAACATGAGGATCTGATCGAGATCGGCCTTGAGTTCCGAGTTGATGACCGATAGCGAGATCTGGAGTTGTTTCATTTCAAGCACACTTCCCTGCTCCTGGGCGAGCACAGATCCGGAAAAGAAGATGCAGAGTGAGGCTGCCAAACAGGCAAGAAATCGAATAGACATGACCTACTCCTTTAATACAGCTAATGAATTACGATACCATGAAGCACGCCAGCACACCGTTCGATACCGCACACAAACGAGACGGAATCATAAGCCCCGGACGGTGGGCGTGCGCTTCGACAGACCGCCTCATGGAAAGTGGCCCGGCACACCAACTCTGCTGCCAACAGCGCCGGCAATCGCTTCAGGGCCCGCCGGACCACAGTGCCGGCCGCCGGGCAGGCCCGCGCCAAGCGCCTCCGTGCTGCTCTATGTGTGCTAGCGAACAGACACTTTTTGCGAATAACCGGATCATCCGTACTTCTCCACTCACTACACAAAGGACACACCATGAATATCAAACTCGCGACAGGCGTCTTCATCATTGGCAGCTTGCTCGCCCCGCTGGCGGCTCATGCCGAGGATGCAGACGCGGACCGCTCGCACCCCATGACATTCGTCAAGGACTCGGCGATAACCTCCAAAGTCAAGGCGAAGCTGGCCGCGGAAAAGATCAAAAGTCTGGTGCATATCAAGGTCGATACCGACAGCGCTGGCATGGTGGTTCTGAGCGGCAAGGTCGGGACCCAGGAAGAAGCAGACAAGGCGGTTTCGATCGCGCAAGGGACCGAAGGCGTAACGTCGGTCACGAGCCATCTCCGGGTCGTGAAGCATAAAGACGATGCAGACGCGGACCGCTCGCACCCCATGGCATTCGTCAAGGACTCGGTGATAACCACCAAAGTCAAGGCCAAGCTGGCGGCGGAAAAGATCAAAAGTCTGGTGCATATCAGGGTCGATACCGACAGCAAGGGCATGGTTGTTCTGCGCGGCATAGTCAGATCCCAGGAAGAAGCGGACAAGGCGGTTTCGATCGCGCAAGGAACCGAAGGCGTAACGTCGGTCACGAGCAAATTGCGAATCAAGAAGGATGATTAAGCTTCTGCTTCAAAGCGGATATCCTGACAGTCCGGATGCCTGCAGGGCAGGGCGTAGCACAAGCCTGCGCGGCCCGGCTGCGGTTCCAACCGAATCGGGGCCAGGCTCTGCCAATCCAGTCAGCGGCCAACAACCAGGAGATTCAACATGAAACGTTTTCTTATCGCAGCGGCGCTAGCCGCTGTCACGGTCCCCCTCCCGGCACTCGCTGCCGACGTTGGCGTCTCGGTCAGCATCGGCCAGCCCGGCTTCTATGGCCGCCTCGACATCGGCGGCTATCCGCAGCCGCAAGTGATCTACCGACAGCCCATTGCAGTCGAGCGGGTGCCGATGGACCGCCCGCCGATCTATTTGCGCGTTCCCCCGGGCCACGCCAAACATTGGCGCAAGTACTGCCGCGAATACAACGCCTGTGGCGAGCGGGTCTACTTTGTGCAGGACAACTGGTACAACCACGAGTACGCTCCACATTACCGGGAACAGCATCGCGATAACCGGGGTGATGGTCGTGGCGAGCACAGGGATGATCATCGCGGAGGCCAGAACGACCACCGTGGCGACGACCGCAACCGTGGCCATGATCGTTAAGGCACAGACGTGACAAAGGTCCCCGCTCATACCTCCGCAATGTCGCGGAGGTATGAGCGCCAGCAGTCGAAGGGCAGTTCAGGGTCAGCAAAGATCCGTGGCTGATCGCGAGAATGGAACCTATGGCTTTCTGCCCCCAATTACTGAAACTTGAATTTTCGTTGCAGGATCCGCGCCAGTAGATTCTTCTGGTTTATGGATTCAAAAAATGTAGTAGATGAATTGTCTTAATGAAAGGATGGATCATGAAAAAACTATTGGTAGTTTTAAGCTTAACCATGATTGGATTGAGTGGTTGTTTACTTCCGCCTGGCAGAGGCCATGATGATGGCTCTCAGGGGGGACGCGATCATCGCGATCAGGGTAATGATCAACGAGATCACAGGGGCCATGATGGTGGTCAGGGTGGAGGTTACGGTGGTCAGGGTGGTCAGGGTGGAGGATATGGTGGTCAGGGTGGGTATCATTGAGTAGCGCCAGAGAGTGACCTGAGTCGGCAGTTTGTAGCCCATCAGTCTGTGGGTCCAGTAGTTTTGCAACAGAAAGGACTCACAGATGAAGAAGCGCTTTGCCGAAGAACTGATTGGGCGGATTGTCCGGGAGGCTGTAAGCAGCGACTGTAGCCGCTGCCACCGCCGCGACTGCGGCACTTGCTGCCGACCTTGTCGTTTCGCTTAGCCTCGGCCAACCCGGCTCCTATGGCCGCATCGACATCGGTGACTATCCGCCGCCGCAAGTGATTTATCGTAAGCCAATAGCTATCGGGCGGGTTTATCTTGTGTAGGACAACCGGTACAACAGCATGCGCCCCGCATTACCAGGAACAGCTTCGCGATTACCAGGGTGACGGTCGTGGCGAGCACAGGGATGATCATCGCGGAGGCCAGAACGACCACCGTGGCGACGATCGCGGCCATGGTCGTTAACGCATAGGAACCACTGTCTCAATACAACTACCTCAGCAAATTCGGCGGGTAATTGTGCCGATTACCCCGCGAGCAGTCTAAGGCCGGTTCAGAATCGCCGACGACCCGTCACGAAACGCGTATCGAATCGCGATTTTTGAATCAAAGATTTCCCCCAAGGCGGAAATATGAACTTTCGTCATAGGAACTCGCCCAGTTGATTGTTTCTTACGTTTTGAAACACGGTAGATCAACCAAATCAATAAGAGGATAAAACATGAAACAATTATCGTTAGTTTCAAGCTTGACGATAGGCTTTGAGTGGTTGTTATGTTGTGCCTGAGCGAGGTCATGATGATGACTATCGGAATCGCCGGGATTATCGCGAAGATACAAATGATAGAGAGATCACGATGACCATGAAGACGGTCGCAGCGGAGGCTATGGCGGCCGCGATGGATATAATTGAGTTGCTCCGGAGTCGATGCCTTACTAATTACGGGAAAATAAGTTGACTTGGCTGGCACGCTTGTTGATCGTTTGGATCGCGTTTTCCAGTGCGGGGCAGGCGCTTGCCTCCATGCCGGATGTGCTTTCAGCCGCATCGCTCCACGCCAACTACACGTCCTTGGGTGAACGGCTCCTTCACAACCAATTTCAGCGAGCGCTAACCCTTAACTCTTCCGAATATTCCAACGAGTTGAAAGGCGATGCCTACGCGCTGGTCGATTACCCGTTCTCCACTGTCAGTGCGGCACTCAACCGCCCAGAGCAATGGTGCGACGTGCTGATCCTGCATCTCAATACCAAGTACTGCCATGCCACGACCAACGAGCTGAGGACTGTTCTGATGGTCAGCATCGGTAAGAAAACCACTCAGCCCATCGAAGATGCCTATCCCATTGAATTTTCCTATCTCCTCGCGGCAGCCACGCCGAACTATCTGGAGATCCGGCTGGATGCGGATAAAGGGCCGCTGAGCACCCGCGACTATCGCATCCGTCTGGCAGCCATACCGGTGGAGGGCGGCCGGACCTTTGTGCATCTCACTTATTCCTATGCTTACGGATTGGCTGGGCGACTCGCCATGAAGACTTACCTGGCCACAATCGGAAGAGACAAGGTGGGGTTCACCATCACGGGCACGCAATCCGACGGCCAGCCAGAATATATCGGCGGTATGCGTGGCGTGGTGGAACGCAACACCATGCGCTATTACCTCGCCATCGATTCGTATCTCGGGGCGGTTACAGCACCGCCCCGCTACCGGCTCGAAAAACGCCTGCAAAACTGGTTCGCCGCCACTGAGAAATATCCCCGCCAGTTACATGAATTGGGCAAAGCCGAGTATTTCAATATTAAACGGAGTGAATATCTGCGTCAGCAGCAATCACCTGATTAAGGCGGCGAGTAGGGTAGCCGGATTGATGGAAGCATCAAAACCACCTCAATGACCGAAAACCGCATCTCACCACGGCGGGGCATGCCAATCGACAGAGGCGCTGTCAAGCACACCTGCCTCGATGAGAAATTCAACACCTTGACCCATCTCCTCGGGGCTGTCCTGGCGCTTGCCGGGACCGTCGCACTCATCGTGCTGGCTTCGTTAGACGGCGATCCTTGGAAGGTGGTAAGCGTTTCAATCTACGGCGTAACGCTGGTACTGCTTTATAGCGTCTCCACGCTCTACCACAGCCTGCGAGGGCAGGCCAAGAACATGCTGCGCAAACTGGACCACCACAGCATCTATCTGCTTATCGCCGGCAGCTATACCCCGTTCTGCCTGGTGACGCTGCGCGGCCCCTGGGGCTGGTCCCTGCTCGGGGTGGTGTGGGGACTCGCGCTGCTCGGTAGCCTGCAGGAGCTAAGGCCTCACAGCGGAGCGCGAATACTGTCCGTAGTGCTCTATGTCGTGATGGGATGGGTGGCCCTCGTGGCCCTGATCCCACTCCTGCGGGCGTTGGGGCCGGCCGGATTCGCCTGGCTCGCCGCCGGCGGACTGTTCTACACGATCGGCATCGTCTTCTATGCGCTCGACAGCCGTCTTGCCCACGCCCACGGTATTTGGCACCTGTTCGTCATCGCCGGCAGCGCTACCCATTTCGTCGCGATCCTGCGCTATGTGCTGTAAGAGAGGCCGGGTCAGCCAGGCCATCCCAAGCCCCGGGGGCTGCTTTGCCGGCGGCAATGGGACCGCGAATTTCATCGTCGCTGTTACGGCTGATCGCACGCTAGTGAGGAATGCCTGGCCGTTCCTTAATCCCGATTAGTGGCCCAGCGTTATCCCGAGCATCATTGGCATCATGTCCACGCGCTTGTGCAAAGCGACCAGGCGTTGATCGCTCGCGCCGTCACACCCATGGGGGCAACCGGTTCGCCAGCAGCAACCGGACATGATGGGGGCTTCATCGGCCAACACGACGGCGGGAGTGCCAAGAACGGCCAACAGCATGGTAGCCATCAGGTTACGTTTGAACAGGTTCAACTCAATTTCCTTCCATCGGGAATCCTACCGGAATTGCCAATCGAGCATGCTTCGTCGCGGCCAGTCACTTGATGCGCGCGCATTACGCACGGCGGCATACTGAACGGTTTTCATGGACATCCGGATGCGAGGCATGGCAGGTCGCATGGTCGAGCGCGGTCGGTACGTTGTCATACATATGCCCCGCTCTCGCCCACGCCGGCAATGGTCTGTGCTTTGGGGGCACCGTGGTGGATATCCAGCCGAGCGCAAACGTCAGGTTGAGATGCAGCAACAGCGCGACAAGCAGCAGCAGGGTGCCGAGCAGCAGAAGCAGCAGCGCCAGGCTGAGTGCGAGCGTCAGGCAATACTGCAACACCAGGACGTGAGTCAGTGCCGGAGCGAGACGCGGCCGCAGGAGCACCCCGACAGTCCGAACAGGGGGAATAAAGGCAAGTGAACGACCGGCTTATCGGGCAGAACCACGGAATCTGGCGCGTGAACCGCGACTGGACGCAGGCCGTGTTCTTTGATCCGTCCGCCGTCGCAGAGTCGGGCGATGTCTTCACCCGCATCGCCTACAACCGCAACGGGCAGGCCGTTATGGCTGCTAGGGTCCGGTGGTACCTGCCTTACCAGTCACTCAGTGTCGTGCACGCCTGGTGACGACACGCCGCGCAACAACACCTTGGATCAAATTGTCGTAAACCGGTGAAGGTGTGCAGTAGAATTAGCGCGAGGGTGGAACAGGGCAATGTCAAAATCGCTTAAGAATATTCTCTTTGCCATCGGCGCGTTCATCGGGCTGCTTGTCCTCGCCACGGTCGCCCTTTTTCTTTTCCTGGATGTCAACGCCTACAAACCCCGGTTTGAAGCGGCCATCTCGGGCATTATGGGGATGGAAGTCAAAGTCGGTGGCCGTTTGGGAATCGGCTTCTTCCCAAACTTGCTCGTTACGCTAAAGGACGTGCACATCCGCAACCGGGGCACGGAGATCGCTACCGCAAGGGAGGCCAGGATTGGGATCGATTTCCTGCCTTTGCTCCAAAAGGAAGTACGCATCGAGAAGATGGCGCTGGAGTACCCCAGGATTTCCATCGAGAGGGACCGCGATGGCAAGTTCAACTTCGAGCAGCCGGCGGCGGCCCGAGGACCATTACCCAACCTGAATCTGGCAAAAGTATCCCTTTCACATGGCACCCTCCTTTATACGGACAAGCAATCCGGGGACGGATTCGAGGCCGGTAATTGCAGCCTGGACGCGAGCCGCCTGCAGCTTTCGGAGGGGGCACGCCCGGGCGCCATGAAGAACCTTTCCCTCGCCGTGGAGCTCGCCTGTGGGGTACTCCGGACTAAGGACTACGCCGCCTCCGACTTGAAGATTTCGGTTGCCGGGCAGCGCGGGGTATTCGATCTCAAGCCGCTCACGATGCGTGTCTTCGCTGGGCAAGGTGCGGGGAGCATACGGGCGGACCTTACCGGCGCTGTTCCCCTATACCATGTCCACTATTCCATTTCACAGCTCCAGATTGGGGAGTTTCTCAAGACCCTGTCGCCGCAAAATATCGCGGAAGGCTCGATGGACTTCTCTGCGGAGCTGTCGATGCAGGGAGAGGGCGTGAACGAACTGACACAGACCGCCCAGGGGCAGATCTCGCTGCGTGGCAAGAACCTCATCCTCAATGGCCGCGATCTCGATCGGGAGTTCGCCCGCTATGAGTCCAGTCAGAAATTCAACCTCGTCGACGTGGGCGCCTACTTCTTAATCGGCCCATTGGGCCTGGTGGTCACCAAGGGGTACAACTTTGCCCGCATCTTTCAAGGATCGGAGGGCCGCAGCGAAATCCGGACTTTCGTCTCCGACTGGAAGGTTGGCCACGGCGTGGCGCAGGCACAGGACGTGGCCATGGCAACGAACGAGAACCGGGTCGCGCTTCAGGGCGGGCTCGATTTTGTCAATGACCGGTACAATGGTGTAACCATGGCGTTGATCGACGCCAAGGGTTGCGCCAAGGTGCGGCAAACAATTCGTGGCACCTTCCAAAAACCGGTAATCGAGAACCCGAATACCCTCAAGTCCCTCACCGGGCCGGTGCTCAGGTTGATCAAGAAGGTGAAGAAGCTCTTTCCGGGTGGAGAGTGCGAAGTGTTCTACGCTGGATCGGTCGCGCCACCGAAATAAGCGGTTCGCAACTGAAACGGCGAACAGGCGGGTTGCAACTTCTTCATGGGAGATGCAGATAATGGATATGCGGGCGCTGCTTCGCCAATAGCTGAAGTTCTCCCGGATATTTCAGCTTGCCATCCAACATGCGGGCACAGGTAGCTGGGTCGGTGGAGATCGCCTGATTTGCGACCAGGTGGTCAATGTTCGGTTGGCACCAACAGGCGATCGCACTCCTTCTTGACCACGTGGTAGCACTCGCAGACCCGTGCCTCCAGTCCGGGCCGATCCACCACGGTGATCTTGCCGCGACTGTACTGAATCAGGCCGGCTTTCTGCAAATTGCCGGCGGCCTCGGTGACACCTTCGCGGCGCACCCCTAGCATGTTGGCGATCAGCTCCTGGGTCATGACCAGCTCGTTCGAGCACAGGCGGTCGAGCCTCAGCAGCAGCCAGCGGCACAGTTACTGGTCCAGTGAATGATGGCGGTTGCACACCGCGGCCTGTGCCACCTGGGTCAGCCGCGCCTGGGTGTAGCGCAGCAATAGCCGCTGCATCGGGGCGGTGTGAAAGAACTCATCCTGCAGCGATGACCCCTTGAGCCGGTAGCCATGGCCGGCGCATTGCACCACGGCGCGGCTGGTCATGGTTTCGCCGCCCATGAACAGGGGGACACCGACAATGCCCTCGTTGCCGACCACGGCGATCTCGGCCGATGCGCCATCCGCCAAGACGTAGAGGAGGGAAACGACGGCGCTGGTGGGGAAATAGGCGTGACGCATCTGGCTGCCGTGCTCGTGAAGCACTTCGCCGGACGGCATGGGAACCAGTTCCAGATTGGGCAGGATGCGTGCGTACTCATCCGCCGGCAGGGCGGCCAGTAGATGGTTCTGGCGGGGGTCATGAGGGCTAGGCATGAACGAACTCCGAATTATCAGACTTGATCAAACACCATCACTTATGTATCTGGATCGTATCCCTGCTTGTCCATTATAGCTGCCCCGCATTATCTATGTGCGACAGCGCACAGACTAATCCAGTTTATCAGCGTGAAAAGGCAATCGGTGGTGTTAAAAGTAGCAATTGCTTCTTGCGCCCCGATTCTTGAACCAACTTATTTGGTGGGGGAATTACCATGATTAAAAAAGTTCTCGTCACGCTGCTCACTGTGCCATCCATTGTCGGTGCTACTGCGACATTTACAGGCTGCAACACGATGGCAGGCGCGGGACAGGATATTCAGAAGGCTGGTGGCGCAATCAAGGATGAGGCAAGAGAGCATCAGAACTAAATTGGGCCCGTATGTTTGATCAACTGTCGGGGCCGTGCTGAGCCGTTCTTCTTATTCACCGCCAGCCGTTCGGTCGTGAACGTATCGGGCCTGACTGCAACGGAAAGGGCGACGATTGTCACGAAAAACTTGAACAGCTCCAGTGGTCAAATTTGATAGCATCGGCATGGGAGGAAGAGGCCGCAAGGCCTCTTTCACTCTGACTAACCTCCCCTGCGGGAAAAGATCAACTGATCAGCTGGCCGAGTAAGGGGCTTTCGACGTGATCATGCTGACTGACCATCCCATTGGAATCGGCCGACTTCGTAACTGTCGCGCACTGGCAGATAACGACCGAAAAGGTCGTACGCATCTCACTAAAGAGATGCTCAGCCTCCGCTGGAGGCAGTCTGCTGAACCGCATCATTTGGCGTAACGTAACTCAAGCACAACGCTCATTGCCAGAGGCAGAAATGCTCCAATGCATGCAGCGACCAATACGTCAGAAGGCCAGTGCACACCAAGTACCAGACGCGAAGTGGCGACAAGCGTTATCCACAAGATCGCAAGCGAAAGCGCGAGATTGCCTGCCGCTGGCCTGATTCGGCTCACGCACAGAACGGCGGCGGTAGCAAACGCCGCGACGGCTAAAGTATGCCCACTGGGAAAGCTGGAACCCCAATACTGCTCTGTGTCCCACAGCGCGGGGCGAGCTCGGCCGACCACCGTTTTGACAAGGTAAATCACAATCGCACCGCTGATCACCGAAGCTGCGACAAGTAGAGCCTCGAAGCGGTACCTTGCCCACAGAAGTGCGCTTGTCACCATGGCCGTGAGCGGAAACAGAACCCATGATGACCCTGTCAATGTGACCGCTTCGAAGAACCCGGTTAGCCTGCTCGGAACCTGACTATGGATGAAAAGCAAGATGGTCTTGTCGATCGGACCTGATTCACCGTTGAGCACATCTTCGCTCAGTTTGATTGCGGATACCGCGAGGATGAGCACCATTAGAGTGATCAGACGGCGTTTTCCAAGCGGTTCGGTCCATGAAGGTTGCTTGCGGCGTACATACGCACCTAGGACAAAATAAAGGCAGGCGACGATGAGCGCCAGCTTCACGATGTCTTCGATGAGATCAAAGATCACATGGGCTCCGGCTGAGGCCTGCCAAATGAGACCGTACGTTGCGATTCTGCAGACCAACCCCCCGGGATATTCGCGACTGCTGGTGACTCATAAGCTCTGTTTACTCGGCGCAGCCGGGGAAATGCGATGCGTAACAAAGGCTTGTGAGGATAAGACTGAGCCACGTGAATGAATAATACGCTGCGCTAAAGCATGGCGATGACGTAGCGATCACGGCCACCATTTTCCCCTTGGTAAGGTGCCACATCGACGCGCTTGATTGCACTGGACCGTCCGACGAGCGCATCAAAAATGATAGGCAAGGCCCGCGCTCGCATAGTAATTCGATCCGCGCTCCACAAGCGGACTGCTCGATGCGTCGCCTTGCAGGTGCCGCGACTCCATGCTTCCGACGACGATCCACTTTTGACTCAGGTCGACCGACCAGAGGACGCCGAAGCTTGCGAACAACAATCCGCTTCCTGCATGGTACGTCGGCAGGCCCGTGGTGGCAGACTCCTGCGGCGTGATGCCGTAGAAGGAGCCGGTTGATTTCGCGTTCGCCCATGTCGCCTGGGTAAATACGCCCGCGGCCAAGCGTCCGCCACGGTATGCACCTGCGCTGAGGCGCAGGTCGGCCTGGGCGCCGAGATCGGAGTCAGTATTCTGCCGCACGCGCGCGAGCAAGGTGATCGGCATGGGGCCAAACTTGTGGTCCCATTCGAGATGCACACCAACCGACGCCCCATTGTCAACATCCGGGACGCTGTGAGTCTCCAGGAAATTGGATTCGCTTGTCTTGCGCCCTGGCTCGTAGGCAAGTTGTGCGCCGGCATGCAGTCCCGGCGCAAGTTCCATCCGGACCCCGCCCTCAAGCACACCCTGAGTCGAGCGCGCGAACCAGGGCTGGCCGAAGTAACGGACAACCGGGACCAACTCGCCATGTCGAGAATCCGAACCATCGTATGCCGGCCGCGAGCGCAGGCCCGGGCCGAGCAGCGACTCATTGGAGAGCTCGGCGCAAGCGGCCAGCGGCATGATCAATCCGAACATGAATGTCACGCACCGGATACCGGCGGAGAAAGGAAGAAATTTTTGTTGGGTATTATTCATTTGCGTTTGGGATACACCTTAGGCACTCGGGTTTTAGGCCTTCCAATCATTCTCGAAAGCCTCTCTCTATAATATTTAAAAAGATCGAAAACGCGCCAGTTCGGTTCGCAGCCATTGGTTACTTGTAATCGTCGCGCCGCCATTACATTTCACCTTGTAAGCCAGACCGCTAAAACTGCTTTCCGTGGCAGCCCTTTCAATAAAATCTTCTGTGGTATTGATCAGATTTCTTGCCACCAGCCATTTGTACTTGTCGCGCAAATGCGCTTGCGCCTCTTTCGAATCGTGCCAGGTGCCGTTGCGATAAAACTCACATCCGGACCCCCCGATATAGCCAAGCAGATAATTGACTTCTATTTGCACCTGTATCGGGGGCTCCGCGCGCGCAACCGGTGCCACCAAGAGTCCCAGTAGCAGCACCGAACCCATTCCCAATCGTATATTCATAGTTCCCTGTCCAGCGGCAGCAGTGACAAAATATTCACCTCAAACCTTTGCCAATTACTGCGAGCCGGCTCCGTGTCGTACTCAACAGCCTTGCCGTCTTTCTGGGTGCGCCACACCAAAGCTGGCGCTCCCCCTGCGGCGCTTGGGCGCAATGCCAGACTATAGGCATTGGCCGGCTGCACCATGGCTTCGAAACGCGCAGCGATTTGTTGAGCCAGCTCGGGGCTGTCAATGATCAAGCCAATCTCGGTATTGAGATGCATCGATCGTTGATCGAAGTTCATTGATCCGATGAACAGTCTCTGGCGATCAAACACAAACAGTTTCGCGTGCAGGGAATAATTGCCATGGCGCGATATGGCCTTGGTCTGACCGCTGCCTCTGGTGTTACCAAGAAGAGAACGGATCTCATACAGCTCCACGCCATCCTCAAGCAGGGGCACCCGATACTGCATGTAGCCGGACTGCGCTAGCAACACGGTCGATGATTCAAGTGAACTGGTCAGGATGCGGACCCGTACGTTGCGCTTACGCAATTCCTTGAACAACCGCATTCCTTCCTTCCCGGGTATCAGGTAAGGCGTGACCATCAGCAACTCGGACTGCGCCGCGGCAGCGGCATTGGCCACCGGCCGGTGCATCAGCCTGCCTACCATCGAGCCGCTTTCCACTTTCTTCTTGTCGGGGCTGTCGCAGATCACCTGTGCGTGCGCCCAGATCAAAGGCAGGCGGCCGGAGATGATTCCGTCAAATGGCTCGCCGGTCGCAACGCGCCTTAG